>NZ_CP128153.1:4545000-5178618 GCF_030292155.1 Bacillus sp. DX3.1 | reverse complement strand
AGGTGTCCCTCCTTTACAAAGATGGTAGAAGAATAAGGTTGTGCAACAAATGTACAACCCAAAAAAATAACATTGTATATTTATACGAAACGTATTTTAAAACCTAAAAACGTCGTCTGTATACGAGATAGGATTTTCGACAAAAAACACATATGTGGACAACTATTTACCCACATGTGATTATATCTGTCCACATGTTATGCACAATTTGTGGATAAAATAGTAATGTGGAAAACTTGTTCAAGGTGAAAACACAACTATAATATCAAAAAAAGGTAGCGATAGCAATGTATTTCAAAAAGTTATCCACAAAATCAATACCTTGTGGAATAAACTTGTCCACAATACGATATACTGTGTAAAAGTGAAAAAATAATTTGTGGATATAAAAACGCAGAAAATATATTATCCACAATGAAATGAAGTGGTTGTGAAAAAAAGTGTGAATAGGTTCAAAATGAATATTTGATGAAAATTTTGAGAACCATTGACATTTTCCTAGGTAATTAACTATAATTTATTAGACTGTCTTTAACAGATATTCCTCAGGGAGGTGTCATATAATGAAAAGAACTTACCAACCAAATAAACGTAAGCGCAGCAAAGTACATGGTTTCCGCAGCCGTATGAGCACAGCGAACGGACGTAAAGTGCTAGCAGCTCGTCGTCGTAAAGGAAGAAAAGTATTATCTGCGTAGACCACTGATCGTTCAGTGGTCTTTTTTTCTAGTAATAATGAATTTCCGCTGATGAAATACAGGAGTGTCAATTGATATGAAGAAAAAGAACCGTATAAAAAAGAATGATGAGTTTCAGGCTGTTTTTCAAAATGGAAAATCGAATGCAAATCGGCAGTTTGTTGTGTATCAGCTTGAAAAAGCAAAACAACCATATTTTCGAATCGGTCTTTCTGTTAGTAAAAAGTTAGGGAATGCAGTGGTACGTAATCGAATCAAGCGTATGATTCGCCAAGCGATTACAGAATTAAACGATGAAATAGATTTTGGAAAAGATTTTGTTATAATAGCAAGAAAGCCTTGTGCAGATATGACATATGAACTATTGAAGAAAAGCTTAATTCATGCCCTAAAGCGCTCAGGTGTTAAAATAACAAACAAGTAGCACGGTAAAAGGGAAATGAATTACACTATATACATACCGAAACAAGGAGGAGCAGGCTGTGAAAAAAAAGATAGGCTTACTAGTCATGGTTGTTGCTTTAATGGCAATCGCTACTGGCTGTACTGAAACGAATCAGCCGATTACGCCGAAAAGTACGGGAATTTGGAATGAATATTTCGTATACCCGCTTTCTCAGTTAATCACGTATTTTGCAAACTTATTTGGTAGTAATTATGGTTTAGCGATTGTTGTTACAACTCTTATTATTCGTTTTGCATTATTACCACTAATGATTAAACAAACGAAGAGTACAAAAGCAATGCAAGCGTTACAACCAGAAATGGCGAAGCTGAAAGAGAAATATAGTTCTAAAGACCAAGCGACGCAGCAAAAGTTACAACAAGAAATGATGCAGTTGTATAAAACGCACGGTGTAAATCCATTAGCAGGTTGTTTACCAATCTTTGTTCAAATGCCGATTTTATTCGCATTTTATCATGCGATTATGAGAACGGAAGAGATTAGTAAACATACATTCTTATGGTTTGATTTAGGACAGGCAGATCCGTACTATATCCTTCCAGTGGTTGCGGCAATCACAACATTTATTCAGCAAAAACTTGCAATGGCAGGTACTGCTGGACAAAATCCGCAAATGGCAATGATGATTTGGCTTATGCCGATTATGATTTTAATCTTTGCAATTAACTTCCCAGCAGCATTATCCCTATATTGGGTAGTCGGTAATATTTTTGGTATTGCTCAAATGTATATGATCAAAGGGCCTGAAATTAAGGCTAGTAAGGCTGGAGGATCAAGCAAGTGAGTATAATTACTGCTAAAGGACAAACAGTCGAGAAGGCAGTACAAGAAGCATTAACACAACTAGAAGTCTTAAGAGATCAAGTAGATGTGAAAATTGTTGATGAGGGTAAGAGAGGGTTTCTAGGGTTTCTAGGAAGCCGTCCTGCTATCGTAGAAGTTGTATTGAAAAAAGATCCTATCCAAGAAGCCGAGCAGTACTTACAGAGTGTTGTTCAGGAAATGGGCGTGGATGTGATGATTACGAAAGAAGTAAAAGGCCGAGAAATCAAATTCACACTTTCTGGGAATGATGTTGGCGTATTAATTGGAAAAAGAGGTCATACATTAAATTCTTTACAATATTTAACAAAACTTGTTGCGAATCGTAGTACAAAGCAATATATTGGCGTGACAATTGATGCTGAAAACTATCGTAATAAAAGAAAAGATACGTTAGAATCACTTTCTTATCGATTAGCAAAACAAGTGATGGCTACAAAGAAAAATATTGTACTAGAACCTATGCCTTCTTTTGAACGAAAAATAATTCATCAAGCATTATCTAATCATCCGAACGTAATTACAACTTCTGAAGGTAAAGAGCCACATCGACATGTTGTAATATCTTCCAAATAAACCGGTTGCTCATTTGAGTACCGGTTTTTTTTTGAAAAAGAAAAATGAAATGTGGATAACTAAAAACCACTAAACTTATCCACTGTGAATAAGTTTAGTGGTTTTCACATGAGGACATAATAAAATGAGTTATTATTCTTTTGCAGATAGGTTCATTATGGTATCCTAATAGTTTAGTGAAGGAAAAAATCATGTTGAAATAGAGAGAAATAAACAAGTGAGGTGAAAGGACATGGATTTTGATACAATTGCTGCAATTTCCACGGCACTTGGGGAAGGAGCAATTGCCATTGTTCGAGTAAGTGGAGAGAATGCGGTTGAGCAGGTCAATCGCATTTTTAAAGGGAAAGATCTGACGAAAGTTTCTTCTCATACGATCCACTATGGTCATATTGTTGATTTAGATACGGATAAAATTATCGAAGAAGTAATGGTGTCCGTTATGCGGGCGCCAAAGACATTTACGCGTGAAGACGTAGTAGAAATAAACTGTCATGGTGGTCTTGTTTCTGTAAATAAAGTATTACAACTTATTTTGGCTCAAGGAGCTCGTTTAGCAGAGCCAGGAGAATTTACAAAGCGTGCATTTTTAAATGGACGCATTGACTTGTCTCAAGCAGAAGCTGTGATGGATTTAATTCGTGCAAAAACGGACCGGGCAATGAACGTGGCAATTAATCAAATGGAAGGGCGATTATCTAATTTAATCGGCCGTCTTCGTCAAGAAATTTTAGAAACATTAGCTCATGTAGAAGTGAATATAGATTATCCAGAATACGATGATGTAGAAGAGATGACGCACAATATTTTAATTGAAAAGGCTACGCATGTTCGTAGCGAAATTAAAAAGATATTGGAAACGTCTAAGCAAGGGAAAATTTTACGCGAAGGTATTGCAACGGCAATTATCGGAAGACCAAATGTAGGGAAGTCTTCGTTGTTAAACAGTCTCGTACAAGAGAAAAAAGCGATTGTAACAGATATAGCAGGAACGACTCGTGATGTAATTGAAGAGTATGTTAATGTACGTGGTGTACCGCTTAAGTTGATTGATACAGCTGGAATTCGTGAAACGGAAGATATTGTTGAGCGAATTGGTGTAGAGCGCTCAAAGGAAACGATGGAGCAGGCTGATTTAGTTTTAATCGTTGTGAACTATGGTGAAATATTAACAGACGAAGATGAGGAGTTATTCCGTGCTGTACAAGGAAAAGATTTTATTGTCATTGTAAATAAAACAGATTTACCACAGCACATTAACATGGAACGCGTTACACAGCTAGCGGGTTCAAGTCGTATAATTACAACTTCCCTAATTGAAGAAAAAGGTATAGATGAGCTAGAAACTGCTATTGCAGACCTCTTCTTTGAAGGGGCAATTGAGTCGGCAGATATAACGTATGTTTCTAATGCAAGGCATATCGGTTTATTAACGCAAGCAGAAAAGACAATTGGAGATGCAATTGAGGCAATTGAGAGTGGTGTTCCAATCGATATGGTTCAAATTGACATAACAAGGACGTGGGAAATACTTGGTGAGATTACTGGGGACACTGTCCATGAAAGTTTAATCGACCAATTATTTTCTCAATTCTGCTTAGGAAAGTAAAATATACACGTTTTAAAAGGATAGATGATCTTAGGAGGAATAAATAATGGGATACAATGCCGGTTCTTACGATGTCATAGTAATCGGTGCAGGTCATGCAGGATGTGAAGCTGGTCTTGCAGCAGCACGTATGGGTTCAAAAACATTAATGTTAACAATTAATTTAGATATGGTGGCTTTTATGCCATGTAACCCTTCTGTTGGTGGACCTGCAAAAGGGATTGTTGTTCGTGAAATTGACGCATTAGGCGGCGAAATGGGACGTAATATCGATAAAACTCATATTCAAATGCGTATGTTAAATACGGGAAAAGGACCAGCCGTACGTGCCCTTCGCGCACAAGCAGATAAATTTTCCTATCAACATGAATTGAAAAAAACAATTGAAGAAACACCCAATTTAACATTGAGTCAAGGTATGGTAGAACGTCTAATTGTAGAGGACAATGTATGTAAAGGTGTAATTACACAAGCAGGTGCTGAATATACAGCGAAAACGGTTGTTATTACAACGGGTACGTTTTTACGCGGTGAAATTATTATGGGGGATCTAAAATACTCAAGTGGTCCAAATAACCAACAACCTTCTATCACATTATCTGAGCATTTAGAAGAACTAGGTTTTGATCTTGTTCGATTTAAAACAGGTACGCCTCCTCGTGTAAATAGCAATACGATTGATTATAGCAAAACAGAAATTCAACCAGGTGATGAGAAACCTCGTGCTTTTTCTTTTGAAACAACAAAATTTATCATGGATCAAATTCCATGTTGGCTCACATATACGAGTGAAGAAACACATCGTTTAATCGATAGAAATTTACATCGTTCGGCTATGTATTCTGGTATGATTAAAGGAACAGGCCCACGTTATTGTCCTTCAATCGAAGATAAAGTGGTACGTTTCAATGATAAACCACGTCACCAAATTTTCTTAGAACCAGAAGGACGTAATACGCAAGAAGTATATGTACAAGGTTTGTCGACAAGTTTACCGGAAGATGTACAACGCGAAATGTTAAGAACGATTCCTGGTTTAGAAAATGTGGAGATGATGCGTACAGGTTATGCAATTGAATACGATGCAATTGTACCAACCCAACTTTGGCCAACACTCGAGACGAAGAAAATACAAAATTTATATACAGCAGGTCAAATTAACGGTACATCTGGCTATGAAGAAGCAGCAGGTCAAGGAATTATGGCTGGAATTAATGCAGCATGTCGTTCTTTAGGGAAAAAAGAGGTTATTTTAAATCGTTCGGATGCTTATATTGGCGTTTTAATTGATGATCTTGTTACAAAAGGGACAAATGAACCATATCGTCTCTTAACATCTCGTGCTGAATATCGTTTATTGCTACGTCATGATAATGCGGATCTTCGCCTGACGGAAATTGGTCATGAGATCGGCTTAATTCCTGAAGAACGCTATGGACGTTTTACAGTGAAAAAAGGAACGATTGAGACAGAAAAGGCACGTTTAGAGAGCATTATTATTAAACCGCGTCCTGAAGTACAGGAATTAATTCGTAGCATTGGTGGAAGTGAATTAAAAGACGGTATACGAGCAAGTGATTTACTACGTCGTACGGAAGTGACGTATGAGCATATTCGTCTTCTTGCGCCAAGTGAAGTGGAAATCAATGATGAAATCGCAGAGCAAGTTGAAATTCAAATTAAGTATGAAGGATATATCGAAAAATCTTTACAACAAGTGGATCGAATGAAGCGAATGGAGAATAAAAAGATTCCAGTTAATATTGATTATGATGCAATTTCTGGAATCGCTTCTGAAGCGAGACAAAAATTAAAAGATGTTCGTCCTCTGTCCATGGGGCAAGCATCCCGTATTTCCGGGGTAAACCCAGCTGATATTTCCATCTTACTTGTGTATTTAGAACAAGGAAAAATTGCGCGAGTATCGAACCAATAAATAGTTAGGGGATATGGCAAGATGAACATAGAACAATTTCAATCTATGCTAGGAGAAAGAGGAATTGACCTTTCTCCTCGGCAATTAGAGCAATTCGAAATTTACTTTGAAACATTGGTGGAATGGAATGAAAAAATGAATTTAACAGCTATTACAGAGAAAGAAGAAGTGTATTTAAAACACTTTTTCGACTCAATTACAGCTGCTTTTTATTATGATTTTTCAAAGCCGTTTTCTATTTGTGATGTTGGTGCAGGTGCAGGGTTTCCGAGTATTCCTTTGAAAATTTGTTTTCCACATTTGAAAATAACAATTGTTGATTCACTGCAAAAACGTATCAACTTTTTAAATCACTTAGCTGCAAAGTTAGAGCTAAAAGATGTAGCATTCTGTCATGATCGTGCTGAAACGTTTGGAAAAAAAGAAGAAGTACGTGAATCTTTTGATATTGTAATGGCACGTGCAGTGGCTCGTCTCTCTGTACTGAGCGAATTATGTTTACCTCTTGTGAAGGTCGGTGGGACATTTATTGCCATGAAGGGCGCAGCTGCTCAAGAAGAAATTGAAAAAGGTAAGCATGCTTTGCAAGTGCTTGGTGGCGAGTTAAAAGGGATTTATACGTTCCAATTACCATTTGAAGAAAGTGAACGTAATATCTTATCTATCGAGAAAAAGAGAAAAACACCAAAGAAATATCCGCGTAAGCCAGGGACACCCAATAAATTACCTATTGAAAAATAAATCTTATTAGACGTAAGATGAAATTATATAAATGGAAACGTAAATGTTTCTTGGGAAACATTTTTGTGTAGAACATTCAATAGGCCCAAAGGTGGTGGAATATGTATGAAAAATACGTTTTCTCGTTTATTTGGCTTTGGAGATAAAGAGAGCGAATTGGAATTACAAGACGAAAGCCATGAAGAAATAAATGAAAAAATAAATGAAGAAATACAACAAGTTCCAATAGCAAACATCATTCCGAATCGTTATCAGCCACGTACAGTTTTCGATGATGCTCGTATTGAAGAACTCGCTTTGACTATTCGTACGCATGGACTTATTCAACCAATTGTTGTGAGGCAATATGAGGAAGATAAGTATGAAATTATTGCCGGGGAAAGACGTTTTCGTGCTGCAACGAAATTAGGATGGGAAAAGGTCCCGGCAATTATTAAAAACTTAAATGATACGGAAACAGCTTCTGTTGCCTTAATTGAGAACTTGCAACGTGAGGAGTTAACGGCAATTGAAGAGGCTGTTGCTTATCAAAAACTAATTGAGTTACATAATTTAACGCAAGAAGCATTAGCGCAGCGACTCGGAAAAGGACAATCGACAATTGCAAATAAATTGCGGTTATTAAAGTTGCCCGAAGAAATTAAACGAGCGTTATTAGACAAGAGTATTACAGAACGTCATGCCCGTGCCCTTATTCCTTTAAAAAATGAAGAATTGCAGCTAAAAGTTTTACAAGAAATTGTAGAAAAGCAATTAAATGTAAAGCAGACAGAAGAACGTATCGCAAAGCTGTTGGAAGAAGTGAAGCCAAAACGAAAGGCTAAGCAAAAAGCAGTAAGTCGCGATACGCGAATTGCAATGAATACGATTAGACAATCATTACAAATGGTTACAAACAGTGGTCTAAATGTGAATTCTGAGGAAGAAGAATTTGATGAGTATTACCAGATCACAATTAAAATTCCTAAAAAGAAGTAATCAATATGTGATAGAGATCTCACCCTTTGGGGGAGGTCTTTTTTCTATATTTTTCTTTTGATTGAAGAAGGAGTTTTGTAATAAATTTTGAAGTTTAATAAGGATGCAAAAGAAAAAGGTTATTTCATGTTACAATAAACATAATTATTTGTAGAATAAGATAGAAAGGTTGAAAGTAGGTGACATCATGGGAAAAATCATTGCTATTGCTAATCAAAAAGGCGGTGTTGGAAAAACGACAACATCCGTTAATTTAGGGGCCGGCTTGGCACAGGTAGGGAAGAAAGTACTTCTTGTTGATATTGATGCTCAAGGAAATGCGACGACAGGCGTAGGAATCGAAAAATCCGAGTTAAATCAATGTATTTATAATGTTCTTGTAGAGGATGCGGAAGTTCAGGCAATTATACAGAAAACAGCAACAGAAAACTTAGATGTCCTACCTGCTACAATTCAATTGGCAGGTGCTGAAATTGAACTTG
This sequence comes from Bacillus sp. DX3.1, assembly GCF_030292155.1. Classification (NCBI taxonomy): domain Bacteria; kingdom Bacillati; phylum Bacillota; class Bacilli; order Caryophanales; family Bacillaceae; genus Bacillus; species Bacillus sp. DX3.1. Next base: position 5,170,310 of record NZ_CP128153.1, on the reverse strand, counting down.
TACCAACAATTTCCCGGGAAGTTCGTCTACAAAGGGCCTTGCAACCAATTCGTAATGAGTATGATTATATTATTATTGATTGTCCCCCATCTTTAGGCTTGTTAACAATTAATGCATTAACAGCAGCAGATTCTGTTATTATTCCTGTTCAGTGTGAATATTACGCACTAGAGGGATTAAGTCAACTACTCAATACAGTTCGACTTGTACAAAAACATTTAAATAAAAATTTAGCAATTCAAGGCGTTTTGTTAACAATGTTAGATGCACGCACAAATTTAGGGATTCAGGTCATAGATGAAGTGAAAAAATATTTCCGAGATAAAGTATATCGTTCAATTATTCCGCGTAATGTCCGTCTTAGTGAAGCACCAAGCCATGGGAAACCAATTATGCAGTATGATGCCAAATCAAGGGGAGCTGAAGTATATATAGATTTAGCAGAGGAAGTGATTGCAGGTGGCTAAAGGCTTAGGAAGAGGAATTAATGCGTTCTTTCCAGATTTAGATGTGAAAGAGGAAGAAACAATTCAAGAAATTGCAGTAAATGAATTACGTCCGAACCCATACCAACCGCGAAAAACCTTTCAAAGAGAAGCAATTCAAGAATTGGCAGCATCCATTAAGGAACACGGTATTTTACAGCCACTGATTGTAAGGAAAAGTATTAAAGGATATGAAATTGTTGCTGGAGAACGAAGATATCGTGCTGCAAAAGAGGCGAGTTTTGAAAAGGTTCCAGCCGTTGTTCGGGCATTGAATGATCAACAAATGATGGAATTCGCTTTGTTAGAGAATTTGCAACGGGAAGATTTAAACTCCATGGAAGAAGCGGTAGCTTATCAAATGTTAATGGATGAGTTGAAAATAACACAAGAGCAATTAGCAAAGCGCCTTGGCAAAAGTAGACCACACATTGCAAATCATATTCGGTTACTTACACTCCCTTCATTCGTACAAGAAATGATTGAAAAAGGAAAACTATCGATGGCGCATGGAAGGACATTGCTTGCAGTAAAAGATAAAGAGCAGTTGAACAATTTATTAAAGCGTATTGAAAAAGAAGGTTTGAACGTCAGACAGCTAGAGCAAATTGTTCAACAGATGAATCAACGTGTTTCACGTGAAACAAAGAAAGCAAAACAGAAACGAAATATATTTTTTGAAGAGCGAGAAACATTGTTAAGAGAGAAATTTGGGACAGGCGTAAAAATTAAAGAAACAAAGAAAGAAAAAGGAAAAATTGAAATAGAATTTTTCAATAAAGAAGATTTAAATCGCATTTTAGAACTGTTATCAGATAAACATTAAAAAGCAAACCATCTTTTTTATAGATGGTTTGCTTTTTTCAGTACAGATAATTTTTGATCCGTTTCTTTTATGCTTTGTGCAATAACGTCTGCCATTTTCATAACAAGATTTAAGCGAGTATTTTGTAAAACAAAAAACTCCATAAAACCGTTTAAGTTAACGATGCCATGTATGTGCATTTGACCAATGGCAGGTAATTTTTTGTTCATTGCTGCTCCAGGTTTACTAGGCCCTTCACCAACGGTAATTGAACCGATATTTTGGGATTTTCCAAGACAGGCATCAATTGCGACAATAAAGGAATCTGGAAAAGAAGATTTTATATTCTGAATATTATCTTCGAGATTTAATGCATGGATAGGTTCGTCGAGTGTGCCGAATATATGGAAGTTTTGAATGTCCATTTGTTCTAATTTAGACCCGACTAATGGTCCAAGTGCATCACCGGTAGAACGATCTGTTCCGATGCAGATTAGAATGAGAGGTGTAGTTTGTTGGATAGGTATATGCGAGAGTAAGAAATTACCAATTGTCTCGGCGGCTTCTGAGTCGTGGTGCATGACATTTTGCGATTCTTTTTCAAAAAAAGGTAAGCGAAAACTTCCGATATTCATGAAGCATCCATCCTTTTGATAAATTTTACGATTCACTGTAAAAGTTTTTTGGTTGTAGAATTTATTTTATAAAGCTTCACTAATTGGGATATTAATTATAGGTAGTTAAAGAAAAATTAGTATGGAAAATTATAAGTTCGTTATTGTTGTAAGCTGATTATAAAACAAGAAATAATAGTACTAGTATATATATATAGCTACCATTTTATACCTCAATTAAAGTGAGTCAGTAAAAATACTGTAATAAAAAATTGTTCAGAAATAGGGAAAACTTCTGATACAATAAATAAGGAATAAAAAAAGAAATTTTAGTTGGCGAGGTAGAAGCATATGGATGTATTGACGAAATGGTTTGATGCTATAAATTGGACTCATATAGGAATGGCGACACTAAAAATATTAATTATTTTAGTACTTGGTGCAATAGTAGTTCGTCTTGCTAGAGCGATTGTTAGAAATGCATTTCGCATGGGAAGTCGCTCACCGATTCAAATCTCAGAGCGTCGTACAGTTACGGTAGCGAAATTACTTGAAAATATTGTAGCATACGTTGTTATTTTTATTATGCTAATTGCGATTTTAGGGGTATTTGGCATCAATGCAGGAGGTTTATTAGCCGGTGCTGGGGTAATTGGTTTAGCAATCGGTTTTGGTGCACAAAGTTTAGTGAAAGATGTTATTACAGGATTGTTTATTTTGTTAGAAGATCAATTTTCAGTAGGCGATTATGTGCGCATTGGACAATTTGAAGGTGTTGTGTTAGAAATTGGATTGCGTACAACTAAGATGAAAAGCTGGACAGGGGAAATTCATATTTTACCTAACGGAAGTATTATACAAGTAACAAACTTTTCCGTTAGTAATAGTGTTGCGTTTGTTGATGTATCGATTTCCTATGATAGTGATATTGTACGTGCAGAACGAATAATTGAAGAGTTATTAGAAGAGTTACCAGCAAAATATGAGAAAATGGTAGAAACGCCACAATTATTAGGTGTTCAAACACTTGGTGCATCTGAAGTTGTGCTCCGTGTAATTGCTGAAGTAGAACCGATGCAGCATGCACCTATCGCTAGAGCGCTTCGTAAAGAAATTAAAAATCGCCTTGATTTACACGGCATTGAGATTCCATATCCACATATGGTTTTATATAATCGTAAAGAGATGGTTAATCAAAAAGCAAATTAATACCGAGGGGGGAGTTTAGAGAGTGGAACAAAAGCAATATAACTTGTACGATGTTGTGGAAATGAAGAAAGCCCATCCATGTGGTGAAAATCGCTGGAAAATTATTCGTATGGGAATGGATATCCGCATTAAGTGCGAGGGATGTGATCATTCGGTAATGATTCCTCGAAGAGAGTTTGATCGTAAGGTAAAAAAAGTGCTTGTAAAGCACGAAGAATAAAGAAGAAAATAACAGCTGCGCCTCGCAGCTGTTATTTTTTTGGACCTGTAGGGAACTTGTCATTTTATTCGTTACTATCTATAATGATGGAAGATTGAGACATAGGAGTGAAAAATATGGGATTAACGGCTGGGATTGTTGGCTTACCAAACGTAGGTAAATCGACATTATTTAATGCAATTACACAAGCGGGAGCAGAATCTGCAAATTATCCATTCTGTACAATCGATCCGAACGTAGGGATTGTAGAAGTACCAGATGATCGCTTAGATAAATTAACGGAACTTGTTGAACCTAAGAAAACCGTTCCAACTGTATTTGAATTTACTGATATTGCAGGTATCGTAAAAGGTGCAAGTAAAGGTGAAGGATTAGGAAATAAGTTCTTATCTCATATTCGCCAAGTAGATGCAATTTGCCAAGTAGTTCGCTGCTTTGAAGATGAAAATATTACACATGTTTCAGGAAAAGTAGATCCAATTGATGATATTGAAACGATTAATTTAGAATTAATCTTAGCGGATTTAGAATCTGTTGATAAACGTATCGATCGTGTAGCAAAATTAGCGAGACAAAAAGATAAAGAAGCAGTATATGAGCATGAAATTTTAGTTCGTTTAAAAGAAGCGTTTGAAGAAGGAAAGCCAGCTCGTACAGTTGAGTTTACAGATGAGCAGATGAAACTTGTAAAAGGTCTTCATTTACTTACAACGAAAGAAATGCTTTATGTGGCAAACGTTAGTGAAGATGACATCATGGATCCATCTGAAAACGAATACGTAAAAATCGTAAAAGAATTTGCTGCAAAAGAAAATTCACAAGTAATTGTTGTATGTGCAAAAATCGAATCAGAAATTGCTGAGCTAGATGACGAAGAGAAAAAAGTATTTCTTGAAGAATTAGGTATTGAAGAGTCAGGTTTAGATCAGTTAATTCGTGCTGCATACGATTTATTAGGTCTTGCTACTTATTTCACAGCGGGTGTACAAGAAGTACGCGCATGGACATTTAAGCAAGGCATGAAAGCACCGCAATGTGCAGGTGTTATTCACACAGACTTCGAGCGTGGATTTATTCGTGCTGAAACTGTTTCATTCAATGATTTAATGGAGAACGGCTCTATGACAGCTGCTAAAGAAGCTGGGAAAGTACGCCTAGAAGGAAAAGAATATATTGTAAAAGACGGAGATGTTATGCACTTCCGCTTTAACGTGTAATTTTATCTTTCCTAGGAAAGATATGAATATTAACTTGGCAAATATATAATATGTTTGCCGGGTTTTTTATATATTAGTGAGTTGCTTCATCTAACCTACTATGATATAATCTAAACTCGTGAGTAATTACTATAATTAATTGCTCCTTGCCCAATATGGGCCGTTTAGACCAAAAGGAGGTGAAAGTGTAATGAAAAAGTACGAAATTATGTACATCGTCCGTCCAAACATGGAGGAAGAAGCTCAAAAAGCTTTAGTTGAACGTTTTGCAGGAGTTTTAACTGAAAACGGTGCAGAAATCATTAACACGAAAGACTGGGGTAAGCGTCGTTTAGCTTACGAAATCAACGACTTACGTGATGGTTTCTACATGATCGTAAACGTAAATTCTAACGCAGAAGCGGTTAAAGAATTCGATCGTTTAGCGAAGATCAGTGAAGATATCATTCGTCATATCGTTGTTAAAATCGAAGAATAATAATTATGATATATAGGGAGAGTGGTTCGATTGATGAATCGTGTTATACTCGTTGGTCGTTTAACTAAGGACCCTGACTTACGTTACACGCCAAATGGTGTTGCAGTAGCTACTTTCACGTTAGCTGTGAATCGCGCATTTACGAATCAGCAAGGTGAGCGTGAAGCTGACTTTATTAACTGTGTAATATGGCGTAAACAAGCAGAAAACGTGGCGAATTATTTGAAAAAGGGTAGTTTAGCGGGCGTAGATGGACGTCTTCAAACTCGTAATTACGATGGACAAGATGGTAAACGTGTATATGTAACAGAAGTTCTTGCGGAGAACGTACAGTTTTTAGAGCCGCGTAATAGCGGTGGTGAGCAACGCGGTTCATTCAATCAGCAGCCCTCAGGAGCTGGTTACGGAAATCAAGGCTCTAACCCATTTGGTGGTCAATCTGGTAATCCGGGTAACTCAGGTAACTCTGGATTTACGAAGAATGACGATCCATTTTCAAATGTAGGTCAACCGATCGATATTTCGGACGACGATTTACCATTTTAATGGTGTAGATCGGTTATTTTAAAACAGAATGGAGGGAAATGAACATGGCAGGAGGACGCAAAGGTGGACGTGCGAAACGCCGTAAGGTGTGTTTCTTCACATCTAACGGTATCACTCGCATCGACTATAAAGATGTAGATTTACTAAAACGCTTTGTTTCTGAACGTGGTAAAATTTTACCTCGTCGTGTAACAGGAACTAGCGCGAAATATCAACGTAAATTAACAGTTGCAATTAAACGTGCTCGTCAAATGGCACTTTTACCATATGTTGGTGAATAATAGCGTATGAAATGCACAGTAGAGTGAGACTCTACTGTGCATTTTGCTATGCTTTTCTTTTTGAGAGAGAGGTTAAAAGATGAAACAGACACGACTTATTACAGATGGCGCAGTTTTATTAGCTATATACGCAGTTTTATTATTAGTGTCTCGGTATATACCTATTGTTGGTACTGTTGTCATGTTTGCACTTCCAATACCATTTCTTATTTTTATGATAAGATACCCATTTCGTAGCGCTTGTATGCTTTTTGGGGCAGCCCTGTTAGTTACGGTTATCGTTAGTTCACCACTCAGTATTGTAAATACATTTATGTCTGGCATAATTGGTATTTCTTTAGGATATATGTATAAAAAGCAAAAAAGTCCGGCGGGAATATTATTAGTAGGGACACTTGTATATCTTATTAATTTTGTATTAATTTATGTTGTAAGTGTAAAATTCTTCAACATAGATTTCATTAAACAAATGCAAGATACGTTCAGACAAGCAATGGAGCAAAGTGAAAAAATGATGAAGGTGGTAGGTGCGCCGGTAAATCCGGAACAAAAAGAAATGTTTGAACAACTGGGTGATACACTTCGAATCCTTTTGCCGAGTTTACTTGTAATGGTTTCTTTCATTTATTCCTGGATTACAGTTTTAATGGCAGGGAATGTTTTAAGAAGATTAAAATGCAAGGTGCAGCCATGGCCTCAATTTCGAGATATGCAATTACCAAAAAGCATTGTTTGGTATTACGTTTTGTTTATTTTACTTTCGACATTTATGAAAGTAGAATCAGACTCATATGCAAATATGGCATTCTCTAATTTATATGCAATTTTTTCATTATTGCTGTTCTTTCAAGGGTTTTCGTTTATTTCCTTCTTTACGCATGTGAAAGGATATACGAAAGCTATTCCCATTTTCATCTTTGTTATAGGGATGTTTGTTCCTATGCTGTTTCCTCTTGTGATAATCTTAGGTATAATTGATTTAGGCTTTGCATTGCGTTCTAAAATACAATCAAAATAAGTAGGAACGGAAGACAAGTATATCAGCTTTTTATGGTCGCTCTAACTTGTAGTAAGGTCCTTGTATCATAGTAAAAAAGAGGACTTGGAAAATCGCTACTTGGAAGAGCTTAATTCGTTCAACTAGCCATTGGCAGGAATCGAGGGTTCAATCATTTATGGAAGTTTTACTTTATAGGAGTTGGATACATGCCTGAATTTTATAAGAAACAGCGGTTTTTATATCCTGTTTATGTATTGGCATTTTTTGTGTTTGTGCTCATTACCATTCTCGGTTATTTTCACTGGATTATGGGGATGACCGCTTTTTTTATTTTTTGTATTGTCCTCTTTTTCGTTATTAGATTCGAGATTGCGTTTCAAAGGAGTTTCGAAAAGTATACAACGGATATGATTACAAGAGTAAAGAAAGTGAGTAACGAAGCGTTTAATCAAATGCCAATTGGTATTTTGTTATACAATAAGGATTATGGAATCGACTGGGCAAATCCTTATTTGTCTTCCTGTTTAGGACAGCATTCTTTGGCTGGTTGGCATTTGTACGATGTGTCAGAAACGCTCCTTCTCTTTAGTAAAGGGGAAACAGCGGACGATATCGTCTCTTTAAATAATCGTAAATTTCGTGTGTTTGTAAGGAAAGAAGAAAAGCTGATTTATTTCTTCGATGTAACAGAACAAACTGAAATTGAAAAAATGTATGAGGATCAACGAACAGTGTTGGCAGTTATTTATTTGGATAACTATGATGAAGTGACACAAGGACTAGATGATCAATTGCGTACCAATATAACGAGTCTTGTTACATCTCGTTTAAATGAATGGGCTTTAAAGTATGGTGCATATTTAAAACGCGCCTCGTCTGAACGTTTTTTCGCTGTGTTAAATGAAAGTATTTTAGCACAAATGGAGAAAAGTAAGTTTGATATTTTAGACCAAGTGCGTGAAGAAACATCAAAACGAAACATTTCACTTACATTAAGTGTTGGTGTTGGATCGGGTGATTTATCTTTATCGGAACTTGGAGCGATGGCGCAGTCTGGCTTAGATCTTGCATTAGGAAGAGGTGGAGACCAGGTTGCGATCAAACAGGCGACTGGCAAAGTGAAATTTTACGGTGGTAAGACGAACCCTGTTGAAAAACGCACACGTGTACGTGCACGCGTCATATCCCACGCTTTAAAAGATTTAGTATTAGAGAGCAGTAATGTCATTATAATGGGTCACCGTGCTCCTGATATGGACGCTATTGGAGCGGCAATTGGTATTTTAAAGGTAGCGCAGCTAAATGAGCGTGAAGGATACATTGTGTTAGATGAGAATGACTCCGATAAAGGAATTAAACGTTTAATGGATAAAGTGAAGCGGAATGATGATTTATGGTCTCACTTTATTACACCAGAACAGGCTATGGAATTTGCAAATGACGATTCATTGCTCGTCGTGGTAGATACGCATAAGCCTTCGATGGTGATGGAAGAGAAGCTTCTACATAAGATTGAAAATGTAGTTGTCATTGACCATCATCGCCGGGGTGAGGAGTTTGTTGAGGATCCTCTTCTTGTGTATATGGAGCCATATGCGTCTTCAACAGCAGAATTAGTAACAGAGCTCCTTGAATACCAGCCAAAACGTTTAAAAATGACAATGCTAGAAGCCACTGCTTTGCTGGCTGGTATTATTGTGGATACGAAGAGTTTTACGTTCCGGACGGGTGCTCGTACATTTGATGCAGCTTCCTATCTACGCTCGCATGGGGCGGATACAGTTCTTGTACAGGAACTGTTAAAAGAAGATATGGAACATTATTTACAAGTTGCAAAAACAATTCAAAATGCTTACATTTATAAAAAAGGAATTGCAATCGCCAAAGTAAATGGTGATGAATATTACGATCAAGTATTAATTGCACAATCAGCTGATACGTTGCTGACTATGACAGGAGTAATTGCTTCTTTTGTCATTGCAAAACGTGGGGAAAGCTTCATCGGAATTAGTGGTCGTTCTTTAGGAGAAGTGAATGTGCAGCTAATTATGGAAAACTTAGGAGGTGGCGGGCATTTGACGAATGCTGCCACACAAATGAAAAATGTAACCGTAGATGAAGCAGAAGAAAAACTTCAATTTGTTATTGAGGATTATTTACAGGGAGGCACACAATCATGAAAGTAATTTTTCTAAAAGACGTAAAAGGTAAAGGGAAAAAAGGAGAAGTAAAAAACGTACCGGATGGTTATGCAAATAACTTCTTATTAAAACAAGGATTAGCTGCGGAAGCAACAAGCGGCAGTATGAAAATATTAGATGCGCAAAAACGTAAAGAAGAAAAAGATGCAGCTGCTGAGCTTGAAAATGCTAAAAAGTTAAAAGAGACTTTAGAAAAGCTAACAGTAGAAATTAAAGCGAAATCAGGTGAAGGCGGTCGTTTATTTGGTTCCATTACAAGTAAACAAATTGTAGATGCAATGCAAAAAGCACACAGCATTAAGCTTGATAAACGTAAATTTGAAATGGATGATGCAATTCGCGCACTAGGATATACAAATGTACTTGTGAAATTACATCCACAAGTAACAGCGACAGTAAAAGTTCATGTTAGTGAACAATAAAAATAGTTTAGGCAAGGAGGATTGCGTATGAGTGACGTATTTGCTGATCGTACCCCTCCGCATAATATAGAGGCTGAACAGGCTGTTTTAGGGGCTATTTTTCTCGATCAAGAAGCGTTAACTTCAGCTTCAGAAATGCTGCTGCCTGAGGCTTTCTATCGAACGGCACACCAGAAGATTTTTCAAATTATGCTTGAACTATCTGATAAAGGAGAACCAATTGACTTAGTTACGGCAACAGCATCACTTGCTGACCAAGGGCTATTAGAGGAAGTTGGCGGTGTTTCTTATTTAGCAGAATTAGCAGAAGCTGTTCCGACAGCTGCTAACGTAGAGTACTATGCACGCATTATTGCAGAAAAATCACTTTTGCGTCGTTTGATTCGAACGGCAACGCACATTGTGTCAGATGGCTATGAACGGGAAGACGATGTAGAGGCGCTTTTAAATGAGGCGGAAAAAAAGATATTAGAGGTATCACAGCAAACTAATACAAAAGCCTTCCAAAACATTAAAGATGTTCTCGTAACTGCTTACGATAAAATTGAATTATTGCATAATCAAAAGGGTGATATTACAGGTATCCCCACTGGTTTTACTGAATTAGATCGAATGACAGCGGGATTTCAGCGTAATGATTTAATTATTGTAGCAGCCCGTCCATCAGTAGGGAAAACGGCTTTTGCGTTAAACATTGCACAGAACGTAGCTACGAAAACAGATGAGAATGTTGCGATTTTCAGTTTAGAGATGGGTTCTGATCAGCTTGTTATGCGTATGCTTTGTGCGGAAGGAAATATCGATGCACAGCGGCTACGTACGGGTTCATTAAATTCAGATGACTGGGCAAAATTGACGATGGCAATGGGAAGTCTTTCAAATGCCGGGATTTTTATTGATGATACACCAGGTATTCGTGTGAGTGAGATTCGTGCGAAATGCCGTCGATTAAAACAAGAACATGGCCTTGGGATGATCCTAATTGATTACTTGCAGTTGATTCAAGGTAGCGGAAAATCAGGTGAAAACCGTCAACAAGAAGTATCTGAAATCTCACGTACACTAAAGGGGCTCGCGCGTGAGTTACAAGTTCCAGTTATTGCCTTATCTCAGCTATCTCGTGGCGTTGAATCTCGTCAAGATAAACGTCCGATGATGTCTGATATTCGTGAATCAGGAAGTATCGAGCAGGATGCTGATATTGTAGCGTTCTTATATCGTGAAGATTACTATGATCGTGAAACGGAAAATAAAAATACGATTGAAATTATTATTGCAAAGCAACGTAATGGTCCGGTAGGTTCTGTAGAGCTTGCGTTTGTGAAGGAATTTAACAAATTCGTAAACTTAGAGCGCCGTTTTGATGATGGACATGCACCGCCGGCATAGGGAAAGTATAAAAAAGAAACACATTTCTTATAATAAGATGTGTTTCTTTTTTTGTGTATAAAAGATAGGGCTTTCACAGCGGAAACAAAGAATTCTTACGAACGAAAATGATAAAAGTTTAAAAAATGTTCGTTTTCAAATTGACTTCTCTTTTCATTTTGGTACAATTATATTGTTTGAAAAGATCGTTTGAAAATTGCGGAGGTGCTTGAATAATGTCTTCAGTAGTAGTTGTAGGAACACAGTGGGGCGACGAAGGAAAAGGTAAAATTACTGATTTCCTTTCTGAACATGCGGAAGTAGTTGCAAGATATCAAGGTGGGAATAATGCAGGACATACAATCGTTTTTGGCGGTGTAAAGTATAAATTGCACTTAATTCCATCTGGTATTTTCTATAAAGAAAAAATTTGTGTTATCGGAAACGGTATGGTAGTAGATCCAAAAGCATTGCTTGAAGAATTAAAATACTTACACGATCGTGGTGTGAGCACTGATAATTTACGTATTAGTAACCGTGCACACGTTATCTTACCTTATCATTTAAAACAAGATGAGTTAGAAGAAGATCGTAAAGGTGATAATAAAATTGGTACAACGAAAAAAGGTATCGGTCCTGCATATATGGATAAAGCTGCTCGTATTGGTATCCGTATGGCTGATCTTTTAGATCGTGAATCATTTAAAGAAAAGCTTGAGCGTAACCTTGCAGATAAGAATCGTTTGTTTGAAAAAATGTACGATGCTGAAGGTTTCACTGCTGAAGAAATTTTTGAAGAATATTATGAGTACGGTCAACAAATCGCACAATATGTATGTGATACATCTGTTGTCTTAAATGATGCGTTAGATGAAGGACGCCGTGTATTATTTGAAGGTGCACAAGGCGTTATGCTTGATATCGATCAAGGTACGTACCCGTTCGTTACATCTTCTAACCCAGTTGCTGGTGGTGTAACAATTGGTTCTGGTGTTGGTCCTTCTAAAATTAAACATGTAGTAGGCGTATGTAAAGCATATACAAGCCGTGTTGGTGATGGTCCATTCCCAACTGAACTTAATGATGAAATTGGTCATCAAATTCGTGAAGTTGGTCGTGAATATGGTACAACTACAGGTCGCCCACGTCGCGTAGGCTGGTTCGATAGTGTTGTAGTAAGACATGCACGCCGCGTGAGTGGTCTGACAGACTTATCTTTAAACTCTATCGACGTATTAACAGGTATTCCAACTGTGAAAATTTGTACTGCATACAAATATAACGGTGAGGTAATCGATGAGTTCCCAGCGAACTTAAATATTTTAGCAAAATGTGAGCCAGTATATGAAGAGCTTCCAGGTTGGACAGAAGACATTACAGGCATGAGAACATTAGCTGAACTTCCTGAAAATGCAAGACATTATGTAGAGCGTGTATCTCAATTAACAGGTATTCCATTATCTATGTTCTCTGTTGGACCAGACCGTAACCAAACAAACATTGTTCGTAATGTATACGGCATCTAATCATTGCCATTGATATTAGTAAAGAGCCCATGTTCACATGGGTTCTTTTTTCATGTTTTGTATAAGAAATAAAAAAAAGTATTGCAAAAACAAATCACTTCATGATATGATAACTCTTGTCGTCACGAAAATATGACGTTGGTGAGAATGAGCCATTAGCTCAGTTGGTAGAGCATCTGACTTTTAATCAGAGGGTCGAAGGTTCGAATCCTTCATGGCTCACCATTTAATTTTTCGTGGCCCGTTGGTCAAGTGGTTAAGACACCGCCCTTTCACGGCGGTAACACGGGTTCGAATCCCGTACGGGTCATTTTTATTTATATATATTTTTTGTGGTCCCGTGGTGTAGTGGTTAACATGCCTGCCTGTCACGCAGGAGATCGCCGGTTCGACCCCGGTCGGGACCGCCACTTTTGTTTATACCACCATTAGTGGTTTTATATATATGTTTTGGCTCGGTAGCTCAGTCGGTAGAGCAGAGGACTGAAAATCCTCGTGTCGGCGGTTCGATTCCGTCCCGAGCCACTCTCAGGATATTAAGTGGGCCCACTTAATATCCTTTTTATATTGTTCAATTTTACAAATGAGAGCAGTTCTTTTACAATAGAATGAGGAGCCTCTAGCAGTTGAAGCTAGAGGCTTTTCTGTAGATCGTATAAGGTTCCGCTTGTAAGTGGAACATACATGATTCTATGAGAATAGAGGAGAAAATACTCAGACAGTGGATGTGTTTGTATTGAACATCTATATGTAGGATGTAGACTACATATAGATGCCTACGTATGTTTGAGGATGATTGACCATATTTTTATTAGGAGGAAACAAACGATGATGGGAAAAAAAATCTTAGTCGTTGATGATGAGAAGCCGATTGCAGATATTTTAAAATTTAACTTAGAAAAAGAAGGTTTTGAAATTGTAATGGCACATGATGGTGATGAAGCCATTGAAAAGGCAAATGAAGAGCAACCAGATATGGTTTTATTAGATATTATGTTACCAGGGAAAGATGGTTTAGAGGTTTGTCGTGAAATACGAAAAAATCATGAAATGCCAATCATTATGCTAACTGCAAAGGATTCCGAAATCGATAAAGTATTAGGTTTAGAACTTGGTGCAGATGATTATGTAACAAAACCATTCAGTACGCGTGAATTACTCGCACGTGTAAAAGCAAACTTGCGTCGCCATCAACAAGGTAGTTCAGCAGAAAAAGAAGAAAACACGGAAATGGTCATTGGACCAATTGTTATTAATTCAAATGCGTACAGTGTAACAAAAAGGGAAGAAAGTATTGAGCTAACGCATCGTGAATTTGAATTGCTTCATTATTTAGCAAAGCACCTAGGACAAGTTATGACGCGTGAACACTTATTACAAACAGTTTGGGGCTACGATTATTTTGGAGATGTACGTACAGTAGACGTAACAGTAAGACGTTTACGTGAGAAAATTGAAGATAACCCAAGTCACCCAACTTTAATTGTAACAAGACGTGGAGTAGGCTATTACTTGCGTGATCCAGAGCAGGAATAATATATGAAGAAAGTTGGTTTTTTTCAGTCCATTCATTTAAAGTTTGTGCTCATTTATATGCTATTAATTTTAATAGCCATGCAGGTTATTGGTGTATATTTTGTTCGAGAGTTAGAAAAAAGTCTTGTAATGAGCTTTAAAGATTCGCTAACGCAGCAAACGAATTTACTCTCTTACAATTTGAAACAAGAGTTTACAAAAGAGCGTGAGAAAACAGATCCGCCGTTAGAACAGGTTATTAAAACGACTATAGAGGAATTTTCTTCGAATCGAAATACAGCTATTCAAGAAGTGCGTGTCATTGATCCGAACCGACGCTTATTAGCAACATCTGATCAATCTAGGCAAGATATGGTAGGTAAGACGGTAACTGATATATCGGTGCAGCGGGCAATCGTACAAAAAAAGACAAATAGTAAGGATGAGAAGGATGGCAAGACGGGTCGGCGTGTCCAGGTCATGGCAACTCCAATTGAAGGGAAAAACGGAAAAATAATTGGTGTTATCCATATCATTGCTTCTATGGAAGATGTTTATAAGCAGATGAAAGATATTAATCAAATCTTTGCGACTGGGACAGTGATTGCTTTATTAGTGACTGCAGTCCTAGGAATTTTATTAGCTCAGACAATTACAAGACCGATTTCGGATATGCGAAGACAAGCGATTGAAATGGCGAAAGGAAATTACTCGCGTAAAGTAAAAGTGCATAGTCATGATGAAATTGGTCAGTTAGCCTTATCATTTAATAATTTATCGAAAAAATTACAACAAGCACGTTCTTCTACAGAAAGTGAAAGACGTAAGCTGTCATCTGTTTTATCTCATATGACAGATGGTGTAATTGCTACAGATCGAAAAGGGGATATTATTTTATTAAATGATCCTTCTGAAAAAATGTTAAACGTTTCACGTGAAACGGCTCTAGATCAGTCAATTTTAGAAGTGTTAGGTATTCAAGAAGAATTTACGTTAGATCATTTATATGAAGAACCAGACTCTGTGTTATTAGATTTTAGTACGCGAGATGAGCCATATATTTTACGGGCTAGTTTTTCTGTTATTCAAAAAGACACTGGTAAAGCAAACGGTTTAATTGCTGTGTTGTATGATGTGACAGAACAAGAGCGTATTGATCGAGAACGTCGTGAATTTGTCGCGAATGTTTCGCATGAACTTCGTACACCGCTAACAACGATGCGCAGTTATTTAGAAGCATTAAGCGAAGGTGCATGGCAAGATCCGAATATTGCACCGCAATTTTTAGCGGTAACACAAGATGAAACAGAAAGAATGATTCGACTTGTAAATGCTTTATTACAATTATCTAAATTAGATAGTACAGAATATCGTTTAATGAAAGAATGGGTTGATTTCACAGATTTCTTTAATAACATAATTGATCGTTTCGAAATGTCAAAAGAACAAAATGTCATCTTTAAACGTTCATTCTCTAAAAAATCTCGTTTCATCGACATGGATACTGATAAAATTACCCAAGTTTTATATAACATTATTTCGAATGCCTTAAAGTACTCTCCAGAAGGTGGAACGGTAACATATCGTTTGCGCGATCGAGAGGATATGCTAGAAATTAGTGTAAGTGACCAGGGAATGGGGATTCCGAAAGAAAATGTAGATAAGATTTTTGAGCGTTTTTATCGTGTAGATAAGGCGCGTTCCAGACAGATGGGTGGAACGGGTCTAGGTTTAGCCATCGCTAAGGAAATGATTCAAGCACATGGTGGATCTATTTGGGCGAAAAGTGAGGAAGGAAAAGGGACAACTATTTATTTCATCCTTCCAATGGCGAAGGAAGAAGAGGACGAATGGGAATGAATATGGAAAACTTTAAAACCATTGTTCTAATTAATTTAGTTGTCATTAGTTTATTTCTTACTTTTAATTTATGGACATATGTACCTGAATCTAATCCATTGCAAAGTACAAAGTTTTTTGGACAAGGGAATACAACGGAAACAAAACAAGACGTTTCTAATGTCATTGTGCCGTCTTCTATGATTATTCATAAGGATAATAAGGAAAACAAGCATTTTGCAAGTGAAAAGAAGGAACTTATTAACTTACTATATACAATACTTGAGAGAGGGGAGTTTCACGATTTTAAGGATATTTCAGGTTCAATTCCTAAGAGTGAGTTCCTCTCTTATGTGCACGGTGATGGTAAGATGGAAATTATTTTCCCGACAGAAATTCCATTTGATACAATCAGAGGCGTATTAACAATTAAGGATAAAAAGTTAGAAAAGTATACATTTGATCGTATTGTTGTGGATCCTTCTAGAAGCCGTGATCAAAATATTGATGTGAATTTTGTTTCATATAGTAATCGGAAAATATATAAAATGACATTGACCGGTGTTGCCCTTAGAGATGTGATAAATGCACAAAATCAATTTTCGGAACTAGCAAGACCGTATTTTGCATACGACATAAATGATATGAAAAAAATATTTTTACCAGATGGTCAAATAGAAATGCAAGCTAAGTTTTATATGACCACTGACATTGAGGTAGATTCATTTAAAAATGCATTGTTTAGAGACCCTCGTTATGTGAAGAGAATCCCTGGTGAAACAGAGGACACATATACGGATGGTATTCGCCTTATGCAAGTAAATAAACATAACCCAGTGTTAGAATACACAAATTCATCTGTAGCAGATGGTGGGCATATGTACGGATCTCTTCTCGTGGACCGTAGTTTTGAATTTATTAATGGTCATAGTGGTTTAACGGATGATTACCATTTTGATTACATGGATTCGACAGGTGAAACGCAATTTCGTTTATATGTGGGTGACTTCCCAGTGTTTAACAAAGAAGGGTTATCTACATTAACACAAGTGTGGGGTGCGGAGGATTTAATTAGTTATAAACGTCCGTTATTTAAGTTGCTTACTAATAAAGGGGACGATAAACCTACGTCTCTTCCAAGTGGATGGGTTGTTATTCAATCATTAGAAAAGAACCCAGCAATTAATAAAGAGTTAATTCAAGATATTAGATTCGGCTATAAACTTTTACCGGTTACTGGAATAAACGGAAATGTAGCAGCGGTTAATTTAAAACCGATTTGGTATGTGGTTTATGGCGAGAATCATTTGGTATATGAGTGGAATGAGGAGAAGGAGGGAGAGTTAATTGGACTGGAACAGGATTAAAACAATTTTTATTGTTACCTTTTTTGTTTTAGATCTCTTTCTCGTTTTTCAATTCATTCAAAAACAAGATAGTAATCAATTAGAACTGATGACGGAAACAGATGTTAGTGATCAATTGAAAGCGGATAAAATTACAATTGGTAACTTACCAAAAGAGCCAAAGAAAGATTCGTTTATCACGGCGAGAAATAAGACATTTACAGAAGAGGATATTCATTCTTTAAAAAATCAAACACCTATTTTACAGGACTCAAACAAAATTGTAAGTAAGTTAAAAGAACCATTGTTAAGTGCAAAAGTACTTTCAAAAGATAACTATAGTGAGTTTTTAAAAAATTATGTGTTAGATGGTCAGAAATATGAATTTGGTAAAGCTGATGGAATGAAAATCTATTTCTTTCAAAAGTATAAAGATAAACCGATCTTTTACAATGATCATGGGATGATTGTTGCAGAGTTAAATGAAAAAAATGAGTTTGTTTCATATACACAAACGATGTTAACTGAATTGAAAGAGATGGGTGACGATGGAAAGCCAAAAGAGCAAGAGATTATCACAGCTCAAAATGCTTTAGAAACTTTATACGGGAAAAACCAATTGAAACAAAACACGAATTTTAAAGTGGCACAGATTGGATATTCAACTGTTGTCGCGCCTTCCTCTTCCAATGTACAAGTGCTTGCTCCAACATGGAATTTAAGAACGGATCGAAAAGTAGACTATTTCGTAAATGCTATTGAAGGACAAGTTATTAAGCTGGATAAAGAGAAGGAAAACGAACAAATAATGGAGTGAGCATAAATGAGTTTGCATTTTAGTGTACTTGCAAGTGGCAGTACGGGAAATGCGCTATATGTGGGGACAGAACGAGAAAAGTTGCTCGTTGATGCAGGCTTAAGCGGAAAAGCGACAGAAGCTTTATTTCAGCAAGCTGAATTAGATATTTGTGATATCTCAGGTATTCTCGTGACACATGAGCATAGCGATCATATTAAAGGCCTTGGCGTTTTAGCACGTAAATATCATTTGCCTGTGTATGCCAATGAAAAAACGTGGAATGCTATGGAACATTCAATAGGCAATATTCCAACAGATCAAAAGTTTATTTTCTCAATTGGAGACGTAAAAACATTTGGCGATATTGAAGTGGAATCATTTGGCGTTTCTCATGATGCCGCAGAACCGATGTTTTATACGTTTCATCATAATGGTAGAAAGTTAGCTCATATTACAGACACAGGCTATGTAAGTGACCGTATGAAGGGAATCATTAAAGGTGCGAATGCTTTTGTTTTTGAAAGTAATCATGACGTGGAGATGCTCCGTATGGGACGCTATCCATGGAGCACCAAACGACGTATTTTAAGTGATGTAGGTCATGTTTCGAATGAAGATGCTGCACTTGCGATGACCGATGTCATTACAGATGAGACGAAACATATTTATTTAGCGCACTTAAGTTCAGATAACAATATGAAAGAACTAGCACGTATGTCTGTCGCACAGGTGTTAGAAGAAAAAGGATTTGCCGCAGGAGACGCATTTAAAATACATAATACGGATCCAAAAGCACCAACGAAAATTCAATACGTATAATTCTTTTTTTTAGTAAACAATAAAGGGGAATACAGTTGTTTTCGGAAGGATTGGTGAACAAGTATGTCCTTTATTGATGAAGAAGAATTCCGTATGAAACGAAAAGGTAAACAGAAGCATAGAGGTATTTTCATTTCTAGTATAGTAGGAACAATTGTTGGGGCTACATTGTTTGCATTTGGGGCTCCAATATTTTCTAAGCCTGGTTCAAAAACAGTGCAACAAGTGGAAGCAAGTGAAGGGAAAACATATGTAGCGCAGTCACAGACAAGTCGTTCAGGATTTGTTGACGCTGTTGATCGTGCATCTGAAGCGGTTGTAGGTGTAATTAACATACAGCGCGATAGTTTTTCAGAAGCAGATGCAGAAGCAGGAACGGGATCAGGTGTGATTTACAAGAAAGAAAATGGCCGTGCTTATATCGTCACAAACCATCATGTTGTCGCAGGAGCGAACCGTATTGAAGTGAGCTTAAGTGATGGTAAAAAAATTCCTGGTAAAATCTTAGGCAGCGATGTTGTTACAGATTTAGCTGTCTTAGAAGTAGATGCCAAGCATGTAAAGAAAGTAATTGAAATCGGTGATTCTACAAAGGTTCGCCGTGGTGAGGCTGTCATTGCAATTGGAAATCCACTTGGGTTACAATTTTCAGGTACCGTTACACAAGGGATTATTTCGGCGAATGAACGAATTGTTCCTGTAGATTTAGATCAAGATGGACATTATGATTGGCAAGTAGAAGTGCTTCAAACAGATGCTGCTATTAATCCAGGTAATAGCGGTGGAGCTCTTGTAAATGAAGCAGGGCAATTGATTGGAATTAATTCAATGAAAATTGCTGCAAAAGAAGTGGAAGGAATTGGACTTGCGATTCCTGTTACCAGAGCAGTTCCAGTTATAAGTGAACTCGAAAAGCGTGGGAAAGTAAGCCGCCCATATGTTGGAATTGAACTAAGATCTTTAAATGAAATTCCGAACTATTACTGGGATAAAACATTGCATTTACCAAGCAATGTAACGGACGGTGTGTGCATTTTAGATGTGAAGAGTCCATCACCGGGGGCAGATGCAGCTTTACGAGAACATGATGTAATTGTAGCTATAGATGGAAAAACAGTGCATGATATTATTGGATTCCGAACTGTTTTATATAATAAAAAAATCAATGATAAAATGACGATTACATTTTATCGCGGTACAAAAAGAGCAACAACAACAGTGAAGTTAGGCAGTCAACAGTATTAAAAAAACAGGAGGCCTGCCCTCCTGTTTTCTATTGTGGAAAAGTGAGGTGGAAAATTTGAAGTTACCTTGTTGTTTAGAACATGTAGAATTAGCACTAGATATCATTGTGGATGAGTGTGAAGTGGCACCAGTTATCAACAATGTGGATAACTGTGAAAACGAGCAAAAAATATGTGAATTTTGTCAAAATAAGGCGACATATGTTGTATCGAACACAGATTCCCACACAATATGTGGGTAATGCATGTGGATATGTGGATAACTTCTGTGGATAACGTGTTTGTAAGGTGGGGAAGACGTGTGAATATCTCGATTATTTCAATCGGAAAATTAAAAGAAAAATATTTAAAACAAGGTATTGCAGAATACTTAAAACGATTATCTGCTTATGCAAAAGTAGAAGTCATTGAATTACCAGATGAAAAAGCGCCGGAAAATTTAAGCGAAGCAGAAATGTTAATTGTAAAAGATAAAGAAGGTATACGTATACTGGATAAAATTTCAGATGATACGCATGTCATTGCATTAGCGATTGAAGGAAAACAAAAATCATCAGAAGAATTTGCAGAGAGTCTTGATCGCCTTGCTACATATGGAAAAAGTAAAGTGGCATTTGTAATTGGGGGATCACTCGGATTAAGTTCAGACGTGATGAAGCGTTCCAATGAATCACTTTCATTTTCGAAAATGACATTACCCCATCAGTTGATGAGATTGGTGTTATTAGAGCAGGTGTATCGAGCATTTCGGATTAACCGTGGTGAACCGTATCACAAGTAAGCACATAGTTATTATTTTCTGAAGCGTCAAAGTACAACTCCATGTCTTTGACGCTTTTTTCAGTAGGTGAATTTCCTTCATTAACGGTTATTTTGTTAATGATTGTATGAAGTAAATCCTTATTAAGGACATGTTATAATTTTTTATAGAGTTAATACATAATTAAAGTTTTATTCGGAGGTTCTTATGAGTAAAGTAAGTGTGGTTGTACCTATTTACAATGCAGGAAAGAAACTAGAAAAATGTATAACATCTGTAATTAATCAAACATTCAAGGATATTGAATTAATTTTAGTCAATGATGGCTCAACCGATAATAGTTTAGATATTTGTTATAAATTTAGTAGGATGGATAAAAGAATAATCTTGATAAACAAAAATAATGAAGGGTGCATTGCTACAAGGAGGAAAGGCGTCATAACTTCGAGTTCTGAATATGTAATGTTTGTTGATGCTGATGATTGGATTGATAAAAATGCTATTGAAATATTATATAATGAAGCCATTCATCATAATATTGATATTACAGTGTGTAATATGTATAAAGTAATAGGAAATCATGCACTCATCAGACAAAAGAATGAGAGTAGATATTTTAAAGAGGATAAGATATACAATGGCGATAGAATAAAAAATGAGTTAGCAGTTGCATACCTTCATGGATATCCATTTCCAGCAAATCTATTTGCAAAGTTATATAAGAGAGAGTTGTTAATAACTAGTGGGAATTATTTAGAGAGAATATGTTTTCTAGGAGAAGACCTTTACTATAACTTGGAAATGTTATTGAAAGCAAATAGAGTAAAAATTATTAATAAGCCATTATATTATTATAGAGTAGGTGGAACTACAAGCAAATACATGTCTTATCTATTTGATGATATGGTTAACGGTTATGAAATACAAAAAGAGGTTATTGAGGAATATTATCAAGATAGTAAACAAAGGAGATATAACGGAATCAGTGTTATGCTTCTTAATACATTTAAAACATGCTTAACTAACTTGTTTTATAGTGGATTAGATAAATCAGAAATAAAGAATAAAATAAACGAATTTGTTACAAATAATTCTATTAGAGAATCTTTATCAAATAAAAGATGTCAAATATATTTTGAAAAAGATTATCTAGATGCAATAGCACACCAAAATACAGAATTTCTTTATAAGCTAGGTAAGAAGAGTTTTAAGAGGGAAAGACCAAGAAAATTACTTTTTAATATACTTTCAAAAGTTTGTTAAAACAAAGTATATATAAATACAAATTAAAAAACCGACATAAACCCCTTCTTTTTAGGTGAGAGAGAGCATCCGGCCATGCATAGAAGCGATCAGATCTTTTTCCTGCTCCATGCCAAGTGAAAACAAAGAGAGAAAACGAGTGCAGGTCACCTCTTGTTATCCATAGCCGCGGCTATATGTCGAAAAATCAAAATGGATTTATATAGATCATAATAAGTGAAGGAATCCCTGTTTAGATTGTAGCAGGATAAGTAATGAGTAAAATACAATTGCATTCTTTCAAACAGAGAAAATGGTAACATTAGTTTCCTTGAATAAGCATGTTTCCATTTATGAAAAATTATGCTGTAATAGTGATAGAACAATATTTCATCCTGTTCTAAGTAGCCAAAGAAGTGAGGAATTGAGGTTGAAAAAGTTTAAGAAGTTTTACTTAGAGATTACAAGTGTATGTAATCTCGCATGCAGCTTTTGTCCGCCAACAGAACGGCAGAAGCAATTCATTTCTGTGGAGGATTTTTCTAAGAGATTAGACCAAATTAAACCTCACACAGACTACATTTATTTACATGTAAAAGGTGAGCCACTGCTCCATCCTAAAATAGATCAATTGTTAGATTTAAGTCATGAAAAAGGGTTTAAAGTTAATATTACAACCAATGGAACATTGATTAATAAAAGGAAGCACAAGTTATTAAATAAACCTGCAATAAGACAGATGAATTTTTCACTTCATAGCTTTGATGGCCATGCTGGTTCTAAAGATAAGGAAGGATATGTAAGGAGTATACTTTCTTTTATTAAAGAAGCAACGAGTCAATCGGAAATGATTGTTTCGCTCAGACTATGGAATCTCACACGAGATAATGCGACGAATCTTGAAAGACAACGAAACAGAAATTTGTTAGAAATCATTGAGAAAGAATTTGATTTAAACTACAAAATTGAAGAGAAGGTCACACCAGGGAGTGGTGTGAAAATTGCGGACCGCATCTTCATCAATCAAGATTATGAGTTTCAATGGCCTGCATTACATGAAGAAGAGGACGACGGGAAGGGTTTCTGTTATGGTCTTCGAAATCAGGCAGGTATTTTAGCGAACGGGACTGTTATCCCTTGTTGTTTAGATGGTGAGGGAGTTATCAACCTTGGAAATATTAATGATGCCTCATTTTCTGATATTATCGAAGGAGATAGAGCGAAAAATCTTGTAGATGGATTTTCACAAAGAGTGGCAGTGGAAGAACTATGTAGAAAATGCGGATATCGCAAAAGATTTGGAAAATAGATAGGAAAATGGCCAGGATTGAGTAAGTTAGACGGATTCATCCCAATCCATTACTCCTGCTGAAATCATAAAAAGAATTAATTAGTTAAGACCACTATATAAATACAAATTAAAAAATCGACATAAAACCCTTCTTTTTAGGTGGGGGAGAGCATCCGGCCATGCATAGAAGCGGTCAGATCCTTTTCCTGTTCCATGCCAATTGAAAACAAAGAGAGAAAACGAGTGCAGGTCACCCTGTGTTATCCATAGCCGCGGCTATATGCCGAAAAATCAAAATGGATTTATATAAACAGATCTCAAGGAACAAAAACGAAATGTGAAATTAATGGAATTATCTCATTTAGATATAACGCAGTGAGCCTTATCATAAGTGATTTTTTAAAAAGGAGTTTAAATTGATAAACTCCTTTTTATTTTAAGGCATAGTATGATTAGAGTTAACGTGTAGATAACGAATATTTTTTGAATTTTTTTTAATCAATGGTCCAGTCAGGCCATTGATAGTATTTTCTGTTACAGTAAACGCTCCGTGGTATTGCTTATGAATAATTGCGAAATAATCTAACTTGCTCCCATTTTTACTCTCATACACATTATCCCATATTTTCACATTATCACCATATGAAGTAGTTACGAAACCTTGACTAAAACCTTTTAATATATTATTTCTGATTAAAATATGATTTCCTCGTGTAATAAAAGCATGATTGAAATTTTCAATATAATTATTTTCAAAGACAATATGTTCAGCTGTTGAGTGGGTACCAAAGCCACTGTTTCCTGCTGCCAATGTACCTTTTTTATATCCAAAGGATTTTGAATAGGAAACTGTTCCATAACGAGATGGTGTATCTCCGGAAAAGTCTACTCCACGTCTCACTTTTTTAAAGGTACTGGTTGTAATAACGTTTCCTAACCCTCCGTAATCTTGTATACCATAACCAGTTGGTATTTCTTTTGTTGTACCTAGTTCTACATAGCTATTCGAAACATATGTATGAAATGTTTTGTTTAGGAAAATACCTGTTATTTTAGAATTTATTACAGAAATACCTTCTATTCTGGCGTTGCTCGCATAATTTATTTTTAGCATTGTTGTATTTTGAGGTTTTGGATGCTTGAATGAAATGTTATACAATTCTAGATTTTGTTCAGGATATGTGGTGGCTGTAACTTTTTCCTCTTCTTTTATTTTATAATATTCATTTGTTGGGCTTTCAAGATACACTTTATTTCCCTGGATTTTTGTGATTTTATGTAATTCACCTTTAGTCAAATAACGCCGATTATCCCAATACCATAACTTATCAGACTTTAAATGTAGTAGATCACCAATTTTCATTCCTTCTGTACTTTCTAATACAACATAAGATTGATTAGGGGTAATTGTTTGTTTTACATAAGTTGATTTCACGGGATCATTTTTAAAAATAAGTGCACTATCTTTATTTTTTTGTAAAATTATAGCTGGTTTTCCGTTCTTTTTACTTGTTTCAATTTTAATAGAATGATTGATAATAAGAGGTTTATCAATGAGATAGGTAGCACCACTCTCTAAAATAAGGTGTGAACCACTGTTAATGGCTTTTTGTAAAGCTTTTGTATCGAATTCTTTACCAAGTCCAGTTGCTCCAAATTGCTCAGGCGTAATAGGTGTATAATAAAAAGTTTTTGAATTAGAGGAGTTTCGCAAATGGTTTAAGGCATTGAAAAAAAATGCACTGAAAAAAATACATAGAACCAGGTATATCCACTTCTTTTTATAAAGGTTTCTCATGTTTTCTCTCCTTATAAAAGCTCTTGATGCCAGCGTTTTTTTGTTAATTAGTATAACTGTGGCCACTGAATAGAATTGAACACTTTCGCTAAATAAGTGTTCAATTTTGCAAAATGCTCACAACATAATGACTATAAATTTAATAGATACGATTTTATCATATTTTTTATAAAGTGAAACTTTAATCAGTGGGGGTATTACTGCCCGTTAATGCGGGATAAACTAAAGTTACATTAAAATTTAAATAGTGGATTAAGACTCTCTAGTATAACAGGTAGTTTAAACGGAATAAAAAAGCGAAGCTCTTTATGAGGAGAAGAAGTATGGAGAAAAGATAGTGATATTGAGAGAAAAAGGAGCAATTAAAAAAATAAAGTGTGGGATGATGCTTTAAACGAGATTTACGGTGTACTAAAAACACAACTTTCTAATAACGAAATGAAAGCATTAAAGGAAAAACAACGTGAACATTAGGAAGGGTAGGATATATTGAATCCTTGGCAACAACTACAAAATAAAGATGTTATGAATTAGTTGAGCAATATATGAAATAATACGGGGTATCTTTGTATGTTTAGAAAATTGCAGGTTAATTTGTTACAGTGAACTGTATCATAAGTAAATGAGACTTAATAATAATGCTGTTAAAACAGTAGCCTGAACCAGAGAGAGATCATAAAACTCTGAGTTTTATATTACGTTCTGAAGAAATAAAGATCAAATATTATTTTGAGGTTAAAAATAATTTAAATAAAACCCTGAAAAATAAATAAGTATAAGATAAAAGGTGAGCAAGCACTAAATAAAGTATCTTGCTCACCTATTTAATAAATATAAAAATAATAGATAACTCTTAATATACTTTATCACCGTTAAAAATTGAGTTTTTAACGACAACATAATCTACAGTACGAATTGCTTCTAATTTAGTTCCGCCAGCATAAGAAATAGAAGACTGAAGATCTTGCTCCATTTCAATCAATGTATCTTCTAAAGAGCCTTTGTGTTCGACAAACATTTTTTTGCCTTCCACATTTTTCTTTTCACCTTTTTGGAATTCTGAAGCTGAGCCAAAGTATTCTTTATAGAGTTTTCCATCTCTTTCAATTGTTTCTCCTGGAGATTCTTCATGTCCAGCAAATAATGAACCGATCATAACCATAGTTGCACCAAATCTAATTGATTTAGCTATATCACCATGTGTACGAATGCCTCCGTCAGCAATAATTGGTTTGCTTGCTGCTTTTGCACACCAACGTAGCGCAGCTAATTGCCAACCACCAGTGCCAAAGCCAGTTTTAATTTTCGTAATACATACTTTACCAGGTCCAATGCCTACTTTTGTTGCATCAGCACCAGCATGTTCTAACTCCCTTACTGCTTCTGGAGTTCCTACATTTCCTGCAATCACAAAACTTTCAGGTAAGTATTCTTTAATATGTTGAATCATTTTTATTACAGCATTGGAATGACCATGTGCAATATCTATTGTAATGTATTCTGGTGAAAGATGTTCTTCTGCTAATTGTTGTACAAATCCATACTCTTCTTCTTTAACTCCAACACTAATAGATGCGATTAATCCGCGTGAGTGCATATCCTGAATAAAGGATATACGTTTCTCTGGTTCAAAGCGATGCATTACATAGAAATAACCATTTTCAGCTAGGTAAGTTGCGATTGTTTCATCTATAATTGTTTGCATATTTGCAGGTACTACAGGTAATTTGAATGTATGTTTACCTAAGGTTACAGTTGTATCACACTCAGAACGGCTATTTACTATACATTTTGCAGGAATTAATTGAATATCTTCATAGTCGAATACGTTTTCCATCATTTACACCTCTAAATACGAATGTTTTATTAATTATAACTAAAAATGTTCGTTCATTTGATAATGTACCTTATTTTTCCCAGTAAGTCAAAGTTTTATTATTTATATATCGAATATGGATGTGAAATTTAATCGTGACAGAAGCAATAGTAAATCAAATTCTTATTCGGGGAGAGTTCTTTTCGTTCTTCAAAATTATATATTTCAAGAGTTTGATTAGTAATATCACAATATTATTTTGATATATATAAATCCATTTTGATTTTTCGACATATAGCCGCGGCTATGGATAACAAATGGTGACATGCACCCGTTTTCTCTCTTTGTTTTCACTTGGCATGGAGCAGGAAAAGGATCTGATCGCTTCTATGCATGGCCGGATGCTCTCCCCCACCTAAAAAGAAGGGTTTTATGTCGGTTTTTTAATTGGTATTTATATAGAATGATGATGTGAAAAAAGAGTATTAAAAAATACTCTTTTTCTTTTTTAGTTACTAACTTTAAAAACTTAATACTTTTTCTGTAATGCCTTCAAATCATTTACCA
The DNA here is from genome assembly GCF_030292155.1 of Bacillus sp. DX3.1. Taxonomy (NCBI): domain Bacteria; kingdom Bacillati; phylum Bacillota; class Bacilli; order Caryophanales; family Bacillaceae; genus Bacillus; species Bacillus sp. DX3.1. Next base: position 5,142,902 of record NZ_CP128153.1, on the reverse strand, counting down.
ATTCTTCTCCAATTGTAGGAGCAAGATCTTCATATATAGGGGCTAGTGCCTTTTCCCATTCTTTCCTTTCTGCATCAGTTAGTTTATGAATTTGGATGGGTGAATTTTGTTTAATAAGCTCGAGTTGTTCTTCATTCATTCGATTGGCCTGCTGATTGTTCCAAGCGGTGGCTTCTTTCATTGCTTCAAGTAATATTCGCTTCGTTTTCTTAGTCTGTTGATTCCATGTTTTTTGATTCATCATTACGGCATAGCCTAAATATCCATGGTTACTAATTGTCAAATAGTTCTGAACGTTATAGAATTTTTTAGAGTAGATATTTGAAATTGTATTTTCTTCACCATCAACTTTACCACTTTCAATTAATTTATATGTGGAGTTAAAGGAATCTTGATGGGCGTCAGCCTTTAGTAAATCAAACTGAGATTGAATTACATCACTTTGCATAATGCGAAAGGACTGTCCCTGTATATCTTTTGGGGTATAAATAGGTCCTTTATTCGAGGTGATTTGTTTAAAACCATTTGACCAATGGGCAAGACCTTTAATGTTATCTTTTTGTAAGGACTGAAGTAATTGTTCTCCAATTTTTCCGTTTAAGCCTTCTTGAATGGCTTCATAATTCGGAAAAGCAAATGGTAAATCTAAGACGCCCCATTCTTGAGATAACATGCCGAGTTTTGATGTAGAGGGAGCAATAAAATGAACTTGTCCAGCCTTTAATGCGCGGATTTCTTCTATATCGGAATATAGGCTTCCGTTAGGGAAAATTTCTATTTTTATATCGCCATTTGATTTTTCATTAACAAGTTCAGCAAACTTACTGGCAGCAAGTCCCTTAGGGGTATTTTCTGCAACAACGTGGCTAAATTTAAAAACAATTTGTTCTTTAAGTCCTTCTTGATCATCGTCATACGAAATGGCATCTTGAGAAGAAAAGTTATGGTACCCTACAAAGAAAGAGCTAGCAATGAAAGCGATGAAAAAGAGTATGATAATAGCTATTTTTTTCATCTTAAACCTCCTCTTAGGTTGTTATGGTAAGCATACCGAGAAGATTTTAATTCGTAAAGGTGCCTTTAGATGAAAGGGGGGATAGTTAATGAAACAATTACCAATTCGCTGGAAAATTACAATTTTATCCTATGTAGTAGTTATTTTTTCATTGCTTATAGGTGGTATTGTTATCATCGCAAATATTCAACAAAAAGAAGAGAAAGAGCTCCGAATTAGATCGATGAATACAGCGCGGACGGTAGCTGAATTATCAGATGTAAAGAAATCTCTTCAGGAAAAACACGGTTGGTTTACATTAAATCCTGTTGTTGAAAATATTAGAGTAATTAATGAAACAGATTATATTGTAGTAATGAATATGGAGCATATTCGATATTCTCATCCCGTAAAAGAAATGATTGGGAGACCTTCAGAGGGAGCGGATGAAGAGCCGGCATTTGCTGAGCATATTTATTTTTCAAAAGCAAAGGGAGAAATAGGTACTGTAATTCGTGCATTTATGCCTGTTAAAGATCAAGATCTAAATCAAATTGGGGTTGTCGTTGTAGGAAATAGGGTACCAAACTTTTGGGAGATTATGCTTGGACTGGCAGAAGAGATTTCTTTTATTGTTATATTAACTTTAATATTTGGATTGATAGGTTCATTAATGCTAGCTAATCATATTAAAAAGCAAATGTTTCAATTGGAGCCGTTTGAAATTAAAAGAATGCTAGAAGAAAGAACAGCAACCTTTCATTCAATTAATGAGGGTGTGATTGCAATTGACAATCAAGAGATTATTACGATTTTCAATGAGAAAGCAAGGCAGGTTTTTCGTGTGGATGGAGATGTTGTAGGAAAGCCGATTCGTACAGTGCTAGAGGATACAAGGCTTCCAGAAATCGTGGAGAAGAATCAGCCAGTATATAATGAAGAGATAAAAGTAAGTGGCAAGGTTATTTTGAGCAATCGTATACCAATTAAGAAGGATAATGAATTGATTGGGGCTGTAGCAATCTTTCAAGATCGTACGGAGGTTACAAAACTTGCTGAGGAATTAACTGGGGTTAAAAATTTTGTAGAGGCACTTCGAGTACAAAGCCATGAGCATATGAATAAGCTTCATACAATAGCAGGATTAATTCAACTTGGAAAAGCTGATAAGGCATTACAACTTGCCTATAACACATCAGAGGAGAAAGAGAGTGTAACTAATTTTTTAAATGAGACAATTAAAAATGATGCAGTTGCAGGTCTTTTATTAAGTAAAGTAAGCAGAGGAAAAGAACTTGGGATTCAGGTGAGTATTGATCAAAATAGTTATTTGGAAAATTTTCCGTATCAATTAGATCAACATGATTTCGTTGTATTATTAGGTAATTTAATTGAAAATGCTTTTGGGTCATTTGAGCAAACCGAGGTGGAGAATAAAAGAATTGATATTAGTATTGAACAATTGGAAGATGTATGTGCGATATTGATTGAGGATAATGGATGCGGCATAAGTGAAGAACATTTACCGAGACTGTATGAGAAAGGATTTACTGTAAATAAAATTAGTGGTACAGGTTATGGGCTTTTTTTAGTAAAACAAATTGTTGAAAAAGGGAGAGGGGAAATTAGAGTCTCATCTTTTTATGGTGAGGGAACTTCTTTTATCATTACTTTTCCAATGGAGATGGGGGCGGAATTGTATGGCATATAAAGAGGAAATCAAAGTGCTGTTAATTGAAGATGATCCGATGGTTCAGGAAGTAAATAAAGAGTTTATAAGAAGTGTAAGTGGATTTCAGGTAATCGCTGTTGCTAGTAATGGTGAGGAAGGAATTGACCTCGTAAAAGAAATGAATCCAGATCTTGTGATTTTAGATATTTTCATGCCGAAAAAGGATGGCATTAAGGTATTACAGGAATTTAGAAAGCAAGAATTAGAACCGGATGTCATTGTTGTGTCTGCTGCTAAAGATAGAGAAACAATTAAACTTATGCTTCAAAACGGAGCCATGGACTATATTATTAAGCCGTTTAAATTGTATCGAATTCAGCAATCTTTAGAAAAATATCGGCAATATAGAATGAGTTTGAAGGAATCTGGGGCAATTTCACAGGAACAGCTTGATTTATTATTATATTCTGGGCGATCTAAGAAAGTAGAAAATAACTTACCGAAAGGGTTAAATGAATTTACATTAAATGAAATTGCGGATTATGTAAAAAAGCAAGATGAACCGCATTCTGCAGAAGAAGTTGCAAGTGCAATTGGGATAGCTAGAGTAACTGCTAGGCGCTATTTAGATTATCTAGAAAAGAGCGGTTTGATTCGTTTAGCGGTTCAATATGGTGGAGTTGGAAGACCAATTAATCGTTATGTATTTCGTGAAGTGAAAAAATGAGACCAAAATGACCAAAACATTCGTTATGACCATAAACTTCTCACTTTAAACTGAAAACGCTATCATTATTTAAAACATAGGGATGGGAAAGTTTTCAAAAAAAAGGGGGAGAAAAGTTGAAGGTGAAACGACTGTTCAAAAATTTAACCTTTCAAGTATTAACGGCGATTGCACTAGGTGTGTTAGTCGGTCTTCTTTGGCCAAGCGTAGGAAAAGAGATGAAGCCATTAGGTGACACATTTATTAATGCTGTAAAAATGGTAATTGCACCGATTATCTTCTTAACAATTGTACTTGGTATTGCCAAAATGGGAGATATGAAAAAGGTTGGTAAGGTTGGAGGAAAAGCCTTTATTTATTTTGAGGTTGTAACAACATTTGCACTTATTGTTGGGTTAATTGTCGTAAATGTTATAAAGCCAGGAGAAGGTCTTAATTTTAACGAACTTGCAAAAGGTGATGTTTCACAATACACACAAGGCGGGGGCCAAGGTATTAATTGGATTGATTTTGTGACTCATATTGTTCCTTCTAATATGGTTGATGCATTTGCTAAGGGTGACATTTTACAAGTATTATTCTTTTCAATTTTATTTGGGGTTGGGCTGGCTGCCCTTGGGGAAAAAGGAAAAACAGTAATTGATTTCTTAGATAAACTTTCACATGTATTCTTTAAAATTATTGGTTATGTAATGAAAGCAGCTCCGCTTGGCGCATTTGGTGCAATGGCCTACACAATTGGTCATTTCGGGCTGGCTTCACTCGTACCGCTTGGAAAATTGATGATGTCAGTATATATTACGATGTTCTTATTCGTGTTTGTCGTTTTAAATATTATTTGTAAGATATATGGATTTAGTTTATGGAATTACTTAAAGTTTATTCGAGATGAAATATTAATCGTATTAGGGACGAGTTCTTCGGAATCTGTATTACCAAGAATGATGAATAAGATGGAACGATATGGATGTTCAAAATCCGTTGTGGGCCTTGTTATTCCAACAGGCTATTCCTTTAACCTAGATGGTACATCTATTTATTTATCGATGGCGGTTGTCTTTTTGGCACAAGTATTTGGTGTAGACTTAACGATTGGGCAGCAAATTACAATTATTTTAGTGCTCATGCTAACATCTAAAGGCGCTGCTGGTGTAACAGGAAGTGGATTTATTGTATTAGCCTCTACGTTAGCGGCACTAAAGGTTATTCCTTTAGAAGGATTAGCATTGCTTTTAGGTGTGGATCGTTTTATGAGTGAGGGAAGAGCGATTGTAAACTTAATTGGAAATGGAATTGCTACAATGATTGTTGCAAAGAGTGAAAATGAATTTGATGAAGTAAAACATGCAGAAGCCGTTTCTGATATGAAAGTATTGAAGGAAACGAAAGAAGCTGTATAGTATAAGAAGGCAGACTTAATAATAAGTCTGCTTTTTATTTTGAAATATATATTAATCCCGATTTAGAGGTAGACTCAAGTATAATGAAATATGGTGCAATAACGTATATGATGTTTATACGATGGTGAAAAATAAATAAAAGAATATAAAATAAAATGAGGTTACTACATGAGTAAAAAAAGTTTTGCAGATTATGCATTAAGTAAAGAAATCGTAAGAGCACTTGCTAGCTTGAAATATGAATATCCAACAGAGGTGCAAGGGAAAGTAATTCCAGTTGCACTAGAAAGAAAAGACCTTGTCGTGAAATCACAAACAGGAAGTGGTAAGACGGCATCCTTTGGTATTCCGCTTTGTGAAATGGTGGAGTGGGAAGAGAATAAACCACAAGCATTAATCCTTACACCAACGCGTGAACTTGCTGCACAGGTGAAAGAGGATATCACGAATATAGGAAGATTTAAACGTATTAAAGCGACTGCTGTGTATGGAAAATCACCGTTTGCTAGACAAAAATTAGAATTAAAGCAAAAGACACATGTGGTCGTTGGGACTCCAGGGCGTGTGTTAGATCATATTGAAAAAGGAACGCTTGCTTTAGACCGTTTAAAATATCTTGTAATTGATGAAGCGGACGAGATGCTGAATATGGGATTCATTGATCAAGTAGAGGCAATTATTGAGGAATTACCTACGGATAGAATGACGATGCTATTCTCTGCGACATTACCAGAAGATGTTGAAAAACTATCTCATAAATACATGGAAACTCCAATGAATATTGAGATTAAAGCAACTGGAATTACGACAGATAAAATTGAACATGCCCTTTTAGAAGTGAGAGAAGAAGCTAAGTTTTCTCTTCTTAAAGATGTAACAACTGTTGAAAATCCAGATAGCTGTATTATCTTTTGTCGGACACAAGAACAAGTAGATCATGTGTTTAGACAATTAAATCATTCAAACTATCCGTGTGATAAAATCCACGGGGGTATGGTGCAGGAAGATCGTTTTGATGTAATGAACGATTTTAAAAGAGGAGAATTCCGTTATTTAGTTGCTACAGATGTAGCCGCAAGAGGAATTGATATTGATAATATTACACATGTTATCAACTATGACATTCCATTAGAGAAAGAAAGCTATGTACATCGAACAGGTAGAACAGGTAGAGCTGGTAAAAGTGGAAAAGCAATTACCTTTGTAACACCTTACGAAAAGAAATTTTTAGCAGAAATTGAAGGTTATATTGGTTTTGAAATCCCGCAAATGGATGCTCCATCAAAAGAAGATGTTACAAAAGGGAAGGCTGCTTTTGAGGAGAAAATCAACGCTAGACCAATGATTAAAAAAGATAAGAGTGCAGGATTAAATAAAGAAATCATGAAACTCTATTTCAATGGTGGTAAGAAAAAGAAGATTAGAGCGGTAGATTTCGTTGGGACCATTGCGAAAATTCCAGGAGTGGCAGCGGATGATATTGGAATTATTACGATACAGGATAATGTTTCGTATGTTGATATATTAAATGGTAAAGGTCCTCTTGTCTTAAAGGTAATGAAGAATACAACGATAAAAGGTAAGCAGTTAAAAGTTCATGAGGCCATTAAGTAAAAGGAACTACCCACTATAACAGGTGGGTAGTTTTTTGTTTTTGAAAAATAAGGAAATCGTGTAAGGATATAATTATTACATTCGTATATATAAGTAAAGGGATCATGAATATGAATGATATGGAATTAGTAGATGAAATAAAAAAACAAAATACGGAAGCATTGGATCAATTGATTCTTCAATATAGCAATTTAATTTATGGCGTAATTGGAAGTGTATTAGGAGAGCACCATGAAAGAGGAGAAATTGAAGAATGCTACAACGATGTTCTTCTCATACTGTGGTATAAAATAGATAGTTTTCGAATTGAGAAAGGACAATTTAAGAATTGGTTAATTTCTATTGCAAAGTTTAAGGCGCTAGATTATAAAAGGAAAATTAAGCGAAAAAGGATTGAGCAGACAATAGAACAACTTATTTTACAAGATGGTGAAGATGTAGAAAAGGTATTGCTGCAAGAAGAGGAAAAAGAATTTGTTTTGCAGGCAATCAATCAACTAGATGATGTAGACAATAGTATTTTTTATCAAAGGTATATTGCAGATGAAAGTATAGAGGATATTTCGAAAAGGTTACATATGAGTACAAGTGCCATTTATACAAGATTATCAAGGGGAAAGCAAAAATTAAAAAGGGTAATGGAGGGATATTATGAATAGTGCAGACTATAGTATAGATCAAATTGTTTTCGAGCAGTGGAATGAGCAGGAAATATCCCAATTTGAAGAAATAGGAGAGCGCCTTGTTGGGAATTTGGAAAATAAGAAAAAAGACATAAGAAGACGAATTGCTAGAGAAAATTTTCAAGAGATAGAAGCAAAGGCAAATGATGAATTAGAAGAAAATGAATTTATTGAATTGCAATTTCAAGCAAGCGCTACAGGTGGATACTATTATGGAGCAGTCATGTGTTCAGCAGATTATGCAGCAATGCCGTTAGTCCTTATGGATGTAGGAAATCGATTTGTTGTTTTTGGGACAAGAAATAAAATTATGATTTATGAAGTAAAGGAGCTTTATCAAATTCAAAGAGCATATATTATTGATTATGATGATATCTTTAAATACTATTACAAAGTAAGAAAGAACTATACAGTATTGTGTTTTAAAGCTAAAAAGGATAAGTATAAACATTTAAGAGAGTGCTCAAGTTGGATGTTATATGGGTATTTACAAGGGAGAATTAATATGGTGATTAATAGTTTGGATAGAGATATTATAGCTAAGTATTTGGATAGGGAGATAAATATAAAAAGAAAGAATTAGTAAAGATTTTAATCAAGAATATAAAAAGTACATCGCTTTAACAGTAACAAGATTATTAAATGATTTAACGAAGGAAGGTATTATTCATAGAATAGCTCCCCGTAAACCGCTACAAATTCATTTGTTGAAACTAATGAGGGCATTAGAAAATGGTGAAAAATAAAAATGAATAAAGGCCACCTAGAAATAGGTGGCTTTATTACGTATTTAGGATTGCTGCAGATCATCTACCATTTTTTCTGCCAAGCGTCTATACATATTACTCATCGTTACGAAAGAGGTAAGTAATAAGAACTTTTCAAGATCTTCATCTTCAAAAGTAGTTGCCTCTGCTTTTACTTCGTCTATCCGATTGTTAACGTCCTTTTGAAAGTTATCGACATTGGTTTCTGTGAGATTGAGGTAACTTTTATAAAGGGCATCCAGTTCAAAATTGTCTTCGTTTACTAATTTTTCATTGAGACCAGCTAAAGAGCTTTTGATGTCGTTAATGGAAAGTGCGCCTTTTAATTGATAAATGAGGCTAATTAAGATCATGTGCTCTTTCGAGTATTTCTTATTTTTTATAGGGATGAATAACTTTCCTTTTGCATAGTTGTTAATCATTGTTTTTGTTAGTACTTTTTCATCCGCTGTTCTCGTCGTCAGATTGTAGTTGTTTTCAAATAACTGAACGACTTGATCCACGTATAAATCTACGTTAGGAATATCTTCAAGTGTAATTTTTTTTTCTAAATGTAATGTTTCCAGTAAATCGTTTACGTTTTCCATATGAAACCCTCACCTTTATAGGAATGATGTGAATTTAGTTAGTGGGTATAACGCTCTATAATTACCACTATATATCCAATTATAGTATTACGAAACGAATTACTTGTAAATGTTGACCTGTGGATTTAATTCTTATATAATTACATGTAGTTATCAAAACTACATGTAATTATATAAGGAGTTGTTAATGTGAATGCTTATGTAAGAGAACCAGTTAATGCGTTTACGCATTTAGGAGGCGCAGTTTTATCATTTGTTGCCCTTCTTGCCATGGTCGTGAAAGTTTCTGTGAAAATGCCTTCTGTTCCTACAATTTCAGCGGTTATTCTGTTTGGAGTGGGGATGATGATTCTTTATGGTGCTTCAACTGTATACCATATGGTTGTGGCGAATGAACGTGTTATTTATTTCTTTAGAAAACTGGATCATTCCATGATTTTTATGTTAATTGCAGGCACATATGCACCCTTTTGTTTAATTACATTACAAGCTGAAAACGGCTTACTATTATTCACGTTAGTTTATGCAACCGCTGTATGTGGAATTGCTTTTAAAATGTTTTGGTTTAGTTGTCCAAGGTGGCTATCGACAGCTATTTATCTTGTCATGGGATGGTTAATCATCTTCTTCTTTGCGCCATTATCACAAAATCTGAGTAGCAATGGCATTATGCTTTTAGTGCTTGGCGGGGTCTTCTATACAATTGGTGGATTCATTTATGGTGCAAAACCAAGATGGTTAGAATTTAAATATATGGGTCATCATGAAATTTTTCATATTTTTGTTTTACTTGGAAGTTTAGCTCACTTTTTATGTGTTTACTTCTACGTAATTTAGGGAGAGGTATGTATGCTCTCCCGCGTTAACACACTTGCTCAGTGAACGACTTGTTTAGGTATAGGAAAATACAAATTAAAAAGCCCCTCTATCATTTCATCAGAGGGGCTAATATAAAGTGAAATTTTCATTCAGTGGGGATTCCTGCCGGTTAATGCGGGATAAACATTTACTCCACATCTGTACTTTGCTCAGCTGAGCCTAAATTCCACAGACTAAATAAGACTGTAATAGCCCCTAAAATAACACTCGCCCAGAATTCACCGCTTGATAATGAATAAGTGAATGGAAAAATAACGAACCAAAGTCCTGTCAGTAGGGATACCCAATGTTGCCAGGAATTCCATCCGAATTTATCATAACCCCAAAATGAAACAATGGATTGAATAAGCCCTATAATGACACTAGACCAAAGCATTTTGTCATTATCGGAGAATCCAAGAGCCCATGGCGCAATAATAAACCATAAACCAATTAATCCGTTTAATGCACTTCTTGTTTTCATCATGTCACCCCCTATGAAGTTGATAGTATTAAATATTTTGTTTAATAAATTATATGATTGGACAAATGAAAAATTGCATCAAAAATTGAATAATTATTTCGTAACAATTATGTACATTATAAATGAGCATATACTTCATTATTTATCCCGCTATTAGCGGATAGTAATAACCCCACCTCAAAGTTCAGCAAAAAATAAAGAAGTTAGGTGGAGGATAAACAGCCCGTAAAAAAGCCCGATCGGTGAGGGTTGATTAAAGTTTCACTTGATGGCGTTTTATTCCAGTGTTTTTAGTGTTTATTTTTTGAGTTGATGCTGTTATGATGTTGGTATCGTTTTCAGAAGAAGGTTTAGATCAGAGTAGATGAAAAGAGAATCTACCTAATATTCGATATGTTAAGTATTTTTTGTAAGCGTTTTATTTAAAGCGTATATAAAACGAAACTTCTACAACAAAAGGAATTGCCTCTGTTACATATTATCGGAGCTGAGGCGTTATTTTTGTTGTTATATTCTTTTTAAGACGAATTTATAATATGAGGGGGTAGAGGGAAGCACTATTGCTTTTCACTCGAATACATATGGGTTATGTTGGATTATTACTTTCAGGTGCAGCGCTGTTTTTAAATAGCCTTGTTATATTAGGAAAGGCAGAAGAAAAAAGTGTAGGTGTATTTAATTTATTTGTAGGTGTCTTACAAATTGTAATTCCTTTTTATTTAATTTTAGTCTCTGATCAAAGCAATTGGACAGTTTATTCGTATGCTGCTACTTTTTTATTTGGTTTAACTTACTTATATGTAGGAATCACTTTTATTACAGGAATGAGTAATAATGGATTGGGCTGGTTTTGCTTATGGGTAGCTATCATTGCACTATTCTATATGATTGTATCGATTATACAATTTCAAGATATCGTTAATGCATTAACGTGGTTTATGTGGGCATTTCTATGGTATTTGTTCTATGTATTAAATGTACAAAAAAAGGATATAAATCAATACCTGGGAAGGATAGCGTTTGTACAATCGTGGGTGACACTAACACTTCCATCACTTCTATATTTCATGGGGGTATGGGAAACTCCACTTGTATATGAAGCATGGGTATATGTATCAATCCTTTCTATTATCTATTTTGGTTATCGTACTTTTAAATTAAAAGCAACGTAAGACATTAAATGTAAACAGATGGATGCACAAACAAATTATAATGGTTTAGAGACAATACGGGTAAATGAAATCGAAAAGCAGAGATCTTATAAATACGATCTCTGCTTTTATATATATAAATGGTAATAAATTCAATTATAATGAAGTAACAACAACTTATTCAGTCATCATGAAAAACTCAAATGATTAGGTGGGAATGGTGAATTTGAAAAAAATATTAGTATTGGGTGGAACAAGATTTTTTGGAAAAAGACTAGTTGAAAGGCTCTTACAAGATGGGCATGATATAACAATTGCAACGAGAGGAATTGCAGGAGATCAATTTGGTAAAAGAGTAAAGAGAATTATCGTAGATCGAGAAGATGAGAAAGCGTTGAAAGAAAAATTAGCAGGGAAAAGTTATGATGTTGTGTATGATAATCTTTGTTATAGCCCAAATGCGGCAAAGGTAATATGCAATGTATTACAGGGCAAAGTAAAAAAATATATTGTTACATCTTCGATGGCTGTTTATAAGCCAGCACGTTCTTTAAATGAAGAAGATTTCAATCCATATACATATCCCATTATCTATGGAAATAGACATGATTTTTCTTATGGTGAAGGGAAGAGGTTAGCAGAGACTGTGTTGTTTACACATGCCACATTTCCAGTTATTTCAGTTCGTTTTCCCGTTGTAATTGGAAGTGATGATTACACAAAAAGATTGTACTTCTATGTTGATAACATTGTGAAACAAAAGCCCTTTGTAGTAGAAGATATAGAAGGTGAAATGTCTTTTATACATGCAAAAGAAGCGGGGAAATTTCTAGCATGGCTAAATACAGTAGATATAAGAGGACCCATTAATGCATGTAGTAATGGTGTTATTACGATGCAAGAAGTGATTCATTTTATAGAAGAGAATACAGGAGTGAAAGCTATCGTCCAAGAAACGGGAGAAAATATAGCTCCGTATAATGGATTGACGAATTGCACTGTAGATAATACACGAGCAGAAGCATTAGGATTTCAATTTAGAGAATTGAAGGGCGATATATACAGTTTATTAGAAAAGTATATTAATGTAATTTGATAATCATTCATATATCCCGCGGCGGCTATGGATAACAAAAGGTGACCTGTACTCGTTTTCTCCCTTTGTTTTCACTTCGCATGGGGCAGGAAAAGAATCTGACCGCTCCTATGCATGGCCGGATGCTCTCTCCCGCCTAAAAAGAAGGGGTTTACGTCGGTTTTTTAATTTGTATTTATATAAGTCAACACAACAATAAAACGGATAATGATATTAATTTTCTGAAGAAACCTTATATTTTGTTGGTTGTAGAAGAAAGTAAAATAACTTCATTTTGTTTGTTACCATCTCTCTTTTTGCTATACTGAAAGGTAACAATGCCTTTATGAAGTAGAAGGGAATTTTCTATGATTACGATGAAACAATTAATAGAGGAAGCAACAAAGTTTATTACAAGTTGCTATCAAGAGCTTGGTAAAGCTCTTGAAATAGAAGAACGCTTAGCTCAAATAGAAGCGGAAATATTGGAGACAGGAACGTATGAGCATACGTTTGAGGAACTTGTTCATGGTGCTCGTATGGCATGGCGCAATAGTAATCGTTGTATAGGTCGTCTTTTTTGGAACAAAATGCACATATTAGATGCCCGTGAAGTAAACGATACAGAAGATGTATATAACGCGTTACTTCATCATATTCGCTATGCAACAAATGATGGAAAGATTAAACCGACTATTACCATTTTTAAGCAGCATAGTGGGGAAAAAAATAACATTCGAATTTATAATCATCAGTTGATTCGCTATGCGGGGTACGAAACAGCGGCGGGGGTCATTGGTGATTCTAATTCAATTTCGTTTACAACGTTTTGTAAAGAGCTCGGTTGGAATGGTGAAGGAACACATTTTGATGTATTGCCGCTCGTATTTTCTATTGATGGAAGCGAGCCTGTATGCATGCCAGTTCCTAAAGAAGATGTAAAAGAGATCGAGATTGAACATCCAGAATACCCATTTTCATCATTAGGGGTAAAATGGTATGGTGTACCAATGATTTCAGATATGCGCTTAGAAATTGGAGGTATTTCGTATACAGCTGCTCCTTTTAACGGCTGGTATATGGGAACGGAGATTGGTGCTCGTAACTTAGCTGACCATGATCGCTATAATTTGCTTCCCGCTGTTGCAGAAATCATGAATTTAGATACTTCTCGAAACAGTACATTGTGGAAAGATAAGGCGTTAGTCGAATTGAATGTAGCTGTATTACATTCATTCAAAAAACAAGGGGTAAGTATTGTTGATCATCATACGGCAGCCCAGCAATTTCAACAGTTTGAGAAGCAAGAAGCAGCTTGTGGACGTGTTGTAACAGGAAATTGGGTCTGGTTAATCCCACCGTTATCTCCAGCTACGACGCATATGTATCATAAACCTTATCCGAATGAAATTCTTACACCGAATTTCTTTCATAAGTAATTTGTTAAAAAAGCATTGAAATCGAGGATTTCAATGCTTTTTTATTTGGTTCCATTTCATGAGTATATAAATCCATTTTGATTTTTTGATATATAGCCGCGGCTATGGATAACAAAAGGTGACCTACACTCGTTTTCTCTCTTTGTTTTCACTTGGCATAGGGCAGGAAAAGGATCTGACCGCTTCTATGCATGGTCGTATGCTCTCTCCCACCTAAAAAGAAGGGGCTTATGTCGGTTTTTTAATTTGTATTTATACAGAAAAGGAAGGGAAAGAAAACATCCTATTTTTATATAATATTCTTCGTGGTAGTTTCTTTCTTGACTCTTACTCCATTATTTTCCGATAATAAAACTAACTAAACAAATAAAGGATGAATGCAAGATGCTCGATTTATTGCTAATGATGATTGAACGTGTTGGTTTAATTGTTATTTTAGGTTTTTTACTTTCGCATATTAAAATATTCAGACGCCTTCTTCATAAACAAAGTGGATATAAAGATAATCTTATGCTCATTTGTATTTTTTCGTTATTTACAATTGTAAGCAATTATACAGGGATTGAAATTGCAGGGAATACGATTATGAACGAAAACTGGCTGCAAGGCGTTTCTTCATCTAGTACAATTGCAAATACGCGTATTATGGGTGTTGGGATCAGTGGTTTACTTGGTGGACCAGTTGTCGGAGTGGGAGTTGGATTTATCGCTGGAATTCACCGCTATATGCTGGGAGGAACGACAGCCCTTAGTTGTGCAATTTCTTCTATTTTAGCTGGAATTATTACTGGCTATATTGGTCTTATTTATCAAAAATATAACCGTGTGATAACACCTAAGTTTTCGGCGGTTTTAAGTGTCCTGATTGTATCTTTAGAAATGGTGATGATTCTTTGTATTGTCGAGGATGGCTGGAATATTGTAAAAACGATTGCGATTCCAATGATTCTTGTAAACAGTTTTGGTAGTTTTATTTTACTTTCTATGGTACAAGCCATTTTGCGCCAAGAGGAAAATGCAAAAGCATTACAAACACATAAAGTGTTACGTATTGCTGATAAAACACTTCCTTATTTCCGCCGTGGGTTAACAGAAGAGTCTTGTAAGCATGTGGCACAGATTATCCATCGCTTTACGGGAACAGATGCGGTATCTTTAACAGATACAGAAAAAATATTAGCACATGTTGGTTTAGCATCTGATCACCATATTCCTTCCCATAGCTTAATTACGGGGTTGTCAAAGGAAGTGTTAAAGACCGGAAAAATTATGAAAGCGAAATCACGGCAGGAGATTAATTGCCAGCATGAAGGGTGCCCATTGCAAGCTGCTATTGTAATTCCGTTAACATCACATGGGAATACGATTGGGACATTAAAGCTGTATTTTGAAAATTCAAACCGATTAAGTCGTGTGGAAGAAGAACTAGCAGAAGGATTAGCAAAAATCTTTTCTACGCAGCTTGAATTAGGAGAAGCCGAATTGCAGAGTAAGTTGCTTCAGGATGCAGAAATAAAAGCGCTACAAGCACAAATTAACCCGCATTTTCTATTTAATGCAATCAATACGGTGTCGGCTTTATGTCGTACAGATGTAGAAAAGGCGAGAAAACTTTTATTGCAGCTTAGCGTATACTTCCGCTGTAATTTACAAGGTGCACGTCAGCTTCTCATTCCACTTGAGCAAGAGCTGAATCATGTACATGCGTATTTATCATTAGAGCAAGCAAGATTTCCAAATAAGTATGAGGTGAAAACATATATTGGAGAAGGCTTAAATACGATTTTGTTGCCTCCATTTGTACTGCAATTGTTAGTAGAAAATGCACTTCGCCATGCTTTTCCAAAGAAACAGCCAATATGCCAAGTAGAAGTTCATGCCTATACTGATCAGGGTATGGTTCATTTTAAGGTGAAAGATAATGGGCAGGGAATTGAACAAAAACGTTTAGAGCAATTAGGGAAAGCCGTGGTACCGTCGAAAAAAGGAACGGGGACGGCCTTATATAATATTAATCAACGGTTAATAGGATTGTTTGGGAAAGATATAACGCTTCATATTGCTAGTGGAGTAGACAAAGGGACAGAGATTTCTTTTACGGTTCCGATTCAAAGAATAGAGGAGGAAGAGAGTGGTGTTAAAAGTATTAGTAGTAGATGATGAAATGCTAGCAAGGGACGAGTTGAAATATTTATTAGAGCGAACGAAAGAAGTCGATGTAATCGAGGAGGCGGACTGTGTAGAAGATGCGTTAGAAAAGCTAATGGATAGTAAGCCAGATCTTGTCTTTTTAGATATTCAGCTTTCGGATGATAACGGATTTGAAATTGCAAATATATTAAAGAAAATGAAGAACCCACCGGCTATTGTGTTTGCAACAGCGTATGATCAATATGCATTGCAAGCATTTGAGGTAGATGCGCTAGACTATATTTTAAAACCATTTGATGAAGAACGAATTGCACAGACGCTGAAAAAATATAAGAAACAAAAGCAAAGTGAAACGGCAAAAAAGCAAGAGGTGCAAGCGCCAGATGCAGCAAATGGGATGCACAAGCTTGCCCTTCCAATAGAAGAATCCATTGTGCTAGTAAGTATAGGTGATATTGTCTATGCAGGACTCGTAGATGGAAAGGTGATTGTAAAGACAATGCATGATACATATGTAACGCACGATACATTGGTTATTTTAGAGAAGAAATTGCCACAAACAAGCTTTATGCGTGTCCACCGTAGTTTTATTGTGAATATCAATCATATTTCTGAAATACAACCTTGGTTTAATTCCACCTATAATTTAATTATGAAAGACGAATCAAAAGTGCCGGTGAGCCGTACATATGCAAAGGAATTAAAAAAGCTGCTTCGTATTTAAGAAGCAGCTTTTGTATTTCAACCCGCTTTTTTTGTAACTGATTCCATGTATTTGACGCTCCGTATTGAAAACGCTTACTTAAGCGGTTTCATCATATACAATAAAGGTACCAAATCGAAAGAGGTGGCAAAAATGAGTACAAAAAAAGTATACAGTTTTCTATCACAAGCATTTGTTTTTTCAGCTATTATGTTTGTTTCTCATATTATTGCAACACACTTACCAATTCCAATGCCTTCATCAGTAATCGGATTAGTTATTTTGTTTAGTCTATTATGCTTAAAGGTCATTAAATTAGAACAAGTGGAATCACTTGGAACAGCGTTAACTGGTATTATCGGATTTCTTTTCGTACCATCTGGTATTTCCGTTATTAACTCTCTTGGCGTAATGAGCCAATATTTTGTACAAATTATAACTGTAATCGTTGTTGCAACTGTTATTTTATTAGCGGTAACAGGTTTATTTGCACAATTTATTCTCGGCAAAGATGAAAAAGAAACTACAGATACAAAACAATTAGATGTTGTAAATAAAGGACGCAAGCACGGAAAAGTTGCGTAATAGATTGAACCACATATGGTTAGGAGGTAATGAATATGGCAAGCACAATGACTCCCTATTTTGGAATCGTCGTTTCATTAATCGCATACGGAATCGGAACATTCTTATTTAAACACTCAAAAGGATTCTTCTTATTTACACCACTGTTTGTAGCAATGGTACTTGGAATTGTCTTTTTAAAGGTTGGAAACTTTACATTTGAAGAGTACAACACTGGCGGTAAAATGATTAGCTTTTTCTTAGAGCCAGCAACAATTGCTTTTGCAATTCCATTATATAAACAGGTTGATAAATTGAAAAAATATTGGTGGCAAATTTTATCCGCTATCGTCGTTGGTTCCATTTGTTCAGTGGTTGTCGTGTTCATTGTCGCAAAAGCGATTGGATTAGATACATCTGTTATGAATTCTATGCTACCACAAGCTGCTACAACAGCAATTGCGTTGCCAATCTCTGAAGGCATTGGTGGTATTCCAGCTATTACATCCTTTGCAGTTATTTTTAACGCTGTTATCGTATATGCACTTGGCGCTCTCTTCTTAAAAACATTTAGAGTGAAAAACCCAATTGCGAAAGGGTTAGCGTTAGGAACTGCAGGACACGCACTTGGCGTTGCAGTTGGGATTGAAATGGGTGAAGTAGAAGCAGCGATGGCAAGCATTGCAGTAACGGTTGTCGGGGTTGTAACCGTGGTTGTCATCCCAATGTTCATGCCATTCATAGCATAATATGACATATCTTTGTCAAAACAAAAAAGCAAGCTATTCGTAGAACAGATTTCTACTGATAGCTTGCTTTTTGTGTTACAGTGGTGGTAAGACCTCTTTTATATGAGAGAAAATGAGATTTTTTTTAAATCTTCGTTAATACTTTATATAATGCGTTCTGAAAAGGGCCATTGTATTGTAAAATAGAAAGTAACATGATTTATAGGACAGGAGAGATCACTCGTCGATTATGCAAATGAAAAACCTGTTTCAAAGTAAAGGATTTCAGAGATTACTTGTACTACTTTTACTGGCCCTTATGTTATACGGGCTACGAAGTATGTTTAATTTAATATTAATTACGTTTATTCTTACGTATTTGATGGATCGATTCCAGAAGTTTATTTCTCGTAAGTTTGATCACTTTATGCCGATTAATAGAAAAATTATTATTGCCTTTTTATATGTGATGTTAGTGGGTGGCATCGCTATTACATTATATAGATATTTACCAGTATTGACTGTACAAATTTCACAATTAATCTATCAGTTCAATGTATTCTACAAAAACCCACCGGATAATGAAATTATTAAATATTTACTTTCTACAATTAACCATATGGAACTTTCTAAATATATTGAACAAGGCGTCGATATTATCTATAAATCAATTGCCAATGTCGGAAAAGTTGGATTGCAATTTTTACTTTCCATGATTTTAAGTTTATTTTTCTTATTAGAGAAATCTCGTATTGTTGCATTTACTGCAAAATTTAAAGGGAGCAGGCTAGCAATTTTCTATACTGAGATTGAATATTTCGGAAGAAAATTTGCTCGTTCTTTTGGTAAAGTAATTGAAGCCCAATTTTTAATTGCAGTTGTTAATTGTGTTTTATCTGTTATTGCTTTATGGATTTTAGGATTCCCGCAATTGCTTGGTTTAGCATTAATGATCTTCTTGCTAGGTCTAATTCCAGTGGCAGGTGTGATTATCTCACTATTCCCGCTTTGTATGATTGCTTATAATATTGGCAGTATCACATATGTTGTCTATATATTAATTATTGTTGCTGTGATTCATGCACTTGAAAGTTATGTACTAAATCCAAAATTCATGTCTCAAAAAACAAACCTACCAATTTTCTATACCTTTATGGTGTTAATTTTCTCGGAACACTTCTTAGGTGTCTGGGGACTAATTATTGGTATTCCAATCTTTATATTTTTACTAGATGTATTAGAAGTGACGAGTGATGAGAAAGAAAAAAATTCTGCTGAAAAATAGAGAGTATGAGAAAAAGCATCGGATATCGATGCTTTTTCTTTTATAACTTCTATCCTTGTATGCCATACTGTAAGGAGAATAAATAATTGGGGTGAAAAAATGGCTATAACTGAAAAGATAGAACTGGCTACGTTTGCTGGAGGATGTTTCTGGTGTATGGTTTCACCATTTGAAGAGATGGAAGGCATTATACAGATCGTTTCAGGTTATACGGGTGGGCATAAAGAGAACCCGACTTATAAAGAGGTTTGTTCAGAAACAACAGGGCACTATGAAGCAGTACAAATTACCTTTGATGCCAATAAAATGCCATACGAAAAACTGTTAGGTATGTATTGGAGACAGATTGATCCAACCGATGTAGGAGGTCAATTTCATGATCGTGGGCAATCTTATGAAACCGTAATTTTTTATCATAATGAAGAGCAACGTGAACAAGCGGAGGCGTCAAAAATAGCGCTTGTTGAGAGTGGACGCTTTACAAAGCCAATCGCTACAAAGATTCTTCCTGCTGCTACGTTTTATCCAGCTGAAGAGTATCATCAAGGGTATCATAAGAAAAATACATTCCGCTATGAGTTATATCGCCAAGGATCAGGCCGTGATGCTTTTATTAAACAACATTGGCCAAGAGATAACGCTCATTTAAAAGAACGATTAACAGATATGCAGTTTCATGTAACACAAGAAAATGGAACAGAGCCTCCTTTTCAAAATGAATTTTGGAATCATCAACAGGAAGGCATTTATGTAGATATCGTTTCAGGTGAGCCACTTTTTACTTCACTTGATAAATTCGATAGTGGATGTGGTTGGCCGAGTTTTACAAAGCCTATTATGTCGGCGAGTGTAAAAGAGAAAATGGATGTCAGCCACAATATGACACGTACAGAAGTGAGAAGTAAAGAAGGAGATTCTCATTTAGGTCATGTATTCCCGGATGGTCCTGGCCCCAATGGATTACGCTACTGTATTAATTCAGCGGCGCTTCGGTTTATTCCGAGAGAAGAGTTAGAGAAAGAAGGATATGGAGATTTTTTAATCTTGTTTGGAAATAAAAAATAACCTCGCTATATGCGAGGTCATTTTTTTATTCTACTGTTTTCTTTTTCTTTTTAAACTTACTCAAAGCCTCGTATACAATTGGAACAATAAGAAGCGTTAATAATGTTGAACTTGTTAATCCACCAATTACGGTTACTCCAAGTCCTTTTGAAATTAAGCCGCTTCCTTCAAATCCTAGTGCAAGTGGGATAAGCGCTCCAATCGTTGCAATTGCTGTCATTAAAATTGGACGTAAGCGAGTTGCACCAGCCTCGAGTAGCGCTTCACGAGTAGAGAGTCCTTCGCGCTCTTTATGAAGCACACGGTCAATTAAAACGATAGCGTTCGTTACAACGATACCGATTAACATAAGCGCCCCAATCATTGCTGATACACTTAATGTTTCACCAGAAATCAATAGTGCAACGAGAGCCCCGATAATTGTAAATGGTAGCGAGAATAAAATCGCAAATGGTGCTAGTGCACCGCCAAAGGTAACAACAAGAACGAAGTATACAATTGCAATCGCAGCTAGCATAGCTAAGCCAAGTTGTGTGAATGATTCTTGAATATCTTCTGTGACACCGCCCATAGAAACGTCTACGCCAGTAGGAAGGTCCATTCTATCTACTTCTTTTTGGACGGAAGCTGATGCTTTTGAAACATCATCTGTCGTTAATTTAGCAGTCACTTCTGCATAGGTACGTCCATCACGGTGTGTTACTGTGTTGGAAGTTTCGCCTTCTTTTACAGTCATGACGTCTTTAACAGCTACTTCAGTGCCAAGTGGTGTTTCAATTTTACGGTTTGTTAAATCATCAACAGTTTCATAGTTTTGTTTTTCTACTTCTACATAGACGTTAATATCTTTACCGTCTTTTTTAATTGTTGTGAGAGCAGGGCGATCATGTTGATTAGAAAGTCCCATTCCAATTTGGCCAGCCGTTAGGCCCATTTTACTTAGTTTTTCTTGATCTGCGACTAATGTGTATTCTGCATAGGATTTTGCAATACTAGAGTCGATATCTTTTAAATCTTTATTCTTTTTCATGATATTTTGAATATCTTTTACGACAGGTTTGATGTCTTCTAAGCTATCTCCGTATACGTATAGCTTAATTTCGTTGCTGCCTCCGCTAGCTCCGAAATCTTGGTTTTTCCATTCACCTTTACCTGTCATTTTTTGTAAGTCTTTGACAACTTGTTCTTTCTCTTTTTCAAAGTTTTTCGTGTCATTGTCATACTGAACGAAGAACATAGCTTGATTTGTTTGTCCTGGGCTCATTGGGTTTTCTCCACCTAATGAGAACTGAATTGTTTTTACATCTTTTTTGTCTTGGAAGTGTTTTTCTGCCTCTGTTGTTATTTTTTCAACGTCTTCTAATGTTTGCCCTGGTTCAGGGTTGTACGTTGCAATAATCATTTTCTCTTCTTCAGATGGTAAGAAACTTACCCCAATAATTGGTACAAGTGTAAGGCTACCTACTAATAAAAGAACAGCGATGCTAGATGTAATAATTTTATGATTTAGCGCCCATGCAAGCAGGCGTTTATATCCATTTGCTAATTTACTTGGTTTTTCTTCATGATGTACATGTTTTTCTCTTGTACTTTCCTTTTTGAATAAAGAATGTGCTAGCATTGGTACAATTGTAACTGCTACAAGTAACGAAGCTAATAAGGCAAAGACAATTGTTAAAGCAAACGGTAAGAACATTTCACCAATCATACCTTTTACAAGTCCAAGAGGTAAAAAGACTGCAATTGTTACAATTGTTGAAGACATAATTGGAACAAACATCTCTTTTGTTGCTTCGCGAATTAAGTCTCTACCTTTTAATTTTTCGCCTGATAAGGACATGCGTCGGTAAATATTTTCAATAACAACGATTGAATCATCGACAACGCGCCCAATGGCAACGGTCATCGCTCCAAGTGTCATCATATTAAGTGTAATATCCATCTGCTTTAGTAATAAAACAGCAATTAATAAAGAAAGTGGTATAGAAACGACAGAAATCAATGTTGTTCGGATGTTTCGTAAGAACAACATAATAATTACAATGGCGAAGATTGCACCAAAGATTGCTTTGCTGAGCATTGTTTCAACTGATTTTTCGATTGGTGCACCTTGGTCAAATGTTGAGATGATTTCTAGGTTTTTATATTTCTTTTCAAAGTCTTTTACTTTATCTTTTACAGCATTTACAACATCAACTGTATTAGCATCAGATGCTTTAACGATTTGAATGCCAATAGCTTCTTTTCCATTTGTACGAGAAATGGACTCTGCTTTTCCTACTTCTTTAATATCGGCAATTTCTTCTAACGTAACAGTAGGGATACCGCCAGCTGCAGCTGGATTCATCTGTGGTGATTGAGCCCCTGCTCCTGGGTTACCTTGGCCACCTGTTGAAGGAACAGCAGGAATCTTCATTTCTTTTAATGCTGAGAGTGTTGTAATATTGCCATCTACGACAACTGATTTTTCCGTATCTTTAAATGTATACAATCCAAGCGGTACAGAAACATCAGAACCTTTAATGATATTTTTAACTGTATCTTCGCTTAAACCTAATTCTTTCATCTTATCTTGTTTAAAGACAAGTTGTACTTCGTCTACTTGTTGTCCTGAAATTTGAACAGATGCGACACCATCAAGTCCTTTTAATCCTGGGACAATCGTTTTTTCCACTTTTTCAGTTAAGGTAGCTAAAGATTCATCTTTACTTGCTATGCTCAATGAAATAACAGGGAAGGCATTAAAGTTTACTTGAGAAACTTTTGGATCTTGCACACCTTCTGGTAATTTCATATTTGCGAGTGCTTCTTTAATCTCAGTTTCCGCTTTTTCCATATTCTTATCAAAATCATATTCTACTTGAATAGAAGAAGCATTTTGATAAGAGGAAGAACTTACAACGTTGACTCCACTCAAATTTTGCAGTTGTTGTTCCATCGGTTTAGATACTTTATCTGCTACTTCCGCTGGTGTAGCACCAGGATAAACCGTTGTTACTGTTACAACAGGTGTTGTAATATCAGGAATTGTTTCTAACTTCATATTAAGGCCAGAATAAATTCCTGCAATGGTAACAAGAATGGTTAATAGCCAAACTGCGAACTTATTTTTTAACGAAAAGTTAATGAGTTTGTTCATGTTTGCACTCCTTTTTATAATAAATATTGACCAACTGGTCAGTCTAATACATAATATAACTGACTGAGTGGTCAATCGTCAATGAAAAAGCATGGTATGGTAAAACGAGAAAATTTGTAATGTTATGATAGAATTTTATAATGCGGGTATAAGCGTTTTTGAAAAAATAGGAGAGAGAGAAAAAAATGAAAGAAAAAGAACGTTTAATTATCGAAATGGCAATGAAGTTATTTGCGACTAAGGGTATGAGTGCAACTTCAGTACAAGAAATCGTAACAGCATGTGGAATATCAAAGGGAGCGTTTTATTTATATTTCAAATCAAAAGATGAATTGTTATTAGCGACACTCCGATATTATTATGAAAAAATCCATAAAAAGATGATGGCTATTGATGAAGAATCTTTGCTACCACGTGAAAAGTTTAAAAAACAATTGTATTGTCAGTTTAATGATGTCCAAAAACATAAGGAATTTCTTATTATATATGCGAGGGAAAATGCAATCCCGTTTAATAAAGAAGTAGAGGCTTTAATGGTGAAAATGAAGTTAGAGTCGCATGCCTTTTATCGAAATAACTTATTATCTATTTATGGTCAAAAAGTTATTCCATATATATTAGACCTTGTGGTTATGGTAGAGTTGATATGCCGAGGATATTTAGAACTAATTATTTTACACGCGATAGAAATAGACTTGGCTCACGTCTCTACATTTATTTTAAAGAGAATGGATGATCTTGTAGAGGGGCTTGTACATTCTGAGGACATGCCCGTTTTGCAGGAAGAGAAAATGAACCAATTATTTGGTAGTTCAGAGATTATTAAAGAGCAAGCCAAAGAGCATTTTTTACAGGAAATTGTTACGTTCAAACGCACACTAGCAGATCAATTAGAAAATGATGAGTTGTTAGTTACTTTAGATGTTTTGGAAGCTGAAATGAGGTTGCCAAATCCAAGAATACCAGTGATTCAAGGAATGTTAGCAAACTTAAGGGCATATGCTGATTTGAAAGATTTTCAATTGAGGTTAGCTGGATACTATAATATAAAAATTACGTGAAACGTATAATTTCATAATAAGAAAAAGGTGGATCATAGTGAATCCACCTTTTTTATTAGTTATTAGCTTGTGCCCATTCTTCTACATTCCAAACTTTTGTTATCCAATCTTCATAAAAGTCTGGTTCGTGACATACGAGAAGAATCGTTCCTTTATATGTTTTAAGAGCCTTCTTTAGCTCTTCTTTCGCTGTCACATCAAGGTGATTCGTCGGCTCATCAAATAGCAACCAGTTGCTTTCTTCACCCATCAATTTACATAAGCGGACTTTCGCTTGTTCTCCACCACTTAATTGACTCAATGGGCGAGAGATATGTTCATTTTTTAAACCACATCTTGCTAACATCGCACGAACTTGATGCTGATCTAAATGTGGGAATGTATTCCACACATCATCGATTGGTGTTAAATTATCTGCTTTTACTTCTTGCTCAAAGTATGCTGGCTCCAGGAAATCGCCAAGACTAGTTTTCCCGCCTAATGGTTTGATTTTTCCAAGAATTGTTTTTAGTAATGTTGATTTACCAACACCATTACATCCAACAATTGCGATTTTTTCACCGCGCTCAATTGCCATTGTTAATTTTGGTAGTAGTGGATGTGTGTAACCAATTTCTACATCTTCACCCTCAAAGACAAAACGGCTGCTTGCACGGGATTCTTTGAACGAGAATTCTGGTTTGATCGCTGTTTCTGGGCGATCAATACGTTCCATACGATCAAGCTGCTTCTGGCGGCTTTTCGCACGTCCTGTTGTTGAATAACGCGCTTTGTTTTTTGAAATGAAATCTTCTTGTTTTTTAATAAATTCTTGTTGTTTTTGGTAGGCGTTTAAATGTTGATTTTTATTCATTTCTGCTAGCTCTAAAAATTTCTCATATGTTGCTGTGTAACGCGTCATTTTTGAAAATTCTAGATGGAAAATAACATCGACACATTTGTTCATGAATTCTGTATCATGGGAAATTAAAAGAAACGCATGTGGATATTCTTTTAAATAGTTTGTTAGCCATTGAATATGTTCAACGTCCAAATAGTTGGTTGGCTCATCTAGTAATAGTACTTCTGGTTGTTCCAGTAATAGCTTTGCAAGCAATACTTTCGTACGTTGTCCACCGCTTAATGCAGAAACATCACGATCTAAACCAATTGCATCAATCCCAAGACCGCGTGCCGCTTCTTCAATTTTAATATCTAATAAGTAGAAGCCACCTGCTTCAAGTGCATCTTGCACGTTCGCCATTTGCTCAAGTAGTTCTTCTAATTCTTCTGGTGTGGCAGTTCCCATTTTTTCGGCAATCGTATTTAACTCTTTTTCTTTTTCAAATAAAGGTAAGAATGCATCTGTTAGTACGTCGCGAATGGTTCTTCCAGCCGTTAAAATGGTGTGTTGATCTAAATATCCGTAATGTGTACCAGGCGTCCACTCTACACGTCCGTCATCATGAATAAGCTGTCCTGTAATAATATTCATAAATGTTGATTTACCAACGCCGTTTGCGCCGACTAATCCAACATGTTCTCCTGCTAATAAACGTAGTGATACATCTTTAAATAATGTGCGGTCACCAAATGTATGACCTAGGTTTTCTACTGTTAATAAACTCATAGTGTCCTCCGTCCATGCTGAAATAGTATCTTGAATCATGATACTAAATTCTTGGATATAATGCTATCCTTTCAAATTGTATATTTTTTCAAGAATGGGGTTGCTTATTTTCGGAAAAGGAATATAATGTAATTGAACGGTGGTTAATTAAATTGTGAGGTATGAGAAATGTCACCAAGAAGAGCAGTTAAACAAGAGTTAACAAGAGAAATGATTATGAATGCAGCGAGAGAATTGTTTATAAAACAAGGATATCAGCATACTTCAATGCGTAAGATTGCAACAGAATTAGGATATAGTCACGGTTCGCTCTATTATCATTTTAAAAATAAAGCAGAGCTCTTTTATGCAATGATTGAGCAAGACTTTCAATTATTAGATCAAAAATTAGATGAAGTTACAGCTCAAGACCTACAGCAGGAAGAGCAACTAAAAGCAGTTTTACTTGGCTTTATTGAATTTGGTCTGCGAAATCAAAGTCATTATGAAATGATGTTTCTTATTAAAGATGATGAATTAAAAGAGTGGCTAGCAGATGGACCAAATGTAAGTTATGAAAAATTTGCCACTGTCATATCATCTCTTTGTCATGGAAATATAAATATCATGACAATATGGTCTGTCTTTTTATCATTACATGGATTTGTATCGCATTATTGTAGATGTGATCAAACGTTTGAAGATGTGCAAACGCTAGCCGCTTCGCATGTGGATTTTATTGTGAAATCGCTTCTTATGTAAGTGATTTTCTTTTTACACTTAATTGAACAGCGGTTAATTAAAGGGGGAATTATAATGAAAAAGGCTTTAGTAATGGGAGCATCTGGAGCAATGGGGTATGCAATTACAAAGGAGTTATGTAATCGGGGGATTGATGTGGTTGCTTTTGCAAGGAATAAGAAGAAATTGGAAAAGTTATTTTATGGAGAAGAAAAAGTACAAATAATGACCGGCGATGTATTTCAGCAATCGAATGTAATGGAAGCGGCCAAAGGTGTCGATGTCATTTTTCATGCTGTAAATATTCCGTATACAAATTGGGAAATGCAGCAGCAAAAGCTATTAAAAAATATATTAGAAACAACAAAGTATTACGGAATTAAATTAGCGATGGTGGATAATATTTATGCGTATGGAAGGCAAGGACAAGAGCAAGTAACAGAAAAAGTAGAAAAGCATCCTCATACAAAAAAGGGGAAAATTCGATTACAACTTGAGATGATGGCAAAACAATACGAGGTACCAGTACTTATTGCTCATTTCCCAGATTTTTATGGTCCAAATGCGGAAAGTACGCTTATTCATCATACGTTACAAAGTGTTCTTGCAAATAAGATGGCTAACTTTGTTGGAGATAAGCGGCTTGCAAGAGAATATATTTTTACACCAGATGGCGCTAAAGCTATTGTTGAATTAGCATTACGTGATGAAGCATATGGACAGAATTGGAACATACCAGGTTGTGGTGTGATTACAGGAGAAGAGATGATTCAACATATAAGAGAATTAACTGGATATACAAAATCGGTAATGACTGTAAAAAAAGGTATGATAAGATTGCTTGGCTTATTTGATAAACAGATGAGGGAGTTTGTAGAAATGTTATATTTGACAGAAGAACCGGTTGTATTAAGCGGAGAAAAATATGAGCGCTATATTGGTAAAGTGCCAAGGACACCTTATCGTAATGGATTAAAGGAGACCATTTTATTTATGGAAGGGAAGAATTAATTGTTTTAAAACGTACATACAAAAAAGTAAGTAAAAAACATGAATTTCGAATAGTGGTTATATGTTTAATAAAAAATGGCAACCGTTCCGCCATTGAACGGTTGCACCTTATTTGAAGTATCCTCGAATGATTCCTTTTAAGCGATTTGCGTGAAATTTTCGTTTATCGTTAGAAATGTTTTGCATCGTACGGAATGAAGCGGCGGCAGTCGCACGTAAAAAGTAAGGGAATCCATAATGTAAGCGAATGACTCTTCCGAAACCACTAGCATAGGAAATGGCCCTTTTTAATGATTGTTCATTAATAATTTCTTCTTTAACTGGATGATATACGAAAAGATCTTTCTTAAATACACCTGTATATCCGTTTTTCATACCACGAAGTACGAAGTCAGTTTCTTCACCAGCTCCGTAAATTGTGCCTGATCCGACCCCTAAATCTTCATCAAACGTACCAACATCTTGTACAAATTGCTTCGTAAAGAATAGTGCAAAAGACGGCCCCATGAATCCGTATTTATTATTTAAAATAATATCCGTTTTCGGTGCATTTATTAATGACCCTGTTTTTTCAACATTGGTAGTATTTGTTGATATAAAATGAATATCTACATTTTTTTCAAACGTTTCTAGGATCCTTTCTAATACGTCTGTTTCATAAATGCAATCGTCATCTGGGAAAGTTATAATGTCACCATCAGCTACTTTTAATCCTTTATTTCGTGCACGAGATAACCCTTTAATAGGTGTATAAATGTAGTTGATAGAAAATTTCTCCTTATAGCCTTCGAAGAGATCAGAAATTGGATTGTCATTTTGATCAACTACAATGAGCTCGAAATTTTGGTATGTTTGTTTTTCTAACGATTTTAGTAAATCTATAATATCATCACGTCTGCCACAAGTGGCCATGATTAAAGAAAATTTCAATTGTAACAGCTCCTTCACTTATATCAAGATCTCTTAAATTTTGCTTTCATTTTTTCTAAAAGCATGAGGAGAATTGCATCTTTCGTTATCCATAGAATAAGGGCATAGGCGAATCCACATGTTAAAATTGTAACGATAACTTGTAGGATCTGCCCAGGGATTACGACGCGAACAGCCAGTGCTAATGGTAAAAATGTAAGTGAATAAAAGAGATACTTTAGCTTCTGCATATCGAACAATGTATAATTGACTGTTAATTTCTTTTTTACGTATATATACTCAAATGTAATTAACAAACAGTTGGCAATTGTTGTTGTGATAATTGCTGTGGTTGGTGTAAGTACATGAAAGAATATAAGTGCAATATTTAATACAAGGTTTATGAAACCACAAATGAATAAAAAGCGTATTAAAATATTTTCTTTCTTTTTTACATAAATAATTTGATTCGCCAAAATAGATTCGATTCCTACTGAAATCATATACAATGCAAAAACCATGAGTGTGCTACCAGCATTAGCAAACTCGTTTCCGCCGTAAATAATAACAGCTTCATGAGCAATAATCATGAGACCAATAGCAGCGGGGAAGAGGGTAATGAAATATACTTGAGAGATTTTATTTAGTAACGTTTCATATTCCTTTTCCGTAGCGTTTCCTGATAAATAAGAGAGTCTTGGAATCGTAACCTGAATAACGCTTAACATAAGTGTATTAATAATGGTCATAATTTGAAAAGCCATGACATAGAAAGCAACTGCAGCCTTTCCAGCATATTCTCCTAAGAATAGACGATCTAATTGCGTGTATAAGAGATTGGCATTTGAAAAGATAACAACTAAAAATAAAGGTTTTAAATGTGGGATAATCGTCAAATTTGAAAAATCAAACGGAACCCGGCGTTTCACATATATAAAACTGATAAAATGATTTAAAAATGTCGATAGAACTAATAAACCAGCAAATTGCTTATAGTCATCCGCTCCATGAATAAAAGTGAAAAGAAGCACAACATAAATAAGACGGACAGCAACGGTTTTCTTCGTAATAAAATCATAATTTTCATGTGCTTCATTGAACCATTCTACATAAAACATATTTGAAATAAAATTGAATCCAAAAATGAGCAGTACAGGAAATAAGTCCTTATCGCCATATCCAATATAACTACAGAGTATAAATGCTATTAAAGCCAGAATACTGGTTGTGAAGTTAATAACATATAAACTTGTAAACAATTGTGAGACTTTTTTCTTGTCATTTTTTACTAAGCTGATTTCACGTAAGCCATATTGATATACACCAAATACAGCAAAAATGAAAAAGTAATTAAAAACTGTTTCAGCAAAGTTAACTGTTCCCATTGAATTGGCCCCAAGCGTTCGATATGCGTAAGGACCTACTAAAATTGGCAGAATGATATTAAAGGTGTTGAGTAATATTTTATAGAAAATATTTGAGACAAGTGATTTTTGCATAATTTCACCTTTCGTGATGATCATATTAATTACTAAAATAAAATTTTTTTGTATATTCGATTAAAAATATTTGGATATTCCTCCGTAGGTGATAAAGTGATTTTCATAGTCGATCACTATGGATATAAGTTTACTGCAGATAAACTTTGTAAATCAACTATTGCTTGTTTAAGGAGATACATGAATGCGATAAAGTGGAACTTTTATCAGTAGGGGTTTTCTTCATCCTCCACTGATAATCAGCCCTCACCAATCGGGCTTTTACGGGCAGTTATCCCCCACCTATCTTCTTTGTTTCTCTCTGAATCTTGAGGTGGGGGTCTTACTGCCCGCAAATAGCGGGATAAAACAAATGCCCCAGTCTACATGGGACTGAAGCATTTGTATGTTTCCTATCTATATTTGTATAGTGCGTATAATCCCGTAGGAAGCAATGAGACGTATAATCGACATTACAAAATATCCATAACAGTCAATAAATAAAGGGATATATTGTAAAATTAAATATATATGCTAAGGCGACTCAATAGCATTATAAAACGTTTATCCCGCTATTCGCGGGCCGTAATCCCCCACTGATCAAAGTTTCACTTTATACGCTCCAAGGTTTATTCAATGTTAATACTTCCGCCATTTCCTTACTTTTTAGGCGGTTTATTTTACGTTTTTCCGCTCGTTCAGCACCCGTGTTATATAACCAATGCTCTTCTTCTGTTTCTGGAATCACTTGTGGGACGGAGGATGGTTTATTATCTTTTATCGCAACAAACGTGATGAAGCAAGTTGCAGCAATTCGTCGTTCTCCTGCTAGTAGATTTTCTGCAATAACCTTCACAAATACTTCCATAGAAGATCTACCAGTATAGCAAACGGACGCTTCGTAGCAAACGGAATCAGTTTGGTGAATTGGAGTTAAAAAATCAACAGAATCAATGGATGCAGTTACGCAATGCTTACGGCTATGACGTGCGGCTGCAATAGAGGCAATACTATCAATTTCCGCTAATAATTTTCCTCCAAATAATGTTTGATGGTTGTTTAAGTCATTGGGAAAAACTCGTGTTGTTTTTATTGCTTTTGATTCCCTCATAAATTTCTTTTCCATATAATCTACTCCTCTTTATCTTGTTTACATCATGGTGGCATATCTCTTAGTCTTCTGTTAGTGGGAGTTTTATTGCCCGTTAGAAGGGGATAAAAGGGCTGCTAGTCCTTCTTGAAGCTCATTCGTAAGTTAAATGAATGAAAGGCAGAAAAGGTTTCTTTTAGTAAAATAGAATGTTTTTGTACGTCTATGCATATAAATCCATTTTGATTTTTCGACATATAGCCGTGGCTATGGATAACAAAAGGTGACCTGCACTTGTTTTCTCTCTTTGTTTTCACTTGGCATGGGGCAGGAAAAGGATCTGACCGCTTCTATGCATGGCCGGATGCTCTCTCCCACCTAAAAAGAAGGATTTTATGTCGGTTTTTTAATTTGTTTTGTATAGATTGTAGTGTAAAAGAGGTTTCGCTTACATTGCAAGTGAAAAGTGCTTACTATGATTTTGTCATGTAAATTCCCTACCTGCCATGTCCATATTCGTGATAGAATCGTTTTGTTATGAATGGAAATAGAGGTGCAGCATACATATGAATCACATACAAACAGGTTTTTCATCTTTTTTTAGTAAAACAATTATTGGAATTATGCTTGCTTTTTTTGCTTATTCTTGTTGGAACGCCTTTGAAGGAAGCAAGCAATTTTTCGGAGGAAGCTCCGCGAGTTTAGCGATTATATTATCCATTTTCGTTATTCTTCTGTTACTAGTTGCATCCATTTTGCAGTATCGGTTTACAGATAAACAATTTCTTATTTTTCTTATAAGCATAACGGTGCTCGTGAGGATGGGAACGGTTCTTTTTATTGAAACCCCACTTATAGGTGATGTGAAGGGTATGTATGAATCGGCAAAACAACTTGCATTAGGAAATAGCGGTATAGAGTTTGTCGGCGAATTGCCTTTCATTGTATACGAATCATTATTGATTCGTATATTTGGAGATGCAACATTTGTTTTACAGCTATTTAATATTTTATATTGTGCAGGAACAGCGTTTTTCATTTATCGAATTGCAACGATTTTGTTCCAAGAAGAATGTGGCCGAATTGCGGCGATATTTTATGCACTGTATTTGCCGAATATCCTTTTTTGCTCGCATTTAACCGGGGAGCCATTGGCTGTATTTTTATTTTATTTTGCATGTTATATATTGCTACATAAAGGGCTAAGTCATTCTTATATGTGGGTATGTGCAGCAATATTGTTTGCTTTTAGCAATATGATTCACCCAGTGGGAGTATTTGTACTTATTTTATTGATTGTATATGTTCTGTTAGTAGAGCTATTACAAAGTGCAGAAAAACAAAAAATATTGTTAAAAATGACGGGAACTGTTATCTTGTTTTACGCTGTACATTTTGGTGTAAGTTATGGCCTTCAAGCAATGGACATGCCACAGTATGCATTTTCTAATGAGGCATATGTTCAGTCCGTTTTAATCGGAGAGCAACGTAGTGAACAAGAAACCGTTCAGACGCAAAGTATGAAAGATCGTTTAAATCAAAAGTTAAAAGAGTTAGAAACAGAACGATTGGCTTCTGTTCAATTGGATATAGGACAGGCGTCACAAAAGACAATATTAAAAGGCGAAAAACTTATATATATAGCCGTAACCTTATTTATGGCAATCGCACTTTTACATTTTCTTATTCAGAAGCAAAAGAGCGGAAACTACATGTTGTTATTATTACTTCTAGCAGGATACATTGGAATGGAATTTTTTAATAAGGATATTGTATATGGTAATTTAACTATACCAAGCCTTTTTATTTTACAAAGTTTTGGTGTATATACGATATCTTTCTATTGTCAAAAGCTGTTCTTTAAAAAGTAAAATAAAACTCACCATTCCTAAGGAGTGGTGAGTTTTATTTTGTGTTCTTTCTTTGGCTATGTAGCTCATTCACTGAGATTACTTCTTTTCATATATATAAATCCATTTTAATTTTTCGACATATAAGCCGCAGCTATGGATAACAAAAGGTGACCTGCACTCGTTTTCTCTCTTTGTTTTCACTATGTCTGGGCAGAAAAAGGATCTGGCCGCTTCTATGCATGGTCGGATGCTCTCTCCCACCTAGAAAGAAGGGTTTTATGTCAGTTTTTTAATTTGTATTTATATATATTATTGCTACAAATCACACAATAATAAATTAAGAGAATTCAAATGGAATTCTCTTAATGGCTTTTATGTGCTTTTGCATGAGTTTTAAAGAAGACTGGAAAATGCACATTATATATAACGGTAACAACACGTATAGTGAAGGTTACTAGTAAACAAATATAAAAGGCTAATACGTGCGCACCCATTTCATACGTAATTAGGAAGCTAATTGCGCCTGAAATAGAAGCAATTGCATAAATTTCTTTGCGAAATACATATGGGATATCTTGTGCACAAATGTCACGCATAATCCCTCCACCAATACCTGTAATAACACCCATCGAAACAACTAAAAACGAGGCATTGACATGATGTGTCATAGCTGCATTTGCACCAATAGCGGTAAAAACGCCTAAACCAACCGCATCTGAAAGCATAATCACAACTTGAAGTTTATTAATACGTTCAAAAAACATACAAGTAAACAGGGCTGCTAATACACTGACAAAAAAGTAAATTGGTTGTACAAACGCTACGGGAGGTAAGTTACCAATCATAATATCACGAATAATTCCGCCACCCAGTGCAGTAGCTACAGCTAAACAAAGGACACCAAATAAATCCAAATCTTTCTTTAAACCAACTAATGTACCAGAAATGGCAGCGGCGACAATGCCGAGAAACGTAAATATTTCGATTAACAACATGGCTCTAATCCCTTCCTCCTAAAGATGCTCCGGAGAAAAATATACACTAAAGTTATGAAAATAACAATTACTTTCCGTTACATGTAAAAAAAACGAAAAAATACGAAAAGAAAGCGTTTGAAAATACGATTGATATGTCTTATAAAAGGCGTAAATATCAAATAGTTAATTAAGAAGTTATGTTATAATCAATATTTGAGATAAGTATAATAATTCGTATAAGGTAAAACTTCAATCAGTGGTTTTTTTTTCATCCCCTACTGATTATTAGCCCTCACCAATCGGGCTTTTACAGGCAGTTTATCCCCCGCCTAACTTCTTTGCTTTCTTCTGAACTTTGAGGCGGGAGTATTACTGCCCGCAAATAGCGGGATAAATTGAGATAAGAGAAGGTAATGATAGTTACGGAGGTTCGAGATGTTAAGGAATAATAGTTTAGGTAATAAATTTGAGCATTTTCTGCTGGTTTTTATTATGCTACAGCCAATTTTAGATTTACTTACATCATTTTGTATTTTAGTTTTAAAAATCGATACAACAATTGGAATTATAACGCGTTTATTTGTAATGGCTCTTGGTGGGATCTATATTTTGCTTCAAGCAAGAGAAAAAGAAAACCGTAAATATATTATCTATTTAATTGTAGTCGGGATTGTTTTGGCTATAGGTTTTGTAAATAATAAACTTGTAAAAGAACCTATTATAATAGGGGAAGAAGTTAAGTTTATAGCAAAATCTTTATACCCATTCATTATGCTTACTTGTTACATCTTTGTATTTAAGTCATTAAAAGCAAAAGAAACTACGTATCCAAAAATGCGAAATTATATTGTGTATTCAACATTAATCATAAATATCGTGATGGTTGTTTCGATTGCAACTGGAACAGATTCTAATAGTTATGGTTGGTTGAAACTTGGTTCACGCGGTTGGTTTTATGCGGGAAATGAATTGGGGTCCATTTTAGCGATCATATGCCCGCTAGTCGTTTTATATTCAATTGAAAAAACGACTAGCGTGGCTAAAAGTTATTTTTGGATTCCATCTATTTTAACCATCTTTTCACTTTTTGCAATTGGTACAAAAGTAGGGATTGGAGCTATTTTTGCTACATTTGTTATCGCAATTTTTATGTGCTTTACGCAAGCGTTTTTACAGCGTAAAAGTCAGCAAAAGAAACCATACTTGCTGAACGGCATTCTTGCAGCGGCTGTTTTTGCTGGAGCACTTGTGTATACACCGTCTTCTCCATTTATAAAAAATATGGGATTGCATTTCCAAGTTCTTGAGAAACAGCAAGCAGAAAAAAAGGCGGAAGAAAAGAAGCACAGTAAAAATTCTACTACAGAAAAGGAAGTAGAAAAAGAGAAAAAAGAGGAGACGCAAGCAATCCTTTTCAGCGGACGTGAACTGTTCCAACAAGTGCATAAAGAATACTATGAAAAAGCACCAATGTCTCAAAAGTTATTGGGTATGGGGTATGCTGGGAATTTTAAAACCGATAAGCTTACAGAAGATAACCCTACAGAGGGTCCTAAACTGATTGAAAGAGATTTCCATGATTGGTTCTATGCATTTGGAATTATCGGTTTCAGTCTACTTTTAATCCCGTTTTTATATTTTGGTGTTAAAATTCTGTTCGTGTTAGTAACAAGATTTAAAAAGGTATTTACAGTAAAATACGCATTGCTAGCAGCGGCGTTAGGGTTGGCGCTAGGAATTTCTTATATGGCAGGTCACGTATTAACAGCGCCTGGGGTAAGTATTTATTTTGCTGTAATTTTGGCATATTTAATCGTTGATTTAGAAATTGAATGATAGAGAAATAAAGTGAAACTTTGATCAGTGGAGGGATTTTTCATCTCCACTGATCATTTGTCCTCACGAATAGTGGGATAAAAGCTAGCGTCACGTTAGCTTTTATTTTTTGTTATAGTAAAGTATAAGAGAACATGAAGATGGAGGGAAAAAGAGATGAAAGTGTTGCATATGAATGCTGGAGCTGAAGAGGGCGGCGGAAAAACGCATATTATTTCACTTTTGTCGCAGTTTCCGAAAGACGAAGTTGAACTAGCTGTATTTGAAGAAGGTTCTATTGCTAAAGAAGCAAGAGAGCTTGGAATCAAGGTGCATGTTTTTTCGCAATCATCGCGTTATGATATATCTATTCTTTCAAAAATACGTACATTTATTAATGAAAGAAGTTTTGATATTGTACATACACATGGAGCACGAGCGAATTTTTATCTTTCTCTTTTAAAAAGGAAGATAGGTGCAAAATGGGTAACAACGGTTCATAGTGATCCAACCCTCGACTTTATGAAGCGTGGTTTAAAAGGTTGGATTTTTACAAAGTTAAATTTACGTTCTTTTAAGAAAGTTGATTTATTTTTTGCAATCACGGAACGTTTTAAGAAAAATACGGTAGCACTCGGTGTACCAGAAGATAAAATTTGTACAATTTATAACGGAATTGAGTATGACAGTATGCCAGCAAAACCTTATAACAAATTAACTGAATTTGGCATACAAGAAGGTGTATTTACTACGATTCAAGTAGCGCGTCTTCATCCGGTGAAAGGGCATGAAATCCTCTTTGAAGCATTGCAAAAAATAACAATTTCTAACATGAAAGTGTTATTGGTCGGTGACGGACCAAGTGAAGTGGAACTAAAAGAAGCGGTAAGGCAGAAAGGTTTAGAGGATAAAGTGCTGTTTTTAGGTTATCGTTCAGATGTAAAAGAATTATATGCATCGGCAAATATTAGTTTATTGACATCGTATAGTGAAAGTTTCCCGCTTGTGTTATTAGAAGCTGCAAATCAACGCTTAACATCGATTGCAACAAACGTTGGTGATATGGAACAGTTGATTGTTGATAACACATATGGATGGATTATACCAACTGGTGATGCAAATGCATTAGCACGTGCATTAGAGGAAGCGTATGAAAAATGGGAAAATGGTGAATTAGCAACAATGGGTGAGCGTCTATATGGACATGCATCTTCTCAATTCT
This sequence comes from Bacillus sp. DX3.1, assembly GCF_030292155.1. Taxonomy (NCBI): domain Bacteria; kingdom Bacillati; phylum Bacillota; class Bacilli; order Caryophanales; family Bacillaceae; genus Bacillus; species Bacillus sp. DX3.1. The sequence goes on along the minus strand of NZ_CP128153.1, from coordinate 5,106,071 downwards.
CATTACAAAATTTATATGAAGATACTCATAAAGCGTATAAAAAACTTTTATCGAAATAGAAAAGATATTTGAAATAGAGAGGATTGTAATTATGGCAGTGCAAACAATTGATATTTTAGGTGTCCCTTTCTCTACGATGACAATGGAAGAGACGATTCAATATATCATGCAGCGGCTCGAAACAGAACAAGCCCACACATTTCAAGTCGTAACAGCGAACCCTGAAATTGTAATGTGTGCGAAAAAGGATCCAAGTTTCCATCAAACACTTCTAGAAGCGGATATTATTACGCCGGACGGAATTGGCGTTGTAAAGGCAAGTGGTATGTTAGGAACACCATTAAAAGAACGTGTAGCAGGTTTTGATTTAATGAGTGATCTATTTGCAACGTTATCAAAAGAGAATAAACACGTGTCTATCTTTTTACTTGGAGCAAAACCGCACGTTGTGAAGGGGGCTGCTGAGCATTTAACGAACACATATTCAGCCGTATCAATTGTCGGTATGCAAGATGGATATTTTAAGCAAGAACAAGAAGAGGACATTATTGCTCGCATTCAAGAAGCAAAGCCTGATCTATTACTTGTTGCGCTTGGATTTCCACGACAAGAAACTTTCATCCAAAATAATAAGCATCGCTTACAAACAAAAGTAGCAGTTGGTGTAGGTGGTAGTCTTGACGTTTGGGCAGGAGAAGTAAAGCGTGCACCGAAATGGATTCAAGCGATTCATTTAGAGTGGTTTTACCGTTTATGTAGCAATCCAACGCGTTGGCGTCGTCAGCTTGTGCTAGTTGAGTTTTTAAAAGAAGTCATGCGTTCGAAAAAGTCGAATGATAACTAGAATAAGCTGTCCTATATATAAATACAAATTAAAAAAACGACATAAAAGCCTTCTTTTTAGGTGGGAGAGAGCATCCGGCCATGCATAGAAGCGGTCAGATCCTTTTCCTGCCCCATGCTAAGTGAAAACAAAGAGAGAAAACGAGTGCAGGTCACCTTTTGTTATCCATAGCTGCGGCTATATGTCGAAAAATGAAAATGGATTTATATAGAAGAAGAGAATGAAAGTAATGTGTGAAACGCCTATGTATGAGGCGTTTTTTTTTGTTCTGATGAGAACTGATAGAAGTTTCACTTTATGGGAATGCTGAAAGGGAATTTTTATGCTTAATCCCCACTGACTATTAGCCCTGACTAATCGGGATTTTACGGTCAGTTTATCCCCCGCCTAACTTCTTTGCTTCCTGTCGAACTTTGAGGTAGAGGTATTACTGCCCGCGAATAGCGGGATAAATGTAAGGAATGAAAAATATTTTACTTATGCAATACACATGTGTAAAATGATGTGTAAAGACACCTGTATGAGGAGGACTTCTAGTGGGGAACGTAAAAGAAATTTCAAAGCGTAAGCTTCTTGGTATAGCGGGACTTGGTTGGCTATTTGATGCAATGGATGTTGGTATGCTGTCATTTGTCATTGTCGCATTGCAAAAAGAATGGGGACTGAGTAGCCAGGAGATGGGATGGATCGGAAGTATAAACTCCATTGGTATGGCAGTTGGAGCACTTTTATTTGGAATATTAGCAGATAAGATAGGCCGGAAATCCGTTTTTATTATGACATTATTATTATTTTCTATCGGTAGTGGTTTAACTGCTTTATCAACAACATTGACCGTATTTATCATACTGCGCTTTCTAATTGGTATGGGGCTTGGCGGAGAATTACCGGTTGCTTCTACACTTGTATCTGAAAGTGTTGAGGCACATGAACGTGGGAAAATTGTTGTACTATTAGAAAGTTTTTGGGCTGGGGGCTGGTTAATAGCGGCTCTTATTTCCTATTTTGTAATTCCAACGTATGGTTGGCAAGCAGCGATGGTGTTAAGTGCCGTTCCAGCCATTTATGCACTGTATTTAAGATGGAACCTACCGGATTCCCCGCAATTTGAAAAAGTAGAGAAAAGACAATCTGTTTTTACAAATATAAAGTCGGTTTGGTCTGGAGAATATAGAAGAGCAACGATTATGTTATGGATTTTATGGTTTTGCGTTGTCTTTTCCTACTATGGCATGTTCCTTTGGTTGCCAAGTGTGATGGTGTTAAAAGGATTTAGTTTAATAAAAAGCTTCCAGTATGTATTAATTATGACGTTGGCACAGCTTCCAGGCTATTTTACGGCTGCATGGTTTATCGAGCGTCTTGGCCGTAAATTTGTGCTAGTTACGTATTTACTTGGTACAGCATGTAGTGCTTATTTATTCGGAGTAGCAGAGTCATTTATGGCACTGATGGTAGCAGGGATGCTGTTGTCCTTCTTTAATTTAGGGGCGTGGGGTGCATTATATGCGTATACACCTGAGCAATATCCGACAGCAATTCGTGGTACTGGGGCAGGTATGGCTGCCGCGTTTGGCCGTATTGGTGGTATTCTCGGTCCGTTGTTAGTTGGTTATCTTGTTGCCTCGCAGGCTTCGCTTTCATTGATCTTTACAATCTTTTGCGTCTCTATTTTAATTGGAGCGCTTGCGGTACTGGTACTTGGACAAGAAACGAAGCAACAGGAGTTGGTATAACGAAAGGGGGGAGCCTTATAGGCATCCCCTTTTTTTTGCTTTTGGGAAAAGGATGGTATATTGGATAGAAAATATGGATATAAAAAAGGATTGTTTCTTAAAGAGGCGAATGTATACAACAAGGCATATGGACAAAAGAATTAGGTGGTTGGGCAGATGAAAATATTACTTATAACGGGATCATCAGAAAATAGACATCAGTTAATGGAAACATTTACAGAAAATATGCGGAATGTAGAATGTTTTGAAGCACAAACAGGAATGGAATCCTTACAAATAACAAAAAAGCATACTCCCGATTTTATTTTTTTAGATACGCAGTTAACGGATGGTACAGGATTTGAATTCTCCAGCTTATTACAACAGTTAAGTTTATATACAAAATTTATCTTTATGGGCACAGACATAGAAGGGGCAATTACAGCTTTTCGATTTCAAGCGTTCTATTACTTGTTACGACCGTTTCAGGAAGAAGATTTACAGTTTTTATTGGATAGGATGGAACAAGTAAAAAGAAGTGAAGAGAAAAATCGGTTGCGTAAACTTCCCATTGAAAGTCATGAAGGTATTACATATATTTTTCCGGAAGATATTGTATATGTAAGTAAAAATAAAGAAAATAAAACAGTTTCGATCTACACAACGAATAATCAATATATTTCAACATATACACTCCAAGAACTGGAAAATAAATTAACAGCATATGATTTTTTACGTGTGCATAAAAGTTATTTAATTAACGTTATGTATGTGCAAGAATTAAAGCCTTATTATAACGGAACATATAATCTTTATTTGGAAAAGTCTGATAGCCAACCAATTCCTGTTAGTCGAAATTATGTAAAAAGACTTCGAAATAAAGTCGAACTGTGACAAGTTATGAATGAATTTCAACATGTTAACATAAGAATCCTTCATGATAAGGAGGATTCAAATTAAATATTCAGAAAATTTAGTACAATTCCTTCTAAGAAATAGTATAGGGGGAATTATATGTGAAGGCTTTCAAGTCGATTTTACTTTGGGGATTAATTGCAGCATTAGGAGCGGTTGGATTTGGTGTGATCGCCCTATCTCAAGGTGAAACTATTAATGCTGTATGGTTATTAGTAGCCGCTGTTTCTGTATATGCTATTGCGTATCGATTTTATAGTAGATTTATTGTGAGAAAAGTATTTGAGCTTGATAATAATCGGAAAACACCCGCAGAGACCTTAAATGATGGAAAAGATTATGTTCCAACAAATAAATGGGTGTTATTCGGTCATCACTTTGCGGCCATCGCGGGAGCAGGTCCGTTAGTCGGACCAATTTTAGCCGCGCAGATGGGCTATTTACCAGGAACACTTTGGATCATTGTTGGCGTTGTAGTAGCCGGGGCTGTCCAAGATTTCGTGATTTTATTTGCTTCGATGAGACGTAATGGAAAATCGTTAGGAGAAATGATTAAAGAAGAGATTGGTCCTGTGACAGGATTTATTGCAATGATTGGTATTCTAGGTATTATGATTATTTTATTAGCAGTATTAGCGTTAGTAGTCGTGAAGGCTCTTGTTGGTAGTCCGTGGGGGATGTTTACCATTGCGGCGACCATTCCAATTGCAATTTTAATGGGTGTTTACATGCGTTATATTCGTCCGGGCCGTGTTGGAGAAGGGTCGGTCATCGGCATTATTTTACTTCTTTTATCTCTTGTCGGAGGGCAGTATGTAGCGGAAAACCCAGCACTGGCAAGTATGTTTACTTTTAAGGGAGAAACAATTGCAATTATGCTGATTGTATATGGCTTCATCGCTTCTGCACTTCCAGTGTGGATGTTGCTTGCTCCTCGTGATTATTTAAGTACATTTTTAAAAGTTGGGACAATTGTTGGATTAGCAGTTGGTATTCTTATTGTAGCACCAGATTTACAAATGCCAGCTGTGTCTAAGTTTATCGATGGAACAGGACCGGTATTTTCCGGGAACCTATTTCCATTCTTATTTATTACAATCGCATGTGGTGCTGTATCTGGATTCCATGCCCTAGTCTCTTCTGGCACGACACCGAAGATGATTGAAAGTGAAGGACACGCACAACCCATCGGTTACGGTGCAATGTTAATGGAGTCCTTTGTTGCGGCGATGGCGATGATTGCAGCATGTGTATTAACACCAGGAACATATTTTGCAATTAACAGTCCGCCGGCTCTTATTGGCACAGATGTAGCACAAGCGGCCCAAGTTATTTCTTCTTGGGGATTTGCAATTACACCGAATGAATTGAAAGAGCTTGCTGTAAATGTGGGAGAACAAACGATATTGTCTCGTACAGGAGGAGCACCAACATTAGCAATTGGAATGGCCTACATTTTTTCACAAGTACTTGGTGGAACAGCAATGATGGCCTTCTGGTACCACTTCGCAATTTTATTTGAAGCGCTGTTCATCTTAACGACGATTGACGCGGGTACACGTGTAGGGCGATTTATGATCCAAGATATTTTAGGACATATTTATAAACCGTTTGCGAAAACAAACTCTACACCGGCAAATATTATTGCAACAACACTGTGTGTGTTAGGTTGGGGGTATTTCTTATACCAAGGGGTAGTTGATCCGCTCGGGGGGATTAATACGTTATGGCCACTCTTTGGAATTGCCAACCAAATGTTAGCTGGTATTGCATTACTACTTGGAACAACTATTTTGTTCAAAATGGGGAAAAAGGCGTATGTTTGGGTGACACTTATTCCAACTGTAGGGTTACTCATTGTGACGATGACAGCTGGCTATCAAAAACTATTCCATGAAAACCCGAAGATTGGCTTTTTATCGCATGCAAAAGTATTTAAGAATGCTTTAGACGAGGGGAAAGTGCTCGCTCCAGCGAAAAACGTAGCACAAATGAAACGAATTATTTTTAATGATTATATCGATGCCGCACTTTGTGGTGTGTTCATGTTAGTTGTAATAGCGGTTCTTATTTCTGCTATCCGTATATGGATTCAAGTATTGCAAAATAAAGCAGTACCATTAAAAGAAGCACCATACATTCCGAAAGATGAAGGTGAGTCGAGAAATTATGCTTAAAACATTGGGGAATATGTGGAGGACACGAAAGCAGTTTATTAGTTTACTTGTTGGTGTTCCAAGCTATGAAACGTATGTTACTCATATGAAAAAACATCATCCGGATGAATCAATTTTATGTCAAAAACAGTTTTTTTCGGAAGCACAAGAGGCACGTTTTAATGCGAAAGGTGGCAAAATATCAAGGTGTTGTTGAAGAAAAAGAGCGATTCGTCGCTCTTTTTTTATTTTTTGTTGTTTCACGTGGAACAACATTCGTTTTGATTGGTTAGCTGGTGTGAAATTAGTAATTATGGTTTCAAGGGAAGCCTTACTACTTGCTAGAATGGAATAAAAATAAAGCTATCAATGGCGATAGCTTTATTTTTTATTTCTTATACAAGCTCTTTTCTGGCAGCAAATTTACGATAGGCACCGTGATGTGTTGGTCCAATATATTCGTTTAATTTGAAAGAATGACGAATTGCTGCTGTGATAAAATCTTTTGCAATTTTTACAGCTTCTTTTACAGGTTTTCCTTTTGCAAGCTCTGCTGCAATTGCTGCAGAGTATGTACAGCCTGCACCGTGTGTATTTGTTGTATCGATTTTTTCTGATTCTAAAATATCAAATGTTTTTCCATCGTATAATACATCGATTGCTGTTTCTGTACCTAGTTTGCTACCACCTTTAATTAATACATATTTTGCACCTAAAGCGTGGATTTTTTCAGCCGCTTGTTTCATATCCTCAAGAGAGTTAATTTTCACACCGCTCAGTTGATATGCTTCAAATAAGTTTGGTGTTACAACTAATGCTTTTGGAACAAGTACGTCGCGTAAGCAATCGTTTGTTTCAGGATGCAGTGCTTCGTCTGCTCCTTTACATACCATAACTGGGTCTACTACTACATTTTGTAGATTATGCTTTTCGATCGTTTCAGCAACAAGCTCAATGATTTCAACAGATCCAAGCATACCTGTTTTTAAAGCATCAACACCAACACCTTCAATTGTTGTTTCTAATTGTGGTTTTAGTGTAGAAGCTGGAATTGGGAATACGTTATGTGCCCAGCCATTATGTGGGTCCATCGTTACGATTGTTGTAAGAGACGTCATTCCGTATACGCCAAGCTCTTGGAATGTTTTTAAATCTGCTTGTATACCAGCACCGCCACTTGTATCAGATCCAGCGATTGTAAGTGCTTTATTTAATGTCATTGTGAAAGCCCCCTCAGGTAATATAATGAAAACTACATTTTTAACTATTATATCAATGTTATGAATAAGTACAAAGTGAAAAAATAACTTGTTTGTTTTAAATGATATTGAATTTGGTACAATGAGAAATGAAAATATTGTATGTAGGAGACAAAGTATGTTTCAAGAAAATCGTACAAACGAATTAGTGATATTAAAAGAGATTGCAGAAACATTAAATACATCAAATGATACTTATCACGTGTTACAGGCTGTATTAGAAAAGTTATTGCACGTAACAGGCTTAACAACAGGGTGGATTTTCCTTGCTGATGGAGACGGCAGGTATACGAAATTGATTGATTATCGTTTGCCAGCAGCGCTTACCTTTCAAAATAAAAAACCAATGTGTGAAGGGGAATGTTGGTGTTTGCGCCGTTTTGTTGAAGGGAAATTAGAACGGGCTGTTAATATTATTGAATGTAAACGAATTAACAATGCAATTGAAAATAATTGGGGCGACACAGAAGGAATTCTTCATCATGCAACTGTTCCATTAAAAGCTGGTGGGGAAGAATTCGGCGTACTAAATGTAGCAAGTCCAGGAAAAACACATTTTTCTGAGGAAGAACTGATGCTATTACAATCAGTTGCTTTACAAATTGGAACGGCTTTAAAACGGACGAAATTATATGAAGGCGAAAAGAGGCGTGCTCATTATTATGTGAAATTAGAGCGTGTAATTCAACAAATTGGAACAATTCACAAGCTCAATACATTACCGTCAGAAGTTATAAAACAGGTTGGTAAAGTGTTTAAGTGGCCACAGCTAGCATTTTTTATACAGGAAGAAGAGAAGCTATCGCTACGCGCCTTCTATAAAAATGGTGTTTTGCAGGAAGAAAAGGAAGATGCGGGATTAGAAGATATAGCATGGGAAGCATTTCAGCAGAATCACACCGTTGTGAGGAAAGGACCAGTTGGGAAAACAGTTCAAAACAATGATTCCATCATCGCTGTTCCTATCTATATTCGAAATCATGTGTTTGGTGTGTTATGTGTGAGCAGTTCAAAGCAGGAGGAATTTGATTCGCATACTGTAGATATGATGCAAGCGCTGACTAATCATATATCATTAGTGATCGAGAATTTACGCTTAAATGAACAGCGCCGCGAGCTTGCTCGAATGGAAGAACGAAACCGCTTAGCAAGGGACCTTCATGATTCCGTTTCACAAAAGCTATTTTCATTAACCTTCATGACGAAGGGGGCAGAAGCTGTTTTGAAGGGACAAAATGAAAGGGTCGATCAATCTCTTCATGAGATGAGGGAGCTAGCGCAAGGTGCCTTAAAAGAAATGAGGACACTCATTTGGCAGCTACGTCCAGCAGGATTAGAAAAAGGTTTGCTTCCAGCTTTAAAGCAGTATGGTGAAAACTTAGGGTTAAAGATTCGCGAACAGGTCACAGGTGTGCGCGATTTACCGCGTGTGGTAGAAGAAACATTATGGCGCATCGGACAAGAGGCCTTAAATAATATTACTAAGCATGCAGGCGTAATAGAAGCGACGATTTATTTTAAAGTAACAGAGAAAGATGTGTCCTTAGAGGTGGTTGATTACGGCCTTGGTTTTATAGAAAAGGATATAAAAGAGAAGAAATCGCTTGGTATGACAACAATGCGCGAACGAGCAGAGTTAATTGGCGGATGTATTAAGATTGTAAGTGAAAAAAAGCGGACAAGTATAAAAGTTATCGTACCATTATAATGCGATGTGAAAATGAGGGGAACTTGTGAAAATAAAAGTATTATTAGTTGATGATCATACAGTTGTTTTAAAAGGATTAGCATTTTTCTTAAGCACACAAGAAGACTTGGAATTAGTTGGAGAAGCAAATAACGGAAAAGAAGCGTTAGAAAAAGTAGGAGAGGCACAGCCGGATGTTGTATTGATGGACTTGTATATGCCAGAGATGGATGGCATTGAAGCGACAGCGTGTATTAAAAAGGAGTATCCACATGTGAAAGTACTTGTATTAACTAGCTTTTCGGATCAAGCTCATGTGTTGCCAGCATTAAAAGCTGGAGCGAGCGGATATATTTTAAAAGACGTTGAGCCTGATCAGCTTGTAGAAGCGATTCGTAGTGCATACAAAGGAAATATTCAGCTTCATCCTGATATAGCAAACGCGCTTCTTTCTCAAACCCTGCCGCAAGAAGAACGAGAGCCGACATCAAATATTCATGTGGATGTACTAACTGCAAGAGAAAACGAAGTATTACAGTTACTGGCTAAAGGGATGAGTAATAAGGAAATTGCCTCTGTTTTAGTCATTACTGAAAAAACGGTAAAAGCTCATGTAAGTAGTATTTTAAGTAAATTAAATTTATCAGATCGGACACAAGCAGCTTTATATGCAGTGAAAAATGGAGTTGTATAAGACAAAAGTCGTAGGACTTAGTTCACCTTTAGGAGGTGGACTTTTTTTATGAAAAGATACGTCTATGTGAGGAAGAAATTGATGAATTGAAAAGGTAGAATATATTTGTGAGTAACAACATTACAAGGGATTGCCCCTTTTTAGTGAGTAAATATACAAGCAACGTAAGAGTGAGTAATTAGGAGGAAAAGAAAATGACAACAGTTTTATTTGTAAAAGCAAACAACCGTCCAGCAGACCAAGCAGTTAGTGTGAAATTATATGAAGCATTTTTAGCAAGTTACAAAGAATCACATCCAAATGATACAGTTGTAGAACTTGATCTATTCAAAGAAGATTTGCCATATGTAGGTGTAGACATGATTAATGGTACATTTAAAGCAGGTAAAGGGTTTGACTTAACAGCAGAAGAGGCAAAAGTAGTAGCTATTGCTGATAAATATTTAGATCAATTCCTTGCAGCGGATAAAGTAGTATTTGGTTTCCCATTATGGAACTTAACAATTCCGGCTGTACTTCACACATACATCGATTACTTAAACCGTGCTGGTAAAACATTTAAATATACACCAGAAGGTCCAGTAGGTCTTATTGGAGATAAGAAAATTGCATTATTAAACGCACGCGGTGGTGTATACTCTGAAGGACCAGCAGCTGGAATGGAAATGGCTGTTAAATACGTAGCAAGCATGATGGGCTTCTTTGGTGTAAAAGATATGGAGACAGTAGTTATTGAAGGTCACAATCAATTCCCAGATAAAACAGAAGAAATTATTGCAGCAGGTCTTGAAGAAGCTGTTAAAGTAGCAAGCAAATTTTAATTAAAAGCATAATTGTCACTCAAAGAAAGCAGTATTATATGCAGTACCAACACTTTTATAGCGATGGTACTGCTTTTTATTTGTTTATTTTACTATTTGATATTTGCACTAGCCGCCTGTTTATTCTCACTATGGTTAGGAAGTGGAAATAAATTACCAATCATTGCGGCTCCAAGCATTGGTAATAATAAATTGATTGGGAAGAACATAAGCAATAATACTGTAATAGCGATTGGTTTTCGTAATGCATAGCTTGAAATGGCTGTCGTCACGATGGCTACAGAAGCAATTGGATCTACTGGTATGACAGTGGCCATAGCATATCCAATACTTGCACCAGCAAATATAATCGGAAAAATGTGTCCACCACGCCAACCTGTATTTAAACAAACTGCCGTTACACATAATTTTAAAACCCCTGAAAGAAACAGCAACCCAAATGATAATTCTGTCCACTCATTCACTAATTCTTTTAATTGGTGTTCTCCTGAAAACATTGTATACGGGAGGAAAGTTCCTGCAATCCCTAAAAGAATGCCACCTATAATCCCTAATGCTAGTTTATATTCTTGAAAAGGATGTACTACTTTTTCCAGTATATATTCTATCTTGAAATAAAAATAGCCTACACCAGCACCTATACAAGCAAGAGGGAGAAAGGCAATCCATTCATGGAGTGCAAAAGATCCTTCTCCAAAATTAACAATAAAAGATCCTCGATTATCAAATTTACTAAGTAATAAATAAACAGAAAAACCAGTAAAAGTAGTAGCGAGATATACAATAGCCTTTTTCCCTTTAGAAACTTCAGCAAGTCGATCATTCTCATTTTCGCTTGGGGCTAAATAACCGAATAGCGGTGCATTAAAAATAACACTTAAAGTAGCGCCAATCCCAATTTCTGTTAGTCCCTGCATTCCTTTTAAAGCAAAATTAAAGCGATCACCAATCCACGTACAAAGTCCACCTATAATCCCAACAAGTGCTGCTTCTGGTCCTAAGCTTGCGCCAAATACTAAAACAATAATAGCTGTTAACGTAGCTTGATGCACAAAATGGTACTCAATCCTACCTGTTTTCTTATATTCAGCCATTACCTCTGGCATTAACCGTGGGTATGTACCGAAGTACTTCTGTGATAATCCGATAAGAACACCACCGATTATTGTTACACAAATTGTGTAATAAGGTGGTAATGTAAATTCTTTGGGTAAATATTCCCAAATGAAGTGAATTCCAGCATTGGTGACAACTAAAAATAACCAGACTGTAGCACCAACTATAGAACCTAGAAACATACCATATATGATGAGTAAGTAGTGCATACCTCTCCTAATGGCCATTCTTTATGCCTCCTTTATGTTATATTCTATTATGAAAAAGTTAGAGATTATGATACGAAAATAATTGGATAACTAATTCAATATGCATATTATCTTTGTAAGAGAATTACTTATTCAAAATATATTATAAAAATCAGCATTATTATTTTATGAAGCCCTGAAACATTCGTAATTGTAATCGTGTTTTTGTATATATTTTGACAACATTTGTATAAAGTGTAGCATTGTTAAATATATTATGTTGATAGTTACTATGATTAGATATAACTCTTTAATTTTACATAGTAAGTAAGGTTTTTAAAAGGTATTCTTTTTCTTTAGATAGAGCCATTTTCTTTGGTTTTTTAAATTTAAATTTTAGGAATAAATAATTAAACTGTTAATAAAATCTTTTGGAAAAATTCAGAAAAAAATAATTGACAGTAGGAAAATATTGCTATAAAATCAACGGTAATTGAATAGTCTTATCAAGAAAAGGTGGAGGGACAGGCCCTATGAAACCTTGGCAACAGCCGATTAGCGGAATTGTGCCAAATCCTGCAGGTAGTACCCTGACAGATAAGAAAGATAAAATCAGAGCGTGTTTTCAAACTGCTTCTTTCTTGTTCGGGAAAGAAGCAGTTTTTTTATTTTCATAAAGTGAAACTATTATCAATAGATTGAGGATGAATACTCAATCTATTGATGGAAGGCGTTAATTCTTGACTCTTAGAGTGAGAGAGAAGAAAGGAGATTAAAAAATGGGAGAATCATGGGGAAAAGGAACAATTTGTGTGCAAGGTGGCTATACACCAAAGAATGGTGAACCTCGCGTCCTGCCGCTATATCAAAGCACGACGTACAAATATGATACGTCGGATGATTTAGCCGCGCTCTTTAATTTAGAGGCAGAGGGCTATATTTATACGCGTATTGGTAATCCGACACTGGCAGCATTTGAACAGAAGCTAACAGAGTTAGAGGGCGGTGTTGGAGCTGTTGCAACAGCATCTGGTCAAGCTGCAATTATGCTTGCAGTTTTAAATATTTGTGGCAGTGGTGACCACCTGCTCTGTTCTTCAACAGTTTATGGGGGAACAGTTAATTTATTTGGAGTAAGTCTACGTAAGCTTGGAATTGATGTGACATTCTTTAATTCGAACCAGACTGCTGATGAAATTGTGGCGCTCGCAAATGATAAAACAAAATTAATTTATGCTGAGTCACTTGGAAATCCAGCGATGAATGTTATAAATTTTGAAGAGTTTGCAGCGGCAGCAAAAGAGCTGGAAATACCGTTTATCGTCGATAATACATTGGCAACGCCATATTTGTGCCAAGCGTTTGAACATGGGGCGAATATTGTTGTTCATTCTACAACGAAATATATCGATGGTCATGCAAGCTCATTAGGCGGAATTGTTATTGATGGTGGAAATTTTGATTGGACAAATGGAAAGTTCCCAGAGCTTGTGGAACCAGACCCAAGCTATCACGGTGTCAGTTATGTACAAAAATTTGGGCAGGCGGCATATATTGTAAAAGCTCGTGTGCAATTATTAAGAGACTATGGAAACTGTATGAGCCCGTTCAATGCGTATATGAGCAATATCGGTTTAGAAACATTGCATTTACGAATGGAGCGTCATAGTGAAAATGCGCTCGCAGTGGCGCAGTGGCTTGCTAATCATGAACGAATTGAATGGGTGAATTATCCAGGACTGAAAAGTAATGAGAATTATTCACGAGCACAAAAATATTTGCCAAAAGGTGCAAGTGGGGTGTTAACGTTTGGCGTTAAAGGTGGTTTACAGGCTGCCAAAGATTTCATTGCAAACGTTAAATTGGCAACCTTAGTGACGCACGTAGCAGATGCAAGAACATGTGTCATTCATCCAGCAAGTACAACGCACAGACAATTAACAGAAGAAGAGCGGCGTTTAGCTGGTGTTACATCTGATTTAGTCCGTTTATCGGTCGGTATAGAAGATGCATCTGATATTATTGCAGATTTACAAGAAGCATTAGTTGGAGGCAAAACACATGCCGATCATTGTTGATAAAGATCTACCGGCTCGTAAAGTGTTGCAAAAGGAAAATATTTTTGTGATGACAAAAGAGCGAGCAGAAACGCAAGATATACGTGCTTTAAAAATTGCAATTTTAAACTTAATGCCAACGAAACAAGAAACAGAGGCACAGTTGCTTCGGTTAATCGGTAATACACCGCTTCAACTGGATGTACATTTGCTTCATATGGAGTCTCATGTATCACGTAACGTAGCGCAGGAACATTTAACAAGTTTTTATAAAACATTTCGTGATATTGAAGGAGAAAGATTTGATGGACTTATTATTACGGGGGCTCCAATTGAAACAATTCCTTTTGAAGATGTAGATTATTGGGAAGAGCTCGGGCGCATTATGGAATACTCCAAAACAAATGTAACATCTACCCTTCATATTTGTTGGGGGGCACAGGCTGGACTGTATTATCATTATGGAATTCCAAAATACTCGCTGACAGAAAAGCTGTTTGGTGTATTTGAACATGAGGTGCATGAGCAGCATGTGAAGTTATTGCAGGGATTTGATGAACTCTTTTTTGCCCCGCATTCTCGTCATACAGAAGTGCGAGCATCTGATATTGAAAGAGTACCAGAGCTTACAATACTTGCAACATCAGAAGAAGCGGGTGTCCATCTCGTCATGAATCAAGATGGTAAACATATTTTTGCTCTCGGTCATAGTGAATATAGCTGTGATACGTTAAAGCAAGAATATGAACGAGATAGGCAAAGAGGGTTAGATATTACGATTCCTAAAAACTATTTTAAACATAATAATCCATCTGAAAAACCACTTGTAAGGTGGCGGAGTCATGGAAACTTATTATTTTCAAATTGGTTAAATTATTATGTGTATCAAGAAACCCCTTATGTTTTATAAGATAATCATTCTATAACACGTGGCAACGTTTTCTTTGTAATGAACAACCTCTATTTTTCCGAATGTTCAAAATATATTGTTTTTCTAAAATTTAACTTATATAATGGCATCTAAATACAATTATCTAGAGGGGTGGACAGTATCATGAATGAAATTCAAGTGGGCTTATTAGGCCTTGGGACAGTTGGCAGCGGTGTGGTTCGTATTATTACGGATCATCAAGATCGTCTTATGCATCAAGTAGGTTGCCCAGTGAAAATAGCAAAAGTATTAGTACAAAATATTGAAAAAGAGAGAGAAGTCCAAGTACCCTCTACTCTATTAACGAAGAATCCAAGTGAAATTATAGATAATCCTGACATTGATGTTGTCATTGAAGTAATGGGCGGTGTTCCAGAGGCAAAAGCGTATATTTTGAAAGCTTTGCAAAGTGGTAAGCACGTTGTCACTGCCAATAAAGATTTAATGGCATTGCACGGAGCAGAATTACTTAACGCTGCAAAAGAAAATCAAGCTGATCTATTTTACGAAGCGAGTGTAGCTGGAGGTATCCCAATTTTACGTAGCATCGTAGAAGGACTTTCTTCGGATCTTATTACAAAAGTGATGGGAATTGTGAATGGAACAACAAACTTTATTTTGACAAAAATGTCTGACGAAGGGAGAGCATACGACGACGTGTTAAGAGAAGCGCAGGAGCTTGGATTTGCGGAAGCAGATCCAACATCAGACGTAGAAGGATTAGATGCAGCAAGAAAAATGACGATTTTGGCAACTCTAGGTTTTTCTACAAATGTGGAGCTTGGGGATGTGAAGGTGAAGGGGATTACATCCATCACAGAGGAAGATATTAAGTATAGTAAAAGCTTAGGATACACAATTAAATTAATTGGACTCGCAAAGCGAGATGGAGAAAAATTAGAGGTAACAGTCGAGCCAACGTTACTTCCTAATACACATCCTCTTGCTGCTGTTCAAAATGAATATAATGCTGTATATGTATATGGTGAGGCGGTAGGAGAAACGATGTTTTACGGTCCTGGTGCCGGAAGTTTGCCAACAGCAACAGCAGTTGTTTCTGACCTAGTTGCGGTGATGCAAAATGTGCGCCTTGGTGTAACAGGAAATAGTGCGGTTTCTCCGCAATATGAGAAATTGTTAAAAGAAAAAGACGAAATTTTCGTGAAAAAGTTTTTACGTCTACATGTACAAGATGAGATTGGTGTATTTGCAAAAATTACATCACTATTCTCAGAGCGTGGTGTTAGCTTTGAAAAGATTATCCAAATGCCATTACAGCAGAAAGGAGCAGCTGAGATTGTCATCGTAACACATCGTGCATCCCTTGCAGATTATGAATATATTTTACATACACTGCAATCATACGAAGAAGTAGATTGTGTAAAAGCAAACTATCGAATCGAAGGGGATGCTAGATAATGTGGAAAGGGCTGCTTGCTGAATATAAGGACTTCCTACCTATTACAGAAAAGACGCCACCCCTGACGTTACACGAAGGAAATACACCACTTGTTTTATTAGAGAACCTTTCAGCGCGGTGGGGTGTTACGATTTATGGAAAAATAGAAGGAGCGAATCCAACCGGATCTTTTAAGGATCGCGGCATGGTAATGGCTGTAGCGAAGGCGAAAGAGGTGGGAAGCAAGACGGTTATTTGTGCGTCTACAGGTAATACGTCTGCATCTGCAGCAGCTTATGCAGCTAGGGCAGGGTTATCATGTATTGTTATCATTCCTAATGGGAAGATTGCATATGGGAAATTAGCGCAAGCGGTCATGTATGGTGCGGAAATTGTAAGTATTGATGGAAACTTTGATCATGCTTTGCAAATGGTGCGTAAATTAAGTGATACGTCGCCCATTACACTTGTGAATTCTGTCAATCCGTACCGCATTGAAGGACAAAAAACGGCTGCATTTGAAATTTGTGATGTACTCGGAAAAGCTCCGGATATTGTAGCAATTCCAGTTGGGAATGCCGGTAATATTACAGCGTACTGGAAAGGTTTTAAGGAATATCATAAAAGGCTTGGCACTGGTTTGCCAGAAATGCATGGTTTTGAAGCAGAGGGAGCAGCTGCTATTGTGCGGGGGCATAAAATTGAAGAGCCTGAAACACTCGCAACGGCAATTCGGATTGGGAATCCGGCAAGCTGGGAGAAGGCTGTGGCTGCGGCAGAGCATTCTCAAGGTAAAATAGATGAAGTAACAGATAGCGAAATTCTTCAAGCATATGAATGGTTAGCGAAGTACGAAGGGGTCTTTGCTGAACCTGCTTCTTGTGCATCTCTTGCCGGTATTTATAAGCAATTGCAAAGTGGAGAAATTGCGAGAGGAAGTCAAATCGTAGCGGTACTAACAGGAAATGGCTTGAAAGACCCAAATATCGCAATTGATACGAAGCAAATTCAGCCAGTTGTGTTGCCGAACGATGAAAAGATTGTCTTTAACTATATTCGCGGAGCAGTTGTCCAATAAAGTGAAACTTTAATCAGTGGGTCTTTCTTCATCCCCCGCTTAACTTCTTTGTTTCCTGCCGAATTTTAAGGTGGAGGTATTACGGCCCGTGAATAGCGAGATAAAGAGGCTCCAGTGATGAAAGAACAGAAAAGCCTATTGAAAGTTACATGCTTTCAATAGGCTTTTTTACGTGGAGTATTTTTGTGCCAATATGAATAAATGCTTGAATAATCCATCCGGTCGTAAAGGAAAGAATAATGGTTCCAAAATAAATAGGGCCATCTAATAAGAAACTAATCGTTAAGAATAAGAAGGCGAGTGAAATTTCTGTCCTCCGAAATGTCCACTTTCTCTTCTCAGAAACAGTGAGAACGAATGCTTCTTGCGGAGCTGCACATAGTTGTGTAGACACATACACTCCAATTCCAGCCCCGACAAATAGATTTCCGCATACAAGTGTTATATATTTTGGAAGAGAACGAATGAAATCCATAATGATGTCGATAGAACCAATAGCATCCACAAAAACAGAAATCAGGATCATTGTAACAATTGTTCCTATCGTAATATACTTTTTATTCAAATAGAGTACGATAAGTGTAAAGGCAAAGTTAATCATAAAAATCCAAAAGCCAATGCTTACGCCAAAATTTTGATATAGCGCAATAAAGAATGAATCATACGGACTGAGTCCAAAAGAAGTAATCGTTGTCATCATGTTGATGCCGAGGGAAAGAATGAGTAATCCGCCAATAAAAAATATATATTCTAGTTTGAGTCTCATCATATGTGTCAAATCCTTTCTGCATTTGTTTGCTAGGAAAGGATACAATGTGGAAAGCTTACCAGGTCAAGCGGGAATTTTGTATGAAGGAATATGAAAAGGTTTAAGGGGGAGATTGAAACATGACAAATATAAAGAAAATCGCTGAAATAGCCGGTGTATCAGTTTCGACTGTTTCACGTGTGTTAAACAATCATCCATATGTTAGCGATAAAAAAAGGAAAGAAATATTAGCGATTATTAAAGAGTTTAATTATACCCAAAATGTGAATGCAATTCATTTAGTTAGAGGGAAAACAAATGTAATAGGTGTACTATTACCTCATGTAAATGATCAATATTATAGTGCAATTATCGAAGGAATTTCTAAAGAAACGGCAAAGAAAAATTACAATATGATGCTTTGTCAGACGAACTACAGTGCAGAAAAAGAAATTGAAATTTTAAATATGTTAAAAATGAAGAAACTCGATGGCGTAATTATATGCTCAAGAATGAATGAATGTGAAATAATTGAAGAATATACAAAGTTTGGACCAATCGTAACATGCGAAGAAATGGAGTCACAAACTATTTCCAGCGTACACATTGATCATTACAAAGTATTTTCACTCGGGATGAAATATGTAATAAAAAATGGACATACCCACATTGGATATTGTATCGGAAGAGATAACAGTGTAAATAGTCAAAGAAGAAAGCAAGCTTATTATGAAGGTTTACAGTCTATATGTATGAAGCCTCGGAAGGAGTGGGAGTTTACAGAACGTTTTACGGTAGAAGATGGACGCGAAGTGATAAGGGAATGGCTTCAATTGCAGGTGAAACCGACTGCCTTGCTCGTTTCGTGTAACCCGATTGCAGCTGGAATTGTAACGGAAGCGCAAAAGCAGGGAGTTCGTATTCCAGAAGACGTTGCCATTATTGGGTGTGATGATCAAGAGGTGGCCGACATATTAGGAATTACAACGATTGCACATTCGAGTAAAGCAGTTGGTACAAAAGCATTTGAAATGTTATATGAGAAGATTAACGAGGAAAAGATGGATGTAAAGAATATCGAGTTATTGCCACAATTGATAGAGAGGAAGACAACATAATAGACGAAGTGGGAAAATCGCTTTTCAAAAATGCGTTTGATATAATTATGAACAATCTATGAGGATTAAAAAGGGGTTTTGACATGAGATCAAAATTAGTAAAGGGAATTCTACTCATTACAATTGCATCTTTTTGTTTATTTGCTTACGGTTTTATTGCTGGCGTGGGTGATGTGTTAAATCCAAAGGCTTCCAAGCTAATTACTCCTACAGAGCAAAAACAAGCAAAGGGGAAGCAGCAGTCTGGAACATTACAAGTCGTTAGTTTAGGTGATTCTTTAACGCGCGGCGTTGGCGATAAAGAAGGAATTGGTTATGTTGGACGTATGAAGGATACTTTGCAAAAGGATTATAAGCAAAAGGTGGCGCTAACGAATTTAGCAGTCAGCGGTGCAAAAATGCCGGACTTGTTAAAACAAATGGAAAGTGGCGGCGCTCAGTATTCGATTAAACAAGCTGATCTCATCGTGTTAACAATTGGAGGAAATGATTTATTTCCAGGCTGGGAATCACTCGGAAAAATGGACTTAGAAGCGTATCGTCCTGATACAGCAACGTTTCAAAATCAAGCGAAGCAAATTTTAGCGGAGCTTCGAAAGTTAAATCCCAATAGTCCTATTTATTGGCTTGGTTTGTATAATCCTTTTGAAGATGTAGAAGATTTAAAAGGTTCTTCATCAATTGTTGTAGATTGGAACGCATCTTTAGAGAAGTTAGCATTAGATGATAAAAATGTATACATTACGCCAACCTTTGATCTATTCCAAAATCAAGGTAAGGAATTGTTATACTCAGATCATTTCCATCCGAACGAAACAGGCTACTCATATATGGCAAATCGCTTATTACAAAATATTGTAAGTAAGCTACAGCTAGATGGAGGAGAGGCGAAATGACAACAGTATTATCGGTAAGAAATGTGAAAAAGGTAATTGGAAAAAGGACGATTGTAGAAAATATTTCATTTGATGTGAAACAAGGAGAAGTATTTGGTTTCTTAGGCCCAAATGGAGCAGGAAAAACGACGACGATTCGGATGTTAGTTGGGTTAATAAAAGCGACCGAAGGAAACATTTCCATCGGTGGCTACGATATTAAAGCAGATTTTCGAGAAGCGATGCGACAAATTGGTAGTATTGTTGAAAATCCTGAGCTATATACATATTTAACAGGCTTTGAAAATTTAAAGCAATTTGCACGTATGCTTGGTGGCATATCAGATGAACGTATTTTTGAAATTGCAAGAATGGTTCATTTGGATGAACGCATTCATGACAAAGTGAAAACGTATTCTCTTGGCATGAAGCAGCGTCTTGGTATTGCTCAGGCCCTTCTTGGAAATCCGAAGCTTCTTATATTGGATGAACCGACAAATGGACTTGATCCTGCTGGTATAAGAGAAATGAGGGAGTTCATACATACGCTTGTAAAAGAAGAAAATATGAGCGTTTTTATTTCGAGCCATTTGCTGAGTGAAGTGCAAATGATATGTGATCGTGTCGCGATTATTCATAAAGGAAAAGTGATTACGGTGGCTCAGGTTGAAGAGTTGGTAAAAACAGCAAGCGACCGTGTTGAATGGATCGTTACACCGATTTCAAAAGCAAAGGTAATGTTAGAGGCTTCAGATCGAGTAAGTGAAATAACAATAGAAGAGTCCCGCTTATTATGCCGGATGGATATAGCATCTATTAGTGCTTGGAATAAACGCTTTGTAGAAAGTGGCATAGATGTGCATAGCGTGAAAGAAATTGTGTTTACACTAGAAGATTTATTTATTGAACTCACAAGGAGTGAGAAGCATGCGTGAATTTGCGAATCTTGTTTTAAATGAATCAGAAAAAGTTTACCGGAAGAAACGTATTTTGGTAGTCATGCTCATATTAGCAATTTTGATTCCGCTATTTGTTTATGCACAGTATCGCGAAGTACAAACGACGCAAAAACGTCTTGGTACGAGTGATTGGAAAGTATCACTTCAGCAGCAAATTGTTGATTCGCAAAATCGTTTAAACAATTCTAGGCTACCAGAAGAGTGGCGTGATTGGCTGAAAGTACGCGTGGAGCAACAACAATATTACTTAGATCATGATATTAACCCAACTGCACCAGGGGCACCGACATTTGTACGGGCGTTCATTGAACAAGGAATTACGTTATTTATTCCACTACTTGTTATGATTGTTGCGATCGATATTGTATCGGGAGAACGTAGCGATGGAACAATGAAAATGCTTCTGACCCGGCCAATTCGGCGCTGGAAAATCCTACTCAGTAAATATGTTACGATGCTACTGTTTATATCGCTCATCCTGCTTCTCGTTGGAATTTTTGCATATGGATTATCAGGCATTGTTTTTGGCTATGCAGGCTGGAATTTACCTGTATTAACAGGGTTTGTAATAGATAAGGAAACGTTGAATACAAACTTTGTTCATCTTATTCCGCAGTGGCAATATATTTTAATGGCTTATGGACTGGCATGGTTTGTTGCACTTGTTGTTGGAACAATTTCGTTTATGGTTTCCGTTCTGATTCGAAATACACCAGCTGGTATGGGAGTCATGCTCGCGGCATTAATTGCCGGTGGTATTTTAAGTTCTTTTGCAACATCTTGGGAAGGGGCAAAATACATTTTTAGTGTGAACTTATCATTAACAGACTATTTGTCAGGGAAGTTACCAGCACTGCAAGGCCTATCCATGAGTTTTTCATTAATGAACTTGACGGTTTGGGCGATTGCCGCACTTATCGTTTCATTTGCGGTGTTTACAAAGCAAGATATGGTAAATTAAATGGACAGGAAGTGAAGAGATGGAAAACGTATTAAAGAATGATTGGGAGCCGTTGCTCGCACCAGAATTTGAGAAACCGTATTATGAAAAACTAAGACAGTTTTTAAAAGAAGAATATCATACGCATGTCATATATCCGAATGCACATGATATTTTTAATGCACTGCATTATACAGGCTATGAGAATACAAAGGTTGTGATTTTAGGACAAGATCCGTATCATGGGCCAAATCAAGCGCACGGTTTAAGCTTTTCCGTACAACCGGGTGTAAGAACGCCACCATCTTTGCAAAATATGTACAAAGAACTGCAGGCAGACCTTGGTTGTGAAGTACCGAATAACGGTTATTTAGTAAAATGGGCGCAGCAAGGTGTGTTACTGTTAAATGCAGTACTAACTGTACGGCAAGGAGAGGCAAATTCTCATAAAGGCAAGGGATGGGAACACTTCACAGATCGCGTGATTGAACTGTTAAACGAACGTGAGAAGCCAGTGATTTTTATCTTGTGGGGACGACATGCACAAGCGAAGAAAAAACTAATTACAAACGCAAATCATTATATTATTGAGTCCGTCCATCCAAGTCCATTATCGGCAAGACGTGGTTTCTTTGGAAGTCAGCCGTTCTCAAAAGTGAATCACTTCTTATCTAACATGGGCGAGAAAGAGATTGATTGGCAAATTCCGAATCTATAGAGGGGAACGGAGTAACTGCAAAGAAGTTCTCCGTTCAGTAACGTCTTATTAGGGAAAATTGGCGATATTCGTCAGTAGAGGTATGTGTATGTCCTAATTGTAGGAAATTAGAATTTTTTTCGGAATGATGTAAATAAAAATGGTGATTAATTGAAAAAGAAGATGGAAGACTACAAGTTGGAAATGAACTTAATTTGTAGTCTTTTTTTATTTGGAGAGAGAAAATACATAATCGTTCAGCTTTTCACTGTTAGAGGATTTGTACCATATTTCAACTGTATTTTTCAGAAAATTAAAGAAGATAGGAAAAGAGAGATTTGATATTATAATATTCGTATAGCTCTTATGCAGCTTTTCGCTGTTAGAGGACTTGTACCATATTTCAACTGGATGTTCCAGAAGATTAAAGAAAAGAGGCGAAGGGGGGATTTGATATTACGATATTTGTATATTAAACTATCGGAAAAAAATTCATAGAAAAGGAGTATGTAAGAGTGAAGAAAATGTGGTACGTACCTATAGCAATAGCGGGTATATTCCTTACTTCAGTTGTTGTAGATGCAGATGCTGGTACGTTTACACAACGTGGTGGAAATGTGCATTATAATTGGGGATATGACAAACCGAAACCGGAAGTGTCAGCAGACCATTTTACTGCTATTTTTGATCAATCTCAATCGTTAAAAGCTGGTGATTATTTTATACATACACTGGCAGACGATCGTGTGAAAGTATCGTTTGATGGAAAAAATGTCATTGATCGTTGGCAGGATGAAGCAGGGAAAATTGATCGTACAATTGTCAAAAGTGTAACAGATGGGAATCATAAGATTCAAACAAAATTCTATGAAAATACGGGAAAAGCTGCTGTATTTTCAGATATTGTTCCTTTTGATCATTGGTTAGCTTATTATTATCCAAATAAAAATTTAGAAGGCTATCCAGTAGATGCAAAAGTAATCGCACCGCTAGGAAATGAAAAGAAGTTATCTGAAGATAATGGTTATGGTTCACCAGCCTCAAAGGTTCCAGCAGATAATTTTTCAGCGCGTTATACGACTGTAAAACGCCTTCCAGCTGGAGAGTATGTCATTCGTGGACGAGTTGATGATGGAGTTCGCGTATTCATTGATGGGAAATTAGTACTCGATCGTTGGGGTCCAGGTTGGTCAGAAGAAGATGCTCGAAAAATTCGTATCGATGACGGGACTGCAGGATGGGCATTTGGAAACGCAAATGAAAAAGATACACATTTAGTAGAAGTTCAATATTTAGAAGTAGCAGGTGGAAGCCAAGTTGATTTTAGTATTGAGCCATATAAAGAAGAAATAAAATCAAAGAGTTGGATTGGTGAATTTTACAATAATAAATCATTAAAAGGTGATGCAGTTGTTGTTGGAGGCGATAAATCCTCTGAAAAAATAAATTCACTTAATTTTAACTGGGGATATGGAGTACCACATAAATCTGTTCCAGCAGATAATTTTTCAGCACGTTTTACAAAGGTAGCTCGCTTTGAAACAGGCGATTACATGTTTACTGCAAAAGCAGATGACGGTATACGGGTATATGTCGATGACAAGATTGTTATTGATTCTTGGAAACCGAGTGATAATGAGACTCGTAAAGTGAAAGTACCTATGAAGGCCGGAGATCATAAGGTTAAGGTAGAGTACTTAGAAGCAAGCGGAAATGCTAATGTCCAAGTAGACTATAATAAAGTTCCTGGACCATTTTATCAAAAAGGCGGGAACGCTCATTACAATTGGGGATATAGCGGCCCTACTCCTGCGTATCCAGATGATGACTTCTATGCTAAATTTGATCAATCTAGAGATTTGAACGCTGGTGATTATTTTGTACATACATTGGCGGATGATCGAGTAAAAGTTTCTTTTGATGGAAAAAACGTTATTGATCGTTGGACTGATAAAGCAGGGGAGATTAATCGTGCTCTCGTTACAAATGTTTCACAAGGGAATCATAAAATTCTAACAAATTATTATGAAAATTCGGGTCAAGCGGCTATTTTCTCTGACTTTGTTCCTTTTGATCATTGGTTAGCTTATTACTATCCTAATACGGATTTAGCGGGTTACCCAGTAGATGCGAAAGTAATCGCACCGCAAGGAAGTAACAAAAAGTTAGCTGAAAATAATGGAACTGGCGCACCAACTTCAAAGGTTCCAGCAAATAATTTCTCAGCTCGTTATGCAACTGTCAAGCGTCTTACAGCTGGCGATTATGTGATTCGTGGACGTGCAGATGATGGTATTCGTGTCTTTATTGATGGAAGGCTTGTAATGGATCATTGGGGACCAAACGGATATACTGAATATGCACGCAAAATTCATATTAATGATGGAACAGCAGCTTGGGCATTTGGAACAACAAATCAAAAAGATACCCACTTAGTGGAGGTTCAATATTTAGAGAAAACAGGCTCAAGCCGTGTAGAATTTAGTATAGAGCCATATCGTCAAGGTACCTATCCGTCTAGTTGGTTAGGTGAATTCTATAATAATAAAGATTTAAAAGGCGAATCAGTTATTATTGGTGGCAATAATGCACTACAGAAGATCAATTACTTGAATTTTGATTGGAAATACGGTGCGCCAATTTCAGGAATTAAAGCAGATGATTTCTCAGCTCGATTTACAAAAACAGAATACTTTGATGGTGGAGATTATACATTCTCTGTTAAAGCGGATGATGGTATTCGTGTTTATGTAGATGATCGTGCTATTATTAATTCTTGGCAATCTAGTGATAGTGGTATCCGTAAAGCAAAGGTATCATTAACAAAAGGCCAGCATAAATTGCGAGTTGAGTATTTTGAAGGAGGAGGTCAAGCGAATCTAGCGGTTGATTACTATATTGATAAACCGTACGAAACGCTAGATTTACGTAAGCCTTCGAAAGTAACAGCACAAGAAATTAATAACTATGTGAGTAATAAAACAAACGGTTCCAGTCCGCTTATAGGGTATGGACAAGCTTTCATTGATGCTCAAAATAAATATGGTATAAATGCGCTATTCTTAGCATCGCACGCAATTTTAGAATCTGGCTATGGTAAATCGGAAATTGCTTATCGTAAACATAACTTATTTGGACTTCGTGCGGAAGACTCCGATCCATTCGGCTTAGCGCGCTACTTTACTAACTTTAAGGCAAGTATTAATTATAATGCTGCCTATGTAAGGGAGTATTACGTAGAGCCTGGGCATTGGCAATATAAAGGGGTAACTTTACAAGATATAAATGCAAATTATTCAACGGATAAAGGTTGGGCAACCAAAATTGCGAACCTTATGGAAGAAATCCATCCATATAGTCCACAAGAATATAATGGAGTAAATATTATCAATCAGAATGGTGAAGAGGTAGTTGATTCTCACAAACTTCCAAAAGATATTCCGTATACAAACTATGAATCAAATACAAAAGGTCAATTAAAACAAACAACGAATGAGTTTCGTTCTGCACCTTGGCCATATCCGACAAGTTTTGGTAAACCAAATAATGTATTGCGGACACTTTCACAAGGAACGGTAGTTGATGTGTTACAAAAAGATCCAAATAAATGGATTAAAATCCGTGTGAATGGTCAAGAAGGATGGGTACCTGAATCACTTATCAAAATTAATGAAAATGTTGATCCGTTAAATGGAAAAGCAATTATTATTGATCCTGGTCATGGTGGTGTAGATAACGGCCATGAAGGTTTAGGTAACGGAATGGACGAAGATGCAGTTGTATTAGATGCTTCTTTACGAGTTCGTGAACTATTTAATCGTAAATCACCATTTAAAGTATTACTAACTCGAGATGGAGATTGGAGACCAGGTAACACTGCTGCAGAATCATTAAAAAAACGTGTGGAATTTGCTCAACAAAATAACGGTGATATTTTTGTAAGTATTCATGCGAATGGCTTCAATGGTGATGCTAATGGATCAGAATCGTACTATTGGAGTGGTCGTAGTAGTAGATCTGGCAATCCGCATGTAGAAGAAAGTAAATTACTTTCAGAAAAAATTCAAAAGCGTTTAGTGGAAGCCTTAGAAACGAAAGATCGCGGCGTGAAAGAAGGAGATTTACACGTACTTCGTGAAAATACAATGCCTGCGACTCTTATAGAACTTGCATTCATTGATAATGAAGCAGACAATGAAAAACTTGTTTCTGAATATTGGAGACAACGTGCTGCAGAAGCAATCTACTCTGGTATTTTAGATTACTATGAGTCGAAGGGTATTAACGTATCAGCTTATAGATTATAATTCAAAAGGGCTTATCAAAAGGTAGTATAATATACCTTTTTGATAAGCCTTTTCTTTTTTAATTTTGTTCATTTTTTAGTTTTGCATCTAGTACAAACGTACCAAATGGGATAACAGACGCAATAAATGCACCAAGACCCCATAAAATAGACTTGCGATGTACAATCATGACTTGAATCACAGCAAAGACGAATAGTACGAATAGTACGCCGTGAGCCATGCCTGTAATAGAGACAGCTTTCGAGAACCCAGCAAAATATTTTAACGGCATTGCAATAAATAACAATAGTAGAAAGGAAATTCCCTCGATTAATCCAATCGCTCTTAATCGCCCAATCGGTGTAGATAACATGAAATGGCCTCCTTATAATATGAGCTTGTATATAGAGAATGTTCGAAAAGTCCGGTAAAGATAGCGGCCCTATTTCTTCGTTACGTCGCCACTCCGGTACTCATGTAGTTCGAGCTACACTCCGTACCCTCCTTTTTGAACACGTACATATAGTAAATTTGTATTCTTTTTCAAAATAAAATAGTCTATTTTATTTCATTATATCCAAAAATAAACTTTGCACTATGTGAATGTTGTAAAGTTCGAAATATCTTCACAAAGTTATTTAAATTTAAATAAAAATCCCTTTGAAGTATTTGACTTAAAAGGGATTTTATGAATGTATTTGGAGTTGAATAGGTTTAACTACTTTTTATACAAGTACTTTGCTATTTAAAACAAACTTTTCTACAACTTTCGCAACGCCATCGTTCATATTTGTATCAGTCACGTAGTTTGCAATCTCTTTAATATCAGCTGGTGCATTGCCCATTGCAACGCCAAGACCTGCAAATTCAATCATTGCCTGGTCGTTGTAGCTGTCGCCCATTGCAATTACTTCTTCACGCTTGATACCAAGTTTTTGGATCAGTTGATTCAAGCTTGTTCCTTTCGTGACACCAGCCTCTGTGAACTCTAAGAAAAATGGTTTAGAACGCATCACGCTTAGCTCACCTTCTAATTGTTTTTGTAGTTTCTCTTCTACTTTCACGAGATGTTCTGGATCTTCTACCATTAATACTTTTACAACAGGCTCTTGCACTGCATTAGTGAAACTATCAACCTCAATAATTGGCATGCCTGTAATAGTAGCTTCAATTTCTGTATATGAGTTATTTGCTTCTGTTATGATGTCATCGCCAACATACGTATGAATCCCAACATTCTCATCAAGGCTGATTTTATACAGATTGTGAACGATTTCAGGGGATAACGAACTGCTGAACAACTCTTCATCTGTTTTACAGTTTATAATTTTGGCACCGTTAAACGATAAGATAAAGCTCCCGAAGTCTTCTAGGCGAAGTTCATTTGCAATGTGACGCATTGCAAATGTTGGACGGCCTGAAGCCAGTACAACTTTTACTCCTTGCTCTTGTGCTTGCATTAAGGCTTGTTTCGTACGTGGTGAAATTGTATGGTCATCGCGAAGTAATGTATCATCTAAATCTAGAACAATCATTTTATAAGACATATAGAAACGCCCTTTCTATGTTGAAATAATATATAAATACAAATTAAAAAACCGACATAAAACCCTTCTTTTAAGGTGGGAGAGAGCATCCATTCATGCATAGAAGCGGTCAGATCCTTTTCCTGCCCCTGCCCCATTCCGAGTGCAGGTCATCTTTTGTTATCCATAGCCGCGGCTATATGTCGAAAAATCAAAATGGATTTATATAGAGTGATCTCCGTATTGTTACAAAGAATTATCATGGGCGAACAAATCGTGCGGCCTATGATAATTCTATCCTATCGTAACAACTCTTAAAGTAGAGTGCAATATAATGAGGTTTTCTAATTTACGATGCTTGTTTTTCTTTTGAACGAGAAAATAATACTTCGAGTAGAATGGCCATTACAGAACCGAGTACAAGGCCATTACTTAAAAAGGATGCTAAAAACGGTGGAAGTGTAGAGAATGCTTGTGATGGTACAAACATAACTCCGATTCCTGTAAAGAGAGATAGACCAGCAACGCGGAATAAACGCTCTTTATCTTGCACCGTTTCATATTCTCGGAAAGCAAGGCCAATCATGCTTGCAAATACAGGATAAATGGCAGCATACCCAACAGCCACAGGAATTGCTGCAAAGAACGATGTAACTTTTGGAAATATACTAATCAGTAAAATAAAGCTTGATCCTAGCATAAAAGGGAGTCGTTTATAAATATTTGTTGTGGCAATAAATCCAGCTGAACCTGAAATAGCAACTGGCCCAATGGCAGAGAAAAGACCACCAAGTAACTGATTGATACCTGTTATAATCCCAGCTTGTTTAAAACGATTTTCCACCGCATCTCCTTTATATTTAGAAACAACTTTCTGTACAACACGAATGCTTGCTAACATATTTGTCAGGAGCAATAACGTGACGAAGAAAACGGTAATTACCATATTCCACTCGATTCGAGGTGTACCAAAAACGAATAACGATGGAAGACGAATGATATCTGTTACTGGTGTGATTGGATTGGATAATCCGAAGAAGGCAAATAAAATCCATCCGAAGACAATGCTGAAAAGAACTGAATATTGTCCAATAATAGGTAGCTTCATAATGAAAAAAGATAGTAAAATAACAATAAATGAAAGAATGAGTACGTTTGCTTGCACTTCTGTATGTTGTCCATCCAGTCCAAACATTCCTTTTAGGAAGGAACCGCTGAGCTGAGCAACGAGAAGAAATAAATACGTTCCAATAACTGTTGGTGTAAAATAGCGAACGAGTTTGTCAATCAGTCCAAAAACGCTAAGAAGAATACAGATAATTCCACTTAGTAGGAATGCATATTGCAAGACGCGAAGTGTTTCGCTATTTGACCCAAATAATACGACACCCAAGCTTGCATACAGTGAGAAAATTCCCCACCAAAGACCAGCTGGTCCTTCTTGAATTGGAAGGCGGTGGCCAAATACAGCTTGCAATAGGCCGGCAAAACCAAGGACAAATAATGTTCTTTGGACAAATGCAATGGCTTCAGCACCCTCTAGTCCATAGCTGGCGGCAACGCTAATGGGGACAATTAGGCTACCAGCCAAAATAAACAATGCCCATTGCAGGGCAGAAAGAAATGTTTTCATTATATCAACCTCTTTCGTAGATTCCGCTTCTAGTATATACGTATTTTATTTCCTGTGGCAAAGATTGTAGGTAGAGAAAAGCGTTGAAAGAATAGTATGAGTACACGTAAGCAATTATGGATTACAGTTATATGTATGTGTTTCGTTGTAATTCTTGGAACCCATTGGATTTATCCGTAGTAAAGCCCCCACCTCAAAGTTCCGTTAAAAGCAAAAGAAGTTAGGTAGAGGAATAAAGCCACCCACTGATTAAAGTTTCACTTTATGATGATAGAAGAGATTAGTTTGTTTCAAGCTTTTTGGATGACGATGATTGTCGAGGGGAATTTATTTCAAGTGGTGCTGAGGCTTCTTTAATCGAAAAAACATTGATGGATAGCAATATCAGAAATTGCTTTAACGTTACGATTTTAGCCATTTTACGTGATGGAAATATTATTCATAACCCAACAGGGAAGGAAAAACTACAAGAACGTGATATGATAATAGTATTTGGTCCAATAGAGAAGCTGGGGCAATTTGAGAACGAACTACAAAGCATGAGGTGATAAAGAATGCAAATATCTAGCGAAAAAATTTTGAATAAAATGGCAAATGAAATTGCGAAAGCAAAAGGTAGTGAAGGACATAAATCAAAAGAACATCTTTTAGTTGTTCGAGCCTTATGTGATTTATTACTGGAAGAACAGACAGAATCTCCTGTGTATGTGGAGCCGAAAGTACAATCGCAAGCACAGGTCGTAACGTCGCATCCAATGATGCCAGTTCAACCGATTACGCCGGTTTCAGGGGAACCAGTATATATAAAAGAAGCGGATGCAAACGGCAACTCTTTATTTGATTTCTAAAAGGTGAAATGGTTGGATTATACGTGAAAATTTCTTATCATAAAGATAAAAAGGGGGATTCAAATGAAAATTTTCTTCTTATTAGGCTGCATTGCAGCAGGATTAGCTGTAGTATTAGGGGCTTTTGGTGCACATGGTTTAGAAAATAAGATCTCTGCGAAAATGTTAGATGTGTGGAAAACAGGTGTTACATACCAAATGTTTCATGCGGGGGGATTGTTCGTCATTGCATTGTTAATGGATAAAATTCAATCATCTCTTCTTAGTACAGCAGGCTGGTTTATGGTAGCAGGAATTATTATGTTCTCCGGAAGTCTATATGCGTTAAGTACGACAGGGATTAAATTTTTTGGTCCGATTACCCCACTTGGCGGTGTCGCCTTTATTGTTGGCTGGATTTTACTTGGAACTGCAGTTGTAAAAGGACTATAAGTGCTTGTTTCAAAAGGAGGCTATCTTTACCGGACTTTTTGAACATCTCTTATAAGAACAAAAAACAAAAGCTGGCAAATGCCAGCTTTTGTTATGATCTTGGGGCATAGGTTGCTGGTTGCGCAGGTAAATAAGTAATTTCTCCAGGGAATTCTACATAATCTAAGTAAATCATGAGTAATAAGTAGCGCTTTCCAGATTTTGGTTCGCTGATGACAATGTGATCGCGTCCAGCTGCTTCAATAATTCCTGTATAGGATTGTGTGCCAAGTGAACTACCGCGCTCATATGTCATAACAATAGTTGCTGGTTTTCCTTTGTTTAAGCGAAGGATGTTTTCAATATATGATTGCTCTAGTGGGAGCATACCTTGAGATACTGCAAGTTGTGCTTGGGCAGTTTGTTGTTGCATCGCTTGTTGTTGCATTGCTTGTTGTTGCATCGCTTGTTGCTGTTGCGCTGTCATCGGTTGTTGTCCTTGTTGTATATACCCTCCTGATGGTTGATAAAAACCAGTTCCATTGTACGGGTTTTGTTGCTGTGCCATTTCAAATCCCTCCTCGTTTTCATTCCTTAATATACACTTGGGCAGTCCTGACCAGACGGTTGGAAAAAGCAATGTTTTTTAAAACGACCAGAGTTTTGCTGATTGTACCAAGTTGGTGGACAAGGACCTTCTGGGCGAAAGAACCATAAAGAAAAGTTAGCTGGCCAAAAGCGTTGTCCTTGGATGGTACGTCTTGCAAGAGCGATATCTTGCTCGCGTGCTCGCTGATAAAAGTACCCTTTTTGTGTTGCTTCAAAACCACCAGGGCTTTGAAATACCATTTGTTGTAGATTACGTATCTTTTTAAAATCTAAGCAATCTCCTCTGACACGGTTTACACCGACATTACCAACCATCAACATGCCCTGTTTTCCTTCTCCCTCAGCTTCTGCTCGCATGAGTCTTGCTAGTAATTTTACATGTTCTTCTGTATGCGGGATGACACCCATTATGTTTCACCTCTCTTTTTTTGTTTGCACTAGTGAAAGAGGTTTGTTTCAAGGTGAAGTGTAGAACAATTACTAGTTCATACGTATGAGAAAAAGAGGCTAGATATGACAACCAAACGAAGTTTTAGGATGAGGGTATTACTGCACGTTAGTGCGGGATAAAAAGAAAAAGGAACGAAATTCGTTCCTTTTTGACATTATACATTATACATATAAAAATTTTGCCACTTTTTCGCTTGGTAAGATGTTCCCAACGAAGAATGTTCCAAATTCACCGTAACGAGCACTTACTTCATCAAAACGCATTTCATATACAAGTTTTTTGAATTGAAGGATGTCATCAGCAAATAGCGTTACACCCCACTCATAATCATCAAAGCCAACAGAACCAGTAATGATTTGACGAACTTTACCTGCATATTGACGACCAATCTTGCCATGGCTGTACATTAATTTTCTGCGATCTTCCATCGGTAGCATGTACCAGTTGTCATCGCCTTGGCGACGTTTGTCCATTGGGTAGAAGCAAATATGATTTGCCTTTGGTAATTCAGGGTACAAACGTGCAAGAACTTGTGGGTTTTGATATGGATCTTCGTCAGCTGGAAGATAGTTACTTAACTCAACAACGGATACGTAAGAGTAGGCAGGAACCATATATTCAGCTAATGTTGTCTTATTTAATTCTGCTTCAATTTCATTTAATTCTTCCATTGTTGGACGTAAAACCATAAACATGATATCTGCTTTTTGACCAACAATTGTATACATTGCATGGCTACCTTGTTTTGCAGCCGCTGCGTTATTCCATTTCTCAATGATGTTTAAAAATTCAAACATTGCTTGTCCACGTTCATCACTAGATAATGTTTTCCATGCTGCCCAGTCAATAGAACGGAAGTCATGTAGACAATACCAACCATCTAACGTTTTTGCTGCTTCACTCATTTAGGTCACCTCAGTTAATGATAGTTTACACGTTAACTATAGCATATATAGTTTTAAAATCATGTATGCTAAGCTCATTCGCATAAAATTGTCACATTTTCCGAATCCTATTAAGTGGTTAGAAAGTGTACGATATACGCCGTTTTCGCCTTTTATAAGGAGGGATTTTCGGGACTGAATTTTATGAAAATATAATTATTTTTGTTTTGCCTATTTTTTAGAATCTATAAGTTTAAAATAGAGGTGAAAAGCAGTATGCTTAAAGATGGAGTTTTTTTAAACATTTGTAGGAGGGTTTATTCGTGAGCAATTTATTTACAACTGTAAAAGAAAAAGTTCAAGGAAAAGGCATTTCTATCGTACTTCCTGAAGGAACTGATGAAAGAATTTTAGGCGCTGCAGAGCGTTTAGCAAAAGAAGAATTAGTAAAACCAATCTTGGTTGGTAATAAAGAAGAAATTAGCGCAAAAGCTGCTAGTATGAATTTAACATTAGCAGGCGTTGATATTTACGACCCAGCTACATATGAAGAAATGGATGCAATGGTGGCATCTTTCGTTGAACGCCGTAAAGGTAAAGCAACAGAAGAAGCTGCTCGTAAAATCTTAAAAGACGAAAACTACTTCGGTACGATGCTTGTATACATGGGAAAAGCACACGGTTTAGTAAGTGGTGCAGCTCATTCTACAGCTGACACAGTTCGTCCAGCACTTCAAATCATTAAAACAAAACCAGGCGTTACAAAAACTTCTGGCGTATTCATTATGGTACGTGAAGATGAAAAGTATGTATTCGCTGACTGCGCAATCAATATTGCACCAAACAGCCAAGATTTAGCTGAAATCGGTATTGAAAGTGCAAAAACTGCTGAACTATTCGGCATTGATCCACGCGTTGCAATGTTAAGCTTCTCTACAAAAGGTTCTGCGAAATCTCCAGAAACAGAAAAAGTTGTAGAAGCAACACGCATTGCAAAAGAAATGGCTCCTGAATTAACATTAGACGGTGAATTCCAATTCGACGCTGCATTTGTGCCATCTGTAGCTGAGAAAAAGGCACCAGGTTCTGTTATTAATGGTGATGCTAACGTATTCGTATTCCCAAGCTTAGAAGCTGGTAATATCGGCTACAAAATTGCACAACGTTTAGGTAACTTCGAAGCAGTAGGACCAATCTTACAAGGCTTAAACATGCCAGTAAACGACTTATCTCGTGGTTGTAACGAAGAAGAAGTGTACAAGTTAGCTCTAATTACAGCAGCTCAAGCACTATAAAAGTCAAAAGCCCCGCATATGCGGGGCTTTTGTTATTTCTCAAGAATGAGTGCTTTGTTGTTCCGATCAATAATACGCTGCAAGTGAAGTTCATATAACGGAACCTCGTCTATTGTTAGCTGTGATGGTGTTAATTGCGGCGTAAAGTGCTGCAATGTTTGTAAGAGACGCATCATTAAATCTTGAACTGTAATTGTTTCACCAAGTAATTCAGATAAAGAAGCCATTGTACTTGGAACAATTTCAGGATACGTAAACCTTGTTTCTTCTCCTTGAATTGCTAAGTTGTAAAAATCACGAACAAGTGCCGCGCGTTCAGAGCCGCTTCCTGTTGCACATAAATAAATTTGTACAGCAACCCCTCCGCGAATGCGGCGCTGTGAAATACCAGCAAATTTCTGATCACCGATGCTTAAATCATAGCTTCCAGGACAATAAGAGCCGACAATTTCTTTCGCCTCTATATTGACATCGTAATCTTTTAGCGTTTCTTTAATTAAATGCCACATCGTATCATATCCAAGATCAATATCAATTCCTTTTTCTGTTTCTTGAAATAGAAGTGATACATTTAAAACACCTTCATCTAGTACGACAGCAAGGCCACCTGAATTTCGGACGATGACATTGAAGTTGTTGCTTTGTAAGAAAGAAATCCCTTTACTTAAATGAGGAAGGCGTGAATCTTGAATGCCAAGAACAATTGTATTGTGATGAACCCAAGAGCGCATTGTTGCAGCGGATGTACCATTTCCAACTGTCGTGCATAGCGTGTCATCCATTGCGAATGACTGCAGGGCATGAAAGGTTGATCCTAAACTAGACTGATCAACAATGCGCCACTCTGGTTGAGATAAAATCGAACGGGAATCGCTCATGTAACTAACCCCTTATCTATAAAATGACAATCTTTATTATAACAAAAAAGAGAGCTGAGGGAGGATGGTTGTGAAAAGAACCTTACGGAATTGTAATGTTCCTGTAAGGAAACTAAATTGGTAAGGGCGACTTTGGTGGTTAAAATGGAAGGAGCAATTATCGTTTAGGAGGAATATAAATGAAAAAAGTAAAATTAGGATTTGTAGCGGCACTTTCAGCTGTAGTATTTAGTGGTTGTTCAATTATGGATATGATTGCTCCGCAAGCAAACGGTGTAATTATGTATGGTGATGATGCAGTCCTACAACAAACAATAGAGAAGCATCAAAAAGAAATTGAGTCTCAAAATAAATATGAGGCGAAATTTGATAAATTCAATGATCAAAAGGTGTTAATTATAAATAAAACGACAGCAGACAAGCTTGTGAAAGAAAAAATACTGAGAAAAGTAGATGGGGACAATGTGAAGCCAATTGAAACATTACCATCTGTTTCTGATGATACAGGGATTGTATTTGCGAAAACCGAGCAGAATGATGTAACAATTAACGGGAAAAAAATGAAATATGAAGGTAATGTTATTATCGGCGATGCACGTAAATATACAGATATGTATGCGGTTGTAAGTGATACAGTATATTCAGCAATTAGTGCACCTGTAAAAACAATTGGGGTAGTAGAGTTTAAAGAAAATCCGAAAAAAGAGATTTTTCCAGATATAAAGAGAGATTCTAAAGTGGAAGAAGCCCATATGGTAGAGATAAAGTCAAAATAAAAATAAAAGGATGCGTTCACCGCATCCTTTTATTCTGCAATCTTTTCTAAATTTCCATTTCGATCCATGCGAAATGATGTTTGGGTACGTTCTTCATCATCCATTAGTGCTAACTTACGAGCACGGTTCATAATATTCATGAGTGTTTCGTAATCTTCCTGTACCGTGTGGGATTGTTGTTCTATCTTTTCCAGTTTCTTTTCTAATTCATCATTTCGAAGCATGTATGAAGTGATTTCTTGTTTTAATCTCGTATTCTCATTTTCAAGGGCGGATATTTTTACATTTGAAGATCCTACCGTTTGTAAGAAATAAATGACATCTTGCATAGTCATAGCACTTTTAGATGCAACTGGTTCTGTACGCTGAATAGGCTCATGCAGTTCATGCGTAATTGGCTCTTTATCAACTGTAATTACCGCTGAAGCTGGAGGGGTATAGAGAAGTCGTTTTTTTGCTTGTTCACCACCAGCAGCACGCATTTTATCTTTTCGGTGTTTTTTCGCTAGCTGCAATGCTTGCTCATAGCTATAACGAACAACAGCATTCCAGCGAAAACCGCAAGCAGCTGATGTGCGATTTAACTGATCGCCAACTTCCTCAAATGCATTTAATTGGGTACTTCCTTCTCGAACATGACGTAGTACGGTTTCAGCAAGTAATAAATCGTCTTCGTCAGTCCAAGCATCTTGTCTTACTTTCATAGATTCAGCTCCCTTTCTTTTTATGAACTTC
Source organism: Bacillus sp. DX3.1 (assembly GCF_030292155.1). Taxonomy (NCBI): domain Bacteria; kingdom Bacillati; phylum Bacillota; class Bacilli; order Caryophanales; family Bacillaceae; genus Bacillus; species Bacillus sp. DX3.1. The sequence continues at coordinate 5,069,542 of NZ_CP128153.1, read as the reverse complement.
CTATTTTTATAATGGACAAAAGAAATTGCTTTTATACAAAGCTTTTAAAAATATGGTAGATTTTGATAAAGTGAAACCTTCATAAGTGGAGGTTTTTTTCTTCCACTTATGGTTAGTCCTCACCAATCGGGCTTTTACGGGCAGTAATCCTCCATCTAACCTTTTTGCCTCTTTTGAATCTTGACATGGATAAAGTGAAACTTCGGTTGTATGCGGTATACGGATTAATCGGAGAAGTAAGGGAAAGATTAATTGGAAAAAATGAGTGTTTTATATGGGGATACAAGAAGATATTACAGGTAAATAGCGGTATAGGAAAACTTGCATCCCGTCCCAAAGAGCGGTAAAATACCATTTAGTGTTTGTTGTTAAATGTACTTGTGAAAAGTTTAAAATAGAGGAAGTGTTATAATAATGGGAAACGAATTTCGTGTGTGTGATGATTGTCAGGCAACGAATATTAAGACGTTGATACCTCGTTTGAAAAAGATAGATTCATGTGCAGACATTGAAGTTGGATGCCAATCTTATTGTGGTCCAGGTCGTAAAAAATCATTCGCTTTTGTCAATAACCGTCCGGTTGCAGCACCAAATGAAGATGAACTACTTAAAAAAATTGAAACAAAATTAAATAAATAAGGAAAAGAAGAGCGAATATATTGCTCTTCTTTTTTATTTTTAATGAAAAATCCTTATCTTAATATAATGAAGAGTAGAAGGTAAGTTGGTTGCATAAGATGATTTTTACAACGAATTCTTTTTATTTTGTGGCATCGATTTCGTGTAAAGCACATAAGTTTTATATTACAAAATAATGGTTGACAGTCTTTTATGCCAATATGTAGAATAGAAAGTGTGATTCTGAGAATCATTATCAAATTGGGTAGATAAACCCAATTTTATTTTTGTTTTTTCTTGAGAATAAATCTCATTTTATTAAATATATGCTTTGGATTAGGATGGTTGAGGGATGGAAGCAAGTGCGAGGAAGATAGAACAACAAGAAGTAAATGCGAAAGATATTAAGAGTCGGCCGCTTGTTGCCACTATTATATTAATAGCTGGTACAATCTTATTGGCCTTAAGTATGGCTATGTCAATCTCATTTGGAGCAGCAGATATTAGTTTGAAAACGGTATGGCAAGCTGTGTTTCAGTTTGATGGGTCTGTGACGCATCATAATGTAATTCAAGAGCTTCGTATGCCTAGGGCAATTGGTGGTGTTGTTGCTGGAGCCTTTTTAGCTGTATCAGGCGCGATTATGCAAGGTATGACGCGAAATCCACTTGCATCTCCATCATTAATGGGGATTACGGATGGGGCCGTATTTGGGATTGCGATTATGTATGCATTTTTCCCGAATTCCCCGTATTTAATGTTTGTAATTGCTTCTTTTATCGGAGCAGCATTTGGCGCAAGTATTGTATACGGAATTGGAGCAGCTTCACCAAGTGGATTAACACCTGTTAAACTAGCATTAGCTGGGGCAGCAATCAGTGCCTTATTAGGAGCAATTTCATCTGGTATTGCTTTGTATTTCAACCTTGCTCAAGAAGTGAGTATGTGGAATGCGGGTGGCGTTGCTGGCGTAAAGTGGGAAAGCATTAATATGCTATTACCAATCGGACTTGTTTGTCTTCTTCTTGCAATTATGATGTCGCGATACATTACAATTCTAAGTTTTGGTGAAGAAATTGCAATTGGACTTGGACAAAATACAACACTGATTAAATTTATCGGAACTGTACTTGTTCTTGTTTTAACAGGTTCTGCAGTATCTATGGCAGGGTCGGTTGGATTTGTTGGGCTTGTGATTCCGCATATGACGCGTTTTCTTGTCGGATCAGATTATAGATGGGTTATTCCATGTTCTGCTATATTAGGTGGATTGTTAATTGAATGTGCGGATATGTTATCTCGTATTATTAATCCGCCGTTTGAAACACCAATCGGGGCGATTACAGCACTAATTGGCGTTCCATTCTTCCTCTACTTAGCACGTAATGAAGGGAGAGGGAAAATGTGAGGACAAGCGTCTTAACAAAAAAGAATGTTTCAATCGTAACGATTTTAACCTGTTTAATTTTTGCAGTTTTTCTTATAAGTTTAAATACAGGAACGTTTAAAATCCCACCAATGGACGTATTGAAATCGTTAGTTGGGCTTGGGGCAGAAGATCAGTCAGTCATTTTATTTGAATTTCGGATGCCGCGTATGGTCATTGCTATACTAGTCGGTTCAGCGTTAGCTGTATCAGGTGCGATTATGCAAGGGTTATCACGAAATCCACTTGCTGATCCAGGAATCATCGGAATTAACGCCGGAGCAGGATTAACGGTTGTTGTATTCGTATATTTCTTTTTTGGAAAAGTGGGAACTGGTTCCCTTCTATCCGTATTTATCCTTCCATTTTTCGCTTTGGTGGGTGCAGTACTGGCAGCGGTTATTATTTATGCATTAGCATGGAAAGATGGTGTTTCACCTACCCGTTTAATTCTTGTAGGTATTGCAGTAGCAGCGGGATTTAGCGCTGTTAGTTTAATTTTTTCAATGAAAATGACATCGAATGATTTCCGCTTCGCAACGATTTGGCTAGCGGGAAGCTTATGGGGTACAGACTGGAAATTCGTACTGAGTGTACTTCCATGGATGCTGATCTTTTTACCAATTGCGATTCGTAAAGCACACGTATTAAATGTTATGAATTTAGGTGATGCAGCAGCGGTCGGACTTGGTGTAAATGTAGAGAAGGAAAGACGTAAACTATTATTTATTGCTGTTTGTTTAGCAGGAGCATCCGTTGCTGTTGCTGGTGGGATTGGCTTTATCGGCTTAATGGCACCGCATTTAGCAAGGCGCCTTGTTGGAGGAAAGCATCAAATTATGTTACCGACAGCCGCACTAATTGGAACGTTTTTACTATTGTTTGCAGATTGGATTTCACGTAGTGTATTAACGACATCAGAAATACCAGTCGGTCTTGTTATTTCTGTAATCGGTGCACCATATTTCATTTATTTACTTATTAAAACAAAATAAAGGGAGGCATTTTGTATGGCAACTTTAGCGGTTGATTCAGTATCTGTTGGCTATAATGAAGGATTAATTATTGATGGATTGTCAGTTGAAATTCCGGAAGGGAAAATTACAACGATTATTGGACCGAACGGATGCGGAAAATCCACTTTGTTAAAAACAGCTTCTCGTATTTTAAAAGCAAAACGAGGTACAGTTTATCTTGATGGGAAAGCAATTGAGAAACAGCCGACAAAAGAAATCGCAAAGAAAATGGCGATTTTGCCACAAACTGCAGAAGTGCCAACCGGTCTGACTGTATTTGAACTTGTATCATATGGCCGTTTCCCACATCAAAAGGGCTTTGGGACGTTAAGGGAAGAAGATTATCGTTATATTCACTGGGCACTTGAAGTGACAGGGATGACAGAGTTTGCGAATCGTCCAGCGGAAGCCCTATCAGGTGGACAGCGTCAGCGCGTTTGGATTGCGATGGCTCTTGCGCAAGGAACAGATTTACTTGTGCTAGACGAACCGACAACATACTTGGATATGGCTCACCAACTGGAAGTATTAAACTTATTGAAAAAATTAAATCAAGAAGAAGGCCGAACAATTGTTATGGTTATTCATGATTTAAATCATGCTTCTCGTTTTTCAGATCATATGATTGCTTTAAAGAGCGGAAAGTTAATGAAGCAAGGGACGCCGGATGAGGTTATGACGTGTGAAACACTTCGTGACGTGTTTGAAATTGAAGCACAAATCGTTCCATGTCCTGTAAACTGTAAACCAATTTGCTTAACGTATGATTTAACGATAATAAATAAACAACTACGTAAACAAGCGTAAATGAAGTCTTTCCCCTGTATCCCGCTATTCGCGGACAGTAATACCCCCACCCCAAAGTTCGGCAGGAAGCGAAGAAGTCAGGTGGGGGATAAACTACCCGTAAAAGCCCGATTGGTTCAACATCTTGATAGGGGGAGGGATTCTAATGGATGTTGAGTTTCTCAGTAGCTGTGGGAAACTGAACACCCATTAGAATGGGTCATTTTAAACGATAAATAAGTATATATAAATTTATTGTTTATAGTGGTTTCTTATAGATGTTTTTATCTTACAAGAGTAAATTATGCAATACATAAGGAGAGGGAAATATGAAGAAATTTAAAGTAACGCTACTAGCATGCTTACTAGTTATTACGTCTGTATTATTTGCAGCTTGTTCTTCCGATAAGAAAGAAGAAAAGAAGGCAGATGCGAAAAGTGAAGAGCGCGTTGTAAAACACGCAAAAGGGGAAATTAAAATCCCTGCAAACCCAAAGAAAATTGCTGACCTTAGTGGTTCAACAGAAGACTTGTTAATCTTTGGCATGAAGCCAATTATTACTGCAAATACATCTCAAGAGAAAATTGATGCACATATTGCAGATAAATTAAAAGGTGTAAAGCCAGTTGGTTCTGCCTGGGGCGATAAAATCAATATTGAAGCCGTAGCGGCTGCAAAACCTGATGTAATTCTTGTGAACAACCGTCAAGAAAAGATTTACGATCAATTATCTAAGATTGCACCAACAGTTATGTTAAATACTCCATTAGATCAATGGCGTCCAAAGTTTGAAGAAGTAGGTAAAATCTTTGGTAAAGAAAAAGAAGCAACGGCATGGTTGAAGAAATACGACGAAAAAGCAAGTAAGTTACATGATAAAATCGTTGCAAAAACTGGTGATGCGAAGTTCATGAAAATGGCAGCATATCCAAATGCATTCCGTGTATACGGTAACTACGGTTACGGTAGCGTATTGTTTGAGGACTTAAAACTTCCAGCTGTTAAAGGTACACCAACTGATAAGCCGTTAGTACAAGTACAAAAAGAAGCATTAATTGACTACAACCCAGATTACTTATTCGTATTTACAACAGGTGATGGTTCACAACGCTTAAAAGAATTCCAAGAAGAAACAATTTGGAAAAACATGAACGCTGTTAAGAACAATAAAGTGTTTACAATCAAAAACGAAGATTTAAACAAAGGGTACTTCCCACTTGGTAAAGAAATGATCTTAGACGAAATTGCTGATTTCGTTTTAGGAAAATAATATAAAGAAAAATCACTTTCGCTTTGGCGAAGGTGATTTTCTTTATATACAGCACAATTATTGATTTATCCACCACTAATGGGCAGGACCCTTCGCTGAGAAAAGTTTTACTTTATATAGTCTTTCGTTTCTTTCTGTTTCCTATTTCGTTTATAATGAAAGTAAGAATGAAGTAAAGAAAGGGGGAAGTCGATGGTATATTTAAACGACAAACTCAGCGAAACAAAAGTGTTTAAAGACCCAGTACATAAATATGTGCACGTGCGTGATCGCGTGATTTGGGATTTAATCGGAACGAAAGAATTTCAACGTCTGCGCCGTATTAAGCAGCTTGGGACGACATTTTTTACATTTCACGGTGCGGAACATAGTCGCTTTACTCATTCATTAGGTGTATATGAAATTATTCGTCGTATGATTGATGATGTATTTGATGGCAGACCGGAATGGAATGCAGAAGATAGATTGTTATGTTTATGTGCAGCATTGCTTCATGATGTTGGACACGGCCCATTTTCTCATTCATTTGAAAAAGTATTTTCATTAGATCATGAGAAGTTTACACAAAAAATTATTGTCGGTGACACCGAAATCAATACAGTATTAAGCCGTGTTGATCAAGAGTTTCCGCAAAAGGTAGCAGATGTCATTGCGAAAACGTCGGACAATAAATTAGCGATTAGTATGATCTCGAGTCAAATTGATGCAGATCGTATGGATTATTTATTACGAGATGCATATTTTACAGGTGTGAAATACGGAAACTTTGATATGGAGCGTATATTACGTGTCATGCGGCCGTATGGAGACCAAGTCGTTATTAAAAATAGCGGTATGCATGCTGTTGAGCATTATATTATGAGCCGTTATCAAATGTACTGGCAAGTGTATTTCCATCCGGTAACACGCAGTGCAGAAGTCATTTTAACGAAAATCTTACATCGTGCAAAAATGTTGCATAAGCAGTATTATGCATTTAAACATCATCCTGTTCATTTTTACTCTTTATTTGAAGAAGAAGTAACGGTAGAGGATTACATAAAGTTAGATGAGAATGTTATGTATTACTACTTCCAAGTATGGCAGGATGAAGAAGATGCTATTTTAAGTGATTTGTGCCGCCGCTTTATGAATCGAAACCTTTTTAAATATGTAGAGTTTACAGAGAAACATGGCTTGAATAATTGGGCGGAATTAAGTAGTTTATTTAAGAAAATTGGTTTAGATCCAGAGTATTATTTAGTGGTTGATTCTACATCGGACTTGCCGTACGACTTTTACCGTGCGGGGGAAGAAGAGGAGCGTCTCCCGATTTTACTTCTGATGCCAAACGGAGAACTTCGTGAACTTTCACGTGAATCTGATATTGTAGAAGCGATTACGGGTAAAAAGAGAACGGATCAAAAACTCTTTTATCCGCATGATTTAATCTATGAAGATGGCCGAAAAGGAAAATATAAAGAGAAAATTATTCAGTTATTAGAAGGAAAAGAATAAGAAGCAGCCCTAGGACTGCTTCTTATTCTAGAAGATAGAAATTATTTGTCGCTTAAGCGTTTTCCACCGACTGCATAATGGTTTTTAGACATTTCTTCGATGAAGACAACGATATTTTCTTCTGGAGCACCAGTTGTTTCGCTTACTGCTGCTGTTACTTTCTCAGCAAGGGCTTTCTTTTGCTCTTCTGTGCGTCCTTCTAGCATTTTCACTGTTACATATGGCATATATATCGCTCCTTTTATGTAGGTTACCATCTTATTATAACGGATTCTGAAAGAGAACAATCAGAAAAACAAATATTTTCTTTTTTGACATAATGAAGAGGAGATGAAGTATGGAGAATTTTTTTGTATATCCACTGCACCAAATACCGTTAGTAGCAATGGCTATTGTTATTGCATTGTCTGTGCATGAATTCGCACATGCATATGTTGCATATAAGTTTGGAGATGATACAGCTAAAAAGCAAGGGCGTTTAACGTTATCACCAATGTCTCATTTAGATCCTATTGGCATGATTGCCATATTAATCATTGGGTTTGGTTGGGCACGACCAGTACCTGTTAATCCGTATAACTTTAAAAAACCACGTCTTGCTGGTGTTTTAGTGTCAATTGCAGGGCCAATTAGTAACTTTATCTTAAGTGCTATAGGCTTAATCATTTGGTACAGCTTAATAAGATTTGGGGTATTAGATGCCATTCCATTTGCAGTGGCAGATACATTACGTCAATTCTTTCAAATTTTTATTACTCTTAATATTGTTTTACTTATTTTCAACTTATTACCGATTCCACCGCTTGATGGATATCGTGTTATTGAAGATTTAGCACCGGCAAATGTTCGTGCAAAAATGACGCAATATGAGAAATATGGAGCAATTGCTTTATTGATTCTTGTTATTACACCGCTTGACCGTTATACAATTCAACCAATCTTCCAAGTGGTAATACCATATGTATTAGGGTTTTTGCAAAGTATAATTGCGCCTATATTTGGGCTAATGTAATACATGAGTGAGGAGGAGTTTACATATGACAGAAAAAAAGAAAAAAATCGGTTTTAATATCGTTAAAAATGATTCAACAGATGGACACGGTGGCTTTGGCGTTGGTGCGTTAAGCTTAGAAAATATTTCACCTGTTTTCGTTGATGTTACAGAAGAAAATGCATTTGTTGATATTGGAGCGATGCATGCACGTAGCACTGTTGAAAAAGGGATTAAATTTTTAAAGAGCAAAGAAGAAGTTCCAAACGGAAAACCGTACTGGCTTGTTTGGGTAACAATTGAGAGAACGGCAACAGGTGCGTACTATGCGGGTGTTACAGCTTGTGAAATGACAGTTGATCGTGAAATTCGCCGTGGTTATAAATCACTTCCTGAGCATGTAAATAAGATGGATAAATCATTAAAGCGTCACATTATGGTTGATCATATGGATGCAACATCTAAAAAAGTGCTTGGGAAGTTTTTAAAAGAGCATAACGAAGCTATCTGGAATGAATCTAGTGAAGCGTTACATCATGCGTTATTAGGAGAATAACAAAAATCCCTTTCGATAGAAGGGGATTTTTTATTTGTGCTGGAAGATAGGGAAAGGGGGCGATATAAAATGAAAATAAAGGGAAATCGTGTTTTTGTGAAGGTTCTTGAAGAGTATGATGCTGAAGCGATGTTACAAGTAGAATTGAGGAATCAAGAATTTTTCCAGCTGTATACACCATTACGAGATGCTGCATTTTACACTTTGGAAGGACAGCAGGATCGAATTAGAAAACAATATGAAAAGAGAAAGCTAGATCAAGAATACTCATTTGGAATTTTCTTGATTGGAACAGAAGAATTGATTGGAAATATTGCACTTTCAGATATATTGCGAGGCCCTTTACAAAATTGTTTCATTGGTTACTACTTAGATAAGCATCATAATGGAAAAGGATATATGACAGAGGCGGTTAGCCTTGTTGTTTCATATGCATTTTACGAATTAAAGCTTCACCGAATTGAAGCTGGGGTTATGCCACATAACAAAGGATCCATTCATGTTTTAGAGAAAGTTGGATTTCATAGGGAAGGTATTGCTAGAAAAAATGTAAAGATTAATGGAAGGTGGGAAGATCATCAAGTACTAGCGATTATTAATGATAAAGATTGCTGAAGCGAAATATAGCATTTGAAAATAGAAAAGGAGCAGGGGATGAAACTGCTCCTTTGTGAATTGTGCATCCTATTACCACGGAAAATACTTTTTCCACCAGTTTTCCTTTTTCTGATCCTTTACTACCTCATCGAATTCTTCTTTATCATCAACATGATCCATACAGTACTCAGTTGGTTCAGTTCCTTTTACAAAGTACATTTTGACAGAAACAGGACACCCTTTTGTAGCAATTTTTCCGTTTTCGGGATTAATATTTACAGCAACAACGTCAGTTGGTTGTTTAAATTCTTTTTTTGGCTTCCCATCTAACCCATTTTCCATCATATTGGCCCATATTGTTTTGGCATAGCCTTGTTCTGCTGGATTTGAAATAGACTTGGGCTGATCGTAGCCAACCCAAACACCCGTTACAAGCTGTGGTGTAAAGCCAATCATCCAGCTATCGGTCTCTGTAGAACCAGATTTTCCGGCGTATGTGCGCGATAGTTTTGGGACGAGTGATTGCCCCGTCACAGAGGCATAGCTGCTTAATTTTTTATTAAACATACCTGTCATCATTTCTTGCATGACAAACGCTTTGCTTTTATCGAGTATTTGTTTATTTTCTAAATGCGCATCATACAAAATATTTCCTTCATGATCGACAACGCGGCGAATAAATGTTGGTTTTACTTGTTTTCCGCCATTGGCAAACATACTGTATGCACTTACCATTTCAATGGGTTTTACTGGAGAAGTACCAAGGGCAAGTGATGGTACATCCTTTAATGAACTCGTAATGCCAAATTGCTTAGCAGTTTTCGCAAGGGAGTCCTCCCCTAAAAATAAATGTGTTTTCACAGCGTATACGTTATCTGATACCGCAAGGGCTTGCGTCATCGTTACAAAATCATCCGCATAATAGTTTTTGTAATTTTGGGGTTTATATTTGGAGACCCCATCACCTAACGTAAATACTGTATACTCGCTTTTTAAACGTGTAGCTGGCGTAAATCCCTTCTCTAACGCAGCGTAATATAAAAATGGTTTAAAGGTAGAGCCTGGCTGACGATACGCTTGGACAGCTCGGTTAAATTGGCTTGCTTTATAATCTTTTCCGCCTACAAGTGCAGCTACTTCTCCTGTTTTAGGATTCATAGAGACAAGTGCCGTTTGGATATCTGTTGTTTCGGGAATTGTATCTTTTACTGTTTGTTCTGCAATTTTTTGTAGTTTTGGATCAAGTGTTGTGTAGATGCGAAGCCCACCGCGCTGCATGGTTTGCTCATTTAGCCCAACATCGTGAATAAGGGAAGCTCGCACAGCATCTTGAAAATAAGGTGCTATTTCTGCTACTTCTTTCTTTTCTAAGGAAGCAAAAGTAAGTTTTTCATTTTGGGCAGTAGTTGCTTCTTGTTTCGTAATATAACCTTGTTCTACCATTTCATTTAAAATGAGTAGCTGTCTGTTTTTTGCTCGCTCTTCTTGTAAATAGGGAGAGTATACGCTAGGTCCTTTTGGAATGCCTGCTAACATACTTGCCTCTGCCAAGGTTAAATGACTAGCAGATTTATTGAAGTAAAGGCGGGAGGCAGCTTCAATTCCATAAGCACCATGTCCGTAATAAATCGTATTTAAATATCCTTCTAAAATATGATTCTTACTGTAATTGACTTCGAGGCGAATGGTGTACATTGCTTCTAACAACTTTCGCTTCCACGTCTTATCGTGATCTAAATATAAATTACGAGCGTATTGCTGCGAAATGGTACTAGCGCCTTGTACTTTTGCCATTGCTTTTATATCTGCAAGTACAGCACCGGCAATGCGCTTCATATCGAAACCGTGATGGTCGTAAAAGCGTTGGTCTTCAATGGAAAGGGTTGCTTCTCTTACATAAGGAGAAATACTATCAAGAGAGACATTATAGCGTTTTTGGATACTATTATTTTGTCCCATCACTGTGTCATCGTTAGCGTAAAAGACACTTGTTTGAGGAACGGCAACAGGGGGTGGTCCCATAATTTTCGCTACGATAATCGTAATAAAAAGAGCAAAAACGAAAAAAAGAACACATGAAAAGAGTGCGGTGAGGAAAAGACGTATATATTTTTTATGCTTTGGATTTACAGTTTGCTCCATCTTTTTCAGCCCCTCATTATATACTTTTACTAGTATTGAGGGTTTTTTCATATTTTAAACAATAAAGTGAAACTTGAAGGGTTTCTACAAAAGAAAAAAGAGCTTCTTCATTCAAGAAAGAAGCTCGAAAGCACGATTTGGCCAGTCTGTAATAATGACATCAACGCCGTAATCAATCATCGTTTGTAAGTCGTTGTATTCATTGATTGTATAAGGACGGAATACATAGCCTTGCTGCTGTGCAGTTTGGATGAATTCCTTTGTTAATAGTTTAAAATTCGGATGTAGTCCATTTGCTTCTCTTTTTTTTGCTTCGGCAAGTGGATCGGCAAGTGGTTCATCGTATAAAATCGCCCTTGAAATTTCAGGTGCTACCTGTGCAAGTAATGCAACAGAATCATGATTAAACGAGGAGAATATAATTTGATTGGAAAGATGGTATTCACGAACAAGATCAATAACCTTTTCTTCAATGCCTTGGTAATGAATCACATCTGTTTTTAATTCAATATTAAGTTGTAAATTTGTTGTAGATAACCAAATGAACACTTCACGTAATGTTGGAATTTTTGCTTCGTGAAAAGATATATCTTTATGACTACCTGCATCCAGTAGCTGTAATTCTGCTACTGTTTTTTCAGAAACAAGTCCAGTTCCATTTGTTGTACGATCAACGGTTTCATCGTGAATGACAATAAGTTCACCATCTTTTGAAAGGTGGACATCAAGCTCGATACCATGGGCACCAATGCGCTCTGCTTCTTGAAACGCAATCATTGTATTTTCTGGATGTGTTCCTTTGACGCCGCGATGGGCAAAAATAAGTGGTTGTTTCATTTGAAAATCTCCTTATCGTCTCATTTCTTTCATTATGAAACTGCTACAAGAAAAATACAATGTATATGCCAAACATTTACAAAAGTATAACAGTTGCATGAAAGTTAACGTTAACGTAAAATGTAATAACGTGATGAGGGGAGGAATACACATGTATAAGATTGATGAAGTAACGAAACAAATTGGCTTAACAAAACGAACACTTCGTTATTATGAAGAAATTGGCTTAATTCATCCACCGGAGCGTAGTGAAGGGAATATTCGCCTTTATACGGATGCCGACATTGCACGCATTAAAAAAATTGTGGAAGCAAAAGAAGTATTAGGAATCACTCTCCAAGAAATGCAACAGTTCTTATCATTAAAAGAGCGCATGGAGCAAAGACGAAACAGCGATAATCCACGTGATCGTGAAGTCATTCAAGAGATTGCAGATATGCTCAAGGAACAAGTGCAGACACTAGATGCAAAAATGATACAAATGCAGCGCGTCAAAGCAGAGTTAGAGCATAGTCTACAACGAGCAACAACATTTTTAGAAAAAACAAGAGGAGAATGATGTGCATGGAGAGCAAACAACGATTAGGGAGAATGATTACAGTTTTGGCTACCTTCCTTGCTTTTTCAGGCATCGGGGTAGTCGATCCTATTTTGCCGATCATCGCTGAGAAAATCGGTGCAACGCATTGGCAGGTAGAAATGTTATTTACAGCTTATATTTTGACAATGGCAATTATGATGCTGCCAGCTGGTGTATTTGCAGCCCGTTTTGGCGATAAAAGAATGATGACAACAGGTTTAGCGATTGTAACAGTATTTGCATTTATATGTGGGTTATCACAAACGATTGCGCAGTTATCCATTTTTCGTGCTGGCTGGGGCCTAGGGAATGCAATGTTTTTCGCAACAGCGATGACATTATTAATCGCTTTAAGTAAAGAAGTGCATGAAGCAGTAGGGTTATATGAAGCAGCGATTGGTTTAGGTATGGCAGGCGGTCCGTTATTAGGGGGCTTATTAGGCGGATATTCTTGGCGTTATCCATTCTTTGCGACAAGTATTTTAATTTTATCAGCATTTATTCTTGTTTTCTTTTTTGTAAAAGAACCAGAGCGCAAAGTGAAGCGTAAAGCGGCCGGAATGAGTGAATTACTTAACCTGGTGAAATATAAACCATTTATGCAAGGTGCAATTTCAGGCATGTTATATTACTATGGATTTTTCGTTGTGCTAGCTTATTCACCGCTTATTATGCATTTATCCGCAATTCAGCTTGGTTTTGTATTTTGTGGCTGGGGACTTGCGTTAGCATATGGATCTGCTATATTAGCACATAAATTAGAAGGGAAATATGAACCAAAAACATTACTACGCTATAGCTTACTCGTATTTGCGATCTTTTTAATTGCACTATTCTTTGTAAAGGTGATGTGGTTACAAATTGTCCTTATCGTCCTATCGGGATTAGCATCTGGGCTAAATAATGCTTTATATACAAGTTATGTAATGGATATTTCACCTTATGAAAGATCTATCACATCAGGTGTATACAACTTCGTTCGCTGGTTAGGCGGAGCAATTGCACCAATTTTATCCGGCATCATCGGTCATACGATTTCACCACAAAGTCCATTTTTAGTAGGAGGAATTGTTGTATTAGTTGGCTGTGTTATGATTTTAATTCCTGTTCGTGAATCCATGAAAGTAGAGACAAAAACCCTTTCTTAAGAAAGGGTTTTCTTTGTTACTACATAGGTAATTTCCTTTATACACGAACAAAAACGATTTGACTAAAATATATTTTCGGTATTTTTGTACTTTTAACTATACTTTTTGTATGTTTTGTTTTATTTTTGTTAGGGGACATTAATGATGTCCCTATAATAAATTTGCAGCGAAAGGCGTGATTGTACGATGGAACTATGGTTCACTGAAAAACAAACAAAACATTTTGGAATTACGGCGCGTATTAACCGCACATTACATACGGAGCAAACAGAATTCCAAAAGCTTGATATGGTTGAGACTGAAGAATTCGGAAACATGCTTATTTTAGATGGCATGGTTATGACGACAGAGAAGGACGAGTTCGTTTATCATGAAATGGTAGCGCACGTACCTTTATTTACACATCCAAATCCTGAGAACGTATTAGTTGTTGGTGGTGGCGATGGCGGTGTTATTCGTGAAGTGTTAAAACACCCAAGCGTAAAGAAAGCAACGCTTGTTGAAATCGACGGAAAAGTAATCGAGTACTCTAAACAATACTTACCAACAATTGCAGGGGCGTTAGATAACGAGCGTGTTGAAGTGAAAGTAGGAGACGGCTTCTTACACATCGCAGAAAGCGAAAATGAATATGATGTAATCATGGTTGACTCTACAGAGCCAGTAGGACCAGCAGTAAACTTATTTACAAAAGGATTCTACGCTGGAATCTCTAAAGCGTTAAAAGAAGATGGTATTTTCGTTGCGCAAACGGACAACCCTTGGTTCACACCAGAATTAATTTCAACTGTGTTCAAAGACGTAAAAGAAATCTTCCCAATTACACGTCTATACACAGCAAACATTCCAACGTACCCAAGTGGACTTTGGACATTCACAATTGGATCTAAAAAACATGATCCATTAGAAGTAAGCGAAGAGCGTTTCCATGAAATCGAAACGAAATATTACACAAAAGAACTGCATAAAGCAGCATTCGCATTACCAAAATTTGTTGGGGATTTAATTAAATAGAAAAGCGGAAATGCCCCGTTTAGGGTCGATTGGCTAAAGTTCTTTCACACAGAAAGTGTTTTTACTTTCTTGTGTGGAAGGTTTTTAGACACGAGGTCCTGGGCATTGGAGCTGGACAGAAAAAAAGCGGAAGCGGCTCGTTTAGAATGAGAGAGGGATGGAGCTCCTGACAGAGAGGCGTAGTTTGCCTCGGAGGAAGGCGCGAAGCCATCGAACATTCTAGCCGCTGTAGCTGGATAATAGAAAAGCGGAAGCGGCTCGCTCAAGGTGTAAGGTGCAAAGCTACCGAGCATGCTAGTCGCTGAAGCTGTTTTACGTAAAGATCATCTTTTCACTAATGTAAAGAGAAGAGTGTGTTAAATCGAGAAAGAGGAGCAAGTGGCTCCAAATTTGAGAAATAATGAAAGGTTGGGATACCTTAAGTTCCATATAAGGAGGAAAAGAATATGCGTTTTGATGAAGCTTATTCAGGTAAAGTATTTATTAAAAGTCATCCAAGTTTTGAAGATGCAGAGGCTGTAATTTACGGGATGCCAATGGATTGGACAGTAAGTTATCGCCCAGGTTCTCGTTTTGGTCCTGCACGTATTCGTGAAGTATCGATTGGACTAGAAGAGTACAGTCCATATTTAGATCGTGAGCTAGAAGAAGTAAAATATTTTGATGCAGGTGATATTCCGCTTCCATTCGGGAATGCGCAGCGCAGCATAGACATGATTGAAGAATATGTAACAAAACTATTAGATGCCGATAAGTTTCCACTAGGTCTTGGTGGTGAACACCTAGTGTCTTGGCCAATTTTTAAGGCAATGGCAAAAAAATATCCGGATTTAGCAATCATCCATATGGATGCTCATACTGACTTGCGTGAGTCATATGAAGGGGAGCCTTTATCCCACTCTACACCAATTCGTAAAGTGTGCGATTTAATTGGTCCAGAAAACGTATATTCTTTCGGGATTCGTTCTGGTATGAAAGAAGAGTTCCAGTGGGCAAAAGAAGTGGGCATGAATTTATACAAATTTGACGTATTAGAGCCGTTAAAGGAAGTATTGCCAACGCTAGCAGGACGCCCTGTTTATGTCACAATTGACATTGATGTATTAGATCCAGCACATGCTCCTGGAACGGGAACATTAGAAGCTGGTGGTATCACATCAAAAGAACTATTAGATTCCATCGTTGCAATTGCAAATTCAAATATAAACGTAGTCGGAGCAGACTTAGTAGAAGTAGCTCCTATCTATGACCATAGTGATCAAACGCCAATCGCAGCAAGCAAATTCGTGCGGGAAATGCTGCTCGGTTGGG
Source organism: Bacillus sp. DX3.1 (assembly GCF_030292155.1). Taxonomy (NCBI): domain Bacteria; kingdom Bacillati; phylum Bacillota; class Bacilli; order Caryophanales; family Bacillaceae; genus Bacillus; species Bacillus sp. DX3.1. Next base: position 5,053,752 of record NZ_CP128153.1, on the reverse strand, counting down.
TAAAATAAAAGCGTAGGCAGCTTGCTCAGAATCGCAGGTCGTTGGAGCACTCGACCGAGAGTGTGAAATGGCCGTAGATTCTAGCTGCCGTAGTTAGATAAAATAAAAGCGGAAGCGGCTTGCAGCCCCCATATATCGGCGTTTTTTCAAATATATCGACCGAATGGGTGAATATATCGATGCTTCTGCAAAATTCGACATCTACCTACAAGTTACGTATAAGAAAAGGAGCTAGTCCCATACTATGGAACTAGCTCCTTTTTCTTATGCTACTTTTTCTTCTGAAGATACACCGCGAATTTCATCTGCGGAACGAATTGGATAATTGCGGAAAATAATTGATCCTATATATCCAATGATTGTGGTAACAATACCGCATAATACAGCTGCAATTGCTACTTTCACGATATCATTGAATCCAAAGAGAACAAGAAGTCCTGGAATTGGTGATGCTGTACCAGGAGCGTTATTTACAAGTTGGAATAAGGACGTAATAATACCAGCAAGAGCGCCACCGACAAAGTTTGTCGTGTAAATAGGGATTGGATTTGCTGCTACAACATCGGCTTGTGTTAATGGCTCAATTGCTACAGCAATCGTATCTTTTTTGGAACAAATCTTTAAACGTTTAAAGAAAATAAAGTTCATTGGAGCAGAGGCTGCTACTGCAAGACTACCAATTGCCATTGGTAAACCTGTTAATCCAAGCATAGCAGTTAGCGCCATGGAGCTTAATGGAGATGTAGAAATAACTGTTATGAGTCCGCCGAGCATAATCCCCATAATAATTGGACTTTCTGTGGTAGCGACTGAAATCATGGAGCCGATTTTTCCAAGCGTTGCATTTACAACGGGGTCCATAAGCATGGCCATACCGCGTGATAACGGTGCTGCAACAAATAAAATTGCTAGAAATTCGACACCAGCTGGTAGTTTCTTTTCTAAAAATTTAACGATAAAGGCAACAACATATCCAGCAAAAAATCCTGGTAAGATTCCAAATCCACTACATGCAATACCGATTAAAACAGCATATACAGGAGATACACCGATTGCGAGTGCCACTAAAATAGCAGCGGCGACACCACTCATGCTACCGGAAGCTTCACCGACAGATTGTAAAAAGTTGTTGTGGAACATTTCGCCACCAATATAGCGATGAAATGCTTCAATGAGAAAGCTTGCAATTGCAGCGTTGGCAAGAGCTCCCATTGCCTTCATTCCGTAAGGAGCACGAAAGCTAAAAAGTGTAAAAAGAAATAGTACAACGAGTAGTAGTGCTAAACCTTGCAAGATTGCCATCTGAAAAACGTCCCCTTTTTGATTTTTGTTTATAAAAATTTGTATTATTTAATAATAATACAAAAGTTGCTGGAACAGAAAAATTTTTTATTAGGGAAATACTTCAAACGATGTTCCTTACAATAGTGTAAGGAAAGTGTAAGACATTTCAATAGAGTATAGTATGCCCTTTTCCATATAATACAGATATGAGTATGTGACGGGTAAAAAAGATATATCAACAGGAGGCGCATATATGAAATTGGTAATTAGAGTTTTAGCCGTTTTTGCCATTCTTTTAGGTGGCACGGCGTTTTATTTACATTCAAAAACAGAAGGTGTTCAAGCCTTTGTAGATAATTTCTTTTCAAATAAGGAAATACAAGATTATTACGCTGTCATAAATAAAGGTGAAAAAAAAGATGACGAGTATTTATATACATTCACAGGTTACTCTGAAGATGGTAAGCAGCAAATCATAAGAAAAATGATCAATCGTAAGCTTCATCCAGGGGCCTTTATTAAAATTTATGCAAAAGGAACCCAAGGAAAAGGATGGGCTGAAGTTTCGAAAGAAAATATCCCAGAGAAAGCATTAAAGAAATTACAGAAGTCATAAAAAGGAGCGAATCATTCGCTCCTTTTTAATGTGCTAATAACGTGATCGAAGATTGTTTTTGATTTGCAATGATTTTCACACGTCCACCAATTGGGAAAGTGAAGATTGGAGTTGTATGACCAAAGTTGGCATTTGCAATTATAGGAATGTGAGAAAGCTCCTGTTTCGAATAAATCATTTCTTGGATATCTTCTATGACAGCTTCAGATCCTTTTTGTAGTCTTCCAATCACAATGCCTTTTACATGTTCAAAATCCGGCTGTTGCATGAGAGAGTGTAAGTAACGATCAAAAGTCTTAACTGTAGCTTTTCCTGTGAGAGCATCTTCTTCTAAAAATAATATTTTATCTCGCAAGTTCGGCATATATACTGTACCCTGCAGTAAATTAAAGGTACTCATATTGCCACCAATAATTTCTCCAATTGCTTCTCCCTCATGTATGGAAACATACCCTTCATTTTTGAAGAAAGTTCGATTTTCTTGGTCAATGTACCAAGAGTCATCGCTCCACGTTTCAGCAGGGTGTATTTCTATCGGCTCTTCAGCAGTCATGCATTTTAAAAAGTAATCGATTGTATAATCAAGACCTTTTTCCATTCCGAATGAAGAGAAATGAGGGCCTGAATATGTAATAAGACCAGACTTTGTATAAATCGCGTTGCCTAGAGCGGTAATATCAGAATACCCACAGAGAATTTTGGGATGGCTACGAATCAAATCATAATCTATATGGTTTAGCAGCCCATTGGAATTATATCCTCCAAGTGTTGTTAAGATTGCTTTCACACTTTGATCAGCGAAAGCTTCATGAAGGTCATGAATACGGGAAGAAGCAGAAGAAGAAGCAAAACGGTCGATTTCTTCCGCGTTTTTTGAAAATGTAACACGAAAGCCCATATTTGTTAGTCTCTTAATAGCGAGTTCTCGATTGTAATCTGAGACAATGCTTAAACTACAAGCTGGTGAAATGATTCGAATCTCATCACCTTTTTCTAATTTTGGCGGTATCATAAAAACATCCCCTTAATGAAAGAAAATTTAGATTTAAAAGATATTTTATCATGAAGAATCTATCTTTATAAATTGTTTTTTCGAAACGTAGTTTTCCTGATTTTTCAGCAGACAGACATAGGTTTTTTTTGATATGATAAGGAAAGTGATTTAATATAACTTATACTTAATATCTATAACATTTTGAAAGGTGTGCAAGACGTGGAGAAACAACTTGCAGGCTTGCCGGTGCACGTTCATTTCGTAACAGAAATCCGTGAAGGGGCACGAAAGGAAACTATTGCTTTTGACGCAAATGGTCAATACTATGTAAAAGGTCAAAGTACATATGTAACGTTTCAAGAGCCGAACGAACAAGGCGAAGTGAAGACAATTATAAAAATCCAAGATGAACAAGTTCTCATCATGCGTTCAGGTGCTGTATCTATGCGTCAAACGCATACAAAAGGTGAATGGACAACTGGTACGTATACGAGTCAGCTTGGCACGTTTGCATTGCAAACGAAAACAGATAACGTTCTTTTTAAATGGTCGGAAGAGAAGAAAAAAGGACAACTCTTTTTAACGTATGCATTGCTTCTAAGTGAACAAGAAGCAGGTAGATATACAATTACGATGAATTTGAAGGAGGCAACAAAATGAATTCCTTAGAACAAGTAAAAGAATTGATTAAAGAGGAAATCAAAGCTGCTGTATTAAAAGCGGAATTAGCAACAGCAGAACAAATTCCAAACGTTGTATTAGAATCTCCGAAAGACAAAACACATGGTGACTTCTCTACAAACATGGCGATGCAACTTGCGCGTGTTGCGAAAAAAGCACCTCGTATGATCGCAGAAGAGCTAATTGCAAACTTCGATAAGGAAAAAGCTTCTATTGAAAAGATTGAAATTGCTGGTCCTGGTTTTATTAACTTCCATATGGATAACAGCTATTTAACAGATTTAATCCCAACGATTATTAAAGCTGACGGAGCTTATGGTGAAACAAACACTGGTAAAGGTGAAAAAGTACAAGTTGAGTTCGTATCTGCAAACCCAACAGGTGACCTTCACTTAGGACATGCACGTGGTGCAGCAGTTGGTGATACATTATGTAATGTATTAGCAAAAGCAGGATACAACGTATCTCGTGAATACTACATTAATGATGCTGGTAACCAAATTCATAACTTAGCACTTTCTGTTGAAGCTCGCTACATGCAAGCGTTAGGTTTAGAAAAAGAAATGCCAGAAGACGGTTACCATGGTGCTGATATTATCGGTATCGGGAAACGTTTAGCAGAAGAGTTTGGTGATCGTTATGCGAAAGCTGACGAAAAAGAAAGCTATGAATTCTACCGTGCGTACGGTTTAAAATATGAATTAGCAAAACTTCAAAAAGACTTAGGCAGTTTCCGCGTTGATTTTGATGTTTGGTATTCAGAAACATCACTATATAAAGACGGGAAAATTGACCAAGCTCTTGCAGTGTTAGAAGAGCGCGATGAAATATTTGAAGAAGAGGGAGCTACTTGGTTCCGTTCTACAACTTATGGCGATGATAAAGACCGCGTATTAATTAAAAACGATGGTTCTTACACATACTTAACGCCAGATATCGCATATCACCGTAATAAATTAGAACGTGGATTTGATAAATTAATCAACATTTGGGGTGCTGATCACCACGGTTACATTCCTCGTATGAAAGCAGCAATCCAAGCGCTTGGTTATGATAAAGATACGTTAGAAGTAGAAATCATCCAAATGGTACAACTATACCAAAACGGTGAAAAAGTGAAAATGAGTAAACGTACAGGTAAAGCTGTTACATTACGTGAACTTATGGAAGAAGTAGGCGTGGACGCAATGCGTTACTTCTTTGCAATGCGTAGTGGTGACTCTCATTTAGACTTTGATATGGACTTAGCGGTATCAAAATCAAATGAAAACCCTGTATACTATGCACAATATGCTCATGCACGCGTATGCAGCATCCTTCGTCAAGGTGAAGAGCTAGGCTTAGCGGCAGGCGGAGATGTGAACTACAAACTTGTTTCCTCAGAGAAAGAAGTTGACTTACTGAAGAAACTGGGAGAATTCCCAGCAGCGGTTGCAGAAGCAGCACAAAAACGTCTGCCACACCGCATTACAAGCTATACATTTGAATTAGCAGCAGCACTTCATAGCTTCTACAATGCAGAAAAAGTATTAAACCAAGATAACTTAGAACTAAGTAAAGCTCGTTACGACTTAATGCGTGCAGTACGCATTACACTTCAAAACGCATTAGCAATCGTAGGAGTATCTGCACCAGAGAAAATGTAATAGGAAAAAAAGATACCTATTTTTGTTTATAAATGATATACAAGTTGACATAAAAATGTCTGATCAGACGTCAAAGAAAGAAGCATACTGAAAAACCGTGTGGGGGAAAACCTCACGTATGGCTTGATAAGGGAAAGCTGCAACAAAAAAAGAGATGGCAAAGCCATCTCTTTTTTGTTTTTTTATTCTAAATATATGTTATGGTGATGAAGTAAGAATGGAAAAACACTAATTAACTATTGATTTTTGGGAACGATTCTAGAATAATAGGTTGTCGGGGGTAAATTTATCAAAAAGCCGTACATGTATTATTAGTTGGTGGAATGTTACTAGGAAATGGTGTGATTGTTGTAAATGATATTGTTACATCTATATCAATACTAAAATAACACTGCATCTAACCAAGTATCTACACAATTAGTAAGTAATCTTGAAAACTTCCAATCTAGTCAAAAAACTAGGGATTTTATGTCTAAAATAGTACATATGGTCCAACTAAAGTTTTCATGATTTGATAAAAATGGTGAAAAAAGATAAATTTCTCGGTTTTGCTATTATCATCATTTATATATATATCGACATTAAACTTTAATGTCGCTCTAGAAAAGCTAACGCTTCTTAGCTAGTAAGTGAAATGTATATATAAGTTCATTTTAATTCTTCGACATAGCCACGGATCCATTAGGCAAATTACTTTTTCTCGACACTCATTGATAGGCTCCAAAAATGAAAAGGCTGATTTTCGTATTTCTGCACGATGCACATGAAATCAGTTGACAATCACACTCTTTTTTAGTTACCCCCAAATTCGTTCCACTTTATTCAGATTTGGAGAATATGACTTTCATCTTCATAGGCACACAATACTTCATCCGGAGCGTTTTTAATTATATAGCGCTGATATTGGAACGTTTCTTGTTTTTCTTGTCTGATTGTTTCGGTGTGTAGGGCGGTTATGTAACTAAACATAAAACGTTTTAACATATGTCCAATTTGACCTCAACTCATGATGACAGAAAACGTATCTTCAATGACATCCTTTAGAATACGAGTATCCTAGCACGTTTCACAGCTGTAACCTTCTTCGGCTGGTGTGCTCAATTCGATTATACGCTGTACTTCTTGTTATTCTTCAGGAGGATAAGTATGGGAGTTGGTCAAATGCATATTTGCTGTGAAGTAGCTCGTCCATACTTGCCTGCACTGAAATTTTTTGCGTATTGAGCAATCGTTTGCGGTAGATATGAAGAAGTTTCGGAAACTTTACGGCATAATAAGGTGAACGACTGTCATGAGTTTTATCGTGAACGCTTGTTGAATTGTCTTCTGCTGACTTTGAAGTTGTTCTATGGCCCGTTCATGTGTATTTGTAATTTGAATTCCTTTATTAAACTTTGTCCTTTACCTTAGCTGTTTTTGTTAAACAATACAGACTCAAAATACCACAGTTTAGATATGTCGGAGAAATTAGAGGAATCTATATAAAAGTCAAATTTCAAGTTTCTGAGCAATAGAAGGGTTGAGAAAAGAGAAAAAGATGATAATAGCTATCAAACATATTTAAGTAAAATAGCTTAATGACATTGAATAATAGAATCTTTGTCATAGTATGTTTGTACCAGAATCTAGAAACATTTAATTTTATAGGGAGGATAACAGAAAGCATGTATTTAAAAAGAATAACTTCGATTTTTTCGATTATAATGATTTTTATGTTTACTATAGGTCAGAGTTTTTTAGGTATAGTAGCAAATGCACAAGAGTTAAACACAGCAGGACTTGTGGATAGTTTTCAGATTGGTAAAACAAATCTACAGACCACAGAACGGACTAAAGTAACTGTAAACTTCAGTGAAAAAAATGGACTTAGGCTGAAGTCTGGAGACACACTAACATTAACGCTGCCTCCAGAATTAAAAGGATTAGATAGAGAGTTTCCATTAGATGACTATGGTACTTGTAAAGTCACTGCAGGTACTGTGGTATGTACATTTAATGATAAAGTAGATGCATATGAAAATATTAAAGGGTATTTAAACTTTTACGTGGAAGCTGCTAATGTAGGAACGGATCAAAAGAAAGAGATTGAAACCAATTTCGGTACAAATGTAGATAAGCAATCTGTAACAATTACCGGCCCAAGCAGTGGTGGTACAGATCCTGGAAAGCCACCGTTTTTTTATAAAACTGGTGATATGAACTCAGGTAAGGACAATGAAGTACGTTGGTTCTTGAATATAAACTTAAATAAAGAAGAGTTAAGTCGCGATATTGTTGTGACTGATAATTTACAGGAAGGTCAAACACTTAATAAGGATAGTTTCTATATAATTATTGATGATTATCTAGGTCGTCGATCTTTAACGCTACAAGAGTTTGAAAAGCAACGTTACGGAACGATTACCTTTACTGGTGACAGATCATTTAAAGTTGTGCTTTATAAGGATAAAGCACGTCTTGCCTCCTTTTCGATTGGTTATACATCTACTATAACGGAAGCCGGAAAGAAGCAAGAGTTTTTTAAGAATGATTATACGATTGATTACCAAGTTTTTCACAAAGACCCAGTTACTGAATCGGGTAGTTACCCAGTCGAAAATATGACAGCTGACGGTGGTGCTGAAGGTAACGAGGTTCCAAAAGGAACGCTAAAAATTGTTAAACATATTGAAGGAAATAAAGAAAAAGTAATCCCGAATGTTTCGTTTAAGTTGTATAAAGAGTCTGGTGAACAAGTTGGGGGCGAATATAAAACAAATGAAAAAGGGATAGTTGAAACTCCTAAATTATCACCAGGTAAATATTATGTGCAAGAGGTTTCAGCTCCAGACTATATTGATTTCGATCCTCAGACAAAAGTAGAGTTTGAAATAGAATCAGATGCTGAAAATGGAGTCGAATTGCCAATTTCCAATAAAGTGAAAACTACATCTGTTACAGGAACAAAGACGTGGAAAGGCGATAATGCGAAAGATCGTCCGACGATGATTAAGGTAGACTTACTACAAAATGGTAAAGTGATCGCAACACAAGAAGTAACAGAAGCAACAGGCTGGAAATATGAATTCAAAGACTTAGCGGCATATGATACAGACGGAAATGCATATAAGTATGAAGTAAAAGAACAACCAGTAGATGGATATCAAACAGAAGTAAAAGGTTATGACATTACAAATACAAAAGTGGTACAAACAACAAAAGTAGAAGGAACGAAGACGTGGAAGGACGGAAACGCAACAAATCGTCCGGCAATGATCAAAGTAGACTTACTACAAAATGGCCAAGTGACCGCAACACAAGAAGTAACAGAAGCAACAGGCTGGAAGTATGAATTCAAAGATTTAGTGGTAAACGATGCAGACGGAAAAGCATATAAATATGAAGTGAAAGAACAACCGGTAGATGGATATCAAACAGAAGTAAAAGGTTATGACATCACGAATATAAAAGTAGACAAGACATCAGTTTCAGGAACGAAGACTTGGAACGATAACAATGCATCAGATCGCCCAGAGTCAATCAAAGTAAAATTACTACAAAATGGAAAAGAGATTGACACGAAAGAAGTAAGCAAGGCAACAGAGTGGAAGTATGAGTTTAAAGATTTAGTGGCATATGATGAAAATGGAGCAGCTTACAAGTATGAAGTGAAAGAACAACCAGTAGACGGATACGAATCAAAAGTAAATGGTTATGACATCACGAATACAAAAGTAGGTAAGACATCAGTTTCAGGAACGAAGACCTGGAAAGGTGGCACAGAGGAAGAGCATAAAGCCATCAAAGTAGACTTACTACAAAACGGTACAGTGATTGCGACACAAGAAGTAAGCAAAGAAACAGGCTGGAAGTATGAATTTAAAGATTTAGCAGCGTTTGATGAAAATGGAGCAGCTTACAAGTATGAAGTGAAAGAACAACTGGTAGACGGATACAAATCTGAGGTGAACGGTTATGACATCACAAATACAAAAGTAGGCGAAACGAAAGTAGAAGGAACAAAGACTTGGAACGATAACAACGCAACAGATCGTCCAAGCACGATTAAAGTAGATTTACTACAAAACGGTAAAGTAGTAGACACAAAAGAAGTAACAGCAGCAACAAATTGGAAGTATGCATTTGAAAACCTACAAGCATACGATGCAAACGGAGTAGCTTACGAGTATACAGTGAAAGAACAACCAGTAAAAGGATATAAATCGGAAGTCAAAGGTTATGACATCACAAATACAAAAGTAGGCCAAACAAAAGTAGAAGGAACGAAAACATGGAAAGACGATAATGCGAAAGATCGTCCGAAGATGATTAAAGTAGACTTACTACAAAATGACCAAGTGATTGCAACGCAAGAAGTAAGCAAAGCAACAGACTGGAAATATGAATTTAAAGATTTAGCAGCATATGATGCCGAAGGAAAAGCATATAAGTATGAAGTAAAAGAACAAACGGTAGACGGTTATCAAACAGAAATCAAAGGTTATGACATTACAAATACAAAAGTAGGCCAAACAAAAGTAGAAGGAACGAAGACATGGAAAGACGATAATGCAACAGATCGTCCGGTAATGATCAAAGTAGACTTACTACAAAATGACCAAGTGATTGCAACGCAAGAAGTAAGCGAAGCAACAGGCTGGAAATATGAATTCAAAGATTTAGCGGCATACGATGCTGAAGGTAAGGCATATAAGTATGAAGTGAAAGAACAACCAGTAGACGGATACGAATCAAAAGTAAATGGTTATGACATCACGAATACAAAAGTAAGCAAAACAAAAGTAGAAGGAACAAAAATGTGGAAAGACGATAATGCGAAAGATCGTCCGAAAGCAATTAAAGTGGACTTACTACAAAATGGCCAAGTGATTGCAACGCAAGAAGTAAGCAAAGCAACAGACTGGAAATATGAATTTAAAGATTTAGCAGCATATGATGCCGAAGGAAAAGCATATAAGTATGAAGTAAAAGAACAAGCAGTAGACGGATATCAAACAGAAGTATATGGTTATGACATCATGAATACAAAGGTTGGTCAAACAAAAGTAGAAGGAACGAAAACATGGAAAGACGATAATGCGAAAGATCGTCCTACAATGATTAAAGTAGACTTACTACAAAACGGCCAAGTAATCGCAACGCAAGAAGTAAGTGAAGCAAGCGGTTGGAAATATGAATTCAAAGATTTAGCGGCATACGATGCCGAAGGTAAGGCATACAAGTATGAAGTGAAAGAACAACCGGTAAATGGATATCAATCCGAAGTACATGGTTATGACATCACGAATACAAAAGTAAGCCAAACAAAAGTAGAAGGAACGAAGACATGGAAAGACGACAATGCGAAAGATCGTCCAGCAATGATCAAAGTAGACCTACTACAAAATGGTAAAGTGATTGCAACGCAAGAAGTAAACGAAGCAACAGGTTGGAAATATGCATTTACAGACTTAGCGGCATATGATGCCGAAGGTAAGGCATATAAGTATGAAGTGAAAGAACAAAAAGTAGATGGATACCAAACAGAAGTGAATGGTTATGACATCACGAATACAAAGGTGGGCCAAACAAAAGTAGAAGGAACGAAGACATGGAAAGACGACAATGCGAAAGATCGTCCGGCAATGATCAAAGTAGACTTACTACAAAATGGCAAAGTGCTTGCGACACAAGAAGTAAGTGAAGCAAGTGATTGGAAGTATGAATTCAAAGATCTAGCGGCATATGATGCCGAAGGAAAAGCATACAAGTATGAAGTAAAAGAGCAATCGGTAGATGGATATCAAACAGAAGTAAAAGGTTATGACATTACGAATACAAAAGTAGGCGAAACAAAAGTAGAAGGAACGAAAACATGGAAAGACGATAACGCAAAAGATCGTCCTACAATGATTAAAGTAGACTTACTACAAAATGGCCAAGTGGTTGCGACGCAAGAAGTAAGCGAAGCAACAGGCTGGAAGTATGAATTCAAAGATTTAGCGGCATACGATGTCGAAGGTAAGGCATATAAGTATGAAGTGAAAGAACAAAAAGTAGATGGATACCAAACAGAAGTGAATGGTTATGACATCACGAATACAAAGGTGGGCCAAACAAAAGTAGAAGGAACGAAGACATGGAAAGACGACAATGCGAAAGATCGTCCGGCAATGATCAAAGTAGACTTACTACAAAATGGCAAAGTGCTTGCGACACAAGAAGTAAGTGAAGCAAGCGGTTGGAAATATGAATTCAAAGATTTAGCGGCATACGATGCCGAAGGTAAGGCATACAAGTATGAAGTGAAAGAACAACCGGTAAATGGATATCAATCCGAAGTACATGGTTATGACATCACGAATACAAAAGTAAGCCAAACAAAAGTAGAAGGAACGAAGACATGGAAAGACGACAATGCGAAAGATCGTCCAGCAATGATCAAAGTAGACCTACTACAAAATGGTAAAGTGCTTGCGACACAAGAAGTAAGTGAAGCAAGCGGTTGGAAATATGAATTCAAAGATTTAGCGGCATACGATGCCGAAGGTAAGGCATACAAGTATGAAGTGAAAGAACAACCGGTAAATGGATATCAATCCGAAGTACATGGTTATGACATCACGAATACAAAGGTGGGCCAAACAAAAGTAGAAGGAACGAAGACATGGAAAGACGACAATGCGAAAGATCGTCCGGCAATGATCAAAGTAGACTTACTACAAAATGGCAAAGTGCTTGCGACACAAGAAGTAAGTGAAGCAAGCGGTTGGAAATATGAATTCAAAGATTTAGCGGCATACGATGCCGAAGGTAAGGCATACAAGTATGAAGTGAAAGAACAACCGGTAAATGGATATCAATCCGAAGTACATGGTTATGACATCACGAATACAAAAGTAAGCCAAACAAAAGTAGAAGGAACGAAGACATGGAAAGACGACAATGCGAAAGATCGTCCAGCAATGATCAAAGTAGACCTACTACAAAATGGTAAAGTGATTGCAACGCAAGAAGTAGGCGAAGCAACAGGTTGGAAATATGCATTTACAGACTTAGCGGCATATGATGCCGAAGGTAAGGCATATAAGTATGAAGTGAAAGAACAACCGGTAGATGGATATCAATCCGAAGTACATGGTTATGACATCACGAATACAAAAATCAAAGACGAAACAGGTGTAGATCCAAAAGATCCAAAAGATCCAAACACAAATAACGATTCAAAAGTTCCACCTACTGAAGAAAATGATAAGCCGACATCAATGCTTCCTAATACAGGAGGAACATCAGCGGAAATGATTTCAATCGTTGCAGGTATGATATTATTCGTTTTAGGTGGAATTCTATTCACTCGACAACGAATAAAATAATAAAAAAGCTTTAAATTATTGATTACATTGTAATCTGAGTAGTGGACAAACTAAAAAATTACTATTGATATTACTCCCTTTAGGTAGATATTCAAAAAAACTTCATGATAATGTGAAGAAAAGAATGCAACCTGAGGGGGGGGTTTCTATGGCGAAATTAGAAATAGTATTTTGTAAAGCTTTGTTCTTGAATGGTTGCAGCAGTAGCTTTTGTTTCTGGAATAAAAGCAGTAGCTCCTGTCCAGCAAAAGTTAATACACCTGCAAGAATCGTTTTTTTTTATAATAGAAATGCCTTCTTATCAAGTATAATCATTATTGTTGTATTTAGTTATTATTATATTTAGTATTATACATGATGATACCTTGAAATAAATATGCTTTTATGCATATTTATTTTTTTTTAACAAAAAAAGCCATCACTTTGGAGTGAGTGGCTTTGGTGATAATTAAGCTGCTTTCTGCTCTGTTTGTACCGCCGGTTTTTGCAGAACATCATAAACACCAGTACCAATGACATCTAAAGCCATTTTCATACGCTCAGGTGACATGTTTTCTAGAATATTATCTTGCGGCGTATGATATACCTTTTCAATATGATAGATGAGTGGATCCCAGCTGTCTACGCCCATCCAAATGAAGAGTGCAGCAGGTATACCAGCTTCATAAAATGGTACATGATCGCTGGAACCGAATTTTCCTTGTAGAACAAGTGGGTTATTCAGCTGTTTACTAGCGTTTAATGCCGCATCTGTTACAAGATTCGTAGAACCATCCGGTGTCATTGCATATAAATTTTTCGCTTTATCATAGTTTGTTGCAACCATATCAGCATTAAAGACACCTAAAATGCGATCTTTTTCAGCTTGTGATAAGTTTTCAACATAATGATCAGAGCCGATTAGACCTACTTCTTCAGAACCAAAAGCAATAAAGCGGATTTCTTTATCACTTTCTACATTTTTAAATGCTTGAGCTAACTCTAGTACTAAACCAGTGCCAGACGCATTATCATTTGCACCAGGTGCTCCAACAACACTGTCGTAATGTGAACTTACGATGACAGCTTTTTCATTTCCTGTACTATTTTTCGGTTTCTTTTTCGCAATAACGTTTAGAGACTGTAAGTTTGCATCATGTCGTGCTTTTAAAGAAAGTATTGTTTTACCTTGCTGTATTTTTTCTTTTAACCCATTTCCTTGTGCATAAGCAAGACCAAATACAGGGATTGGTTGCTTCTTCGTTAATCTTGGATTAAACGCTTGTCCGTAGTTTCCGCGGCCACCAATTAGGCTATATAATAAAACCCCTTTAGCGCCTTTTGCAACAGCATTTTCTACTTGCTTATTATAATCAGCTACCGTAGTACCTCTTTCAAATAATACAATTTTACCTTTCACGTCATTGGGGACTTCTTCTGGTTTTGTCCCGTTTGGAACAAAGATAATTGGAGCGGTAACAGGTTCAGCAGAAATAAGAGAATTTGGTGCAGCGCCTGCTTGCCAATTTTTTTCACGAGATAAAGGGAAATCAATAAACCCAATGTATTGATCTGGAACGGAAAAGGGTTGGTATTCTACCTCATATCCCATAGACTGTAATCGCATTCCAATATAACGAGAAGCAGCTTGTTCTTTCGGTGTTCCACTCGGACGTGGACCAATTGTTTCGGATAAAAAACGGACATGTTCAATAGCGCGGTTGGCATCAAGTTGTTTTGCAATAGATGGAGCTGTTATGGTTTCCGATGGAGAATCAGCCTTTGCTTGTCCAAGTGGAGCTAAGCTGACAGCGAGTGATACAGCAAGCAAAGAGCTTACTATTTTTTGTTTCAATGAAATCTTCATGTTTTCCTCTCCCATTCTTCTATTCTCTCTGACTGACAAAAGAAGACGGATAACGACTATATTTTACCTTTTAATTTCTGTATTTTCAATTAATTATGGTTGAGAAATAATAAAATAACCTATATAAATCCATTTTGATTTTTCGACATATAGCCGCGGCTATGGATAATAAAAGGTGACCTGCACTCGTTTTCTCTCTTTATTTTCACTATGTCTGGGCAGGAAAAGGATCTGACCGCTTCTATGCATGGCCGGATGCTCTCTCCCACCTAAAAAGAAGGGTTTTATGTCGGTTTTTAAATTTGTATTTATATATATGTAAATTTGCATATTTTTTGTTGAGTTGTATATGCTATCATTTTATATAAGGATTGGCTTTCTTTCATGCAGGCCCCTAAACTGCATTAATCTAGTGTACCCAAACTTTAGATTATGTATAGAAAAAGAAATTCATAATAGGATTTCTTTTTCTTACGCTTGAGCCTTGTAGTATGGGGGTTATCATGTTCCCGCATTTCATGATAATCTTTAGCAATATTTGTAAAGCATCTATATGAAAAGAAGAGAGATCAATATTGATCTCTCTTCTTTTTTGATTTACAGTTCAGTTAAAATAATTGGCTCGCCGCGTGTGACAACAATTGTATGTTCACATTGTGCAACAAGGCTCTTATCTGGCGTTACGAATGTCCAACCATCATCACCGCGTTCAATGATGTGATCAGCTTTCATAGAGATAAATGGTTCTACAGCTAAAATAAGACCATCTTTAAGCAGTGCATTGTCCATTGGATCAAAATAGCTTAAAACGTGGTTTGGAGCTTCGTGTAAACTAAGCCCAATGCCATGGCCTGTTAAGTTTTGGATAACTTCATAACCATTTTTATGTGCAAAATTGGAAACAGCACGGCCAATTTGGTTTTGTTTTGAACCAGCTTTCACTTTTTTCATTGCTGCCCAAAATGCGTCTATCGCTGCTTGGCAAAGTTTTTCTTTTTCTTCATCTTGTCCTAGAACAAAAGAAATACCTGTATCTGCATAATACCCATCAAGTGCCGCAGATACGTCTACGTTTATTAAGTCGCCTTCTTGAAGTACACGATCTCCTGGAATGCCGTGAGCAACTTCTTCATTTACACAAATACAAGTTGTACCTGGGAAATCATATTCTTTTTCAGGTGCAGAAATAGCACCGTGCTCGTCTAATACCTTCTTACCGATTAAATCAAGCTCTTTCGTTGTCATGCCTGGCTTCGCTTGTTTTTTCATTTCCTCGCGTGCAAGTGCAACGATGCGGCCGATTTTTCGTAAGCTTTCTAAATCTTGTTCATTACGAATAATCATAAAAAACCACTGTCCTTCCTCGAATAAATATCTTACACGATTGTATCACGTTTGTTTTTGTTTCCACAAAGGTTTCATGACATTTGTCATATTCATGTCATGATGTATTTTACTGTTTTCCATCTCTTCCAATTAATACAATGTAAATATAAGGAATAACGGAGGTGGAGAAATGGAACAAATTATTAAAGTAAATGGTGTTTCAAAAACATTTAAATATAAAAAAGCAGTCAATAACGTTTCATTTAATGTGGAGAAAGGGCAAATTGTTGCACTCCTTGGACCAAATGGTGCAGGGAAAACAACAACGATTTCAATGATGCTAGGATTAAAAGATCCATCAGAAGGAAGTGTTTCTATATTTGGAAAGAGTCCAAAACATCGAGCTGTTCGTAATCGCCTTGGCGCAATGCTACAAGAAGTAAGTGTTATCGATAGTATATCAGTGGAGGAAGCAATTGATTTATTTCGCAGTTATTATACAAATCCAATTGCAAAAGAAACATTACTTCAGTTATCGAATTTAGAATCAGAAAAAAAGCAAAGATGTGAAAAACTATCAGGTGGTCAAAAAAGACGTTTAAACTTTGCGCTCGCACTTGCTGGAAATCCAGATTTATTATTCTTAGATGAACCAACTGTAGGAATGGATATCACTTCTCGAAAAAGCTTTTGGGAAACCATTCGAAAGTTAGCAAGTGAAGGGAAAACAATTCTTTTAACAACGCATTATTTAGAAGAAGCTGATGCACTAGCGGATCGTATTTTATTATTTGCAAACGGAAAAATCATTGCAGATGGTACACCTGAGGAAATGAAAGCGACGATTTCTCGAAAAACCATTTCATTTTATCCAAAAGAAAAAATTCCTACAGGCTTGCTGAAGGGATTACCGCATGTTACGGGAGTACAGTTCCATGAACAGCGTGTTATTCTCACAACAGATGATACAGATGCTACGTTGCAAGCAATTTATAAAGAAAACTTACCGGTTACAGATATTTCAGTTGAACGTGGAAGTCTTGATGAAGCCTTTGAACAGTTTGTCGCAAATCAGAAGGAGGGAATTGTATGAAAGCGCTATGGATGCAATGTAAAATAGAGGTCTTACGTACGTTTCGCAATAAATTATTTATCTTTTTCTCATTATTAATGCCAGTTATGTTTTATTACATTTTTACAAATGTGATTCAAGTACCGCAGAACGGGGATGCTTGGAAAGCCCATTATTTAATTTCGATGGCTACGTTTAGTATTGTAGGGACGGCACTTTTTAGCTTTGGTGTGCGACTTTCTCAAGAAAAAGGGCAGGGATGGACACATCTTTTAAAAATCACACCACTTCCAGAGGGTGCATATTTAACGGCTAAAATTATTTCTCAAACAGTGGTAAATGCTTTTTCAATACTTGTAATCTTTATTGCAGGTATGTTAATTAATAATGTGGAATTAACAGTAGGGCAGTGGATTGGCGCTGGATTATGGTTATTAATAGGCGTGACGCCATTTTTAGCACTTGGAACGATTGTAGGTTCAATTAAGAAAGCAGACGCGGCTTCCGGGCTCGCTAACATTTTAAATATGAGTTTAGCAGTACTAGGCGGTTTATGGATGCCAATTGAAGTATTTCCGAAAGCACTAAGAACAATTGGAGAATGGACACCAACATATCACTTCGGAAGCGGGGCATGGGATATTGTAGCCGGAAAATCCATTGTCTGGGAAAATATCGCGATTTTAGGAGGTTATTTCCTTATATTCGTTGTAATATCAATATATATAAGAAAACGACAGGAAGCGGTATAGAATGATAGAAAAGAAGCAATTTGAACTTTTTCCGAAAAGTATGGGATTCTTCCCCTATATATGGTTCGTGTATTTAGTATTTCCAATCTATAATTTAACGCAAGAATCGGGCTGGAAATTGCTATTAGGAAGCGGTATGCTAGTAATCTTTATCATTGCGTACCGCCAGCTTTATTTTGTAGGAAAGACATTTATTTTGTGGGCATGTATTGAAATGGTTATTGTGTTTTTATTTGGGGTTTTTTACAATCCATATTTTGTTTATTTAGGATTTTTTACGGCAAATGCAATAGGGTTTGCACCTACAAAAAAATCATTTCGTCTACTGGTCCCTCTTTTAGTGATGATGCTTGTTACTTTTGTGTTGGTATATAGTCGTAGCTTTACATTAACGTCTATTTTAGGGTCTGTACCGATGTTTATTTTAATGCTTATTACACCTTTTGCAATGCGTAATTTTAACCAGAAAAAGATATTAAAAACGCAGTTAAGTGAAGCAAATGAGCAAATTAAAGACTTGGTAAAACGTGAAGAACGCCAGAGAATTGCGAGAGATTTACATGACACTTTAGGTCATACATTATCTCTTATCACGCTAAAAAGCCAGCTTGTTGAGAAACTCATCGTGAAAAATCCGGAACGCGCTTGTCTAGAAGCAAAGGAAATTACGCAAACATCTCGTACAGCTTTAAAACAACTGCGAGAATTAATTTCGGATATGCGTATGATTACAGTGGAGGAAGAGCTAGAGCAAGTGAAGGTCATACTAGAGGCTGCCAATATTTCGTTAGAAGTAGAGCAGAAGGCGGGTTCAAATGCGTTATCACCGCTTGAACAAAATATTTTAGGTATGTGTTTGCGAGAAGCTATCACAAACGTTGTAAAGCATAGTAAAGCGACAACATGCAAGGTGTCTTTACTTGAAACGCAAGGGGAACTGATTTTGCAGGTTAAGGACAATGGAGTGGGATTACAAGCGCAAGCTAATGATGGAAATGGAATCTTAGGTATGAGAGAACGACTTGCTCTTATAGATGGAGCGCTTAAATTAGGTGGAATGCGACCTGGAACAATGTTAACGGTGAAAGTTCCAATCGTAATTAGAACAGGAAAAGACGAGGTGAAGTCATGATTCGAATCATCATTGCAGAAGATCAACGAATGCTCCGAGGAGCATTAGGTGCGTTGCTTGATTTAGAAGATGACATTGAAGTGGTTGGGCAAGCAGAGAACGGAGAAGAGGCTTTAAAACTGATTGAAAAGTTGCAGCCTGATGTAAGCATTGTGGATATTGAAATGCCGATTCAAAGTGGGCTAGATGTTGCAGAAGCATTGCAGAAGAAAAAATCACCATGCAAAGTGATGATGTTAACGACATTTGCGCGCCCAGGTTATTTTGAAAGGGCGATGAAAGCGAATGTACAGGGTTATTTATTAAAGGATAGTCCAAGTGAAGATTTAGCGGCAGCGATTCGTAATGTGATGAAGGGGAAACGGGAGATTTCTCCGGAGCTAATGTTTGGGCTTTGGCAAGAACAAAACCCATTATCAGATCGTGAGAAAGAAGTAATGCTGTTAGCGAGAGAAGGAAAAACAGCCAATGAAATCGCGAAAATACTCTATCTTTCATCGGGTACGGTGCGGAATTACATTTCAGAGGTATTAACAAAGCTAGATGCTAAGAATAGAATTGAAGCCATCACAATCGCAGAGGAAAAGGGATGGATATAAAGAAAGATGTTTACCGGTTATAGTGGTAAACATCTTTTTCTATTATTCCCCTTTTTATTGTGACTAAGAGATCGTATTTGTGGGCTTGGAACTTGAAGTGCATTGTGTAATGTGGATTTTATTTCATTTTTCGACAAAAAATTTGGTATAGTAAGGTTAGGTTACTGTTCTGGATTTTGGGAAATTTTACCAATAACAATCGCAATTACCCCATTTTTATTCCGCATGAACGGGTGATAAGATCCTCACTGATGGTATAAATTCATCTTTAACATTTCCAATCTAGTAGCTGTATGAGATGAGTCTTGAAGCAAAGTCGATAAATTTCGTATATATTATGCAATATTACATATCAAAAAATGTCGAAAAACCAGTATTGTAGTGGTATGACAACTTGAAAAGTTAGATTTCTGTAATGGGATGGTGAGCTATTATGCACGCAGAAAAGCTGGGAACTGAAATAAAGAAAATTAGAATGTTAAGAGGTTTAACACAAAAGCAGTTGTCTGATAATATATGTCATCAATCAGAAGTAAGCAGGATTGAGTCAGGAGCAGTATATCCGAGTATGGATATATTACAAGGGATTGCATCGAAGCTACAAGTACCTATCACTCATTTTTATGAGGTACTCATTTATTCTGATATTGAAAGAAAAAAACAATTTAAAGATCATATTATACTGCTTTGTAAACAAAAGCAGTATAAAGAAATTTATAAAAAAGTGTGGAATGAATTAAAGAAGGAAGAATATCATCCCGAATTTCAACAGTTTCTTCTTTGGCAGTATCATGTATCGGCATATATGTTAAAAAAGGTAAACTATGAATATTGTATTTTGGAATTAAGAAAATTAATGAACAAGCAACTAGCAGGACTTGATGTATTTCAAAATTTATATGTAGAAAATGCAATTGCAAATATTTATGCGGAAAACGGGTATTTCAAAAAAAGTATAGGATTGTTTCAAGATATTTTAAAGCAATTGGAGTCGCTACATAGCAACGAGGAATTTGCTGTAAAGGTTGGTTATAATCATGCGAAAGCACTATACTTAGATGAACAATATGAAGAAGCACTTTACCAGGTTAAAAAGGCAATTGAAACATCGTGTCGTATAAGCAGCATGACACTTATTGGACAGCTATATTATCAAAAAGGGGAGTGTCTGGAAAAGTTAGGATACGCAGAGCAGGATATTAGAGTTGCTTATGAAAAAGCACTTTTCTTTTTTGATTTATTAGAGCTACATTCCTATAAAAACATACTTTTAAAGAAAATAAATCTGTAAGTCCTTATACTTACTATATAAATACAAATTAAAAAACCGACATAAACCCTTTTTTTTAGGTGGGAGAGAGCATCCGTCCATGCATAGGAGCGGTCAGATCCTTTTCCTGCCCAGACATAGTGAAAACAAAGAGAGAAAACGAGCGCAGGTCACCTTTTGTGATCCATAGCCGCGGCTTATATGTCGAAAAATAAAAATGGATATTAATGGGCATGCATAATTGCATGTAAAATGGATAAATTTTCATGATATATTAAAAGAAAAATATATGGGTGATGGAATATGAAGAAACTTCTTATTGGTAGTTTATTGACGTTAGCAATGGTAGTGGGTATTTCTTTTAGCAATGTAATATTAGATCAAAATCATGCAGTAACAGATCATAATGAAGTGGTACAATTAGCTTCTGATTTACCATTTGAATATTAATATAAAAAGAAACAACCGTCTTATTTAAGCGGTTGTTTCTTTTTGTAACAGTATCCATACATCTTCGACGGGGACGGGCTGACTAATTAAAAAGCCTTGAATTTGATCGCAATTTTGTTTATGCAAAGAAGAAAGGAATTATGAAAAAACGTTACAATTACCATTGTAACGTTGACCGCTTATTCTCTTTACGCCTCCAATAGCAGCGAGTTCATTGACTATATAAATACAAATTTAAAAACCGACATAAACCCCTTCTTTTTAGATGGGAGAGAGCATCCAGCCATGCATAGAAGCGGTCAGATCCTTTTCCTGCCCAGACATAGTGAAAACAAAGAGAGAAAACGAGTGCAGGTCACCTTTTGTTATCCATAGCCGCGGCTATATGTCGAAAAATCAAAATGGATTTATATAATTGAAAAAGTGCCAAATCTTTTCGTTTGCTCTCAATCATAATATCGAAGTCCTGATTTACTTCTTTTGCAATTTTTAAAAAGGGTTGTATAAAAGAAGCATCAATATAATCAGCGTGAGACCGCAATTCTATTTCGTATTCCGCTGATAGAAGTTTCATCCTATAGGAAAAATGCCAGTAATGTCCCAATCCATTCTTTTCCCTTATCAATCAGGGATAGAGAGGAGACATTTTTCCAAGAAAGTAAGGAGGATTCTTCTATGTCTTCGCTAATTTTCGTTTTAATTTCTTTTATAAAGGCTGAATCGTATAAGAGACAATTGATTTCGTGATTGGTATATAAACTTCTCATATCAAAATTGGCCGTTCCAATATCACAAGTATGGCCATCGACCATAATAATTTTGGCATGAAAAAATCCTTGCTGAAATTCATAAATGTTGCAACCTGCTTGAATCAGTTTTCGGCAGTATGGTAATTTCGCTTCCCGAACAAACGGATGATCTGCCCTTTTTGGAACAAGAATCGTGATACGAACGCCGCGCTCTTTCGCTTGTAATAACGCATGCATGAGTTTTTTTCCTGGAATAAAATAGGGTGTACCAATATACAATTCTTCTTTTGCGCTTTCAATCAGGTTTAAAAAGGTTTGCTGTAAGTAAGCACCGTCTGTTGGAATAAAGCGGTGTGGAATGGGGCCTGGCGGTTGTTTAGGGAAATATAACGTTTCTCCTAGTAAATCCTCAGCTGTATCATCGCGCCAGTCGTGCAAAAATTGTGTTTGTAAATCTTGTACCCCTTCTCCTGTAAGGCGCAAATGGTAATCGCGCCACAGGCCCAATTTTGGATCATGCCCCAAATATTCTTCCCCAATATTGAAGCCACCGATATAGCCGATTTTCCCGTCAATAATCGTGATCTTTCTATGGTTTCTTTGGTTTGCGGAAAAAAAGAGAAAAGGGAATTTAATCTTATGACAAAATGAAAAGGAGACACCATGTTGTCGCAATGTACGAATCGCTTCCCTTGATAATTGGTGGCTACCCATGCGATCGAGAAGAAGCCGTACTTGTATGCCTTGTTTTGCTTTTTTGATTAGAAGCTGTAAAAAGGCATTACTTACCTCATCATTTTTAACAATGAAAAATAAAATATGAATGTGGTGCTGTGCCTGCTGTATATCAGTAAATAAGTCATCGTATAAATTTTTTCCATATGTATAAAGTTTAAAATGGCCACGGCGTAAAGGAAAAGAACGAGGCTTAATTTGTTTTAAATGATGCTTTCTTCCATATGAAAGGTCCAGTAGGGCCCATATTACAAACAATAGTAGCAAGAGAGATAAAAAGACCATTATCAAATTACCTCCTCTATATTCATTTCTATAGTGGTCCAATGAATCCAATTTGGATCATAAAACAGGTTCTCTCAACACATTCTTTTTGGGTTACACAGTCATGTGTTTTGTTCAATTTGTGCTACAGTACTAAGAAGAAAATTTGGGAAGATAACCGAACTTGTTAATGATGCTTATTGTATTAGAAATACGTAGTTATTATAGTTTAAACAGAAGTATGTAAGACAATTCAATATTACATGTAGTATTTTAGATGATTTTTCTAGAGAGGGTGGCTCTTTTTTAGTTTCTTCCGAAATAATTGTTGTGGGATGATTCAAAATATCGTCAGTTAAAAACAGTGTTATAAAAATTCTGTTGTTGTATAACAAAAAACTGTTGACTGAATGCTCACTCATTATATAATGGGGATAGGGGATATAAATTCAGAAAATTATTTATTTTCGAAGATTCTAAAAGAAAGAGGGCTTACAAAGAGAGGGGTTGGCATAAAAATGAATAGTTTATTACTTATCAATTGGCTGGCTGCCATTGCCGTTATTGCGTATGCAGGATATTTATTTGTATATCTCATACGAACGAGGATGGCCTACATACAATTAGGTAAAAAGGTAGAATTTGATCGCCGCTTTAAAGAAAGATGGGATCTTCTTAAGGTAAACGTCTTCGGACAAAAAAAGCTGTTGAAAGATAAGAAGAGCGGCATTATTCACGTTATGTTTTTTTACGGATTTATTCTTGTCCAATTTGGAGCAATTGACTTCGTTTGGAAAGGATTAGCACCAGGATCACATCTTCCACTTGGACCACTATACCCTGCATTTACATTCTTCCAGGAAATTATCACACTTATTATTTTAATTGCAGTCTTTTGGGCTTTTTATAGAAGGTACGTTGAAAAGCTTGTTCGTTTAAAACGTAATTTCAAATCGGGCCTCGTTCTCATTTTTATCGGTGGCTTAATGCTTTCTGTACTTCTTGGTAACGGGATGGGCATTATATGGCACGGCGAAGAACTTTCGTGGAGCGAACCGATCGCTTCTGCAACCGCTTACGTTTTTGCGGGTATAAATGAAACCGTAGCCATTTCCGTGTTCTATTTTGCTTGGTGGGTGCATTTACTTATTTTGTTAACGTTTTTAGTTTATGTACCGCAGTCCAAACATGCGCACTTAATTGCTGGACCTGCCAATGTCTTTTTTAGTCGTCTTTCCAATCCAGGGAAGCTTGAAAAAATTGATTTTGAAGATGAAACGCAAGAAACATTTGGTGTTGGGAAAATTGAAGATTTTAAACAAACGCAACTCATTGATCTATACGCTTGTGTAGAATGTGGACGTTGTACGAATATGTGCCCGGCAACAGGAACTGGAAAGATGCTGTCGCCAATGGATTTAATTTTAAAACTTCGCGACCATTTGACTGACAAGGGAGCAGCGGTGACATCACGGACACCTTGGGTTCCGGCTGTTGCCTTTAATAATACACAAGGAAACCAATTAGCGATGATGGCAACTGGGAAAGGCCAGCAAGAATCAGCAGGGGCAACACTTGCGTACGATCCAAGCTTAATTGGAGAAGTCATTACAGAAGAAGAGATTTGGGCATGTACAACGTGCCGGAACTGTGAAGATCAATGTCCGGTTATGAATGAGCACGTTGATAAAATTATTGACTTGCGCCGTTACCTTGTTTTAACAGAAGGGAAATTGGATCCAGAAGCGCAGCGTGCCATGACAAATATTGAGCGTCAAGGGAACCCTTGGGGACTGAACCGTAAAGAGCGTGAAACATGGCGTCAAGCGGATGAGGAAGTATCAATTCCGACTGTTAAAGAGAAAACAAAAGCTGGCGAAGAATTTGAGTACTTATTCTGGGTTGGTTCTATGGGTTCGTACGATAATCGTAGTCAAAAGATTGCCTTATCATTTGCGAAGCTAATGAATGAAGCTGGCATTTCCTTTGCAATTCTCGGTAACAAAGAGAAGAACTCGGGAGATACGCCGCGCCGCTTAGGAAATGAATTTGTTTTCCAAGAGATGGCGACAAAAAATATCGAGGAATTTGAAAAAGCAGGTGTGAAAAAAATCGTTACGATTGATCCGCATGCATATAACACATTTAAAAATGAGTATCCGGACTTTGGCTTACAAGCAGAAGTCTATCATCATACAGAACTATTAGCACAGTGGGTGAAAGAAGGGCGCTTAAAGCCAGTTCACCGTGTGGAAGAAACAATTACGTATCATGATTCCTGTTATTTAGGAAGATACAACGAAGTATACGAAGCGCCGCGCAATATTTTAAAAGCAATTCCAGGCGTAACAGTTGTTGAAATGGAGCGTAATCGTGAAACAGGAATGTGCTGCGGTGCAGGCGGTGGTCTTATGTGGATGGAAGAGACTGCTGGTACACGTATTAATGTGGCACGTACAGAACAAGCGCTTGCTGTGAAACCGACAATGATCGGTACGGGCTGCCCGTATTGCTTAACAATGATTAGTGATGGTACGAAAGCAAAAGAAGTAGAAGAGCAAGTACAAACACTTGATGTAACAGAGATTCTAGAACGCTCTGTCATCGGGCAAAAGAAAGAAGCAATGTAAATCATAAGAATTCATACAACTTTAGAAAGAGGTGCAAGTTTTGCGCCTCTTCTCAACGTAGGAATACTGAGCGAGCGTTCAATCACGCCGTAAAAAAGGAAATGGGGGAATACGTTTTGGTAAGAACAGTGATTTTAAGTGCAACAAGAACACCGGTTGGAAAATTTGGGGGAGCTTTAAAAGATGTAAAAGCAACGGAGCTTGGAGGTATTGCGATTAAAGCTGCACTAGATCGTGCAAATGTGGAAGCAAGCGACATTGAAGAAGTTATTTTTGGAGCGGTTATTCAAGGGGGACAAGGACAAATTCCTTCGCGGCAAGCGGCAAGAGAAGCTGGAATTCCATGGGAGACACGCACAGAAACAGTGAATAAAGTGTGTGCATCAGGCCTTCGTGCTGTTACGTTAGCGGATCAAATTATTCGTACTGGAGATCAATCACTTATTGTAGCTGGTGGTATGGAATCAATGAGTAACAGTCCTTATATTTTACGAGGTGCACGCTGGGGATATCGAATGGGGAATAACGAAGTTGTCGACTTAAATGTGGCAGACGGCTTAACATGCGCATTCTCAGGTATACATATGGGTGTATATGGCGGGGAAGTGGCAAAAGAAGACGGTATTTCCCGCGAAGCACAAGACGAATGGGCATGTCGCAGTCATCAGCGTGCAGTTGCTGCACAAAAAGAAGGACGTTTTGAAGAAGAAATCGTCCCAGTATCTGTGCCGCAGCGAAAAGGTGAACCAATTATTGTCGCGCAAGACGAAGCACCACGCGGGGATACGACAGTTGAAAAATTAGCAAAACTAAAGCCAGTATTTGATAAAACGGCAGCAGTAACAGCGGGCAATGCACCTGGTTTAAATGATGGCGGTGCTGCACTTGTATTAATGAGCGAGGACAGAGCGCAGCAAGAAGGAAGAAAACCGTTAGCAACAATTTTGGCACATACAGCTATTGCTGTTGAAGCGAAGGATTTTCCGAGAACACCGGGTTATGTAATTAATGAGCTCTTGAAGAAAACAGGTAAGACAGTGGAAGAGATTGATTTATTTGAGATTAACGAAGCTTTTGCAGCAGTTGCAATTGCAAGTGCGGATATTGCAGGAATTAATCCGGAGAAGATTAACGTAAACGGCGGAGCAGTTGCGATGGGACACCCAATTGGGGCGAGCGGAGCCCGTATTATCGTTACGCTTATTCATGCGTTAAAACAGCGCGGCGGCGGAATTGGCATTGCTTCTATTTGTAGCGGCGGTGGTCAAGGTGACGCGATTATGATTGAAGTTCGCTAATTAAAGGGGGAGAAGAACATGGGTGTACAAAATATTGTTGTAATTGGTGCCGGACAAATGGGGGCAGGCATTGCACAAGTGTGTGCAATGGCAGGTTATCACGTGTATATACAAGATTTAAAGCAAGAGCAATTAGATAGAGGGTTAGCGATTATTACAAAAAATTTAGCGCGCCAAGTGGAAAAAGGACGTATGGAAGAAGAGGCTAAGCAAGCAACTTTGGACCGTCTTACAACCACCCTTGAACTAGATTGTGTAAAGGAAGCAGATCTCATTATTGAAGCAGCGGTTGAGAAAATGGATATTAAAAAGAAAATTTTTGAGAATTTAGATGGAATTGCACCAGAACACGCGATTTTGGCGACAAATACGTCTTCTTTACCGATTACAGAAATTGCAGCAGTAACAAAAAGACCAGAGAAGGTAATTGGGATGCATTTTATGAATCCAGTCCCGGTTATGAAGCTTGTTGAAATCATTCGTGGATTAGCAACGGACGATGCAGTATATGAAACAATTGAAGACATTACAAAGAAAATCGGGAAAGTCCCTGTTGAAGTAAATGACTTCCCTGGATTTGTTTCGAACCGCATTTTATTACCAATGATTAACGAAGCAATTTATACACTATACGAAGGCGTGGCGACGAAAGAAGCAATCGATGAAGTAATGAAGCTTGGTATGAACCATCCAATGGGGCCATTAACATTAGCAGATTTTATCGGTCTAGATACGTGTCTATATATTATGGAAGTACTTCATGAAGGATTAGGAGATAGTAAATATCGCCCTTGTCCACTTCTACGTAAATATGTGAATGCTGGCTGGTTAGGGCGTAAAACAGGCCGTGGCTTCTACGTGTACGAATAGGAAGTCAATAAGGTAGGTCTCCCTCTTTTTTACAAAGTAGTGGTCTTACCAGATTATCGAATAAATATATGAAACAAATGGAGGCGGGGCATATGAATTTTCATTTCACAGAAGAGCAAAAAATGATGAGAAAAATGGTTCGGGATTTCGCACAAAAGGAAATTGCTCCCTTTGTTCCAAGTATGGAACAAGGGGTGTTTCCTAGAGAGGTTTTAAGTAAAATGGGTGAGCTTGGATTGATGGGGATTCCAATTCCAGCGAAATACGGTGGTGCGGAAATGGACTTCATTTCCTACATTTTAGCTATTCAGGAATTGTCAAAAGTAAGTGCGACAATCGGCGTGATTTTGGCGGTACATACATCTGTTGGAACGAATCCGATTGTATATTTTGGAACAGAAGAACAGAAACAAAAATATCTTCCAAAACTAGCAACGGGTAAATATTTAGGTGCTTTTGCTTTAACGGAGCCAAATGCGGGCTCAGATGCTGGAAGCCTGAAATCACGAGCAGTGAAGCAAGGTGACCACTACGTGATTAATGGTTCTAAGGTATTTATTACGAATGGAGGCGAGGCGGATACATATATCGTATTTGCTTCTACAAATCCAGATGCAGGGAAGAATGGGATTTCAGCATTTATTGTCGAGAAGGATACACCGGGTCTTATCGTTGGTAAAGATGAACATAAGATGGGGCTGCTTGGTTCACGTACAGTACAGCTCACATTTGAAGATATGAAAGTACCGGCAGAGAATTTACTTGGTGAAGAAGGACAAGGCTTTAAGGTTGCGATGGCAAACTTAGATGTCGGTCGTATTGGCATTGGGGCACAAGCGCTTGGCATCGCTGAGGCAGCGCTAGAGTGCGCCGTGGATTATGCGAAGGAGCGCCAACAATTTGGAAAGCCAATTGCCGCGCAGCAAGGGATCGGCTTTAAGCTAGCGGATATGGCAACGAGTATAGAAGCTGCAAGATTACTCGTATACAGGGCAGCTTCAATGCGGGCGCAAGGCCTCCCATGTGGCAAGGAAGCATCTATTGCGAAGTTATTCGCTTCAAAAACAGCGGTGGAAGTCGCAATTGAAGCGGTACAAGTATTTGGCGGCTATGGTTATACGAAAGATTATCCAGTCGAGCGCTTTTTCCGCGATGCGAAAATTTGTGAAATTTATGAAGGAACGAGTGAAATCCAGCGTCTTGTGATTAGCAGAGCGCTATAGAAATCGTTTGATTACATGAAAAGGATAGAGGAGGAAGAGAACATGCAATTTAGGTTATCGGAAGAACATGAGATGATACGGAAAATGGTTCGGGATTTTGCGAGAAATGAAGTGGCACCGACGGCAGCGGAGCGCGACGAAGCAGAGCGTTTTGACCGTGCATTATTCGATCAAATGGCAGACCTCGGTTTAACAGGGATTCCATGGCCTGAAGAATACGGGGGGATTGGAAGCGATTACTTGGCTTATGTGATTGCAGTTGAAGAATTATCACGTGTTTGTGCTTCTACAGGCGTAACGTTATCTGCCCATACCTCGCTAGCAGGCTGGCCAATTTTTAAATTCGGTACAGAAGAGCAGAAACAAACGTTTTTACGTCCGATGGCGGAAGGGAAAAAAATTGGTGCATATGGTTTAACGGAGCCTAGTTCTGGTTCAGATGCAGGGGGGCTGAGAACGACAGCGAAGCGTGATGGTGACCATTACATTTTAAATGGTTCTAAGATTTTTATTACAAACGGTGGGATTGCTGATATTTACGTTGTCTTCGCATTGACCGATCCGGAATCAAAACAACGCGGCACAAGTGCATTCATTGTAGAAAGCAGTGCACCAGGGTTTTCGGTTGGTAAGAAAGAAAGTAAGCTCGGTATTCGCTCTTCACCAACGACAGAAATTATGTTTGAAGAGTGCCGCATTCCTGTTGCGAATTTACTTGGGGAAGAAGGGCAAGGTTTCAAAATTGCGATGCAGACGTTAGACGGCGGCCGCAATGGTATCGCGGCGCAAGCGGTTGGAATCGCACAAGGAGCTTTAGACGCTTCCGTAGATTATGCGAGGGAGCGGCACCAGTTTGGAAAGCCAATTGCAGCGCAGCAAGGTATCGGTTTTAAACTAGCGGATATGGCGACGAGTGTAGAAGCGGCGCGTCTACTAACGTATCAAGCAGCGTGGCTAGAATCAGAAGGACTTCCGTACGGAAAAGAATCGGCGATGTCGAAGTTATTTGCTGGGGATGCGGCGATGAAAGTAACAACCGAAGCGGTGCAAGTATTTGGTGGTTACGGTTATACGAAAGATTATCCAGTGGAACGTTTTATGCGCGATGCGAAGATTACGCAAATTTATGAAGGGACGCAAGAAATCCAACGTCTTGTAATCTCTCGTATGTTAACGAAATAATCATGAGATATGAGTAAGGAAAAAGCGTAGGTATCTCCTACGCTTTTTCCTTCAAATTGATAGAGAAAGAGGTGAAGGGGATGATTAAGCATAATGTGCATGCGTCTGTAAAAGATGAGAAGTTGGTTGCACTGCGGCGTGAGCAGATGATTAAAGGAGCTGTGCAGCTTTTTAAACAAAAAGGATTCCCGCGCACAACAACGAGGGAAATTGCAAAAGCAGCAGGGTTTAGTATCGGTACGCTCTACGAGTATATTCGAACGAAAGATGATGTTCTCTATTTAGTGTGCGATAGCATTTATGAGCATGTAAAAGAACGGTTAGAAGAAGTTGTATGTACGGAGAAAGGAAGCGTTGATAGTTTAAGGATAGCCATTACAAATTATTTTAAAGTGATGGATGAACTGCAAGAAGAAGTGCTAATTATGTATCAAGAAGTTCGTTTTTTACCAAAAGAATCGCTTCCTTATGTTCTTGAAAAAGAATTTCAAATGGTGAGCATGTTTGAAAATATTTTGGAGCAGTGTGCCCGAAATGGTATATTCACATTAACGAAAAAGGAAATTCAACTGCTTGCCCACAATATTTTTATTCAAGGACAAATGTGGGGATTTAGGCGCTGGGCGCTGCAAAAGCTTTATACGTTAGAGGAATACACAGAGATGCAAATTCGTTACGTATTACATGGAGCTCATATGGTTCTAGAATAAAAAAGAAGAGGTTGACGTAGCTCGCTTAAAATATAAAATAGGATTTGTAGCAATTTCTCATTCATTTGGTGCTTTATATAGAATAAGATTGAAAGAAGTTAGGTAGGGATAAATGGCCTGTAAAATCCCGATTGATTCAACTAATAATCAGTGGGTATGAAGAAAACCACAACTGATCAAAGTTTCACTTTATGATTTCCTATTTTTTTGTAGCATATTTGTTGGAGTTTTGTTTATAATAAATAGTATGGATTTTTTTGACCAGGACTTTATATATAGGATTATATTTTAAGAAAGGAAGTGCCGCATAAGTGAATTTTAAGCAATATTCACCAGAAGAGCTAAAAGAATTGTCCATGATTGAAGTTGTACATAGCTTGTTAGAGGACAAAAGACAAGCAACATCATTTCAGGATTTAGTTCAAGAAATCGCTCAAGTGCTGGGACTGTCTAAAGAGAAAGTTGCTGCGAATATCGCACAATTTTATACAGATTTAAATATCGATGGACGTTTCATTAATTTAGGAGAAAATCGTTGGGGAATGCGCAGCTGGTACCCATATGAGCAAATTGATGAAGAAATTTTACCTCAACCAAAACCTAAGAAGAAGCGTAAGGTTGAAGAAGAGGAAGAAGATCTTGATGACTATGTTGATAGTGATGAAGACGATTTCGAAGAAGAAGATGTAGAAGATTTGGACAAGGTTCTTGATGAAGACGAAGATCTTGATGATCTAGATGAAGACGACGATGATGAAGAATTCGCTGAAGAAGAACTTGAATATGATGAAGAAGAGGAAGAGGGAGAGGACAAACTCTAACCTTGACTTTTTATTATCGTCCATGTAGAATCATTTTTGGGCTCTTTAAAAAAGGACGATAATACTTTTAAAGTGTAAATATAAAAGAAAATTGCTCCCTACTTATTACTTTTTGTGATGAGGGGAGCAATTTTCTTTTTTGTTTTTTGTTTAGAAAACTGAAAGAGTCTAACAATAAGATGGATACAGTGTTATCTACATACGTTGCGCTTTGCAACGGTGATTATATAACAGAAGAGTAGAAGGGAGTACTTTCATGACTAAGTATATTTTTGTAACAGGCGGTGTAGTATCATCCTTAGGAAAAGGGATCACAGCAGCATCTCTTGGAAGACTTTTAAAAAATCGTGGTTTAAACGTAACAATTCAAAAATTTGACCCATACATTAACGTAGATCCAGGGACAATGAGCCCATACCAACACGGTGAGGTATTCGTAACAGATGATGGTGCAGAAACAGACTTAGACCTTGGTCACTATGAGCGTTTCATCGACATTAACTTAAACAAATACAGCAACGTAACAACAGGTAAAATTTACTCTTCTGTTCTTCAAAAAGAGCGTCGTGGTGAATATTTAGGAGGAACAGTTCAAGTTATTCCTCACATTACAAATGAAATTAAAGAACGCGTATATCGTTCTGGCCGTGAAACAAATGCGGATGTTGTTATTACAGAAATTGGCGGAACTGTTGGTGATATCGAGTCCCTACCGTTCTTAGAAGCGATTCGCCAAATTAAGAGCGATATTGGCCGTGACAACGTAATGTACATTCACTGTACATTAATTCCATACTTAAAAGCAGCAGGCGAAATGAAAACAAAACCAACGCAACATAGCGTTAAAGAGCTTCGTAGCTTAGGTATTCAGCCAAACATTATCGTTGTTCGTACAGAATTGCCTGTTTCTCAAGATATGAAAGACAAGCTTGCTTTATTCTGTGACATCGATACAAAAGCGGTTATCGAAGCACGCGATGCAGATACATTATATGCAGTTCCATTATCTCTTCAAGAGCAAAATATGGACCAAATCGTTTGCGATCATTTAAAATTAGACAACCCAGCTGCAGATATGACAGATTGGAGCGCATTAGTTGAAAAAGTACGCAACCTGTCTAAGAAAACAAAAATCGCTCTTGTTGGTAAATATGTAGAGCTACAAGATGCATACATTTCTGTTGTAGAAGCACTTCGCCATGCAGGTTACACATTTGATACAGATGTAGAAGTGAAATGGGTAAATGCTGAGCATGTAACAGCAGAAAATGTGAAAGAAATGGTTGGCGATACAGATGGTATCCTTGTACCAGGTGGCTTCGGCGATCGCGGAGTAGAAGGTAAAATTGCTGCTATCCAATATGCTCGTGAAAACCAGGTTCCATTCTTAGGAATTTGCTTAGGTATGCAACTTGCATCAATTGAATTTGCACGTAACGTATTAGGATTAGAAGGTGCAAACTCTTCTGAAATTGATCCTGAAACACCATATGCAATTATCGATTTATTACCAGAACAAAAAGATGTAGAAGACTTAGGTGGTACACTTCGTCTTGGTCTA
The DNA here is from genome assembly GCF_030292155.1 of Bacillus sp. DX3.1. NCBI lineage: Bacteria > Bacillati > Bacillota > Bacilli > Caryophanales > Bacillaceae > Bacillus > Bacillus sp. DX3.1. The sequence goes on along the minus strand of NZ_CP128153.1, from coordinate 5,020,689 downwards.
TACCCATGTAAGCTTACACCAGAAACGAATGCTTACAATGCGTATAGTGAGCCGGTTGTATATGAGCGTCATCGTCATCGTTATGAGTTCAACAACCAATTCCGTCAAGACATGGAAAACGCAGGCTTCCTATTCTCTGGTACAAGCCCAGATGGTCGTTTAGTAGAAATTATCGAGTTAAAAGAACATCCTTGGTTCGTGGCAGCACAGTTCCACCCAGAACTTGTATCTCGTCCAAACCGTCCACAACCGTTGTTCCGTGATTTCGTACAAGCTTCTATTATTAATAAAGAAGGCAAATAAGCAAGGAAAAGGCGTCCAGATTCGGACGCCTTTTTGTTTTATTCATATTCGTTCATAATTTCATCGATTGTAAATTTTAATCCGTGATACGCAAATAGAGCGATTATTAAACTTGGGAAGCCGTAACGGGAGCCTTCATCATCTGGAATTAGTCCTTTTAGCAACTTTGTATCAATATGTACATCTGTAAATTGCTCCAGTGATGCTTCGCCTTCTTGAACTGCTGAAATACCAACAACGGAATGCCCTTCATCTTGCAGCTTTTTCACTAATGAAATGACTTCTTCATCTGTTGAAAAACGACTGATGAGAAGCACACGGTCAGCGGATGTAACGGCTGCTCGTTTTCCATTTTCGAATAAACATTTGGCGTTTTTCATCGGCTCTGCCCCGTATAAAGCTTCAGAAACAACACCCTCCATTTCTTTTGTACCGTGTACATAAATGATACCATCACTAACTAGTGCTTGGGCAAGTAGACGGGCACTATCTTCTATATTCATCTCTTCTTTTTGAGAAATTCTTGTAAAATAGCCACTCAACTGAGTAGAAAAAATTTTTAACATCGCGATGCTCCTTTCTGACGTGTTAGACGGCTTTCATTATAGCTTATTTTTTCAGAAAGGCGAAGCAATGAGACTAGCATAACAAAATAAGAAACGGTAAAATAAGAAAGAACAGGAAGGAATTTGATAATGTGTAGCGAAAATAAACCGAATAAGATATAAGAAGCTTTTAATCTTGTATTTACACAGAAAGGTTGGGGACTATGGAAGGAAAAATTTTAATCGTTGATGACCAATATGGTATTCGTGTGTTATTGCATGAAGTATTCCAAAAAGAAGGTTACCAAACGTTCCAAGCAGCAAATGGATTTCAAGCTTTAGATATCGTGAAAAAGGATAATCCGGATTTAGTCGTTTTAGATATGAAAATTCCAGGTATGGATGGTATAGAGATTTTAAAGCACGTGAAAGAAATTAATAAAGATATTAAAGTTATTTTAATGACAGCTTACGGTGAGCTCGATATGATTCAAGAAGCAAAGGATTTAGGTGCTTTGATGCATTTTGCAAAGCCATTTGATATCGATGAAATTCGAAAAGTAGTGCGAAATTTGATTGCTGTAGAGGCTTAACTATGAACTTTTTATAAAAAATATGGATAAAAGCGTTTACATGGACTGATGAGCAGGTGAATGCGGTTGAGTTTTTTAGTACAAGTTGGTATCCTATGGAGTGTAGAAAAAAGTCCGGTATGTAAATATACATATTTTACCTTATTCTGGTCATACTACCAGCGATAAGAATTTATCGGATACAAAAAACGTTTTTTAGGAGGATTCACCATGCCTTTAGTTTCCATGAAAGAAATGCTAAACACAGCACTAGAAGGAAAATACGCAGTTGGTCAATTCAACATGAACAACTTAGAGTGGACTCAAGCTATCTTAGCTGCTGCAGAAGAAGAAAAATCTCCTGTAATCTTAGGTGTATCTGAGGGTGCAGCTCGTCATATGACTGGATTCAAAACAGTTGTAGCTATGGTTAAAGCTTTAATCGAAGAAATGAACATCACTGTTCCTGTAGCGATTCATCTTGACCATGGTTCTAGCTTTGAAAAATGTAAAGAAGCAATCGATGCAGGTTTCACATCTGTTATGATCGACGCTTCTCACCATCCATTCGAGGAAAACGTAGAAACTACTAAAAAAGTAGTAGAATATGCACACGCTCGTAACGTATCTGTAGAAGCTGAGCTTGGAACAGTTGGCGGACAAGAAGACGACGTAATTGCTGAAGGCGTTATCTACGCTGATCCTGCAGAATGTAAACACCTAGTTGAAGCAACAGGTATCGATTGCCTAGCTCCAGCTTTAGGTTCTGTACACGGCCCTTACAAAGGTGAGCCTAACTTAGGATTCAAAGAAATGGAACAAGTTCGTGACTTCACTGGTGTACCTTTAGTACTTCACGGTGGTACTGGTATCCCGACTGCTGACATCACAAGAGCTATTTCTTTAGGTACTTCAAAAATCAACGTAAACACTGAAAACCAAATTGAGTTTACAAAAGCTGTTCGCGAAGTATTAAACAAAGACCAAGAAGTTTACGATCCTCGTAAATTTATCGGACCTGGCCGCGAAGCAATCAAGCAAACTGTTATGGGTAAAATGCGCGAATTTGGTTCTAACGGTAAAGCGTAAGAATAAAATTCCGTTTTGGAAACCGTCTAGTCTTTTAGACGGTTTCCTTTCGTTGTATAATGAAAGCGTGAACAATTTGTATCATCAGATAAAGTGCTACATTCTTTGTAAGATGTTTAGTGAAACTTTGATCAGTGGGGAGGCTTCATCCCCCACTGATCATTAGCTCTCACCAATCGGGCTTTTACGGGCAGTTATCCCCATCTATCTTCTTTGAATTTCTCAGAATCTTGAAATGGGGGTCTTACTGCTCGTTAATGCGGGATAAATGGAATAATGGAAAATAACGAGCATGGCCTTTTGATAAGTGTTATAACGTATCCGAGGTGATTAATAGGGTGAAACTACCACCGTAAGGAATATTTTATATGATGGTGTGGTGAGTGGGATCACCCAGTGCTTGACGGGCAGTTAGTCCACATCTATCTGCTTCGACCTTTTTATATTTCAAGGTGAGGTCTTACTGCCTGTTAAGTCTGGTATGAAAAATGAAGTAGAAATTTTTAATTTTTTATTGATAGTTTGCTGAACGAATGAAATTCTTATGGGAAGACTTTCTTATGTATTAATAGTCTATTTCTTCATTAGATAGGAAGTGGACTGCTTACATGATAGGTATGTAGGAGGAATAAGAAAGGTAAATACATTCACAAAAGAAGGGAGCTCAACATGGAAAAGTTGCTAATTGAAGGTAGACGACCTTTAAACGGGTCAATTCGCGTGAGCGGTGCAAAAAATAGCGCGGTTGCTCTTATTCCGGCAACCATTTTAGCTGATACCCCAGTAACAATCGGTGGTGTACCTAATATTTCAGATGTAAAGATGTTAGGAGACCTATTGGAGGAAATTGGGGGAGTTGTAAAGTTCCATCAGGAGGAAGAGATGACAGTTGATCCTTCCAAAATGGTTGCTATGCCCCTTCCAAATGGGAAGGTAAAAAAACTTCGTGCTTCTTATTACTTGATGGGTGCTATGCTTGGACGCTTTAAAAAAGCTGTAATTGGGCTTCCCGGTGGATGTCATTTAGGACCGAGACCAATCGATCAGCATATTAAAGGGTTCGAAGCACTAGGTGCACATGTTACAAATGAGCAAGGTGCGATTTATTTACGTGCAGATGAACTGCGAGGAGCACGTATTTATTTAGATGTTGTGAGCGTAGGGGCGACAATTAACATTATGCTTGCAGCTGTACGTGCAAAAGGTAGAACAGTCATTGAAAATGCAGCAAAAGAACCAGAAATTATTGATGTAGCAACATTATTAACAAGCATGGGTGCGCGAATCAAAGGTGCTGGCACAGACGTCATTCGTATTGATGGTGTCGATTCCTTGCACGGCTGTTACCATTCAATTATTCCAGACCGAATCGAAGCGGGTACTTACATGATTTTAGGTGCAGCGTCTGGCGGAGAGGTAACGGTTGATAATGTAATTCCGCAACATTTAGAGTCTGTAACTGCAAAATTGCGAGAAGTTGGTGTACAAGTTGAAACACACGATGATCAAATTACGGTGAATGGTAACCGTCAATTAAAAACAGTGGATGTAAAAACACTTGTGTACCCAGGATTTCCAACAGATTTGCAGCAACCATTCACAACGCTGTTAACAAAAGCGCATGGAACAGGTGTTGTAACGGATACCATTTACGGTGCTCGTTTTAAACATATTGATGAATTACGCCGCATGAATGCTCAAATTAAAGTAGAAGGTCGTTCTGCTATTATGACAGGACCTGTAACTTTGCAAGGGGCAAAGGTAAAAGCGAGCGACTTAAGAGCAGGAGCGGCACTTGTGATAGCGGGGTTAATGGCAGATGGAATTACAGAAGTGACAGGTTTAGAGCACATTGATCGTGGCTATGAGAATATAGTAGACAAGCTTCGAGGTCTCGGTGCCAATATTTGGCGTGAGCAGATGACGAAGCAAGAAATCGAAGAAATGAAAAATGCATAAAGTGAAACTTTTATCAGGGGGGGTTCTTCAACTCCGCTAATAATTAGCCTTCACTAATTGAGTTTTTACGGGCAGTTTATTCCTCACCTAAGGTTGTGTGGGGATTGGTACGGGATAAAGAATGATCGGTGGTGCTTCCGTTAGTGGGGGACGAAGAATCACTGCTGACGGAAGCTTCACTTTATTGAAAGACAGTTCACACAAAACGGCATAAATATAAAGATTCAAAGGAGAGGGATTATCGTGGAAAGAAGTTTATCTATGGAGTTAGTACGTGTAACAGAGGCTGCAGCATTATCATCTGCACGTTGGATGGGACGCGGGAAAAAAGACGAGGCAGATGGAGCGGCAACATCAGCAATGCGTGACGTGTTCGATACAATTCCGATGAAAGGTACAGTTGTAATTGGCGAGGGGGAAATGGATGAAGCGCCAATGCTATACATCGGGGAAAAATTAGGAACAGGATATGGCCCACGTGTCGATGTTGCAGTTGATCCGTTAGAAGGAACGAATATTGTGGCAGCTGGAGGCTGGAATGCACTTGCTGTCATTGCGATAGCGGATCACGGTAATTTGTTACATGCTCCTGACATGTACATGGATAAAATTGCAGTTGGCCCAGAAGCGGTTGGTGCAGTCGACATTCATGCACCTATTATTGATAACTTACGTGCTGTGGCAAAAGCGAAAAATAAAGACATTGAAGATGTTGTTGCGACAGTTTTAAATCGACCACGTCACCAAGCAATTATCGAAGAAATTCGTAAAGCGGGTGCACGTATTAAATTAATTAATGATGGTGATGTAGCTGGAGCGATTAACACAGCGTTTGATCGCACAGGTGTTGATATTTTATTCGGTTCTGGCGGTGCGCCTGAAGGCGTTCTTGCAGCAGTTGCACTAAAATGTTTGGGCGGAGAAATCCAAGGGAGACTTCTTCCGCAAAATGAAGCAGAATTAGCGCGTTGCAAAAAAATGGGAATTGAAGATATAAATCGTGTGCTTCGTATGGAAGATTTAGTAAAAGGTGATGACGCAATCTTTGCAGCAACAGGTGTAACAGATGGAGAATTGTTACGCGGTGTTCAATTCAAAGGTAGCGTTGGTACAACTGAATCTCTCGTTATGCGTGCGAAATCAGGAACAGTGCGCTTTGTTGACGGACGCCACAGCTTAAACAAAAAGCCAAACCTTGTAATTAAATAAAAGTGGAAGTAATCTAAAAGAGCGGAGACAAATTTTCTTGTCTTCGCTTCTTGTATTTGTGTTACAACGTATTGATTAAAACTAGCCAAAAGGGTTACAATAGGGAATATTACTCTACTTGAACTTATTGCCTTTCATTATTATGAATTTGCCTTCCGTAATTTTCCCTTTACCCGTGTGAAAAGAGAATAATATCAAAGTGTGGTGTCTGAATGAATTTGTCAATTGCAGCATTAGAAAACATGAAGTTAAAAGAGTTATATGAGCTTGCGAAAGAGTTTAAGATTTCGTATTACAGCAAATTAACAAAGAAAGAGTTAATTTTTGCTATATTAAAAGCTCGAGCAGAAAAAGAAGGTTTCTTTTTCATGGAAGGTGTACTCGAAATTATTCAATCAGAAGGATTTGGGTTCCTACGTCCAATCAATTATTCTCCAAGTTCTGAAGATATTTATATTTCAGCTTCGCAAATTCGTCGTTTCGATTTGCGTAATGGAGATAAAGTTTCTGGTAAAGTACGTCCTCCAAAAGAAAATGAGCGTTACTTCGGGTTGCTACAGGTAGAAGCCGTGAACGGTGATGACCCAGAATCAGCAAAAGAGCGTGTGCATTTCCCTGCGTTAACCCCGTTATATCCAGATCGTCAAATGAAGTTGGAAACGGAAACGAAGAAATTATCAACACGCATCATGGACTTAATTGCACCAGTTGGATTTGGACAACGTGGTTTAATTGTTGCGCCTCCAAAGGCTGGTAAAACGATACTGTTAAAAGAAATTGCACACAGTGTTACAACGAATCATCCAGAAGCAGAACTTATTGTTCTTCTAATTGATGAGCGTCCAGAGGAAGTAACAGACATTGAACGTTCTGTTAAAGGCGATGTTGTAAGTTCTACTTTCGATGAAGTGCCAGAAAATCATATTAAAGTAGCAGAGCTTGTATTAGAGCGTGCAATGCGTCTTGTAGAACATAAAAAAGACGTTATCATTCTAATGGATAGTATTACCCGTTTAGCACGAGCTTACAACCTTGTTATTCCACCAAGTGGTCGTACGTTATCAGGTGGTATTGATCCGGCTGCTTTCCATCGACCGAAGCGCTTTTTCGGAGCTGCTCGTAACATTGAAGAAGGCGGTAGCTTAACGATTTTAGCGACAGCACTTGTTGATACAGGATCTCGTATGGATGATGTTATTTACGAAGAATTTAAAGGAACAGGAAATATGGAACTTCATTTAGATCGCTCATTAGCTGAGCGCCGTATCTTCCCAGCGATTGATATTCGTCGTTCTGGTACGCGTAAAGAAGATCTATTAATTCCAAAAGAACACTTAGATAAACTATGGGGTATTCGTAAAACGATGCGTGATACACCAGACTTTGTTGAAAGTTTCCTACGTAAACTTCGCCAATCGAAAACAAATGAAGAGTTTTTACAAAACATTGTTGCAGATTCCAAACGATATGTAACAACAAAGTAAAGGTGTAAGATGGGACTCGCTTATTTCATAGTAAGCGAGTTTTTCTATTTCCAGCGGCTAGCTCTTCGTGTCTAAGAACCTCCCGCACTAAAGGCAAAAGGCGCCTTTTGTGCGAGAGAACCTTAGCCAGTCAGAGCTGAACGAGCCGCTTCCACTTTTAATTTGTAAAAGACAAAAACAGGTAGTTGCAAAATGGAGTTAGCCTTGTTATAATTTCATCATATGTGTTTCATCATTATAGTTGTATTTGCAGCTAACGATGAAAAACTCTGTTTCGAAAATGATTCAGGGCGGAAGGAGATGAAAAGAATGAAAGCAGGAATCCATCCAGATTACAAGAAAGTTGTATTCATGGACACAAACACAGGCTTCAAATTCTTAACAGGATCTACTAGAGGTTCTAACGAAACTGTTGAGTGGGAAGATGGAAACACTTATCCATTATTAAAAGTTGAGATCAGTTCTGATTCTCACCCATTCTACACTGGACGTCAGAAGTTTGCTACTGCAGACGGACGTGTTGACCGCTTCAATAAGAAATACGGTCTTAAGTAATAACAAACATAAAACAGGCAAGTGTATCTATTCGCTTGTCTGTTTTTTTTGCGAAAATATAAACCTTTACCTACTTTATGTCAGAGAAAGTAGAAGAAAGGAGAACTTTCATGTACTTAATAAATCAAAACGGTTGGCTTGAAGTGATTTGCGGAAGTATGTTTTCTGGAAAATCAGAAGAGCTCATCCGCCGTGTACGCCGCACACAATTTGCGAAGCAACACGCAATTGTATTTAAACCATGTATTGATAACCGTTATAGTGAAGAGGACGTTGTTTCACATAATGGAATGAAAGTAACAGCAGTTCCTGTTGCGACTTCAAAAGATATGTTTGAGCATGTAACGGAAGATATGGATGTTATCGCAATTGATGAGGTGCAATTTTTTGATGAGGACATTGTGGAAGTGGTGCAAATATTGGCAAATCGTGGCTATCGTGTCATTGTAGCCGGTTTAGACCAAGATTTCCGCGGTCTACCATTTGGACAAGTTCCTCAGTTGATGGCGATTGCTGAACATGTAACAAAGCTGCAAGCAGTTTGTTCCGTATGTGGATCTCCAGCAAGCCGTACGCAACGTTTAATCGATGAAAAACCAGCTTCTTTTGATGATCCAATCATTTTAGTTGGGGCATCAGAGTCATATGAACCGCGCTGTCGTCATTGTCATGCTGTACCTACAAAACAACGATAAATGAAACTCGCTACATAGAGCGGGTTTTTTTCGAAAATAGATAAAGAGTGGTGGGATAGTCGGCTGCGCTTTTAGATGATATCTAGCTCCAGCGGCAAGCTCTTCGCATCTAAGAACCTTCCGCACAAAAGGCAAAAAGCGCCTTGTGTGCGAAAGAACCTTAGCCGGTCAGAGCTGAGCGAGCCGCTTCCGCTTTTAATGATATCCAGCTCCAGCGGCAAGAATGGTCGGTGGCTTCGCTTCTTCCTACGAGGCAAAGAACGCCTCTAAGTCAGAAGCGCCATCCCCCTCCCATTCTGAGCGAGCCGCTTCCGCTTTTAATGATATCCAGCTCCAGCGGCAAGAATGGTCGGTGGCTTCGCTTCTTCCTACGAGGCAAAGAACGCCTCTAAGTCAGAAGCGCCATCCCCCTCCCATTCTGAACGAGCCGCTTCCGCTTTTAAATATAATTTGCGTTTTTTTGATTAAGTGCCATATACTATTTGTATTAGATACTAGGATGTAGAGGTGAATGATGTGTTAGATCGTTTGCAAGCTGTAGAAAATCGTTATGAGAAGTTAAACGAGCTTTTAAGTGATCCAGAGATTATTAGTGACTCGAATAAACTTCGTGAATATTCAAAGGAACAGTCTGATATGCAAGAAACGGTAGAGGTGTACCGTGAGTATAAAGATGTTCGTGAGCAATTACGAGATGCAAAAGCAATGTTGGAAGATAAGTTAGATGCTGACATGCGTGAAATGGTAAAGGAAGAAGTTTCTGAGTTAGAGGGACAAGAGAAGGAATTATCAGAGCGTCTGAAAATTTTACTTGTTCCAAAAGACCCGAACGATGATAAAAACGTTATCGTAGAGGTTCGTGGTGCTGCTGGTGGCGATGAGGCTGCTTTATTTGCTGGTGATTTATACCGTATGTATAGCCGTTATGCTGAGGTGCAAGGTTGGAAAACTGAGATTATCGAAGCGAGCTATACAGAACTAGGTGGATATAAAGAGATTATCTTTATGATTAACGGTAAAGGCGCTTTTGCAAAGTTGAAATTTGAAAATGGTGCACACCGCGTACAACGTGTTCCGGAAACGGAATCTGGTGGACGTATTCATACATCTACTGCAACTGTAGCTGTATTACCGGAAGCAGAAGAAGTAGAAATCGATATTCATGAAAAAGAGGTTCGTGTTGATACGTTTGCTTCTAGTGGTCCTGGTGGACAAAGTGTTAATACAACGATGTCAGCGGTACGTTTAACGCATTTACCGACTGGTGTAGTTGTGTCTTGTCAGGATGAAAAGTCACAAATTAAGAACAAAGAAAAAGCAATGAAAGTATTACGTGCACGTGTTTATGATAAGTTTAGACAAGAAGCGCAAGCTGAGTACGATCAAAACCGTAAACAAGCTGTTGGTACGGGAGACCGTTCAGAGCGTATTCGTACGTATAACTTCCCGCAAAACCGTGTTACAGACCATCGAATCGGTTTAACGATTCAGAAGCTAGATCAAATCCTACAAGGTAAGTTAGATGATTTCATCAATGCCTTAGTGATGGAAGATCAGGCGCAAAAGATGGAGGCAGCTGAGTAATGCGTGTCTATGAAGCCCTGAAATGGGCTTCTTCTTTTTTACAAGAAAATGGGCGAGATGAAAATGCGGGAGAAATTGTCCTTTGTCATGTATTAAAGACGAATCGAACAGGTTTAATGATGAGTATGCGTGAAGAGTTGACAGAAAGACAGGCCGAAACCTTCACAGCATTTATCCACAAGCACGTGGATGGTATCCCAGTTCAGTATTTGCTTGGGTATGAAATGTTTTATGGACGTTCTTTCTTCGTAAATGAAGAAGTATTGATACCAAGACCCGAAACAGAAGAGCTTATATTGGGCGTATTAACGCGAATTCAGAGTAGATTTGGTCAGAAGGAACTGCATGTAGCTGATATTGGAACGGGCAGCGGCGCAATTTCAATTACGCTCGCTCTAGAAAACCAAAATCTGCATGTGTATACAGTAGATATTGCCCAAGAATCGATTGAAGTTGCGAAAGAGAATGCAAAGACGTTAGAGGCGAATGTGACGTTTTATCATGGTGACTTATTATCACCATTTTATGAAACGGGTCAAAAACTAGATGTTGTCGTTTCTAACCCTCCGTACATTCCAGAGGAAGATTGGAGAGGCCTTTCTTCTGTTGTAAAAGAGCACGAACCGAAGCGGGCACTCGTTGGCGGAGAAGATGGACTCGATTTTTATCGTCGTTTTATGAAGGAGTTGCCAACCGTTTTACAAAGTGAGGCAATCGTCGCCTTTGAAGTAGGCGTTGGGCAAGGAGAAGATGTAAAAGAATTATTGCAACAGACATTCCCGCATGCCCATGTGGAAGTTGTATTTGATATTAACGGAAAAGATCGTATGGTGTTTGCTGAAATGGAGTGAGGGTGTAGACCTTTGCTCCATTTTTATATAAATACAAATTAGAAAACCGACATAAAACCCTTCTTTTTAGGTGGGGGAGAGCATCCGGCCATGCATAGAAGCGGTCAGATCTTTTTCCTGCCCAGACATAGTGAAAACAAAGAGAGAAAACGAGTGCAGGTCCCCTTTTGTTATCCATAGCCGCAGCTTATCTGTCGAAAAATCAAAATGGATTTGTATACATATCGAATGAATTGTTACAAAAAAATTATAGATTCGGAATTTAATAGTTTATAAAGAAGAAAACTTGTCTACACTGTTTTACTGAAGGGATGGTGTAGGAGATGAAAAAACAAGCGATTGCCTATTTTCTTTTATTATTAATTGGTGCACAGTTACTCGTGCATTTTGGATATATGAAAGCTGATGCAAAGGGACCTACTGTTATTCCGAAAGAAGCCGTTCGATTACGTATTTTAGCAAATAGCGATACGAAGGAAGATCAAGCGTTAAAACGTAAAGTACGTGATGAAGTGAAAGCGCAAATTGATGGTTGGGTAGCAGATTTAAAATCGTTTGAAGACGCACGTCGTGTCATCCAGAGCCATATCCCGGAAATTGAAAAAACTGTTGCTGATACATTGAAACGAGAAGGAAGTAAGGAATCATTTCAAGTTACGTTTGGAAAAAATGTAAAATTTCCTACAAAAGTATATGGAAACTTTATTTATCCTGCCGGAGAGTATGAAGCTGTACTCATCTCAATCGGAAAAGGAGAGGGCGCAAATTGGTGGTGTGTATTATTCCCGCCGATGTGTTTCCTAGATTTCTCAAGTGGAACAGCTGTAAAAAAAGATGAGCATGTTGTGAAAGCAGAATCGATTGAGGATGAAGAGCAACCAGTGCTAGAGGAACAAGATGAAGAAGAATTGCCGAAACGAAAATCGATAAAAGAAACAACAAAAAAAGAGGTTGTTACAAAAGTTCAAACTGATGTGAAAGAGATAAAAGAGAAGCCTGTACAAGAAGAACCTGTAAAACAGGAAGTAGAGCAGAAAGTAATTGTGGAAAAAGAGGAAAGGTCTGTGGAAAAACAAAAAGAAAAAATAGAAGCGCAAGATGAGCAAGTGGAAGAGCCGCAAGTCAAACTGTTTATCGTAGAAGCAATCTCCTCTTTATTTTCTAAATAAGTTTTATTTTCGTATCCTCTCTCATATATAGAAATGAGGAGGGATACGGTATGAAAAAACTTTATTTTGCTACGAAAGCAGATATAGAACGATTGCATTCTTTTTTCGGACAGGCTAATAAAAAAGATGATAAAATAAATGAGTTATATGAACAATTTATGATATTGGAAGATGGCGGAGAAATGCAAGCGGTGATTGGTTATGAACAAAAGCAAGAAGATGCACTCATTCGTTCTTGTTTGTTCACACCCGCTGTGGATAATAAGATGTTCTTATATTTTTTTGAAATGTTTTTGCAGTATATGAAAGAGAAAAGTATTCAACAATTATATTTACTCACAAATCATCCACAATCTGAGACAATATTTCAGTTTTTCAACTTTACGCCTGTGGAAAAGGAAGAAGTTCCAACGGGGATTCGGCAGTTAGAACATTTTAGTGAAAATATAAAACAGCAGAATGTAATAATACTAAATTGTCAGCTATTCACAAAGTTATCCACAAATTAATCGGGTTTATCCACATTTTGTGGATAAACCTTGTTTGTCTTTTGGATAAATCTCATAGTAAACTACAAATAGACAAGTATTTCAGGGAAGAAAAGGACGTGGAAAAAAATGCATACAAAAATATGGGTTGTGGATAATGTTGTGGAAATAAAAGAAGATTATCCACAGTTGAGAGAAGCAGCAAAATTATTAAGAGAAAATGAAGCAATTGGCTTTCCAACAGAAACTGTATATGGACTAGGGGCCAACGCAATGAATGATGAAGCAATCGCAAAAATTTTTGAGGCAAAAGGTCGACCAAGTGATAATCCACTGATTGTCCACATTGGTGCAAAATCACAATTAACGGATATTGTAAGAGAGATTCCACCAGTTGCGGATGTACTAATGAAGCATTTTTGGCCGGGACCATTGACACTTATTTTACCGAAAAAAGATGGGATTTCAGAGAAGGTTACAGCAGGTTTAGATACGGTTGGCGTCAGAATGCCTGATCATCCTGTGGCACTTGCGCTTATTGAAGAAGCGAATGTACCAGTTGCAGCACCAAGTGCCAATCGTTCTGGACGTCCAAGTCCAACGTTAGCTTCCCATGTATATGAAGATTTGAACGGGAAAATTGCTGGTATTGTTGATGGCGGTGCAACAGGTGTTGGTGTGGAATCGACAGTAATAGATTGTACAAGTGAAGTGCCAACCATCTTACGCCCAGGCGGGATTACAAAGGAACAATTAGAAGAAGTAATTGGACCTGTTTCTTTAGATCCAGCATTAAAAGATGAAACCGAAAAACCGAAAGCACCGGGAATGAAATATACACATTATGCACCGAAAGCACCACTCAGCATTGTGGAAGGATCACGTGCTTTTATTCAGCAACTTGTGGATAACAAAAAAGATGAAGGGTATACAGTCGGTGTATTAACAACAGAAGAATATCAACATGTATATAAAGCGGATGTCGTATTGTCATGTGGCATACGAAATGATTTAGCGAGTGTTGCGACAAAACTATATGATGTGTTGCGCACATTTGATACAAGTAAAGTCGATGTTATTTTTAGTGAGTCGTTCCCAAGTGATGGAATCGGTAATGCGATTATGAATCGCTTAACAAAAGCGGCGGGACATCATGTCATTTTTGAAGATTAAAGCTGAATGTATCTACTCTTTATCCCGCTATTCGCGGGTAGTAATACCCTCACCCCAAAATTCGGCAGGAAGTCAAGAAGTTAGGTGGGGGATAACTGCTCGTAAAAGCCCGATTGGTGAGGGCTAATAATCAGTGGGGGATGAAGAGACTCCCCACTGATTAAAGTTTCACTTTATGACATGCAGTACTCTTTCATAGATTCTATTTTTCCTCGGATGAGCATATTGTGAAGTAGCAAGTCCGAGGAGGGACGAACGAGATGACGGTTGAACAACTATTACCTTTGTTTATTATGGCGTTTGCCCTAGGGCTAGATGCCTTTTCTGTAAGCCTCGGTATGGGCATGGTTGCGTTAAGAATGCGGCAAATTTTGTATATCGGTATTACAATAGGTCTGTTTCACATTGTCATGCCGTTTCTTGGTATGGTACTTGGTCGTTTTTTATCGGAGCAATTGGGTCATATGGCGACCATTGCTGGAGCGATTTTATTAGTTGGATTAGGATTTTATATTATATATTCTTCTATGTTAGAAGGAGAAGAGACGAGGTCTGCACCGGTAGGGGTAAGCTTATTGTTATTTGCATTTAGTGTGAGCATCGATAGCTTTTCAGTCGGATTAAGCCTTGGAATTTACGGAGCGCAAACGATTATAACCATATTGATTTTTGGATTAGTCAGTATGGTACTAGCGTGGAGTGGTTTACTTATTGGCAGGCGTGTAAAGCGTATGCTTGGTATATATGGTGAAGTGCTTGGCGGTATCATTCTTGTTGGTTTTGGACTCATCCTTCTATTTCCAATATAATCTTGCTATCATATAAGAAAGTATAGGAGAGATAGAAGTATGGGGAAATTGTTGGAATGGTACATTTGGTTTGTAACATTTTTTCCAAGGTGGCTACGTTTGCTCATAATTTGGCTTATTATTTTACAAATAGCAGTGCTCGGATGGATGAAGCTCATCCGCGAATGGTAAATGAAAGCCCCTTTCTGTAAAAGGTTCAGTATTTCTACCATCATTCATGATAATAAAAACAACTCTTATAATAGAAGGGGTGTTCTTGGTGACAAGAGTAAAACAACTTTTTGGAATTATCATTAGTTTTTTCGTATTTTGGTTTAGTATGCTCGGTGTACAAATGTTCGCTGAGTTTTTAGATATGGATTCTTTAAAATTTATTCAGGGTAAAACAGAAGCGGCACGTATGTTTTACTCACCGTACCCATTCTTTATCGTATTTATCATTACACTTCTTTCATTATATTTCTTTGTTATAAAACTTGGAAAAGTGAAGAAAGAAACAGTGCCTGCATTGGAAGAGAAGTGAGAAAAGTTATAGACATAAGAAAAGTCCAGCCAATTATTGTGAAGGCTGGACTTTTGGTTTTATTTAGGTAGCGGCAAGAATGATCGGTGGCTTCGCGTCTTCCTGCGAGGCAAAGAGCACCTCTACGTCAGAAGCTCCATCCCCCTTACATTCTGAACGAGCCGCTTCCGCTTTTAGATGTATCCAGCTCCAGCGGCAAGAATGATCGGTGGCTTCGCGTCTTCCTGCGAGGCAAAGAGCGCCTCTACGTCAGAAGCTCCATCCTCCTCCCATTCTGAGCGAACCGCTTCCGCTTTTAGATGTATCCAGCTCCAGCGGCAAGAATGATCGGTGGCTTCGCGTCTTCCTGCGAGGCAAAGAGCGCCTCTACGTCAGAAGCTCCATCCTCCTCCCATTCTGAGCGAACCGCTTCCGCTTTTAGATTGGCCGTACAAGTTCAAATTGCTCACCAAGTTTTGCGTAATTGTGACCTGCTAAGCGGCTTACAGGTTTGAGTCCTTCTGCATGAATGCGACCATTTTCGTATAGATGTTCCGCAACGTGGAAGCGGACAACGCGACCGATTAATAGGTCGCATGCTGGTGAATCTGGTGTTCCACCTAATGGAATCGCGCGTTCTAATACGCATTCCATACGAATATTTGCTTCTTTTACGCCTGGTACTGAGATGACATCACTTTCAATAGGGGTTAGTTTGGCTAATTCAATTTCACTTTGATTGGGAGGGAGGTTTGCAGCAGTTTCGTTAATCGCCCCCACATAGGATTCGTCGGAAATATGTACAACAAATTCACCTTTTTCAATTGCGTTTCGAGAGGTATCTTTTGGCTCTCCTGCTTTTCGTTGTACAGAAACAGAGATGAGAGGTGGATTGGCAGCCACAATATTAAAGTAGCTATATGGTGCTCCGTTTAACACGCCGTCTTTTGTAGTCGAGGTTACGAATGCAACTGGGCGCGGAATAATGCTCCCTGTTAATAACTTGTAATTATCTTTTTCTGTTTGTTCATTAGGATTGATTGACAGCATATTTGTAATCTCCCTTCCTTGGTATGAATACTTCTTTGTTTGTTTACAATATAAAGAAGAGAAACTCCTGCTAAAAAAACATTTTTTTGCCGATTTTTGTAAATCTGTTTAAAAAGAAAAGGAGCGAATTCAAAAGTCTGTCAGGCAGACCTTTGAATTCGCTCCTTTATCGTCTAAGAATATTTTAAAATCGAGCTAATTGATTAAGGTAAAACGTAAGCGCCAGGTCCAGTTAATGCAACACCAACTGCAATAGCAATTAAGATCATGTTATATTCAAATCCGTTTTGTGTTACCCAGTAGCCATTTTTTCCGTGTACAGTAAAGATTGCAACTAGCATTGTACCAACTATAAATAGAGAACCAACCCAAGTGAAAATACCTGCTGCGAATAAGAAACCACCTAATAGCTCAGTTGCACCAGCCATAAATGCCATAAATACGCCAGGGCGTAAGCCGATTGATTCCATCCAGCCGCCTGTTCCTTTAAGGCCGTGGCCACCAAACCAACCAAATAATTTTTGAGTACCATGACCCATGAATGTAATTCCAATAATAAGACGAATAATAAGAAGACCAATGTTCATCATTTATAAAACCTCCAAAAAGTTATTTACTTACCTTATGTAAGCAATATTAAATTAGTTACTTACTTTAGTCAAGTAGTTTTTGTTAAAAGTGTGAAAAAAATATAACAAATGAGTAAGAAAATATAAATATGATGTAAGGACCTCTAGACAAGTTGGAGAAAAAAAGCGAAAATATAAGCAAGAAGTTAACTTTTTTTATTTTGTTCAGAAAATCTGAATTGACTGGGATTTTGCAAAGAGATACAATAAGATTCTGGTTGATAAGAACGTTTTTAATCTCGAAAGCGTTTTTACAATATAATATTGTGAAGAAATGAATTGTATATTTATCTCAATACTCTCTAGGGATTGCCCTATACATTTTTAACATGAGTATGAATTATAAGGAGGACTATCCTATGTTTAAAAAATTATTTGGTCTTGGTTCAAAAACAAATGCAGAAACAATCGTAGCTCCATTAACTGGAGAAGTGAAAAATATTGAAGAAGTACCAGATCCAGTATTCGCTGGTCGTATGATGGGTAACGGTGTTGCAATCGTTCCAACTGAAGGTGTAGTAGTATCTCCAGTAGACGGTGAAATCGTACAATTATTCCACACAAAACATGCTGTTGGAATTAAAGCGAAAAACGGTGCAGAGATCTTAATCCATGTTGGTTTAGAAACAGTAACAATGGCGGGCGAAGGTTTCGAAGCGCATGTATCTGAAGGACAAGCTGTAAAGACAGGCGACAAATTAATTTCTTTCGATTTAGAATTAATTCGCGAAAAAGCAAAAAGCACAATTACACCAATCGTTATTACAAATACAGATGCAGCTGAATCTATCGACACAACTGTAGGTATTTCATCTACAAAAGGTACAACAGAAGTAATGAAAGTTACAATGAAATAATTGCTTTTTTAGTAAGGAATCTATTTTGTATGAAATGGATTCCTTATTTTTTATGGAAATTCATCCATGGTAGTAGATTTTTTTTCTAACTGTGTTACTATATTGTAGGCACTTGGAAATAGGGTTTCATATATATATGGATAAAGCGCATTTCTCTTATGAAAAATAAAAGGGAAATGCGCTTTTTGTATGTCCTCATTTCTTTTTTTTCATTGTAACGTACGTTATGATGAATGTAAGACATTCACCATAAGGAGTGGGTTTAGATGAAGCGAGTGTTATTTGTTTGCACAGGAAATACATGTCGCAGCCCAATGGCAGAGGCGTTGCTTCGTCATTATGGGGAAGAGCAATTTGAAGTGAAGTCTGCTGGTGTATTTGCATCCGCTGGAAGCGATGCATCCCTACATGCGAAAGATGCACTAGCAAAAAAGGGGATTTCGATTACACATGCTTCGCAGCAAGTAACGGAGGAAATACTACAGTGGGCTGATACGATATTAACGATGACAGAAAGCCATAAACAGCTTTTACTTCAATATCACCCAAATGCAGGAGAGAAAGTGCATACATTATATGGATTTGTAGAAGGTACAAATAAGGATATTTCAGATCCGTTTGGTGGTTCATTATCCATTTATCAATCGACGATGGCGGAGATGGAAAAACTTGTACAAACTTTACTTAAAAAATATTCAGACGGTTAATGTTTCGTGTATAATACGATATTGGAGATGATCTTGCTCTAACGAGAAAGGGAGTTTCCGGTTTATGTCACAAATCATCAGTGGGGAAAAGATTCCTACTGATAGAAGTTTCACTTATTATTGGAGGGGTTCATAATGAAAGTAGTAGTAGCATCTGACCATGGTGGAATGAATATTCGTAAAGAAATCGTAAGTTTATTAGAAGAATTAAACATTGAATATATTGATTTAGGATGTGAATGTGAAGCGGGTTCTGTTGATTATCCTGACTTTGCATTTCCAGCAGCAGAAATGGTTGCTAGTGGTGAAGTAGACCGTGGTATTTTAATTTGTGGAACAGGCATTGGTATGTCTATTGCGGCAAATAAAGTACACGGTATTCGCTGTGCATTAGTACATGATACATTTAGTGCAAGAGCAACGAGAGAGCATAACGACACGAACATGCTGGCAATGGGCGAGCGTGTAATCGGAGCTGGTTTAGCACGTGACATCGCAAAAATTTGGTTAACAACTGATTATGAAGGCGGACGTCACGAAAACCGTGTAGGTAAAATTAAAACATACGAAGCGAAGTAATAAAGTGGGGGGCATCTCCCACTGATTATTAGCCCTCATCAATCCGGCTTTTACGGGCAGTTTATCCCCCACCTATCTTCTTTGGCTTCCTTAGAATCTTGAGGTGGGGAGGACTACTGCCCGCGAATAGCGGGATAACTGTTAATCGTAATATAATGTGTTGAACCAACCTGTGAAAGGAAGAGGTGTCATGACGGAAATAGTACAAGTGAAAGAGCAGCTACAACAAGCGCTTTCTGATTTTCAAGAGCAAGCTTCTTTACAAAGTGGTCAAGTTTTTGTAGTGGGCTGTAGCACGAGCGAAGTGCTAGGAGAAAGAATTGGAACATCAGGGACGATGGAAGTAGCGGAAGCGATTTTTTCTGAGCTAAAACAATTTCAAGAACAAAATGGTATTGAGCTAGCATTCCAGTGCTGTGAGCATTTAAATCGTGCTTTAGTAGTAGAAAGGGAGACCGCAACGAAGTACCAACTTGAAATTGTAACCGTTACGCCTGTTAGATCAGCAGGTGGTGCGATTGCGACGTATGCATATAACAATTTAAAAGATCCTGTAGTGGTAGAGTTTATAAAAGCAGATGCAGGGATAGATATTGGTGATACGTTTATTGGCATGCACCTTAAACATGTTGCAGTTCCTGTTCGCACGCGTGTGAAAGAGATTGGACATGCACATGTAACAATGGCAAAAACACGTGGTAAGTTGATTGGCGGAGAACGTGCAGTATATGTGTCAGTAGAAGAAACACTTACTTGCAGCTAAAGTAGAGAAGTCCAGTTCGAATCGTTATTCTAGCTGGACTTGATATATGTATATGGTATAAGAGGTATGTTGTCTTACTTCATTAGGAAGAAAAGAAAAAGGTCGATTTCGACCTTTTTTTTCTTTTATGATCTAGAAAGTCATGTTAGAATGTAGTTGAAAACATGAAGGTTCGATAGAATTACAACTGGAATTTTCGCTTTTTCTGGATAAATAAGAAAAAAACGTCGGGAATAGGTGTAATTCGTTCAGAAAAGGGGGATTTTGATGGAGCATTTAAAACGTCAAGATGAGAAGGTATTTGTTGCAATTGAAGCTGAACTAGGAAGACAACGTTCAAAAATTGAACTGATTGCTTCAGAGAACTTCGTAAGTGAAGCTGTAATGGAAGCGCAAGGTTCTGTATTAACAAACAAATATGCAGAAGGTTACCCTGGAAAACGCTACTATGGTGGCTGTGAACATGTGGATGTAGTAGAAGATATCGCTCGTGATCGCGCAAAAGAAATCTTTGGTGCAGAGCATGTGAACGTTCAACCACACTCTGGTGCACAGGCAAACATGGCTGTATACTTCACAATTTTAGAGCATGGCGACACAGTCCTTGGCATGAACTTATCCCACGGTGGTCATTTAACACACGGAAGCCCTGTTAACTTCAGTGGCGTCCAGTATAACTTTGTAGAATATGGCGTAGATGCTGAAACACATCGCATTAACTATGATGATGTATTAGCAAAAGCGAAAGAACATAAACCGAAACTAATTGTTGCAGGTGCTAGTGCATACCCACGCGTGATCGATTTCAAGAAATTCCGTGAAATTGCGGATGAAGTTGGTGCATACTTAATGGTAGATATGGCTCACATTGCAGGTTTAGTTGCAGCGGGCTTACATCCTAACCCAGTACCACATGCACATTTCGTAACAACAACAACTCATAAAACATTACGCGGCCCACGCGGCGGTATGATTTTATGTGAAGAAAAATTTGCAAAGCAAATTGATAAATCAATCTTCCCAGGTATCCAAGGTGGACCATTGATGCACGTTATTGCTGCAAAAGCAGTTGCATTTGGTGAAGCCTTACAAGAAGACTTTAAAACATATGCACAAAATATCATCAATAACGCACACCGTTTAGCAGAAGGTCTTCAAAAAGAAGGACTTACACTTGTTTCTGCCGGAACGGACAACCACCTAATCTTAATCGATGTTCGCAATTTAGAGATTACTGGTAAAGTGGCAGAGCACGTATTAGATGAAGTTGGAATTACAGTAAATAAAAACACAATTCCATTCGAAACAGCAAGCCCATTTGTAACGAGTGGTGTACGTATCGGTACAGCAGCAGTAACGTCTCGTGGCTTCGGCTTAGAAGAAATGGATGAAATTGCAGCAATTATCGCTCATACGTTAAAGAATCATGATAATGAAGTAGCATTAGAAGAAGCGCGTAAGCGTGTAGCTGCACTAACAGATAAATTCCCAATGTATACAAATCTATAATAGGTAGATTGAAAAAGGCTGTTGAAACGTATCGTTTCAGCAGTCTTTTTCTGATAGGCGCGATTTGATAATAAAGTGAAACTTTGAGGTGGGGGTATTACTGCCCGCGAATAGCGGGATAAATCATGCTGACTCATGTATATTGCATGGGAAGGGCATATTACACACCTCATGTATGTATACAAACTATGAATAAACTTTGTATATATCGTGAAGGATACGGTTTCCATAATTGGTAAAGATATTAGGTAGAACGATAACGGATTTGAAACTTTCCCAAATTTGCCCTTGAATATTGGCGACGTTTTCTTTACAATCGTAAATAGTGCAAAACGGCGTGTCCTCACGCATGAATATCATCTGAAGGAGAGATTCACATGGGAAAACTGTATGTATTTGATCACCCGTTAATTCAGCATAAGATTACATATATTCGCGATAAAAATACAGGTACAAAAGAATTTCGTGAATTAGTGGATGAAGTAGCAAGTTTAATGGCATTTGAAATTACACGCGATCTTCCACTTGAAGAAATCGAAATCGAAACGCCTGTAAGCAAAGCGACAACAAAAGTAATCGCTGGTAAAAAACTTGGTTTAATTCCAATTTTACGTGCGGGCTTAGGAATGGTAGACGGGATTCTAAAGTTAATTCCAGCGGCAAAAGTAGGCCATGTTGGTTTATACCGTGACCCGAAAACATTGCAACCTGTAGAATACTATGTGAAACTTCCAACGGATGTAGAAGAACGTGACTTTATCGTACTTGATCCGATGTTAGCAACAGGTGGTTCAGCAGCAGAAGCAATTAACTCTCTGAAAAAGCGCGGTGCGAAACAAATTAAATTAATGTGTATCGTAGCTGCTCCAGAAGGAGTAAAAGTGGTACAAGAAGAGCACCCTGATGTTGATATTTATGTAGCAGCATTAGATGAGAAATTAAATGATCATGGTTATGTTGTTCCTGGTCTTGGCGATGCTGGTGACCGTTTATTTGGAACGAAGTAAGACAACAGACGAGAGGGATTCCCTACTCGTCTGTTTTTTATTCATCCCGCTACTCGTGAGCAGTAAAACCCGATTGGTGCGGGCTACTTCTTAGCGAGGGGTGAAGAAAACCTTCCACAAAGAAAAGTTTCACTTTATGTATAAGGGAGGTAGGGGAGGGGAAGGGTTTTAGATTGATGGGATCCGGGCATGGGATTTTTTGTATATACAACATAACTTGCATATATAACACATATACTATAGATGTCTGATCTCAGTGAAATACTATATTATAGAAGAAAAACGTTATATTTTAAAAATATAATCGTGACAAACTTGTGAACTTTTCCTTCTATTATAAAGAAAAATCTCTTAGAAATTAGACATCTTTCACCAGTATTTTAAAGGGGAACGTTTTCATTTTTGGCAAGAATTGACTAATACTCAAATTTTTTGATTTTTTACGATTTCTCGTTGACACTGCTAATACCCTATTGTATGCTAACAACGGGGATAGATGGTAGGGCTTTCAGTGACAAAATTATATCTATTCCGTGACGAAAAAGTAAACTTTTTGTTTTGTATAGGATTTATGCAATAAAATGAGTTATTATTAACACATCGTGAATGAGGTTTACATATTGGAGGGATGAATCCTTGCAAAAAGACGATCGCAATCCGGTTAAAGCATATGCTTTAATGACGGGAATTTTATCCCAGTTAGTCGGTTCTATTCTTATTGGAATTTTTGGTGGGAAGTGGATTGATAGCAAGGTTGGGACGTTTCCGTTGTTTCTTATTATTGGCTTATTGCTTGGATTAGGAACAGGGATTTATGCAATGGTTCGACTCATTCAACATTATTATTCGGGAGAGCAATGATGATAGACGTACATGGACTTGTTCAAAGACAAAAGAAATATATGTACTACTTGCTTGCACTTTTTGTACTAGGATGGGGATGTACCTCTTACAAGGATGTATTTCTTGGACTGATTATCGGAACGATTTTCAGTTTTCTTAGTTTGCGCATCATTGCACGTAGAACAGACAAGCTCTTAGATCGCGTTACAAATGGAGAAAACGTGAAATTTAAGGCGACCGCTGTTAGTACATATTCGAGATTTGCCACGATAGGGTTATTAATTTTGTTTGCAGCAAAATATCAGCATTTAATTGCGATGTGGAGCTTAGGTGTAGGATTGCTGACAGGATATCTTGTCATGATCATAGATTTTCTTTATTTAGAGTATAAGAGCAGGGAAGAGAGGTGAATTACTAGTGGAACACGGTAAATTAGTTGAATTTCTAGGTTTAACGTTCGATTTGTCCTCAGTCATGATGGTTACTGTTGCAGCACTCATTGTTTTCTTAATCGCTGTTATCGGGACTCGTCGCTTAGCTCTTCGTCCAACAGGAATGCAAAACTTCCTTGAATGGACTCTAGACTTTGCGAAAGGGATTATTAACAGTACGATGGACTGGAAAACAGGCGGACGCTTTTTAACGCTCGGCGTTACGCTGATGATGTTTATCTTCGTATCAAACATGCTCGGTCTACCATTCATGTATTCAACAACTGAGGCTGGTGAACATATTGCATGGTGGAGATCGCCAACGTCTGACCCAGCAGTTACATTAACATTAGCCGTGATGGTAGTTACCCTCACCCATTATTATGGTATTAAGATGAAGGGTACAAAAGAATATTTAAAAGGTTATTTCCAACCTATGAAGTTCTTATTTCCTTTAAAGGTTATTGAGGAATTTGCTAACACATTAACGTTAGGTCTTCGTCTATTCGGTAACATCTATGCTGGTGAGATTTTATTAGGATTACTTGCTAAATTAGGTGGAAGTGGAGCAGTACTTGGAGCATTGGGTGCTGTTGTACCGATGTTAGCGTGGATGGGATTCAGTGTGTTCGTTGGTTCAATCCAAGCGTTTATCTTTACAATGTTAACGATGGTGTACATGGCGCATAAAGTAAGTCATGACCATTAATATACTTTAATAAGTAAGTAAAAAAATTTATTTTTTATAATACAAAGGAGGACATTTCAAATGAGTTTAGGTGTAATCGCAGCTGCAATTGCAATTGGTTTATCAGCACTAGGTGCAGGTATTGGTAACGGTCTTATCGTATCACGTACAATCGAGGGTGTTGCTCGTCAACCAGAATTAAAAGGTCCACTTCAAACAATCATGTTCATCGGGGTTGCATTAGTTGAGGCACTTCCAATTATCGGTGTAGTTATTGCATTCATCGTAATGAACAAATAAGGGATAGCTCCCCTTACATAGATGGCGAAGAGTGTTTTTTGACTTTCTTCGCCATTGCTTTATGAACGAAATATTTGTCTTTTTTTCATATGGTCAATTTAGATATTTGAAGGGAGTGAATCCTTGTGCCAACTTTATTATTAGGAGCTGCCATTCCATTCGGAACGATCGCTTATACATTGTTCGTTTTCCTAATTCTATTAGTAATGCTTCGTAAATTTGCTTGGGGTCCTTTAATGGGAATTATGAAGGAACGTGAAGAGCATGTTTCTAATGAAATCGACGCTGCAGAAAAGAACAACGCAGAGGCGAGAAAATTAGTGGAAGAACAACGTGAAATGTTAAAACAATCACGTGTTGAAGCGCAAGAGTTAATCGAAAGAGCGAAAAAACAAGCTGTAGATCAAAAAGATGTTATTGTTGCTGCTGCAAAAGAAGAAGCAGAATCAATTAAAGCATCTGCTGTACAAGAAATTCAACGCGAAAAAGAGCAAGCAATTGTTGCTCTGCAAGAACAAGTTGCTTCTTTATCTATTCAAATTGCTTCTAAAGTAATTGAAAAAGAATTAAAAGAAGAAGACCAAGTAAAATTAATTCGCGATTATATTAAAGAAGTAGGAGAAGCGCGATGAGCAATGAGATTGTAGCTAAACGTTATGCTGTCGCTCTTTTTCAAATCGCAAAAGAAAAACACGTATTAGAAATGTTTGAAGAAGAATTGCGACTTGTACAAAACGTTTTTGTAAAGAACGGAGAACTACATAGCTTTTTAACACAACCAAACATTTCAAAGGAACAGAAAAAAACATTTCTTTCTAACGTGTTTTCTTCTATTTCTGAATCGATTTTAAATACGTTATACATTTTAGTGGATAACAAGCGTATCGAAATATTACCTGAAATTGCAAATGAATATGTTGCTCTTGCAAATGAAGAGCGTAACGTAGCAGACGCGACTGTATATTCGATTCGTCTTCTATCTGAAGAGGAAAAGCTTAGCATCGCAGAAGCATTCGCAAAGAGAACGGGAAAAGATGCAATTCGCATAAAAAATGTTGTAGATGAAGATTTACTAGGCGGCATTAAAGTCCGCATTGGAAATCGCATTTATGATGGAAGTTTACAAGGAAAGTTAGCACGTATTCAGCGTGAACTTATGAAGAATAGATAGGGGTGAAGCACATGAGCATCAGAGCTGAAGAAATTAGCGCACTGATAAAGCAACAAATCGAAAACTATCAGTCTGAAATCGAAGTTAGCGATGTTGGTACAGTTATCCAAGTCGGTGACGGTATCGCACGTGCTCATGGTCTTGATAACGTTATGGCTGGTGAACTTGTAGAGTTCGCTAACGGCGTTATGGGACTAGCACAAAACTTAGAGGAAAATAATGTAGGTATTATTATTTTAGGACCTTACACAGAAATTCGTGAAGGTGATGAAGTTCGTCGTACAGGCCGCATCATGCAAGTGCCAGTAGGGAAAGAACTAATCGGCCGTGTTGTAAACCCATTAGGTCAACCAGTAGATGGTTTAGGCCCAATTAATACAACAAACACTCGTCCAATTGAAAGCCCGGCACCAGGTGTAATGGATCGTAAATCTGTGCATGAGCCACTTCAAACAGGTATTAAAGCGATTGACGCACTTGTACCAATTGGTCGTGGTCAACGTGAGTTAATCATCGGTGACCGCCAAACAGGTAAAACAGCAGTTGCACTTGATACAATCTTAAATCAAAAAGATGAAGATATGGTTTGTATCTACGTTGCAATTGGACAAAAAGAATCTACAGTACGTAACGTAGTAGAAACACTACGTAAGCATGGTGCATTAGAGTACACAATCGTTGTAACAGCATCAGCTTCTCAACCAGCTCCATTATTATACTTAGCTCCTTACGCTGGTGTAACAATGGGTGAAGAATTCATGTACAACGGTAAACACGTATTAGTAGTATATGATGACTTATCGAAACAAGCAGCTGCTTATCGTGAATTGTCATTACTATTACGTCGTCCTCCAGGTCGTGAAGCGTATCCAGGGGATGTATTCTACTTACATTCTCGTTTACTAGAGCGTGCAGCAAAATTAAGTGATGCAAAAGGCGGCGGTTCTTTAACAGCGTTACCTTTCATCGAAACACAAGCAGGGGACGTATCAGCTTACATCCCAACAAACGTAATTTCTATCACAGATGGACAAATCTTCTTACAATCTGATTTATTCTTCTCTGGTGTACGTCCAGCGATTGATGCAGGTACTTCAGTATCTCGTGTTGGTGGATCTGCTCAGATTAAAGCGATGAGTAAAGTATCAGGTACACTTCGTCTTGACCTTGCATCTTATCGTGAGTTAGAAGCGTTCGCTCAGTTCGGTTCTGACCTTGATAAAGCAACACAAGCGAAATTAAACCGTGGTGCGCGTACAGTTGAAGTATTAAAACAAGGATTACACAAACCGTTACGAGTAGAGAAACAAGTTATGGTTCTTTACGCTCTAACACGTGGATTCCTAGATGATATCCCAGTAGCAGATATCACTCGTTTTGAAGAAGAATTCCATGCTTGGTTAGATTCAAATGCAGCTGAGCTATTAAGCGAAATTCGCACAACAAAGAAACTTGCGGATGACGAAAAGTTTGCTGCAGCAATCAATGGCTTCAAAAAAGTCTTTGTAGCTTCTGAAGCATAAAAAAAGTGGAGGTGGCTTATAGCCGCTGAAGCTAGATTATATAAAAAGGCAACTCTTACAGGAATTGCTAACGGTTATGTAGAGGAAAAGAGTAGGTGCACCTATTCTTTTCCTTCAATCATGAGCAAGAGTATCTTGCAATGTAGATTAGGAAGATGAACCAATTGGGCTCTTACTAATCGTGCCAACTTCCGGAAAAAAGGTGGTGAAAACCTGTGGCATCTTTACGCGATATAAAAGCGAAAATTAACTCGACAAAGAAAACGAGCCAAATTACGAAAGCGATGGAGATGGTATCTGCATCGAAGTTAAGTCGTGCAGAGCAAAATGCTAAATCTTTCGTTCCGTATATGGAAAAGATTCAAGAAGTAGTAGCGAGCATTGCGCGAGGTAGCAAAGGGATTAATCATCCGATGCTAACGGCACGTCCTGTGAAGCGAACAGGATATATCGTTATTACGTCTGATCGCGGACTAGCAGGTGGTTATAACAGTAACGTTTTACGTACAGTGAGTAACGTAATTCGTGAACGTCACAACATGGATTCAAACCAATATTCAATTATTGTGCTTGGACGACTAGGTCGTGATTACTTAAAACGTCGTGGCTTTAACATCATTGATGAAGTAGTTGGACTTTCTGACCACCCATCATTTACAGATATTAAAGATCTTGCTTCTCGAGCAATTGCGATGTTTGCAGATGGTGCTTATGATGAGCTGTATATTTACTACAACCATTTTGTAAGTAAAATTTCACAAGAAGTGACGGAAAATAAAATTTTACCGCTTACGGAAGTGACGTCTGATAAACCGACGACAGCATATGAATTTGAACCTTCAGAAGAAGATATTTTAAAAGTATTATTGCCACAATACGCAGAAAGCTTAGTGTACGGTGCATTACTAGATGGTAAAGCAAGTGAACACGCGGCGCGTATGACAGCAATGAAAAGTGCTACAGACAACGCGATGGAAGTTATCGATACACTTACACTTTCATTCAACCGTGCTCGACAAGCAGCGATTACGCAAGAAATTACGGAAATCGTTGGTGGCGCAGCAGCGTTAGAATAAAAAGCGAAAGCGGTTCATTCAGAATGGGAGAGGGATGGAGCTTTTGACGTAGAGGCGTTCTTTGCCTCGCAGGAAAAAGCGAAGCCACCGAGCATTCTAACCGCTGGAGCTAGATTCAATAAAAAGCGGAAGCGGCTCCTTCAGAAGAGTCGCCAAAGCTACACTAATAAAAAAATGAAAGCCGACTCTCATAGAAAGCTGGCTAATTTAAAGAAAGCTAGGAGGGAACCCGATGAATAAAGGGCGCGTTACGCAAATCATGGGTCCGGTTGTAGACGTTAAGTTTGATGGCGGAAAGCTACCAGAAATCTACAATGCCCTTACGGTACAACAACGCAATGAAAACGGAACAAGTATTAACCTAACATTTGAAGTTGCACTTCACTTAGGTGATGACACAGTTCGTACAGTTGCGATGTCTTCCACAGACGGACTTGTTCGTGGTACAGAAGTAGAAGATACTGGTAAAGCAATTTCCGTTCCAGTTGGTGATGTAACACTTGGTCGTGTATTCAACGTATTAGGTGATGCGATTGACTTAGATGGTGAGATTCCAGCGGATGTACGCCGTGATCCAATTCACCGTCTTGCACCTCAATTCGAAGAATTATCTACAAAAGTAGAAATTCTTGAAACTGGTATTAAAGTAGTAGATTTACTTGCACCATACATTAAAGGTGGTAAAATCGGTCTATTCGGTGGAGCCGGTGTAGGTAAAACGGTATTAATTCAGGAATTAATTAATAACATCGCACAAGAACACGGTGGTATCTCTGTATTCGCTGGTGTAGGTGAGCGTACTCGTGAGGGTAACGATTTATACCACGAAATGAGCGATTCTGGCGTAATCAAGAAAACAGCGATGGTCTTCGGACAAATGAACGAGCCACCTGGAGCACGTCAACGTGTTGCATTAACAGGTTTAACAATGGCTGAGCATTTCCGTGATGAGCAAGGACAAGACGTACTATTGTTCATCGATAACATCTTCCGTTTCACACAAGCTGGTTCTGAAGTATCTGCCCTTCTTGGTCGTATGCCATCTGCGGTAGGTTACCAACCAACGCTTGCAACAGAAATGGGTCAATTACAAGAGCGTATTACATCAACAAATAAAGGGTCTATCACGTCTATCCAAGCGGTATATGTACCAGCCGATGACTACACTGACCCAGCACCAGCAACAACGTTTGCTCACTTAGATGCAACAACAAACTTAGAGCGTCGTTTAACACAAATGGGTATTTACCCAGCGGTAGACCCATTAGCTTCGACATCTCGTGCACTTTCTCCAGAAATCGTAGGAGAAGAGCATTATGAAGTAGCTCGTCAAGTACAGCAAACATTACAGCGTTACAAAGAGCTTCAAGATATTATCGCTATCTTAGGTATGGATGAAATCTCTGAAGAAGATAAGTTAATTGTACAACGTGCTCGTCGTATTCAATTCTTCTTATCACAAAACTTCCACGTGGCAGAGCAATTTACAGGTCAAAAGGGATCTTACGTACCTGTAAAAGAAACGGTTCGTGGTTTCAAAGAAATTCTAGAAGGAAAATATGATGACCTTCCAGAAGATGCATTCCGCCTTGTTGGTAGTATTGAAGAAGTTATTGAAAATGCGAAGAAAATGATGGCGTAAGGCCTTAGGAGGGACGCATTATGAAGACATTTCCAGTCAGTATTGTAACTCCTGATGGACCGGTTTACGAAAAAGAAGTAGAAATGGTAAGCGTGAAAGCAGAAAGTGGGGAAATGGGGATCTTACCAGGTCACATTCCAACTGTTGCACCGCTGAAAATTAGTGCGGTTCGTTTGAAAAATGGCGGTCACACTGATTATGTAGCAGTAAGCGGTGGCTTTATCGAAGTTCGTCCAGATAAAGTAACAGTATTGGCATCATCTGCTGAAGAAGCAAACCATATCGATATTCATCGTGCAAATGAAGCGAAGCGCCGTGCTGAGCAGCGTATGCAAGATAAACAAGTACATGTTGACTTCAAACGTGCAGAGCTGGCGCTGCAGCGTGCGGTAAACCGTTTGAACGTTTCCGATATGAAATAAGAAAATCCGTAAAGGTCCATTCCTTTACGGATTTTTTTTATTATTTTTTAGTAATTATGTACATAAAATCTTATATTTTCCAAAAAAATGATTCGAAATGTTATAATTGCATGATTACTATATTCATAAGTTGTTATGAATATAGTAATCATACAAATTCTATTCATAAAGGAGATGAAGAAATTGATTGGTGAAATGAAACGGGAAGCATTAGAATCTTTAAAAGGAAGATGGGGGCTGGGTGTTGGTGCAACACTCTTATATTATATTTTGTCGTATGTTATTACGTTTGCCCTGGCCCTTATTTTTGTACTTTTTAGTTTAGCAGTAGGCGGATTTGCAGATGGAATTAAAGGTGTATTTTATGAGGAATTTTTTTCAGTTGGTGCTCTTTTAGTTTTTCTATTGCTTTATGTTGCTTTTATAGTGGTTATGTTTGCCTCACAAGGTATTACATATTATGGATATAGCAATACTGTTTTACAGTTAAGTAGAAGAAGTAATGTTACAATAGATTCCGTATTTGAAGGATTTCGCGGTTTTAAAAGAATGATGACTACTATGAAAGCGATGATTTTAATGCTTCTCTATTCAGGAGTATGGATTCCTTTCCTAGTGACGGTTATATTTATAATTATATTTTCAGTCCTTGGATCGGATGGTTATGCGGTATTCTTAATTGCATACTTTGTTCTAGTATTTATTTCAATTATTTATATAATTATTGGGTCTTTTTCCTACGCGATGACATTTTTTGTGTTAATCGATCATCCAGAGTATCCAGTTTTACAAGCAATGAAAGAAAGTAAAACCATGATGAAAGGACATAAAATGGATTTGTTTCTTTTATGGCTTAGCTTTATCGGATGGTGTGTGCTAGCGGTGTTTACTTTAGGCTTCGGATTTTTATGGGTTTTACCATATATGTATACTACAACCGCGCACTTTTATCAGCATGTATCAGGGAATGAATCATATTAAGAATATATGGAAAACGGGGTGCATAATAGTTATATGCATCCCGTTTTTTTTAGGAATATAAGATGCTAGGGGCATGTTATACTAATATAAATTATGGATTAGGAGGACTTGTATGATTAGTGAATTAAAAAGAAGAGCACTTGATGCATTGAAAGGGAAATGGGGACTAGCAGTAGGTACTACATTACTTATTGCCATTCTTGTCTCTGCTTGTAGAGTCGGTATTACATTTCCTTTCGCAACAGCTTGGGGATGGGAGGAAGCAAAAGAATCGCTTTCAGTGGATATTGTCGCAATGCTTATTATCGGGCCATTAACTTTAGGGGCCAATTATCTTGCTTTGCATGCGGTTCGTGAAAAAGAGGTTCGTATTGGGCAGCTATTTAAATGGTTTACAGATGGAAATAAATTCATAAAATCATTTTTAGTATACTTACTAGTATACATCTATCTTGCTTTATGGACATTGCTACTTATTATTCCAGGAATTATTAAATCATTTTCTTATTCCATGACATACTTTATTTTAAACGATCATCCAGAGTATTCAATGAATCAAGCGATTACTGAAAGTCGTCGTATGATGGATGGACATAAAATGGATTATTTCTTATTATGTTTAAGTTTTATTGGATGGTTTTTACTAAGTGTGATTACTTTAGGAATCGGTTTCTTATGGTTAGCACCATATTTTTATACAACAACAGCGGCATTTTATGAAGAAATTTCAAAGAATTATTACAAAAAGGAAGATCCTTCTTTCTAAAAAACACCAAGCATAAACATTAATTGTTTAGAGTGACCCAATAAAGTGAGACAAGGATAAAACATCCCCCACTGTCGTATGTAGATGTAACGACCAGTTGGAGGTGTTTTTCTATGGGGAAAAAGGGAATTTTTATCCAGAATCTGTAAATAAGAAAGTGATTGAATTGAAGTTGTTCTGTCGTTTCAATTCCTTCTGCAACGACGGGGAGCTGTAGCATACTGGCAAAGGAAAGAATCGTTAAAACAATAGCTTTTTCTTCAGCACGATATTCTACCATTTGTATAAATTCTCTTAGTATTTTTTTATGTATTAACCGAGAAATGAAGAATAACTTATGCCGAAGTTATCAATAGATATTTGAATTCTATGTTTCTTTAATTGTTTAAGTTTTGACACGGTTTCTTTTTCCCAATATATCGACATAAGAATTTGAAGTTTGGTATAATAAGTATAGTTGTATTATTTAGAAAAATTAAAAAAATAATAAATAATGCAAATGAATCATATTGTTTACTAAGTGAACTTGTTCTTATTAAGGGGGGAGGGTTTCACAGTGGCAAATGTATATGAAAATAGTTATATGATTGTTGGCATCTTTCTACTAGTGGGTATATTGCTGCCGGTAGTAGCTCTTACATTAGGAAAACTGTTGCGCCCATATAAACCGAGTGCAGCAAAAGAAACGACGTACGAAAGCGGAATTGAACCATATCATGATGCAAATGTTCGTTTTCATGCTCGTTACTACATTTTTGCATTGCTGTTTGTCATTTTTGATGTAGAAACCGTATTTTTATATCCGTGGGCTGTCGCATATGACAAGCTTGGTTTGTTCGCGCTTGTTGAAATGTTAATCTTTGTTATTATGCTGCTTATTGGTCTGGCATATGCTTGGAAGAAGAAGGTGTTACAATGGCTATAAATTTTGAAGATTTACACCCAGGGGAGCGTGCGGAACTAGAGAGAAATATCTTTTTTACAACACTGGAACAGGTAAAGGGATGGGCGCGTAGCAATTCTTTATGGCCAATGACATTTGGACTTGCATGCTGCGCCATTGAAATGATGGGAGTTGGCTCATCGCATTATGATCTAGACCGATTTGGGTCATTCTTTCGCACATCACCGAGACAATCCGATGTCATGATTGTTTCTGGGACAGTAACGAAGAAAATGGCACCGATTGTTCGTCGTTTATACGATCAAATGCCGGAACCGAAATGGGTAATTGCGATGGGATCCTGTGCGACAGCTGGTGGTCCGTATGTGAACTCCTATGCTGTTGTTAAAGGAGTGGACCAAATTGTACCGGTAGACGTATACATTCCAGGTTGCCCACCGAACCCAGCTGCTTTAATTTACGGGATTAATAAATTAAAAGAGAAAATTCGTTACGAAGCAAAGACTGGAAAGCAGGTGACGAATAGATGAGCGATCCAAATAAAGATATAGAAAATATGAAAAAAGAAGCTGCAAGACATGCGAAGGAAGAAGCACGGAAACGACTCGCGGCAAAGAATGAAGCAGAAATGTCCGATGTACAAGAAGAAAAAGAGAAAGCGCTACCAAAAGATGGCGAGGTAAATATAGAGGAAGCAAAACGCCGTGCTGCAGAGGAAGCAAAGGCAAGAGCGAAAGAACTAGCGGCACAAAAGGAAATAAATCGTGGCGCAGCTTCTGATGAAGAAAAAGCAAAGGCAAAAGCCGCGGCGGCAGCCAAAGCAAAAGCAGCAGCGCTAGCGAAGCAGAAGGGGACAGAAGGCGGAGCAGTATCGGATGAAGAAAAGGCAAAAGCAAAAGCGAAAGCCGCGGCAGCAGCCAAAGCAAAGGCAGCAGCGTTAGCGAGGCAAAAGGCGACAGAAGGCGGAGCAGTATCGGATGAAGAAAAGGCAAAAGCGAAAGCGAAAGCCGCGGCAGCAGCCAAAGCAAAAGCAGCAGCGTTAGCGAAGCAGAAGGGGACAGAAGGCGGAGCGGTATCGGATGAAGACAAAGCAAAGGCAAAAGCGAAAGCCGCGGCAGCAGCCAAAGAGAAAGCAGCAGCGTTAGCGAAGCAGAAGGCGGCAGAAGGCGGAGCAGTATCAGATGAAGAAAAGGCAAAAGCGAAAGCCGCGGCAGCAGCCAAAGCAAAGGCAGCAGCGTTAGCGAGGCAAAAGGCGACAGAAGGCGGAGCAGTATCGGATGAAGAAAAGGAAAAAGCGAAAGCGAAAGCCGTGGCAGCAGCGAAAGCAAAAGCAGCAGCGCTAGCGAAGCAGAAGGGAACAGAAGGCGGAGCAGCATCGGATGAAGAAAAGGCCAAGGCAATCGCAGCGGCCAAAGCGAAAGCTGCAGCTGCAGCAAAGGCAAGAGGGGCCGGGGTAAAGAAGGAGGAAGAACCAAAAGTAGAAGAGCCGTCACAGAACCAGCCCTATTTAGATACGTACTTGAAGATTGTAAAGGAGAAAATGGGCGAACATTCGCTAGCAGATTACTATATTAATAACCTTTCAAAGGATGTACCAACGCTTGTTATCAAGCTGGAGCATTATTATGAGGTAATGGAATTATTGCGAAATCATGAAGGACTGGCTTTTGACTATATGTCGGAGCTTCATGCGACGGATTTTGTAACACATATGGAAGTGTATGTTCATTTGTTTTCATATGTAAAGAAGCAGTCTGTAGCAGTGAAGGTGAAGTTGGATCGTGAAACGCCGAAAGTACCGTCGATTGCATCGCTATGGAACGGAGCCAATTGGCCGGAGCGTGAAGCGTACGATTTGCTTGGTGTTGTATTTGAAGGACATCCAGATTTAACGCGTATTTTAATGCCAGAAGATTGGGTTGGTTATCCGCTTCGGAAAGATTACGAGCCATTGGATGTGGAGGTGTAGCAAATATGATTCGTACAGAAGAAATGTTGTTAAACGTAGGACCGCAGCATCCGAGTACGCACGGTGTATTTCGACTTATTATTAAAATCGATGGAGAAATCATTAAGGAAGCTACACCTGTCATTGGTTATTTACACCGGGGAACGGAGAAGATTGCAGAGAGTTTGCAGTATACGCAAATTATCCCGTATACAGATCGAATGGACTATTTATCGGCGATGACTAATAACTATGTCATCTGTCACGCAGTCGAGACGATGATGGGTCTGGAGATTCCAGAGCGTGCGGAATATTTGCGGGTTCTAGCGATGGAACTTGGCCGCGTTGCAAGTCATCTTGTTTGGTGGGGAACAAACTTGCTTGATATCGGGGCCGTTAGCCCGTTTCTATATGCATTCCGGGAGCGGGAGATGATTATTAACTTGCTAAATGAATTGTGCGGCGCGCGGCTTACGTTCAACTATATGCGGGTGGGCGGCGTGAAATGGGATGCACCGGACGGCTGGATTGAAAAGGTCCGTGAGTTTGTCCCTTATATGAGAGAGCAACTGCAAGGCTATCACGATCTTGTGAGCGGGAATGAAATCTTCTTACATCGTGTGAAAGGTGTGGGAACGTATAGTGCGGAAGACGCCCTTTCTTATTCGCTGAGCGGAGCGAATTTACGCTGCACGGGTGTAAAGTGGGATCTTCGTAAGGATGAACCGTATTCCATTTATGATCGTTTTGATTTTGATATTCCGGTAGGTAAAGAAGGAGATGCTTGGGACCGTTACGTTTGCCGCATGGAGGAAATTGAGGAATCCCTGAAAATTATCGAACAAGCTGCCCAGCAGTTTCCGGCAGACGGACCGACGATGGCAAAGGTGCCGAAAATTATTAAGGTGCCAAAGGGCGAGGCCTTTGTCCGCATTGAGTCACCACGCGGAGAAATCGGTTGCTATATTGCTAGTGAAGGGAAGAAAGAGCCGTATCGTTTGAAATTCCGCAGACCGTCTTTTTACAACTTGCAGATTTTACCGAAGCTTTTGAAAGGCGAAAATATCGCGAACTTAATTACGATTTTAGGTGGCGTTGATATTGTACTTGGGGAGGTTGATGGGTGATGATACAGCACCTCTTAGAGTCACCGGCAGGTTGGACGAATTTTCTTATCTTTTTTGGGTTAGCAGTTTTGCTCCTGTTTGCTGTTCTTGGTTTTGTTACATACGGGATTTTAGCAGAGCGGAAAGTGATGGGATTTATGCAAGGCCGGATTGGTCCGAACCAGGTTGGTGGACGATTCGGTTTACTGCAAACCGTAGCTGATGTGTTAAAGCTGTTATTAAAAGAGGATAGCATTCCGAAGGCTGCGGATAAGCCGCTGTTTATATTAGCACCTGTCATCGCATTTGCCCCAGCCTTTATGGTGCTCGCAGTGATTCCGTTTACGGATAAGTTTCAGTTTGCTGATATTGGAGTGGGACTTCTTTATTATATTGCCATTTCAGGTATTACAACGATTGGTGTTGTGACCGGGGGCTGGGCATCAAACAATAAATATTCGTTATTAGGCGGAATGCGTGCTGCGGCGCAGATGATTTCCTACGAGATTCCGCTCGTGATGAGCGTAATTGGTGTCGTTTTGTTAGCGGGTAGTCTGAACTTAAATGAAATTGTACAGTCTCAAGAGAAGATTTGGTACATCTTTGCGCAGCCAGTTGGGTTTGTCATTTTCTTAATTGCTGCTGTAGCGGAGTTAAACCGGACGCCGTTTGATTTGCCGGAAGCAGAATCGGAGCTTGTCTCTGGCTACCATACGGAATACTCGGGTTTCCGCTGGGCGTTCTTTATGCTTTCTGAATACGTGTACTTCTTTGGAATGGCTTCGCTTATAACGGTGTTGTTTTTAGGAGGGTGGCAGCCGATTCCGTTCCTTGGCTTTATTCCCGGTGCCGTTTGGTTTGCATTAAAGTTCAGCAGCGTTGTTTTTCTATTAATTTGGTTTCGCGTGACGTTCCCGCGTATGCGAGGCGACCAATTGATGGAGTTTGGCTGGAAGGTACTATTGCCAATCGCGCTTGCAAACATTTTCTTAACGGCATTGATTAAGGAGTTGTTCTTCTAATCTAAGAGGGGGTGCCAGTAAGACATGAAGGGATTATTTAAAGGTCTAAAGTATACGCTTAGTAACTTAAGCAAGAAAAAGGTAACGTACGATTACCCGAATCAGCCATTGCCATTACCGGATCGCTTCCGCGGTATTCAAAAATTTTATCCGGAAAAATGTATCGTTTGTAATCAATGTGCAAATATTTGCCCAACTGACTGCATTCAATTAACCGGGAAGAAGCATCCAGGCCCTACGAAAAAAGGGAAAATCATCGATACGTATGATATTAACTTTGAAATTTGTATTCTTTGCGATTTATGCACCGAGGTTTGTCCAACAGAAGCGATCGTCATGACAAATAACTTCGAGCTTGCTGAGTATACACGAGATGATTTGTTTAAAAATTTACAGTGGCTCGATGAAAATGATGAGAACGTCAGAAGGGAGAATAAAGCATGAGCGGTGAGTTGGTAGCGTTTTTAGCATTGTCCTTAACGGCGATTATAGGCGGTATTCTTATGTTGAACTTAACGAAAGTGATGCATATGATGCTCGCCCTTGTGTTTACGTTTCTTAGTATTGCAGGATTGTACTTTTTGTTATCGGCAGAGTTTGTAGGGGTTGCGCAAATTTTGATTTATTCCGGGGCAGTTACGATTATTATGATTTTCGGCATTATGCTAACGAAGCATAACGCCGAAAGTGAAGCGAGCTTTAGTCTCCGCAAATTGGTCGTATTTCTTGCAGTTGTAGCATTTGGTGCAGTGATGTACTTTGCTGTTAATAATATCGAGTTTACAGACCGCAGTACGCAGGGTGGGTTAGCGCTTCATGAGGAAAATACACTTCAAATTGGAACATTGCTGTATTCAAAATATATTATCCCATTTGAATTAACATCGGTTATTTTACTTGTTGCACTTATTGGAGCAATTGTACTTGCGAAGAAGGATGAGAAGGAGGAAGATTCCCATGAGTAGCGTCCCAGCTTCCGCGTACTTAACCCTTGCGATTATCCTGTTTTGCATCGGTTTATTCGGGGCTTTAACAAAGCGTAATACGGTCATTGTATTAGTGTGTATTGAACTAATGTTAAACGCAGCGAATTTAAATTTAATTGCTTTTAGTAAATTAGGCTTTTTTCCAAACTTGACGGGACAAATCTTTTCACTGTTTACGATGTCTGTTGCGGCGGCGGAAGCGGCGGTGGGACTTGCGATTTTAATTGCGCTATATCGCAACCGTGCAACGGTGAATGTAGATGAAATGGATTCACTAAAGCATTAACATTGTGACCGAAAAGGGGGAAGGAAACAATGATCAATTACGCATGGCTCATACCGCTTTTCCCGCTTGCCTCATTTCTTTTGCTCATTATGTTCGGGAAGAAACTGAAAGAAGGAAGCAGTTTACTCGGCATTCTCCTTGCATTTCTTTCCTTTGTGGGTGCGGTACTTGTATTAATAGAACGATTCTCATCAGGAACGGTCAAACAGCAATGGGTATGGCTACAGCTTAGTGATGTAGATATTTCGTTTGGTTTTGAGATTAACGCATTGAATGCCTTAATGCTCTTTATTGTTACACTTGTCAGTTTACTCGTACATGTGTATTCGAAAGGATATATGCATGATGAGGAAAGGCTTCCTGTTTTCTATGCATACTTAGGGTTATTTACCTTTGCGATGCTGGGGCTTGTCATCTCCACAAACTTATTGCAGCTGTATGTATTTTGGGAGCTAGTTGGACTTGGTTCGTTCTTACTCATCGGCTTTTACTTTTTTAAAGAAGAAGCGAAAGCTGCTGCGAAAAAAGCATTTATTATGACTCGCATTGGAGATGTTGGCTTATTTATCGGGATGATCTTACTCTTTTGGCAAACTGGTAGTTTTGAGTATGATGCAATCTTTAAGGCAGTTCAATCTGGAGAAATAGCACCTGCAATGATTACGCTCACTGCGATTTTAATCTTTGTCGGTGCGATGGGGAAATCCGGTCAGTTTCCGCTGCATACGTGGTTGCCAGATGCAATGGAAGGACCGACGCCTGTATCGGCACTTATTCATGCAGCGACGATGGTAGCGGCTGGGGTGTATTTAGTAGCAACGATGTTCCCACTTTTCTCCGCAAGTGCTGTAGCGATGCAAACCGTCGCTGTCATTGGCGCCTTTACCGCGATTTTTGCAGCATCCATTGGGCTTGTGCAGACGGATATTAAACGAGTCCTCGCGTATTCCACAGTTAGTCAGCTTGGCTATATGATGCTCGCTCTTGGCTCGGCTGGATACGTTGCAGGTGTCTTTCATTTAACGACGCACGCTTTCTTTAAAGCATTACTTTTCTTAGCGGCAGGAAGCGTCATTCATGCGGTGCATACGCAAAACATTAAAGAAATGGGCGGATTGCATAAGAAAATGAAAGTAACCGGGACGCTCTTCTTGATCGGTACGCTGGCCATTAGCGGAGTTCCACTCTTCTCAGGATTCTTTAGTAAAGATGAAATTTTGATGGCAGCGTGGATGCACGGCAATTACGGTTTATTCGTCCTTGCGATCATCGCGGCTTTCTTTACAGCGTTCTACATGTTCCGTTTATACTTTCTTGTCTTTACAGGAGAGGCTCCTGAAGAGCAAAAGAATGTGCACGAATCCCCGCGCGTGATGACGTTTCCGATGATTGTCCTCGGTGTCCTCGCCGTGTTGGCGGGTTACATCAATACACCGTGGTTCGGAACATTCCTTGGGGATTGGCTTACAAAAGATGTCCAGTTTCAAGTCGAGAAAAGTCATGGTCCTATCTGGATTATGGTTGTTGCGACGCTTATTTCACTAGCAGGTATTTTCTTGGCGTACCTCATGTATGGAAAACGTTCTATTTCCAAGGACTGGGCTGGCGGAAAAGAAACAATGACGTACAGCATATTGAAGGAGAAATATTATATAGATGAAATCTATAGCACTGTGGTACTCCCGCTCGTAAAAGGAATTGCGATTGTACTTCGTTTTTTTGAAACATATATCGTTGAAGGAATCGCACGATTGATTGGCGGTATAGTACGAGGTACTAGTAGCGGTGGCTCCAAATTACAAAATGGGAAGGTACAAATGTATGGAACAGTGACTGCTGTTTCTTTAGCGGCATTAGTTGTCATTCTGTTATTTACAGGGGGGTATTGGCAATGAATGCATTCTTATTATCATTCTTCATTTTTTCACCGCTTCTTGGTATTCTCATGCTCGCGTTAACACCTAGCAAAGAGGTAAGAGCGGCGCGAGGTTTCGGCCTATTTGGAACGTTGTTTCCGCTTGGCATCGCCATTGTTCTAGCCAGTACATATGCTTCCGGAAAGAGCTTAACGATGTTTGCGGAAAAGGTAAAATGGATTCAATTTGGGCGTTTTCCAGATGTGGATAAAGAATTTTTTTCCATTTACTATGAGCTTGGCATCGAGGGTTTTTCACTTGTGATGATGTTCTTAACGGCGCTTTTGGCAACACTTGCTGCGATAAAGGCGTTTTCGATTCAGAAACATATAAAAGAATTTTATATGCTGCTACTAATACTTGAGATTGGTATGTTAGGTGTCTTTGCCGCAGAAAACTTACTCTTGTTCTTCGTTTTCTTTGAAATTACATTGCCACCGATGTTTTTACTAATTGGAAAGTGGGGGAAATTGAATAGCGAAAAAGCAGCGTATAGCTATTTAATCTATAACGGCATTGGTTCCGCTATTTTACTGATTGCCTTTTCTATTCTCTTTGCGAAAACGGGTACAACGAATATTACAGAGCTAAAAGAGATTTTGACAGGAGCTGAAACGACATCTACCGGCATTATTTCAGATTCCTTGCAGCTTGGTTTATTCCTTGCTCTTATGATTGCATTTGCAATTAAGCTGCCGGTATTTCCGTTGCATCGCTGGATGGTGAATGTACACGTACAAGCCCATCCTGCGGCAGTTATGCTACATGCAGGTGTTCTGCTGAAGATTGGGGCATATGGGATTGTCAGGTTTGGGAAAGGGTTATTTCCAGAACAGTTTAACGACTTTGCAATGGTGTTTGCCATTTTAGGTGTGGTCAACTTGCTGTATGGTGCGTTTTTGGCACTGGTTCAAACGGATTTCCGAAAAGTGTTAGCCTACTCTAGTATTTCTCATATGGGAATTGTCTTAATGGGATTGGCTGCACTCAATGTAGCGGGTATGAAAGGCGCGTTATTTCAAGTGGTGTCCCACGGTTTAATTGCCGCTTTACTGTTCTTCTTGCTCGGCATGATTGAGGAGCGCTTTGGGACTTCTAACATAACCAAGCTTGGTGGCTTGACAAAACAAGTACCAGTGCTGAGCGGCTTTCTATTAGCCGGAAGCATGGCTTCGCTCGGCCTTCCGGGCATGTCCGGATTTGTTAGCGAATTTCTCGCATTCCTTGGATTATTCCAAGCAAAGCCGATCATCGCTGCGATTGGAGCACTTGGCATTATTTTAACAGCGGTATATGTCCTTCGGGCTACCTTGCAAGTTACATTCGGAAAAGGGAACTCGGAGCCGAAGCGGGATGTGCATGGCTGGGAATACGTTCCGATTGTTTTGCTTCTCGCTTGTATTATCGTGATAGGTGTTATACCGGAAATGCTGGGAATGCCGCTGCAAGACACCGTAAAAATGCTGGGAGGTAGATAGGATGGATATGAATACACTACTTAGCTTATCGTGGCATTTAATGACGCCGGAATTTATCCTTTTCGGAGCTGCCATCCTTCTCTCACTGTTTGATTTATTTTTAAAACCTAGCTTTGATCGTCGCTACTTAGCGATTGGAGCGATTGGTGCAATCATATTATCACTTGTAGCTTTAATTTCACTGTATAGTGAGCCAGCTGGAGACATTTTAAACGGCTCATTCGTACTAGATGGATTTTCAAAAGGTTTTAAAACATTATTACTACTTGGAGCAATTCTCGTCTTATGTATGGCGATGAGCGATGATAAAAGGTGGCCAATTCAAGATAAAGGAGAGTACTATTATTTGTTTTTAACAG
The DNA here is from genome assembly GCF_030292155.1 of Bacillus sp. DX3.1. Taxonomy (NCBI): domain Bacteria; kingdom Bacillati; phylum Bacillota; class Bacilli; order Caryophanales; family Bacillaceae; genus Bacillus; species Bacillus sp. DX3.1. The sequence continues at coordinate 4,978,753 of NZ_CP128153.1, read as the reverse complement.
CTCTTCTCGGGGCGCTGTTTATGGCGTCTAGCGTAGATTTTATTACACTCTTTATCGGCTTGGAATTGCTATCGTTGTCTTCGTACATTTTAGTAGGTATACAAAAGGGAAATCGTGCTGCCAATGAGGCGGCGATGAAATATGTCATTAACGGCGGAATCTCTACGGCAATTACGCTGTTTGGAATGAGCTATTTATACGGTATGACGGGATCGACAAATATAATGGATATGCAGCGCCTGTTTATGCAAGGCGTGGATGGAAACATACAGCTTCTGTTAGCATTGGCCTTCTTGCTTCTGTTCGTTGGTTTGTCTTTTAAAATTGCGACAGTACCGTTTCATATGTGGGCACCAGATGTATATGAAGGAGCGGGGACGCCTGTCACCGCATTTCTAGGGTCAATCTCCAAAATCGCTGGTTTTATTATGATTGTCCGGCTGTTCCTCATGGTTTTTGCCGGCATACCTGTTAATAGTAGTACACAATCACTGCTTGGTAATATGAACATTTATATCGCAGTCCTGGCCGGAATTACAATGATAATTGGTAATACGGCGGCGCTAAGGCAGCACAACGTAAAGCGTCTGCTTGCCTATTCTGGCGTGGCACATGCTGGTTACTTGCTTGTTCCCTTTGTAGCACTATCACCGTTTATGATGGACAGCATGTGGTTTTATATGTTGGCTTATCTTCTGATGAACATCGGAGCTTTTGCTGTTATTCACGGATTAATCTTACAAAGTGGAAAAGAAAATTTGGAAATTTTCTCGGGTTTGTACAAACGATCTCCGTTTGCCGCCGTTATGATGACCATCTTTATTTTATCTTTGGCGGGGATTCCAGGAACAGCTGGTTTCATCGGAAAGGTGAATATTTTCTTAGGTGCATTTTTCGTAGAGCCGGCACATTATGTATTAGCATCAGTCATGATGGGAACAACGGTTATCTCATTTGTATATTACTTCCGCATTTTGCAGCAAATGTTCTTTCGAAAGGGAAATACGGAAGAACAAGTGAATCTTACATTCAACTTGAAAGTCGTTATTAGTTTTTGTGCGATTGCAACTTTGGTGTTAGGAATTTTACCAGCAATCGGCTACAATTTCTTTTATGAATATTTTCCATTAATGAAAGATTTCTTCTTTACTGGGAACGTGGTACAATAGTGAAAATAAAAAAGTGTAGAGATTAACTCTACGCTTTTTATTTTGGTGCAATGGGAAAAGGTAAAACTTCCATTAGCGGAGAGATGTTATCTCTCCGCTAATGGTGAACTCTTGCCAACCGGACTCCTATAGGTAGTTATTCACCACCTAACTTCTTTACTTTTTGTAAATTTTAAGGTGGGGATCATACTGCCTATTAGGGCCGGATAAAGTGAAGCTTCCATTCATGAGGTTTTTGTATTCTGAGTGGTAGGCTAAACAAAAGGGGGCGATTTTTTTGGCGCATCTTTTAGGGCAACAAGCACTGATTGCGATTGTGTCGCATTTACTGTTTATTACCATTACGTGGTGGGCATTGCAAGGCCTCCATATCGAACGCCTGATGAAAGCGGGAAAAGTACTGCAAACAAGGATCCTACTCATTCTTGTTACGATTGCAATCGGGACATCTGTCAGCAACTTTTTCCTTGATTATTTAGGGTATTCAAAGAGTTTAACGTATTTAGTAAAGTAAGCGTATAGAACCTCATATCTCCGTTAACAATGGGGATAGGAGGGGATGAACGTGAGAAAGTTACAAGTCATTCTTATTGTTATCGTAAGTATTGTCGTATTCTTAGTGGGATATAAAGAGATAAAGCCCATAAGTGACGAAGAGAAGATGGAGAGTATGATTGCAGCTCTTGAAAAAAATGGAGCACAAATGGAGCGGTGGTCATGGCTAGCACGAGAAACAAAAACCATTTCTAACATACATACGTTTCAAAATCTGCTAAATGAAGTGAAAGAAAATGCGAATATTCAAAATTGGGAATTAGAAGAATCCCACGATGGATATAAAGCAACCTCATACAAAAAATTTTCTTCCTATGAAGAACGAATAGTAGTAACGTGGACAAAGGAAAATACTAAAGAAAACACTTTCATTATTTTTGAAATAAGTGGGTCAAAATGGGACTCTGAAATCGTTCGAAAAATGGATAAAATTTTTAGTACAAAACCTACAATTTATACTTGTGTTCAAGGTGTACTGGATGATAAGATTGAAGGTGTTTTGCAAAATAAAACCAATGAGGTTTTGAAAGATCTTTCAGCAAGAGCGATCGAAGAGATAGAAGAAAGAGCATTTGTGTCAGTCTCCGCATACAATAAAAAGTGGAATGACGCTCTTTCAACAAATAGAGAGAAAATCAATGTGCAAATAGCAATACGTTCTATAGACAACAAAGATATAATTGTGGTTGGCACACCGATCATAACTTCTGAGTATTGAATAGATATTGAATAAAGGACACGGAGGGGAATAATTTGGAAAAGATCATCGTCCGTGGCGGAAAGCGGTTGAACGGCACAGTGCGTGTAGAGGGCGCAAAAAATGCTGTATTACCTATAATCGCTGCAGCCCTATTAGCGAGTGACGGAAAGAATGTACTATCTGAAGTACCGGTTTTATCTGATGTATACACAATTAACGAGGTGTTACGTCATTTAAATGCTGAAGTCGTATTTGAAAACAATCAAGTTACAATTGATGCTTCAAAGGATTTAAACATTGAAGCTCCATTTGAGTATGTACGTAAAATGCGTGCATCTGTTCTTGTAATGGGACCACTATTAGCACGTAATGGTCGTGCTCGTATTGCACTTCCTGGTGGCTGTGCAATTGGTTCACGTCCAATTGACCAACATTTAAAAGGCTTCGAAGCAATGGGAGCAAAAGTAAAAGTTGGTAACGGATTTGTTGAAGCATATGTAGACGGTCAATTACAAGGCGCAAAAATTTACTTAGACTTCCCGAGTGTAGGGGCAACAGAAAATATTATGTCTGCAGCTGTATTAGCAAAAGGGACAACAGTAATTGAAAACGTAGCGAAAGAACCAGAAATCGTAGACTTAGCGAATTTCTTAAATGCAATGGGAGCAAAAGTACGCGGAGCTGGAACTGGCACGATTCGTATTGAGGGCGTTGAGAAATTATATGGTGCAAATCATTCTATTATTCCTGATCGCGTAGAAGCAGGAACGTTTATGGTTGCAGCTGCAATTACAGGTGGAGACATCTTAATTGAAAATGCTGTACCAGAACATTTACGTTCTATTACAGCGAAAATGGAAGAAATGGGTATTAAAGTTATCGAGGAACACGAGGGCGTACGCGTTATCGGTCCAGATAAACTAAAAGCGGTTGACATTAAAACAATGCCGCACCCAGGTTTCCCAACAGATATGCAATCACAAATGATGGCATTGTTATTAAAAGCTGACGGCACAAGCATGATTACAGAAACGGTATTTGAAAACCGTTTTATGCATGTTGAAGAATTCCGCCGTATGAATGCAGATATCAAAATCGAAGGTCGCTCTGTTATTATGAATGGACCAGGCAACTTACAAGGTGCAGAAGTAGCAGCAACAGATTTACGTGCTGCAGCTGCATTAATTTTAGCTGGTTTAGTATCAGATGGTTACACTCGTGTAACAGAATTAAAACATCTTGATCGTGGATATGTAAACTTCCATGGTAAGTTAGCGGCATTAGGTGCAAATATTGAACGTGTAAACGAACAAGTAGAAGAAGTGACAGAACAAAAAGTATCTGATCTTCGCGCTTAAGGGGAATAGTCTCTATGTCTTTCTGACATAGAGGCTATTTTTTTTGGGCTATTACTGTTATAGTCAATAACTTTCTTATTTATGCATGTTCACCTGAAAATAGTTAGAAAATTCTTTCCTTTAAAGTTATACCTTGATAGGTCCCAATTTTCTAGTGGCTTTTTCGAGAAGTTCCTCGTACTCTGTTCTAAAAGTTTGTTTCTTTCCATAAGAATGAAATGAATCTAATTTCATAGCGGGGGAAAAAGATGAACATTTCAAAGCCACTTTTTGTTACAGTTGCGCTCTTAGTAGCGTTAGTCATTATCGTACCGAGCATGCTTGTGATTCCGTTTACGAAAGGGAAAGAAAACGAATCGAAAGTAGCTGCGAATCCTCCAGCCGTGCAAAAACAGCCAGCTCCTGCCAAGACAAACACCGCTGTGCAAGTTGATGTGTATCGCAGCGGGCAAAAGAAGGTAGAAACAGTGCCCATGGAAGATTACGTCGCAGGTGTAGTAGCTGCTGAAATGGGGGCAAACTTCGAAATGGAGGCATTAAAGGCACAGGCATTAACAGCGCGGACATTCGTTGTGAAGCACATGCTCAGCGGAAGTAAACAGGAAAACAAAGCGGATGTAACGGATACGGTCGCGAACCAAGTGTACAAAAGCAAAGCGGAGCTCAAAGAGCAATGGGGCAAGAGATACGAAAGCAACATGAAACGGATTGAAGAAGCGGTCTCCAAAACAGCCGGACAAGTTTTAACGTATGAAGGAAATCCAATCACAGCATCCTTCTTCTCAACGAGTAACGGCTATACAGAGAATGCTGCCGACTACTGGGGCAACGACTATCCGTATTTGAAAAGTGTAGACAGTCCGTGGGATCAAGCTGCTCCGAAATTTACGAGTGAACAAACCTTTACCGTAGCTGACTTTCAAAAGCGCCTTGGTGTGAAAACACTAGGAAATGGAAAGGTTGGTGCCATTAAAGGCCGTACAGAAGGAAAACGCGTCAAAGAAGTTGAGTTTCAAGGGAAAGTATTAACAGGAAAAGAAGTCCGTGAAAAGCTCGGACTACGCTCCTCTGACTTTACGTGGAAACAACAAGGAAGCAACATTATCGTAACAACGAAGGGATACGGTCATGGCGTGGGCATGAGCCAATTTGGTGCCAATGGTATGGCGAAAGAAGGAAAAGGTTATACAGACATTGTTGCTCATTATTATAAAGGTGTAGCAATTAAGACGATGAATGAGTATGAGGGAAAGTTAATGGCAAGGAAATAAGGCATGGCGCTGTGGCGTCATGCTTTTTGTCATGTTTTGTAGAAAACAAAAGAAATGTTGTTGGCTTTTGTCTCGTTTTGTTGTGTTATAATACAGGTGTATGTGTATATATAAGAATAATACAGGGGGAATGCAATATGATGATGGATGTACCACTTCTCATTCCGACAATGATGGAACGAGCGGAGAAGTATTTTTCAAAGAAGGAAGTTGTCTCACGCACTGCATCGCGTATTCAAACATTAACATACGGAGAGATTGCAAAGCGGACAAGGCGGCTTGCTAGTAGGCTAAGTAAAATGGGGATTGAGACTGGTGACAAAGTTGGCACAATCGCTTGGAACCATCACCGCCATTTAGAAGCATACTTTGCGATTCCGGGAATCGGAGCTGTTTTACATACAATTAACTTACGACTTTCAGCAGAACATATTTCGTACATCATTAACCACGCTGAAGACAAAATCATTCTTGTTGACGAAGATATGGTTCCAATACTTGAAAGCATTCAACACGAGATTCCTCACGTTAAAGCATTTATCATTATGACAGACGATGCTACACTACCTCACACAACATTATCACCAGCCTATCATTACGATACACTACTCGAAGACGGCGACGAAACATTTCCATTTATAAAAGACTTAGATGAAAAAGCACCTGCGGGCATGTGCTACACTTCTGCAACGACAGGAAAGCCAAAGGGTGTCGTTTATACGCACCGCAGTATTGCGCTTCATAGCTACACGTTAGGACTTGTGGACGGCGGTAACATATCAGAAGGAGACACTTGTATGCCAGTCGTTCCTATGTTTCATGTGAATGCATGGGGACTGCCGTTTGCGGGTACATGGTTTGGTACAAAGCTCGTACTACCAGGGCCACATTTTAATTCGGAAATTTTAGCCGGGCTTATTGAACAGGAAAAGGTAACCATTACTGCCGGCGTGCCGACAATTTGGATTGGCTTACTGCAAGAGCTCGAAAAGCATTCCTACGATATTAGTAGTGTCCGCACCATCTGGTCAGGTGGATCAGCAGCGCCAAAAGGTATGATTCGCACATATGAAGAGAAATACGAGATTGCTTTCCGCCAAATTTACGGGATGACAGAAACGAGCCCAGCTGTTGTCATTAACTGTCCGAAGTCATATCAACGTGACCTGCCAAAAGAAGAATATTATGATTTGCGTTCCCGCCAAGGTTACTTATTCCCAGGTCTTGAAATGAAAGTCATCGGTCAAGAGGGCGAAATTAAGTGGGACGGCGAAGAAATGGGCGAGCTTTGTCTGCGTGGACCATGGATTGCTGGTAGCTATTATAACGATGAGCGCACGGAAGAAGCGATGAAAGATGGTTGGTTGTATACAGGAGACATTGTAACAGTTGATTCAGAAGGGTTCATTAAAATTGCCGACCGGACGAAAGACTTAATTAAAAGCGGCGGTGAATGGATTTCTTCCGTTGATTTAGAAAACGCCTTAATGGCACATGATAAAGTATTAGAGGCATCGGTTGTTGCTGTTCCACATGAAAAATGGCAAGAGCGTCCGGTTGCCTGCGTTGTTCTGAAAGAAGGACAAGCAGCCCTTCAAGAAGAGCTTTATGCATTATTAGAAGATCAATTTCCAAAATGGTGGATGCCAGATGATATTTTATTTGTCGATGAAATCCCAAAAACATCCGTCGGTAAATTTTTGAAACGGGCACTGCGTGATCAATTGAAGAGTTATATGGTGAAATCGTGATAATGAAGAAGTTGGATTGCGCCGTTCTTATATTGGTGATTGAATTATAAATGATAGGTAGACAGAAAAGGAGCTAATGCTACATTAGTTCCTTTTTATTTTTGTAATAAATGTAATAATTTTCTATCTTGTATTTGGTATAATATGATAAAAAAGCAATCTGGAGGAGAAAGAATGGCGTTATTCGAGCTAAAACAATTGGGGAAGACAAATCAGTTGCCAACGACTCAGCTCAAAATTGAAAAGGGACAATGTGTTGTGCTGCAATGTAACAATCATACTGCAAAGGTTTTACATAGCCTTATTATTGGGGCAGAGGAGGCATCTACAGGGAGCGTCTTGTTTGATGGAGAGCCGCTTCGAAAACAAGTCTATTCGCGCATTGGCTTTTGTTTTTTGAAAGATGAAGCATATGACCGATTGAAAGTGAAAGAATATTTCGCCTTTTTATCAGGTTTATACGAATCGAATGTATCCGTCGAAGAGGTTGTTCAGTACGTGGGACTAGTCGATAAGCTAAATATCAAAATCGAAAAGCTGACATTTTCTGAAAAACGACGTTTGCATATTGGCCGTGTAATGATTCATAACCCAGATCTGATTATTTTTGAAGAGCCTGAACAAAATGTCGATATAGAGAGCACGATTATGATTCGAAAGGCGATTATGAAGTTAAAAGAGCAAGGAAAAGCAATCTTTATTACATCAGCGTTTTTATCTGACGCACTTTCTTTAACAGAAGATGTGTATGTACTCCATCAAGATGGTGTTAAAAAAGTTGAAATTGAGCAAGAAGAAAACGAAGAAGTAGATGCAGAAAAAGTTGTTCAAATGATCCCGCAAATGAAGCTAGAGCGAATTCCAGCTAAAGTGAACGATAAAATCATTTTAATTGATCCGACAGAGATTCATTTCATTGAAAGTCAAAATGGAACATCGCACATTCATGTTCGTGATGGGGACTTCATGTGTACACTCACATTAAGTGAATTAGAAGAACGTTTAAAAGGATTTGGCTTCTTCCGCTGTCATCGCTCTTACCTCGTGAATTTACAGCGTGTACGCGAAGTCATCACCTGGACACGGAACAGTTTTAGTTTAATTTTAGATGATGAACGAAAAAGTTCCATTCCCCTTTCCAAAGGAAGGATGGATGAATTGAAAGCTGTCATCGGCCTATAAATGTATGTTGCATTTACCATGATGAGAGAAAGACAATTCCCCTTTTGTATGGAATGGTTCATATATTGCCTCATTCAAGGGTAATATTGCTCCAATGGTCTTATAAGCTGTTCCAATGAGATAAAGTTATACGCCATTCACCGGTAAAAATACTCCTTTTACCGGCATTTTACTGCGCAGCCCCTTTGTTCCTCATATGATTGAGTCAAGAACAGCGCAAACAAAAAGCGAAAGCGGCTAAGCAAGTTGCTGAAGCGAAATGTAACTTATAAAAGAAAAAACAAAGGGGATGGCGAAATGACATTGGCAATTGAAATGAAGGATGTAATGAAAACCTTCAAGGAAAAAACAGCACTTCGAAATGTGAATATTGAAGTGAAGCAAGGCGAAATCTTTGGATTTCTTGGACCGAGTGGATCGGGCAAAACAACAACAGTGAAAATATTAACTTCCCAATTACTTCATAGTGTAGGAAGAGTGAGAGTGCTAGGGAAAGATATTACAGGACCAAGTAGCATCGATTATAAACGAATCGGTATTTTAACAGATAACAGTGGCTTATATGAAAGACTCAGTATTTATGATAACTTACTATTATTTTGCGATTTATACGACTGTAAAAAAGAACGGATTGATGAAGTGCTAGCGCAAGTGAACTTATTAGAAGATAAAAAAACACCTGTTAAAAAATTATCAAAAGGGATGAAGCAGCGTGTTACGCTAGCACGAGCAATTTTGCATAAACCAGATATGCTGTTCTTAGATGAACCAACGTCTGCACTTGATCCAGTGAACGTCCAAAACATTCATAAAATATTAAGGGACTTAAATGCAGAAGGGACAACGATTTTCTTAACAACACACAATATGGATGAAGCAGAAACGCTCTGTGATCGCATTGCCTTCTTATGCGGCGGGGAAATTGTCGCGCTTGATACACCAGAAAACTTACGACTCAAGTATGCGAAAGATAAAATTGAAGTTGTTTTAAAAGATAAGAAAAAAGAAACAGTGCAAAAAGATGAGCTAGGGGCAAAACGTATTTCTGAGTGGATGAAAAACGGCGAACTGCTATCGATTCATTCTTATGAGCCAACATTAGGAGATATCTTTATCGAAGTAACTGGGAGGGGATTATAATTATGACATTTTCAATGAGACGATTTTCAGCAATTCTTCGGAAAGAAGTACAGGATTTCAAGTCCAATTCACAAGTTTTAATGATGCTAGTATTACCTATTTTCATGGCTTTTCTTTATAGTCGAATGGGTCAGATGCAAGGAGGGGCAGTAAGCTTAACGACAATTATGTCATTGGTTTTTATTGGTGGATTTGTGCAAGCGATGATGATTGCAGAAGAAAAGGAAAAACATACGCTTCGCGTCCTTATGTTGTCACCAGCGTCGGCCTTTGAAGTGTTAATTGGAAAAAGTGCATTAACAGGAATCATGACTGTAGCGGTATGTTTTATAAATTTATTTATTTTAGACAAACTGGAAGGAAACATTGCGCTTTTATTATTGATCTTTGTATTTGGAACAATCTTATTTACTCTAATTGGAACATGTATCGGACTGCTTGCTCAAAATGTACCGCAAACTTCAATTATTGGGATGCCAATACTATTCTTCTTTTTCCTTGCTGACCTGTTGGAGATGCTTGTGAAAAATGAAAGTATAAAAACAGCATTCCAATATTTACCGACTAAAAATATTAGCGAAGCAATCAGCAGTATTATGAAAGGAGAAGGCTTCAGCGCAATCTCGAACAACGTATTAAACGTAACAATTTGGTTAGTTGCAGCTCTTATTATTAGCCTCTTCATCTACAAAAAGAAACAACTAGACTAAAAAACTGAGCCAATGAGCTCAGTTTTTTGATTATTTTATCATTTCCTCGGAAATTTTGTAATTCCTATACATATTTTTACAAACTTTGTCGAAAGATAATTAGTTATAAGTTGTATAGGATGGGGTGATTTTGTTCAAAATGATTGCTGAGGTGATGATAGAATGCGAGGAAGGGATAATAAAAAGTCTCGAAAGGTAGTTCATTTATTTCAAAAACGGTGGGTATTTCCGGCATTATACATTGCGTGTGCAGCGGTAATTTTGTCGGTTGCTCTATGGTTCCAGGCGACTAATCCGAAGAAAACGCCTAATAAAGAGCAAGCAACGCCGTATAGTCAAGGTGAAAATCCTGCAGTACCCGTAACAAAATCTTCAGAAGTTGTGAAAATGCCTGTTGCAAAGGGCACAGAAGTTGTTGTGAAGAAGAAGTTTTATGAAGATGGAGTAGCGGCAGAGGAACAAGAAGAAGCACTTGTCTTTTATAACAACACATACTCTGTAAATCGAGGAATCGATATTGCTGCGAAAAATGGAAAAGAATTTGATGTTACAGCAGCTTTAAGCGGTACGGTAACGAAAGCGGAAAAAGATGCGCTTCTTGGTTATGTGGTAACAGTCGATAATGGAAATGGTATTACGACGTTTTATCAAAGCTTAGGCAGTGTGAAAGTAGAAAAAGGTGCGCAAATTGCACAAGGTGAAGTACTAGGAAAATCCGGTCTAAGCGCAATGAACAAAGAAGCAGGATCTTACGTCCATTTTGAAGTACGTAAAGATAACGTAGCTGTAAATCCAGAGCGTTACCTGAATAAGTCTGTTGCAGAGGTAAAAGCGGAAGCAGGCGCAGCAAAATCAACAAACGGCTCTGGTAATGAAAAAGCAACAGAAGAGCAATCAACAAATGGCTCAGCTGAAGACAAGCAAAAAGAAGAAAAATCAACAAACGGCTCAGCTGAAGACAAGCAAAAAGAAGAAAAATCAACAAATGGCTCAGCTGAAGACAAGCAAAAAGAAGAAAAATCAACAAACGGCTCAGCTGAAGACAAACAAAAAGAAGAAAAATCAACAAATGGCTCAGCTGAAGACAAACAAAAAGAAGAAAAATCAACAAACAGCTCAACAGAACCATCTAGTGATTCTTCCTCTACACAAGAATAAAACGAAAAAAATCAATTCCCTCTAAGGGAATTGATTTTTTTATTATTATATAAAAATAATTTGGTATCACTAGCGTTGCATTAAAATAGCTTGCATTTCAAAAACGTTCAAAATCTTCAATAATATTGTTTTATGCATAGAAAAAGTCCTTTATAATGGATAAAGCCAGGTGGTACCCTGTCCAAATCCACTAAAAAGGACCAAACACATGGACAAGATTTGCACATCAAAAAATTCTATGGTCAAAGCGAATGGGCGATTCAAAATCAAGTATTCATTGCACTCATCATCTACTGCCTGTATGTACTCGTACAGATCCAAACGGAGAGTAAACGTAAAATCCTGCAAATTAGCCGATACTTAAAGGCTACGCTTTGGAAATCCGCACATATCTGGATCCGGAAAATTGAAGGGAAAGTTGTACCATAACAAGCAAAAGGTCGACGTCACTCAAGTCTAACTGTAAATAAAAACCAAATGGATAAGGTCACCTTTATTGAAGTGTTTCCTTTTTTGGTTCTGGACAATAAAAATAAATAAAATGAATTTTCAATCATTATTTACAAAACGCTAGTGTTAAAATTATTATAAATAATTTTTTAAAAAGGAGTTTGTTTTGATAAACTCCTTTTTATTTTAAGGTATAGTCTGATTAGAGTTAACGTGTATATAACGAAGATTTGTTGAACTCTTTTTAATGAATGGACCGGTCAGACCATTGATAGTATTTTCTGTTGCAGTAAATGCTCCGTGGTATTGCCTATGAATGATTGCGAAATAATCTAACTTGCTCCCATTTTTACTTTCATACATATTATCCCATATTTTCACGTTATCACCGTATGAAGTAGCTACAAAACTTTGACTAAAACCCTTTAATATGTTATTTCTGATTGAAATATGATTTCCTCGTGTAATAAAAGCATGATTGAAATTTTCAATATAATTATTTTCAAAGAGAATATGTTCAGCGGTGGAGTGTGTACCAAACCCACTATTTCCTACTGCCAATGTGCCTTTTTTATATCCAAAGGCTTTTGAATAGGAAACTGTTCCATAACGAGATGGTGTATCTCCGGAAAAATCTACCCCACGCCTCACTTTTTTAAAGGTGCTAGTTGTAATGACGTTTCCGATTCCCCCGTAATCTTGTATACCATAGCCAGTTGGTATTTCTTTTGTTGTACCTAGTTCTACATAGCTATTTGAAACATATGTATGAAATGTTTTGTTTAGGAGAATACCTGTTATTTTAGAATTTATTACAGAAATACCTTCTATTCTGGCGTTGCTCGCATAATTTATTTTTAGCATTGTTGTATCTTGAGGTTTTGGGTGCTTGAATGAAATGTTATATAACTCTAGATTTTGTTCAGGATATGTGGTGGCTGTAACTTTTTCCCCTTCTTGTATTTTATAATATTCACTTGTTGGACTTTCAAGATACACTTTATTTCCCTGGATTTTTGTGATTTTATGTAATTCACCTTTAGTCAAATAACGCCGATTATCCCAATACCATAATTTATCAGACTTTAAATGTAGTAGATCACCGATTTTCATTCCTTCTGTACTTTCTAATACAACATAAGATTGATTAGGGGTAATTGTTTGTTTTACATAAGTTGATTTTACGGGGTCATTTTTAAAAATAAGTGCACTATCTTTATTTTTTTGTAAAATTATAGCTGGTTTTCCGTTCTTTTTACTTGTTTCAATTTTAATCGAATGATTGATAATAAGAGGTTTATCAATGAGATAAGTAGCACCACTTTTTAAAATAAGGTGTGAACCACTGTTAATGGCTTTTTGTAAAGCTTGTGTATCGAATTCTTTACCAAGTCCAGTTGCTCCAAATTGCTCAGGCGTAATAGGTGTATAATAAAAAGTTTTTGAATTAGAGGAGTTTCGCAAATGGTTTAAGGTATTGAAAAAAAATACACTGAAAAAAATACATAGAACTAGGTATATCCACTTCTTTTTATAAAGGTTTCTCATGTTCTCTCTCCTTATAAAAGCTCTTGATGCTATCATTTTTTTGTTAATTAGTATAACTGTGGCCGCTGAATAGAATTGAACACTTTCACTAAATAAGTGTTCAATTTTGCATAATGCTCACAACATAATGACTATAAACTTAATAGATACGATTTTATCATATTTTTTATAAACTAAAGTTACATTAAAATTTAAATAGTGGGTTAAAACTCTCTTGTATCCCTTGTGTTAGAGACATTACAAGCTGTCTGTGAGAAGCGAGAGGCAAAAGGAGTTATCCTCCATAGCGATCAGGGATCCGTCTATACTTCTTATGCTTTTCAGAATTTAGCCGAAGAAAAAGTGAATCATTTCATGCATTATTATAATCACATACGACCGTTTAAAAAATTAAACTACCTGTCCCCGATTGAGTATAGGGGACAGGTAGCATAGGTGTTTATTCCTGTCTCACATTAGTGGTCCAGTTCAAAGACTAAGGCTAGATAACTAGGGCTTTTTGCGCAACTACACGAAACGGAAAGCCTGCATGCACTGAGAGATTGTTTATTTGATGATCAACTTCAAGATGAAGTAAACTTAGATTCCATCAGTGTTTCACAGCTATCACGCCGATTAAACGGAATGAATCCGGATGTATTCCAACAGTTATTTCTTGATTTAGTCGTTCAAATTCATCAAAAAACGAACTACTCAAAAATCGTCATGCCTCTAAAAATTATTGATTCGAGCACTTTACCGCTCAATCTAACGAATCATAAGTGGGCAGAATTCCGTAAAACGAAAGCCGGTGTGAAACTGCATTTACGCCTAGTGTTCATAGGAAAAGGCGTATCCTATCCAGAAAAAGCTATACTTACAAATGCGAAGGAACATGACCGTGGTCAGCCCGAATTTATGGTAGACGACAAAGCTTGCATGTACGTTTTTGATCGTGGTTATTTGGATTATGAACGATTTGATCGTATGACAGATGAGGGCTATTTTTTCCTTTCTAGGCTACGTAAAAATGTGGTCGTACGAGAAATTTATGACTTTAAAACACCCGAAGATTCCTCTGTTTTATCGGATCAAATGGTACTCATTGGAACGACGCAAAATCGCGCAGAAAACTTTTTTCGCTTACTAAAAGTCGTAGATTCAAAAGGGAATATGCTTCATTTACTTACCAACCGCTTTGATTTAGAGCCTGAAAAAATTTCGGATATGTATAAATCGCGCTGGGCGATTGAACTGTTTTTCAAATGGATAAAACAACATTTGCACATCAAAAAGTTCTATGGTCAAAGCGAATGGGCGATTCAAAATCAAGTATTCATTGCACTCATCGTCTACTGCCTGTATGTACTCATACAGATCCAAACGGAGAGTAAACGTAAAATCCTGCAAATCAGCCGGTACTTAAAGGTTACGCTTTGGAAATCCGCACATATCTGGATCCGGAAAATTGAAGGGGAAGTTGTACCATAACAAGCAAAAGGTCGACGTCACTCAAGTTTAACTGTAAATAAAAACCAAATGGATAAAGTCACCTTTATTGAAGTGTTTCCTTTTTTGGTTCTGAACGATAAAAATAAATAAAATGAATTTTCAATTATTATTTACACAACGCTAGTGATTTGGTATACGTAAAAATATAGTAATAACAAGGAAATTGGACGAAATTCTCGAATATATATAAGGAAAAGGAGGGGATTCCACTGTCGTTCGTATTTGTCCTTTCGATTGCTCTTATTTTATTGGTTATTTTATTCTTATTATATTATTATATCGCCAGTAAGAAAGAAGTTCCCCACCAGAGTCTTTGCGAGGAAAAATTAGATCGAGAGGAATAATGTTTGAGTGTGCATTTTATATAAGGTATAACATATGGTAAGAATCCTTTTCGTTCAAATTATAAAATGAGAAGTTAGCATTAGGAATAAACATCCTAATGCATTTTTTTATGTTTAGGGGATGTGATTATCCATTTATTCCCGTGGTATAATTCATGTAGAATTTTATTATGCCCATTTATATTTAATCCGTACATAAATAAAGAAAAATGAGTGTGTGTAAAAAATCATCATTTCTAAAAGTTAATTTTGATTTAGGGGGGCTAAAGATAGTGAAAAATTGTTTTTATTTATAATAGATATCTTATTACTTGTTGACGGAGGAGAACATGACAAAGACGTTAGATATAACACTTAAAGATGATAACATTATTCGAGTTTTTGACGATTACATCGGAAGAATTATTAGTAGTACGAAAGATTATTATGAGAAGGAAGCTTTAGAGTATTTTAGCGATTATATACCTGAGAATGGAGTAATATATGATATTGGTGCAAATATAGGAAATCACACAGTGTACTTTACAAAGTGTTTTAATCCGAAAAAAGTTTATGCCTTTGAGCCAGCTGAAAAAATATATGAAATATTAAAATATAATATTAAAGTTAATGGATTAGAAAATTTGGAAACTTTTAATTATGCAGTTGGGGAAAAAAGTGGAAAAGCTTCGTTGAATTATAATCAAGAAAATACAGGAGCGTCTAATATACAATTAAATAAAAATGGAGAGATTAAAGTAGTTTCACTAGACGACCTCAATCTTGAAGAACCAGACTTAATAAAAGTCGATGTAGAGGGATTGGAATATGAGGTTATTAAAGGAATGGTGAATCATTTAAATAATGCTAGTCCAGTGCTTTGGGTTGAAATATTTTCGGAGCATTATCCTAAGGTAGACGAATTGTTAAGTAGTATGAATTACATTCAGGTAGATAGATACTTAGATAATTATGTGTATATAAAACCAAAAAATTATGCTGACTTAGAAAATATAGCAAATACATTTAAATCAAAACCTTTAAGACGTTTCACAAATAGAATTCAAGAACTAAATTTTAAATATCGAAATGTAACAGAAGGAATGCAGAAGTTGAAAAATGAGATAAGTAAGGTTGAAAAAAATTATAATCAAATAAAAGGGATTAATGGAAACCTAGAAAACAAACTAGCGTTATTAAATGCTGATAATGAAGCTTTAAAAGAAAAACTAAAACTACTCAAAGTAGTAGAAGAAAATGAAAAAGAATTGAAAGTAGAGAAATTAAATAAACAGCATATAAAAGAGAAGAACGAGTTATTAAATGAAATTACAGAGCTAAAGGCGAAAAGTACATTTTTATTAGATGTAATGGAAAAGGATAAAAAAGAAACTGAAATTCGATTTCATCATTTGAAAAACATAGAAGACTCACTAACAAAGAAAATAGAAGCGCTCATTCAAAAGGAGGATAGACATGCCGATAAATATCTTTCTTTACTAGCTGAAAAAGAGGAGAAGATTAAGCTTCTAGAAGGTAACTATGCAAAAGTAGAAGAGAAATCTGGGTTAGATGAGGAAAAACTTGTAACGATAAAGAAGAAGCTACATATTACTAAGGAAGAAAATGAAAGATTAGCTGTTGAGAAAATAAATCTAGAGGCAGAATTACAACAAGCAATCATTGATAATATTTGCCTTTTAAATAAAGAAGAGGAATTGCTTTCTAAAATAGAAAATGAAGTTGTATTAGAACGTGAAAAATTAATGGATAGCTGTCGAAAGCTTGAAAAAAGAAATCAAGAGTTATCCAATAACTATCAGAATCTACAAGAAGCAAGAGATGCTATCGCTATAAATTATAATAGTCTTCAAAAGGAGTACGAGCAGTTATTCAAAGCATCCCAGAAAATTGAGTATGATCGAAAAGTTATAAATTTTACTTATGAAGCTCTGCAAAAAGAACATGAGCATTTAGTACAAAACTATAACAACCTTCAAAGTGAGAATCGGGTGTTATTAAAGGATCTGAAGGATTATAAACAAAAGTATGAAAAAATTAAAGGAAAATATACAGCCTTAAAAAATTCCAGACTAGGAAAGTTGACCTTAAAATACTGGGGGCTATTAAAAGGGTATAAGGATTCCAAAGAACAAGAGACTAAAAAGTAACATGAATACTTTTCGTGTTTTATATGTAAGTCAAAATATATGAGAGTGTTACGAGTAAAACTTGGCTAGGAGAGAAACAATGAAAAACTTACTATTTCATAGGATGGAAAATATCGCAAAAGAAAAGATGTATTATAAGAATCGCCTAAAGTCTTTTGATACTAATATGCCATCGATAGATTCTATAACAAAAACATATCAAATGGTTTTAAAACGAGAGTACTTTAAGTTAAATGGACAGGTAGATGTTGAAAATCAAGAACGAGGAATTACAATTACCTCTTCTCTACCAGAAGATCGGCATGAGTATATTTTTTGTGAAAATAAAGAGTTTAAATCTAAGCTCTTTCAATATTTCTACAAATATCAAAATAAAGAAATGGAACTTTTTTGTTCAGGTTTTAGTTCTGGAAAATGTAGTGCAGAGGTCCATATTATATTTTTAAAAGCAGATGGTAAAAAAATTGATCAGACAAAAGTAAATATAGGAAAACGTGTGTGCTTTACTGTTCCAAAATTAGATAAAAGTGATCAATTAAAAATAGGAATACGTTTAAGACGAAATGGAGCGGTTTATTTACACAACCCATTTATCTGGGTACGTGAAGATAATACAAGAATGAACCTAGATGTTCCAAAAAGAAAGCTTAAAAATATAAGAGATTTAAATGTTATTTTCATTGCAGATGAATTTACAACTAGGTCGTTTGAGCCTGAGTTTAACCTTATCAAGGTTACTCCAGATAATTGGGAGCAAGAGTTATTAGAGGTTGAACCAGATCTATTTTTCTGTGAGTCTGCTTGGTTTGGTAATAATGGAGATTGGCAAAATAAGGTAGGAACTGGTGGGTCTCGTGATAATAAAATTTTATTGCAGTTATTACGATGGTGTAAAGATAGAGAGATTCCAACGATTTTTTGGAATAAAGAGGATCCTTTTCATTACAATGCGTTTATTAATACTGCAAAGCATTTTGATTTTGTATTTACTACGGATGAAAATTCAATTAGGAAATATACATCTGAAGGATGTAAAGCAGTTGCAGCATTGCCATTCGCTGCACAGCCAAAATATCATAATCCAGTTGAGAGATTTGAACGTAGAGATAAGGTCGTATTTGCAGGAGCGTATTATGGAGATAAATTTCCTGAAAGAAAACGTGCAATGGATAATATGATCAATATTTCGGGGGAATATGGTTTAGATATTTATGATCGTAATTATGATAATCCGACATCTCCTAATAGATTCCCGGAAGAATTTAAACAGTATATTGTCGGAACATTAAAAGGAGATCAAATCGATCTTGCTTATAAAGGTTACAAAGTTTCTTTAAATGTGAATAGTATCATTGATTCACCGACGATGTTTTCAAGAAGAGTATTTGAATTACTTGCTGCTAATACTCCTGTAGTTAGCTCTGAGTCGTTAGGGATTAAAACGATGCTTGGGGATTTAGTAGTTGCTTCATCAGACTATCAGGAGCTGCAAATGCGAATAAGGTTGTTGTTTGAAGACGAATATTTTTATAAAAAGGTTCGTTTACATGCATTAAGAGAGGTTTTATCACACCATACTTATCATAACAGAGTTAGGGATATGTTAGATTATATGAGCTTTTCTTATAAAAAAGAAGAGTTACAAGTAACAGTAATTGGGGTTGTGAAGAGTCATAAGGACTATGAAGAATTAATGGAGCAATTTCATAGACAACAGTTTCAAAATAAAAAATTAGTAATTCTTTTGGATATTTTCGAGGGTTACTTAAAAATATTTAATACGAATAATAATGATATGGTAAAGACATACTTAATCGACTATATCCATCATTATGAAAGTATTAACGATATAATTGAAACAGAATATTATGCTCCGTTTCATTTGCAAAATTATTACGGTGAACATTATTTGACAGATATGATGCTGGCAACTTCATATACAGAGAAAACAATTATTGTTAAAAAGCAAGGACCTGAATATACATATGTGACGAATGGGAATATGGATCAGTCATTATTGTACAAGGAAGCAAGTAAATTGTTGAGCCCATTGGAGTTTGTAAATCAGCTTACAAGTCGTTCACAGCGATCTTTAGATAACTTGTTTAAGTACGGATTTAGATTCTTTAATATTGATGATTTTAATGTAATTGGCAATTATAAAAGCAGAAAGGGCATAGATAATTTTATTCGTAAAATAAATATCTAATTTAGGTGACAATCATGAAGAAAATAGCGTTTATCGGAAATGATTTAAAATTTATTTCTCATATTATCAATTTTTTTGAAACAGAGCTAAACTATGAAGTACGGATTGACCAATGGCAAGGTCATGAACAGCATGATGTCGAAAAAAGCCTTGCAATCATAGAGTGGGCAGATATTTTATTCTGTGAATGGGGATTAGGAAATGTTGTTTGGTACCAACAGCATAAGAAAGAACATCAAAAGTTGTTTGTGCGTTTACATCGTTTTGAGATGAATACGAAGTATCCTGCCATGTTTGATTATAGTAAGATTAATAAGCTTATAGCAATTTCTCCGTATATTTATGAAGAGTTTCATCGAGTAGCAAAAGTGCCACGCGAAAAAATGGAAGTTATTTATAACGCTGTAGAGATTGATAGATTTAATACATCTAAAAAAGCAGGATCAGAATTTAACTTAGGAATCATTGGAATAGTTCCAAAGCTGAAAAGGATTGATCGAGCATTCGATATCTTTGAAAAGTTATCTTATCAAGATAATAGGTACCGTTTATTTATTAAAGGAAAACATCCAGAAGAGTTTAGCTGGGTTTGGAATAATCCAGTTGAAAGAGAATTCTATGACAAGGTGTTCGATAGAATTGAGCAGTCACCCTTTAAAGATCATATATCTTTTGAAGGATGGGGAGACGTTTCAGAGTGGTTAACCAATATAGGATATGTATTATCAGTGAGTGATTATGAAAGCTTTCATATGGTCCCTATTGAGGGAATGGCATCTGGAGCGTATCCGATCGTTTTGAGAAGAGAAGGAGTAAACACTGTGTTCCCTCAAAAATACATATTTGAAACGACAGATGAAGCTGTTAGATTTATTGAGATAAATAAATTGAATGATAGTAAGCAATTGAAACAATTTGTTGAGGAAAAATATTCATTGAAAAAAATCTCTTTTGAAATCGATGAGCTAATGGAAAGAAAATAAGTGTAATAAGAATAATTGTGTCTGTTTATAAGGTAATTTCGAAGGAGATGAAAAGGATTGAGTATAGAGATTCGAGACATCGATATAAAAATAGAAAATTTTTATCAATTGAAAGTGACATGTGATGTTGTAGGTGAAAATCTACAGTACGCGTATTACCTTTACTGTGAGGATGATATTGTAGAAAAAGGAGCTTATACGAATGAAGGAACATTTGAATATAACCTGCAAAAGCCAGGGATATATCGTGTTCGGGTTTTTATAAGAGATAAGAGTAAAGAAACAATAGCTTTCACGACAAATCGAATGAAATTTCAAGGTTTTTACAGTAAGGAAATTATAACAGAACCAGAAGTCCCTATTGTAATATTTGGTGTATCTAAAAAAGGGGCTGCTGTTAAAAGTATACTTGATACACGGAAAGCGGTTAAATATTTTGTAGATGTAGATGACCAGAAGTGGGATAAAATATTTTTTGGGATAAAAATAATCGGCATACATCAATTGAAAGAAATTGGGAATTTCAAGATGATCGTAGCTGATCATTTTACCGAGGGCACAAAACTGATGTTTGATACCATTGGAATTACAGATTATGAAATTTTCGATTTTAATCTCGTCTCTCATAACTATGTAATAAAAAAGATGGTTGATATGAGTATCACGGAATTGCATGAGATATCTAAATTTTGTTACGAAAATGGTTTGCAGGAGGGGGCAAACTTTACGGAAAAGTACATTCATTTTAGATATAATTCTGTTATTCCATATACTGCTGAGATCGGAAAAGGAACAAGATTTGCCTATGGAGGCATAGGTGTAGTAATGCATGCTAAGGCTGTAATCGGTGAAAACTGTGTTATTGGTCAAAATGTTACAATTGAATCTAAAGAGGAAATACCAATAAAAGGAAACGATGTTTTTATTGCTTCTGGTGCAAAGTGCATAGGTGGAAAAATAGGAGACAATGTGATTATCGAGGCGAATGCTGTAATAACAAAAGATATCCCTAGTAATTGTGTAGTGGCTGGAGTTCCAGCTAAGATTATCAGTACAGAAGTATCGAAATATAAAGTGATAAAATAAAGGGTCTTTTATTTAGAATAGGTATTTTGTTATTGTTGGCGAAGGCCATCTTTGAATTTTTCGTTACTTTTATATTCCTTTTTTGTTATAATTTTCACTAGAATAATTAAAATTTTGATTTTTGAGGTGAATACAGTGATAAAAAAATTAATTTTACCATTCATAGCAGTATTACTTATATTATCTGGATGTGGTAAGGAAACAACTCAAGAAACATCTAAAAAGAATGTCAATCAAGAGAAAAAAGCGGATAATTTAAAGATTAAAAACGTGACGATTCAAAAGATTGATGATCAGAATTTAAAGGTTGGAGCAAAAGCAACAGGAGATAAGCTACAGTATGCTTATTATATTTATAAAGGTGACGAAGTAGTAGAAAAAATGAATTATAAACCAGAGAATTCTTTAACTTATAAAGTGAAGGAATCTGGTGACTATAAGGTAAAAGTGTTCGTAAAAGATAAAAATAATAAAATCGAAGCAAAGAGTACAAGTGTAGTAAAGATGGGAAAATAAGATTCTCTATTTTTATTTGATATAAAAGAGTAACTGAGTTAATTAGCTTAGTTGCTCTTTTAATTTTATCATCTAATGTATGCAAAGCTTATTTACAAGAAAGATTTTATAGTTCTATAGATATTTGGTTAAGTTTTCAAGAAAATAACATAGATTTATGAAACTCTCGTAACTCAAGCTATCCGATTTTTAGGATGGAGGGGGAGCGAAGAAATCAGGCACTATAATTTGCGTGTTAAATATATAATAATAAGTGTTCTCAAAGGCTGACTCATCACGTAATGAGCCAGCCTTTCTATATTTTATTTTGCTTTAACAGATTGGAAGCTCCTTTCTTAGTAAAACTATTAATGGAATATGTACTCTATATAGGGATGAAATCAGCGGTCATATAAGCACTTTTGAGATGAAATAGAGCTAGGTCCATATTTAGAAATGTTTATCCTACATTAACGGGTAGCAATACCCCCATCTCAAAATTCAGCAAAAAGCAAAGAAGTTAGGTGGGGATGAAGGCCCCCACTGATTAAAGTTTCACGTTATCTAATTTATGATTGCCCTCCCGAAAAATGTAATTTTTGTCATCTTAGTCCGAAAAAATACAGAACTTGTAGCATATAACTGGAATACCAGCAATACAATGGTATAAACCAATGCAAAGAGAGTGTTTGAGGTGAGAAATCGTGAATCATTTCATTATAAATTCCAGAATGTTTAGCGCTTACAAGCAGCACTCGAATTTACTTCTTAGTCATATGCAGCGAGTCTCATTTCACACTTCTCACATCCAATTTAGGGAGGCGAGTGGTGTGCACGATTACATCAAAGAGAGAACTATCAAGATTGGTAAGTATATCGTGGAGACAAGAAAAACAGTTCGTGTAATTGCAAAGGAGTTTGGGGTATCAAAAAGTACAGTCCATAAAGATTTAACAGAACGTTTACCAGAAATAAATCCAGAGCTCGCAAATGAAGTGAAAGAAATTCTTGATTATCATAAGTCGATTCGTCACCTGCGCGGCGGGGAAGCGACGAAGCAAAAGTACCAAAAAGAAGATACAGAAAAAACTGTGCGGCAATAACATGATATTGGCAAACATTCCTTGGTGCTGACGTAATATTTTCAGAAGAATTCTTTTGCAAATGTTACGTTTTCATTAAATTTATGATAAAATCAGAAATTAGGTGTAAAAGAATTCGGGTGCAACCTGATTTTGAATATCGAGGAGGAAGAAACAGGAATGTTTGCGAGAGATATCGGAATTGACCTAGGCACGGCTAATGTATTAATTCATGTAAAAGGTAAGGGTATCGTATTAAACGAACCGTCTGTTGTAGCAATTGATCGTAATACTGGTAAAGTATTAGCGGTAGGTGAAGAAGCAAGAAGTATGGTAGGACGTACACCTGGTAATATTGTAGCGATTCGTCCGCTTAAAGATGGTGTAATTGCAGATTTCGAAATTACAGAAGCAATGTTAAAGCATTTCATTAACAAACTGGACGTGAAAAGCTTCTTTTCAAAACCTCGCATTTTAATTTGTTGTCCAACAAACATCACATCTGTAGAACAAAAAGCAATTCGCGAAGCTGCTGAACGTTCAGGTGGTAAAACAGTATTCTTAGAAGAAGAACCAAAAGTAGCTGCTGTTGGTGCTGGTATGGAAATTTTCCAACCGAGCGGAAACATGGTTGTTGATATTGGTGGAGGTACAACAGATATCGCCGTACTTTCCATGGGTGATATTGTTACCTCCTCCTCTATCAAAATGGCCGGCGACAAGTTTGATATGGAGATTCTAAATTATATTAAACGTAAGTATAAACTATTAATCGGGGAACGTACATCAGAAGATATTAAAATTAAAGTCGGTACAGTATTCCCAGGTGCACGTAGCGAAGAGCTTGATATTCGTGGCCGTGACATGGTAACAGGTTTGCCTCGTACAATTAAAGTATGCTCAGAAGAGATTACAGAAGCATTAAAAGAAAACGCTTCTATTATTGTACAAGCTGCAAAAGGTGTATTAGAGCGTACACCACCAGAATTATCTGCAGACATTATTGACCGCGGTGTTATTTTAACAGGCGGTGGAGCGTTATTACACGGCATCGACATGCTTTTAGCAGAAGAGTTAAAAGTACCGGTGTTAATCGCTGAAAACCCAATGCATTGCGTTGCAGTTGGTACAGGAATCATGTTAGAGAACATCGATAAATTACCACGTCGTGCACTAAAATAAAACTAAGGAATGCCTGTACAAAACTTGAATCTATAGTTCAGTTTTGTACAGGTGTTTTTTATTATTTTTTTATATCTTTATAGAATAATTTTAGCTTCATGAGCATGTAATTGTAGTATTATGTTGGGATTTGTAAAAAAGTATTTAACTCATTAATGTTTCATAGTATCCTTATGTATGTATAAATCTTACTTTTTGTAATCTGATTTTAAACAAATGTTAATTTTCAAGGTATGAATAATAATATAATATTATATAGATGATTTTAATATCATAAGTGGGTGGTAGATTATTCGATATGAAAAAGATCTTAATGATTACACAGAATTTTTATCCGGAAATTGGTAGCGCGGCGAATAGAATGAAGAATATATACTTAGAATTGGAGAAAAAGGGATATGAGGTTACGGTACTAACTTCTGATCCTAGTTACCCAAATCGTAATTTATATAAAGATCCAAGCTATTGGGGTAATGGGGATATAGAGAAAGATACGATACGTATTCATCCGAAAATGAGGAAGTATACAAGAAATCTTTTTCGAAGGTTGATGTTGTATATAGAAGTTGCTCTTAGATTTATCCTGGCAATATGTAAAGATAAAGAAAAATATGATTATGTCTTTGTGTCTACGCCATCAATTTTCGTTGCTGTAACTGGTATGTTTGCTAAGAAAAGAATGAAAGCAAAATTGATTTTAGATGTACGAGATTTATGGCCAGAATCATTAATAGGAGTAGGTTTTTTTAATAAAAAGTGGATATTAAAAATCGCTTATAAATTAGAAAATAGCATCTATCATGCGGCTGACCAAATCATTATTAATAGTAAAGGTTTTTTCTCCTACATTGTTTCAAAGGGTATTGAACCAAAGCTTATTTCATTTATTCCCAATTCACTAACGGAAGAGGAATTATCTATTGTCCCGAAGGAAAATAATAGTGATAATCTTACAATTATTTATACAGGAAACATTGGATTGGCACAAGATATTACAAAATTAATTTCCGTGGCAGAGTATTTACAAGACTATAAAAATATTACATTTAAGATTATCGGATATGGTTATAAAAAAAATGATATCGAGGAGAGGATTCAAAATAAAACCCTCTCTAATATTGAATTAATTAAACCTAAAAACCGTGAGGAGACACTTGCTGAAGTTGCTGCTGCAGACATAGCTTATGTGAGTTTAGTGGAGCAAGATGTCTTTAAAAAAGTTCTTCCTGGAAAAGTTATTGATTATATGAGTATGAAAAAACCGATTGTTGCTGATGTTGATGGTTATGCAAAAGAAGTTATTGAAGAAGCGGAATGTGGATTTGTTGCTGAAAATCGAACAGTTAATGAACTAGGCGATTATATTATAAAATTGGCAAATGATAAACAGTTACAGAAGCAACTTGGAAAAAATGGATACCGATATGCGTTTCAAACATTGCGTTGGAAAACAAATATCAAAACTTTAGTGCAAGTACTGGAGGAAAAAAATGTCACAGAAGAAAGTTTGCATGTTTGTATGGAACCACTTCACAAATGATGCTCGTGTATTAAGAGAATGTACAGCTTTGGTCGAAGCTGGATATGAGGTAGATTTAATTTGTATTCATGATTGGAAACAAGTCGATCTTCCTACATGGGAACAGCGTCCGGAAGGATTTACTGTAACCCGTGTGAAAAATCGAATTCCATCATTACAAAAAGTATTCGGATTGGCTAAACGTGCAAAAAGAGTAGCGATGAAAAATATCGTTACAATGGGTGCTTTTGGCCTCTTCGCTATGTTAGGAGTTTGGAAGTTTCCGATACTAACAATTAGTTTGCTAGTATTAGCTTATTTACTTTCACAGAGGAAGGTTGCTACTTTGTTTGTGAGGGGAGCAATTTTGTTCAGAATGATACGGGCTGGTTTAAAGAAGAAGTATGATATATACCATTCGAATGATTTGAATACTGTACCGCAAGGATTTATGTGTGCAAAAATATTTAGAAGAAAGAAACTCATTTATGACTCTCACGAAGTACAAACGAGTCGAACAGGATATAATAGTCGTATTTACGGTGTAATGGAGAAGTTTTTGATTAAATTTTGTGATGTAATGATTATGGAAAATCATACACGAGCAAAATATACAGAAGATTTGTATGGTTTTTATCCAAAAGTTATTCATAACTATCCATTTGTCTCAAATCCTGAGTTTAGTGATTCCGTAGATTTACATGAATTATTAAATCTCCCAAAAGATGAACCGATTCTTTTATATCAAGGTGGTGTTCAAACTGGTCGAGGACTTGATAAGTTAGTACGAGCGGTTCCAATGTTTAAACGAGGGATAGTTGTGTTTATTGGTGATGGACGAATTAAACCAGAGCTGCAAAAAATGGTACAAGACATGCAGCTAGAAGAACGTGTGAAGTTTCTTCCAAAAGTACCAGTTCAGGATCTAATACATTATACAAAGAATGCTTATTTAGGTTTTCAACTATTAAATAATGTTTGTTTTAACCATTATTCAGCTTCTTCAAATAAACTATTTGAATATATGATGAGTGGGGTACCGGTTGTCGCTTGTAGTTTTCCTGAAATCCAGGGTGTAGTTGAAAAAGAAAATGTAGGGGTCTGTGTAGACTCTCATGAGCCTGCTTCGATTGCTGAAGGGGTAAACTATTTACTAGATCATCCTGAAGAAAGAGAAAGAATGAAAGAGAATTGTTTTACAGCTCGTGAAAAATACAATTGGAATGAGGAAAAGCGAGCATTCATCGATATTTATAGAGAAATAGCATCTTAAAAGATAGTGTTTGTTATTGAAATTCTTTGTGTGATAAGTAAGGAAAAAAGAGATTATGCTATAAAGGTGGTATATATGATAGAGCTGAGTAAAGTAGATTTGGAGAATAAAAGATTAACGAAGCAAGTTTCTGCTATGGAAAGAGAATTAATGATAATAAAACAGGAATTGCATGAGCAATTAAATTTACGTGAAAAAGAATTGAAAGAACTTTTTAATGAGAAGAAAAAATATGAACAGTTGCAACATAAATACCAATCTCTTCGCAGTTCTTTTTTAGGGCGTTGTACAATTAAGTATTGGCGTATTCGAAAAAAATTAAGAGTGACTTTAGGGAATAAGTAAAGGAGAGTTAAGTAGATTATGAACAATCAGTTTTCATTAAAGCTACAAGAAGTTAAGGAAAAGCGTCAATGGCTTAATAAACGTCCAAATAAATGGGTACAACAATTGGGAGTAGAAGAAATTTCATTTAGCAAATGGTTTAAGCAAGCAGATGCTCCTATTGTATTCAATGAAAAAACAAATACTTTTACTTCTAATCTTATGACTGAAAAGTACACTCATTTATCATATTGCGAAACAAATACAGACTTCAAGATTGTTCCTAAGAATAAACAGATTCGAGTACAACCTGGTAAGGAATATAAAGTTGAGATGAAAGGAAAAAAAGAAAAACAAGTAGATGTGAGTCTACATGTTATTTTTTATGGAAATGATCAGAAGAAGGCTGACCATAGTATTCCATTTAATGTTGCTACGTCTATTGTGATCCCTAAAGAGGTAGATAATGTCCGTTTTGCCTTGAAGGTGAGCGGGAAAGGGCAGTTCCAAATTCATACTATCCGTATAGATGATGTATTATTGTGGGATTCACCAGAGGGAAATGGAGTAAATAATTTTAGTTTAATTGGCGGGACAAATTGGTATGTACCGAATCAATCTGAAATCGTATATCAAAAAGGCTCATCAGCTTTTTATATCGATTTAGAAGAAGACCAGCATTTATATTTACCGTACAATGAAGGTAATAGAAAGTTTGCTGAGGTTCCGAAAAATCCAATTCAAATGCAAACACAAAATCTTGCTGTTGCATTTGAGGGCAGCAAAAGTAGTGACGTAGATGCGAATCTATTTTTAATATTCTATGAAGAAGATAAGAGAGTAAGGGTTGAACAAATCGACCTTAATGATAAAAAGCTTATTAATATTACAGAGAATATCAATGCAATGCGTCTAGCAATTCGTGTTTCCGGAAGGGGAGCTCTGACAATTGAGAATATAGCTGTTTCTGGAAATGGCTATTGGTTAAATGAAGACATTGTGTTTAACCATGAATCACATTCTGAGCATGACTATCATTTTGAATTGCCACAAGAGGCGTTGTTTAATTGGAAGAAAGATAACAAAATTTTATATCATGATGCGCAAGCTATTTTTGAATCAAGGTTAGTTGGAAATCAATTTATGTATGTACCGTGCTTTGAAAATATTGACATTCATGAAGCACCGAAAAATAGTTTATTTCATCCAAAAGATAAACATTATTATGAGTTTTATGCTGGTGCTGAAACATTTGGTGATGTGGATGTCACTTTATTTGTTTTAGAGTACAAATATGGAAAAAAACAAAAATTACACCAAGTGCCGTTTAATAAGAAAACAATTCTTCAATTTAATAAAAATACTACAGATATAAAATGCTTCCTAAGAGTGAGCAACGGTGGTTACTTCCGTAACTTATATATAGCTGTTAATGAAAAACCAATTAAAATTACGAACAGTTTAGAAGTAGATTTAAACCAAATGAATTGGTTTCAAACAGGAAAGCTATTGAAGTTATCTAACGAAGATAATGCTTTTGTTGGAGAATCTCATGTAACAAATGATAAAAAGATGTATCTTTCCTATAAAGAAAAGAATAATAAATTTACTGAACTTCCTACTATTTCATTAATGCCGATTCAACAAAAACATGTTTATGAATTTTACGTAAGAGCGGATGTTGAAGAAGGATTAGAAGCGTTACCGATGTTTATTGGATATTCAGGTGATAAAAAAGTTCAAGTATTACAATTGAAGTTAAACACGCCAACGATTGTTCGTCCGCATCCAGACGTTAAAGAATTTAGAATTGCTTTTCGTGTTTCTGGTTTAGGTAAATTTAACATTCAGCGATTTACTGTGAAAGAAATGGAAATTGTGAATGTTAATACAGAAATCAATTGGATCAATAGTCAAGAAACAAGTATTTTAGAAATAGTTCCAACAAGACCGTTGAAAGATTTGAAAATGGCAGTTATTTTTGATGAATTTACAACAGCATCGTATAAAGAAGAATGTGAGTTAATTACATTTACACCGAAAAATTGGCTAGAAGTATTAAGTCATAATAAACCAGATCTTCTTATGGTAGAGTCAGCATGGCAAGGTAACGGCGGTAGCTGGAATAAGCGTGTTGGCTATTACGGAGAAGAAAATATGAAGCCATTATTTAATTTACTGAAATGGTGTAATGAGAATAACATTCCGACAGTGTTTTGGAATAAAGAAGATCCTGTGCATTTTGACCGCTTTATTGAAACAGCAAAACGATTTGATTATATTTTCACAACAGATGAAAATATGATTCCATCTTATCAAGAAAGAGCTGGTCATGATCACGTGTATGCTCTTCCGTTTGCTGCGCAGCCGGTGATTCATAATCCAATTAAAATTGTTGAAGAACGTGAAAATAAAGCGTGTTTTGCGGGATCTTATTACCGTCATCACGAAGAACGTTCTGTTGACATGGATCGTGTATTGGACAAAGCTGCAAAATATGGATTAGAAATTTTTGACCGTAACTATGAGAAAAACAAAAAAGGCTTAATGCCAAATCATCGTTTTCCAGAGCGTTTTGACCCTTACATTAAAGGAAGCTTAAAATATTATGAGATTGATAAAGCGTATAAAGGGTACAAAGTAATGATTAATGTCAACACTGTAAAACAATCTCCAACAATGTTTTCACGTCGTGTGTTTGAAGGATTAGCATGTGGAACACCAGTTGTGAGTACGTATGCTCAAGGGGTTGAGAATATTTTCGGAGATTTAGTGTATATTTCTGAAAATGAAAATGACATTGATCAAGCCTTTGATTCTTTATTAAATGATGAAAGAGCATATCGAAAAAAATCGTTATTAGGGATACGTGAAGTATTAAGCAAACATACGTATACTCATAGATTAAAATATATTACAGAAAAAATCGGATTGCGTGTTACGCAAGATCTTCCGAAAGTAACGGTTCTTGCATTTGCTCGTTCTAAAGAAGAATTCGCTCATGTTTTAGAGCAATTCGAGCGACAAAAGTATGCAAATAAAGAATTGAATGTTCTTGTTGATACATTTGAGGGATATTTAGACGTGTTTGCTGAGTACAATACAAAAACTGTAAAGACATTTGTTCGAAGTTATATGCATAATTATCAAAATATTTTAGAGTGGATTGATACACCATATATTGCATACCTTTCACAGAATGATTATTATGGTCGCTATTACTTATCAGATTTGATGTTAAGTACAACATTTACTGATAGTGATTTTATTGGAAAACATGCGTATTTTGGTGTGGAAAATAATAGAGAGATTATTGAACATAACAATCAATCAGAATACGAATTTGTAGGTTCCTTATCTCCAGCACGTGCAGTAGCAAAAACAGATGTATTTATGAAAGAAGCATTAACAGATGTGCTGAACAATTTAGAAGCTGAAGTAGACTTTAATGCGTACTTTAAATACGGAAAAACATTGTATAGTAATGATAAATATAATTATTTATCTGATGCTTACAAACATACGAATCGCAAACAATTGAAGAATATAGTAAAAAAAATCGAATTATAAGGATAGATATCTATGAAAAAGAAAAATGTAATTTTTGCTGGACATGATCTGAAGTTTGCAAAGTTAATTATGGATTATCTAAAAGGTTTGGGAAAATACGAGATTAAGATAGATCAATGGACTGGACATAATACGCATAATGAGGAACATAGTCAAGAATGTTTACAATGGGCAGATATCATCGTTTGTGAATGGGGACTTGGAAATGCAGTTTGGTATTCTGAAAATAAGCTTCCTCATCAAAAGCTCATAGTTCGTATGCATCGACAAGAATTGGATACAATTTATCCAAAACAGTTTGTGCTTGAAAATATTGATACAATTATTGCGATTTCACCTTATGTTTATGAAGAGTTTTATAGAACATTTAAGTTACCGCGTGAAAAAATGAAGATGATCTATAATACTCTACATGCAGAACAGTTAGATAGGCCGAAAGAAGAAGTTTCATATAACTTGGGTATTATTGGAATGTGTCCAAAAATGAAACGTCTTGATCTTGCTGTAGATATGTTAGAAAAACTGTGGCAACAAGATTCACGTTACAAATTATTCGTAAAAGGAAAAATGCCTCAGGAGTATCCATGGTTATGGAAAAAGGAAGAAGAACGTGAATATTATGAGGAGCTGTTTCAGCGTATTGAAGCTGCTCCTTGGAAAGATGCTATTATTTTTGATGGATTTGGACCGGTTGATGAATGGTTTCAAAAAATTGGATTTGTTTTATCAACGAGTGATTTTGAAAGCTTTCATTTAGCACCAAGTGAAGGAATGGCTTCTGGCTCATATCCTATTATTTTGAAGTGGGATGGTAGTGACACGATTTATCCTCCTTCTTATTTACAGGACGACATCGATTCATGTGTAAGTCGCATTATTGAAATTAATAGTATGGATTCTAGTGAATCACTTCGTCGAGATGCGAAACAATATGTCCAATCTCGTTTTGATATTAAGAAGGTTGGAGCGCATTGGGATCATATAATGGAAGAGTTAATAAAAAACTAATCCTTCCTATTCAGAAGATAAGAACATAGAGATGTCTCTCTGCTTTATACAGAATGGAGGGGAAGTTTAGAATGAAACTGTATATTCCTTCTCATCTAACAGGCGAGAAAGTACAGGGTATTCTTAAAGCATTACCAAGGAGTCGTAATAAAGATTATATAAAAGCAGCAGATCTGATGATTAAAAGAAATACTTATACATTGCCTCCTTTTGGTATTGTTTCGTATTCTGCACTTATTAAATGGGAAGATAATCGATCTCATAGTTATTTACGATTAATACATGGGCATACATTTTTAGGGTGTTTAATAGATGCATATTGCGAAAAGGGAGATCCTAGATATATTGTAAAAGGAATAGACCTAATTCGTAATTGGATCTATAGCTATCCATTCGAGACGAGCCAAGATAAGGTGGCGTATCATAATGAGACAACTGCCCTTCGGATGCAATATTGGTTGAGATTTTATATCTTAGCAAAACAAGAGTTATCCGAATCAGATTGTCTATTGCTAGAGAAGGCAATGTCTGATACGGCAGCATTATTAGCACAAGATTCTTTTCATGCAACTAATACAACCCACGGAATGTTTCAAGATATTTCCTTGCTTGTATTTGCTTCTTATTTTGAGGGTGCAGATGCTACCATATGCGAACAATATAAGCAATTAACGATATTACGGCTAAAAGAATATTTCGAGGGTATTTGTACAGAAGATGGAGTTCATAAAGAACAGTCCCCATCTTATCATATGCTGGTAGTCTCTTATTTGAAAAAGTTAGTGGATTGGTTAGAGGTAACTGATGAAGCGCTAAGTCGAGTGTTTATCGAAATGTATCAGAGGATGGAGGACTACTCGATTCATATTATTCGTCCAGACGGTTATTTCCCCCCTATATGCGATACGGAAGCAAAATTAGTGGGGAATAGCGGTTACGGTCAATTGTATAATAGTAAAGAATATCTTTACGCTGTTACGAAGGGGGAACAAGGTGAACCCCCGAAAGAAAATGATAAAGTATTCCCAAAGTCAGGATATGCAATTTTCCGAGATGATTGGGAAAAAAAAGAAAAAGCAACGTACGTTCTGTTTACGGCTGCATATAATGCAGATTATCATAAACATAGTGATGACTTAAATGTATATATTTATTCAGATGGAGAAATCATTACAGAAGCAGGGCCGAACGGGTACAATTATCAAGATTCATTTACAAAGTACGCGTACTCATCTTTTGCTCATAATACTCTCATTATTGATGGGAAAGGGTTACCAAGAACAGACAAACAGTATGATAAGGTGTATGTATCGGATTATTGTATTTCTAAAGATGAAGCAGAGGCTACCGGAGTAAACTTACGCTATGAAGGTGTAAAACATACAAGAAATGTAAAATATCCAAAACGAGAAAAACGAGTAGTTATACATGATTCTATCCTTTCAGACAAGCGTCATGAGTATAAGCTATTATGGCATGTTGCACCAGACATTACTGTTCACGTGCGCGATCGTATTGTCGAGTTATTTAGGGATACCAAAAAGGTGATGGAGATAGAGGTCTTTACGGAGGCCCCAGTTCGAATAAGTACAGTGAAAGAACAAATAAAACCGCAAATGCAAGGATGGGTATTTCCGAAAATGGAAGAAAAGGAACCATCTACTACGATTGAAGTTGACTTAAGTGGTTCTAACGTAGAATGTAAAACAGAATTCCGATTAGATTCTTTTAAAGTAGGAAAAGAAGGGATACTTCCATTCCAATTTGAAAAGGTTTTTGAAAGCACGCGTAGCCTAAGGTACTATTTTGAGGAAGCGAAAGAAGAGCAATATAAGGATAAATTGTTTGTTGTTTTTTCTGCAATGTCACCAAAATATAATTTTGTTTTTAATTATATGAAATCATTACAAGAGGCCCCGGTTAATAAATTATTTATTCTAGATGATTTTGGCGACCAAGGTTCTTATTATATAGGGAATCAGCGAGACCATTCTATTGAAACAGCAGTAACGTCTCTTATTCAATATACAATGGCTAAACATAAGGTTTCTCATGAAAATGTAACGACCATAGGATCTTCTAAAGGAGGCTATGCAGCTCTTTATTTTGGTCTTAAATATTATTTTGGTAATATTATATCGGGAGCTCCGCAAAGTAAAATTGGTAGTTATCTAATTAAGCAAACACCAGGACAAAATATCGCGGGTTATATCGCAGGTAGTGCTGAAGAGGGAGATTGCTATTATCTTGATCAACTTCTATTTCAGTTGCTAAATCAACCGAATGAAGTATCACCAAACATTCATATCATGATAGGGACGAGAGATCATCATTATGCGAACCATGTAATGCCTTTGCATAATATGCTGTTACATCAAGGGTATAATGTAAGTCTCGATGTGGAAAATGGGTTGACACATGAGGATTTGAAAATGCATTTTCCTATTTATTTGCAAAAGAAAGTAGAAAATATTTTAAATGGAAAAATATTTTCTTCCCCTATTTTGAAAGAGCCTGTTATCCAAGAGGTTAAAGTTGAAAAAATAGGGATGGAAAATATTGTTGTAACATGTAATGCGGTTGGTATTGGTGTACAATATGCTTATTATGTTTATAAGGATAAACAAATAGTTGAAAAAATCATGTATAAATCAACCCCTCAGCTAGATTATAAAGTAACAGCTTCAGGTCAATATATGTTTAAAGTATTTGTGAGAGATAGCTATAAACAAATAGTCTCTAAAAGCACAAACACTATAAAATTATAGATATGTAAAGTTAAATAGATTCATAGAATCTATTTAACTTTACAGGCATTATTACTTTAATTATAAGATAGGAGAGAATTTTAAAATGAAAATTTGTACTATGGGTTTAGGTTATATCGGATTACCAACATCAGCAATGTTTGCGAAATATGGAACAGAGGTAGTTGGTGTAGATATTCATCCACAAGTGGTGGACAAGCTAAATCGTGGTGAAATTCATATTGAAGAACCAGGTCTTGGCGAAGTTGTAAAAGAAGTAGTTGAGAAAGGACTATTCCGTGCATCTTTAACACCAGAAGAAGCGGATACGTTTATTATTTCTGTTCCAACACCAAACCATGATGATGAACATAAATCTTGTGATTTAACATATGTATTAACAGCGACGAAACAGGCTCTTCCATTTGTGAAGAAGGGAAATGTGATTATCGTTGAGTCTACAATTGCTCCACGTAGTATGGATGACTATATAAAACCATTAGTAGAAGAAGCAGGATTTACAGTTGGGGAAGATATTTATCTTGTTCATTGTCCAGAACGTGTTCTCCCAGGACAAATTTTACATGAGTTAGTATATAACAATCGTATCGTTGGTGGCGTTACTCCTGCATGTGCAGAAGCTGGAGCTCGCGTATACGGTGTATTCGTACAAGGTGAGATTATTAAAACAAATGCAAAAACAGCGGAAATGTCTAAGCTGATGGAAAATACATTCCGTGATGTGAATATTGCACTTGCGAATGAGTTAACAAAAGTTTGTAACTCTCTAGAAATTAATGTATTAGATGTAATTGAAATGGCTAACAAACATCCACGTGTAAACTTACACTATCCAGGTCCAGGTGTAGGCGGACATTGCTTAGCGGTTGATCCATACTTTATCGTTGCGAAAGCACCTGAGTTGGCGAATATTATTAAACTTTCTCGTGAAACAAATGTTTCTATGCCACATTATGTAACTGAAAAGGTAAAAGAATTACTTGCAGGTGTTGAAAATCCAAAAGTAGCAGCATTTGGTGTCACATATAAAGGAAACGTAGATGATATGCGTGAGAGTCCAGCGATGGATGTAATCGACTTAATTCGTAACGAAGGAATTACAGTTACGGCACATGATCCGCATGTAGAGTCCGATTTCTTTGAATTACATTCTGCAGAAGAAGCTGTAAAAGATGCAAACTTAATTCTTGTTTTAACAGATCATGATGAATTTAAAACAATGAATTATGAAGCTTTAGCACCGCACATGGCAAATGCTGTTGTTCTTGATACACGTAATTGTGTACAAGCAGTTTCAACTGATGAAATGAAAATTGTTAACTTTGGAACTTTATATGAAGCGCTAGGTGAAAAAGTGGTTACGGTATGAATGCCCTAAAAACTATCATTAAAGAACACTTTGAAAGTTTTTATTTAATTCGTAGATTATCTCTTTATGAATTAAAGCAAGCATATGCAGGTAATTTATTAGGTATGCTATGGGTGTTTTTAAATCCATTTACACAAATTGGTGTATATTGGTTAGTATTTGGATTAGGAATTCGAGGAGGAGCGCCAGTACATGGCGTTCCTTACTTTGTCTTTCTTGTTTGTGGGTTGGTACCATGGTTTTTTATTAGCGCATCAATTTCACAAGGATCTAATTCCATTTATAGTCGTTTAAATACAGTTTCAAAAATGAATTTTCCATTAAGTATTATTCCAACATATGTTATAACATCACAATTGTATACACATTTTATGCTCGTTATATTAATGTTAGTTATTTCCCTGATTAGTCAAGGATGGCATGTAATTAATATCTTCACCTTATTGTATGGAATGTTTTCTGTTACAATGTTTTTAGTTGCATTAGGGTTTATTACATCCACATTATCGACAATGTTACGGGATATTCAGTTACTGATTCAATCTGTTACACGTATGCTATTCTTTTTGACACCGATATTTTGGGAGCCAAAGGAAAATATGCCAGAAGCGTTTGTATTTCTTGTTAAGCTAAATCCATTTTATTATATACTAGAAATATATAGAAGTGCGGTGGCTTATGGTCAAAGTTCTATTATTTTCTCAGGTTATACGCTATATTTCTGGGGAATGGTAATTGTTCTCTTTGTCATTGGTTCTATGCTTCACATTAAATTCCGTAAGCAGTTTGTTGACTACTTATAAAAGGTGAATGATTCAATGAATTATACAGTAAAGTTTCAAAACGTTACCAAAAAATATAAAATGTACAACAAGCCATCTGATAAGCTGAAAGATTTGTTTCGAAAGCAGGAAGATGGAGAATTTCACTATGCTTTAAGCGACGTTTCTTTTGAAGTGCCTAAGGGAGAAATCGTCGGAATCATAGGTTTGAATGGATCAGGGAAAAGTACCTTATCAAACTTAATTGCCGGTGTAACAATTCCTAATAAAGGGAAAATTGATATAAAAGGATCAGCTGCATTAATTGCAATTTCCTCAGGACTAAATGGTCAATTAACCGGGATTGAAAATATTAACTTAAAAGGTTTAATGATGGGGCTAACGAAAGAAAAAATTAAGGAGATTACCCCAAAGGTTATTGAATTTGCTGATATAGGTAAATTTATAAATCAACCTGTTAAAACATATTCTAGTGGTATGAAGGCCCGGTTAGGTTTTGCAATTTCTGTAAATATTGATCCGGATGTTTTAGTGATTGATGAAGCTTTATCTGTTGGTGATCAAACATTTACGAATAAGTGTTTAAAAAAGATGAATGAATTTAAAGAAAGAGGAAAAACAATCTTCTTTATTAGTCATTCTTTAGAACAGGTTAAAAGTTTTTGTACCAAAGCAATCTGGTTATATTATGGACAAGTAAGAGAATATGGAGATGTGAATGAGGTTGCTACGAATTATCACTCTTTCTTAAAACAATATAATAAAATGACACCAGAAGAGCGAAAGAAGCTACAAGAGGAGCAATTGGAAACCTTTCAGCATGGCTTATTGCAAGAGTACTCAACAGAGGTTAAGGCAGGCCGTCGTAAGTTCAAAGCACACCGCCGTAAGTTCAAAACACACCGTCGTAAGTTTAAAAAGAAAAAAGGTGTGATAATGGGAATTTGTTTAGCACTTATGGCTGGTATCATTACAACAGGCTTCTATTATAAAGATTTACTTCCGTTGAAAAAAGATAAGCAGCATACAGAAAAATCAGCTCAAAGTAAGAGTGCTGCTGAAGGTAAGCAGGCTAAGGATGAGAAATATATAGTAAATAGTAATGATATTAGTGTTCGTAAAGAAGCAAGTACAAGTAGTGAACGTTTAGCGGTAACCAACTTTGGAGATTTATTTACTATATCTGATCGTAAAAAGGATACAGCAACTGGTGCCGAATGGCTACAAGTTGCATTACCAAGTGGTGAAACCGGGTGGGTGAATGCACAGTATATTGTACCATTTACACCGAGTAATAGTGTGATGGAGGATACAAAATTAGATGACGTAACCTCTTTGTTAAGTCGTGCATATGGGGCACAAGTTATGAATGCTCCTACTTATTTTGGAAAGACATTAAATGAACTAAAAACGACATATCCTAATACATTAATTCCATCACAAAATGTAGCAGGTAGAACAGTTGTCAAAGATGGAAATATTCAATTTGGTATTTCGCAAGACAAAGTAGTAGAAGTCGTGTTCCAAGATATTTCACTGTCTATTACAAAGTTGCAAGAATTACTTGGTAAGGAAAGCATAAGTAATGATTCAGAAAAGAACTACTTCTATGAAACAAAAAATTATTATATCGCTGCTCGTTCAGAACAGACACATAGCGAAGTTCAATCTTTATCGATTGTGAAGAAATAATAGTGTGTGTATACTTTTTGAGATTTATCTTTTTTATTAAAGGTAAATCTCTTTTTTGATTGATTTTCTACTTTTTATATCTACTAAGTAAGTGGGATAATTCGAAATCATCTTGTGTTAATATGTTAATTATTCTTGCTCCACTAACTTGCTAGCAATGGCTTTTGAAAGTTTTTTTGTCATTTTTGGTACGAATGGTTTCATTGCTCCATTAAAAATCAAGGCACCTTTCCCAGTTGCTTTCACTTCCAACTCACTCGTTATTCGTGTTTTTGAAGGAGTAATTGCCTCAGCACGAAAGAAGCCGCTACCAATCAATTTTTTTGTCGGAGAAGCGATCGTAAAGCTTACCTTGTCATGTTCCTGCCACTCGGTAATTTCGACGTTCAAGTTAATATGACGTTTCACTACGCCTAAATCGCCATGTAAACGCCAAGTTGAATGGCGATCATCAATAATTTTATGTGCGACGTAACCAGTAATGAGCGGTGCCCAATTGTTCATATCACTAACGAAGTTCCACGTATGATCTAGTGGTACATATAGATCCATTGTGTGCGTTCCTTTTGCCATCCGTTACTTCCTCTCTAAATGATAGTAGTTATTTAGATTTTTAAGGTTACTAAAAGAATGATCCAATGTTATCCAAATTCTATCATGATATGCATAAACTCAACAACGAAATGTTTGTAACTTGAATAAATCATTCTTTCGGACTATGTAAATACAAATTAAAAAATCGACATAAAACCCTTCTTTTTAGGTGGGAGAGAGCATCCGGCCATGCATAGAAGCGCCTGTCCCCATGCCAAGTGAAAACAAAGAGTGCAGGTCACCTTTTGTTATCCATAGCCGCGGCTTATATGTCGAAAAATCAAAATGGATTTATATATCTATGACTGGAATATAGCTTGTTTTTATGAAAATTTTAATTTCTAAATATAACATTTAAGATAATATAAGATAAAAAGAGGAATCAGTAGTAATTTTCATAAATAACGAGAAAAAACGTAAAATATTAAGTTTTTCTTTCTTATTTCTGTCCCTTATAATGAATTGTGAATACGACATTTAAGGCAAATAATGCTTTATGCAAATTGCCTTTCCCTAACTTGGGTATACACTCTTTTCGACCTCCGTGTCAGCAATAATAAAATTCTATTATACTGAAAAGAGTGTATACATTTTTTTAAGCGTTACGAAGCAGGAGAGCCTGGTTCGTCTTTTTCATAATGACAAATGATAAACAAAATGGGATAATAAAAATATGACCTTTAGTGGTATGGCCAATTTGGTATGTAAGGAGCGAACGATATGCTAGATATAGAGCAAATTAAAGAAATCATTCCTCACCGCTATCCATTTCTACTTGTCGATCAAATTCTAGAAGTAGAAGAGGGAAAGCGTGCAGTTGGAATTAAAAATGTAACAGCAAATGAAGAATACTTTAACGGACATTTTCCTGATTATCCTGTAATGCCAGGTGTCCTGATCATCGAGGCGTTAGCACAAGTGGGTGCTGTCGCGGTATTAAAGAAAGAAGAAAACCGTGGCCGCCTTGCATTTTTTGCCGGCATTGATAACTGTCGTTTCAAACGCCAAGTACGCCCAGGCGACCAACTTCGTTTAGAAGTGGAAATGACGCGTGTGCGCGGACCGATCGGAAAAGGAAAAGCAGTCGCAACTGTAAATGGTGAAATTGCATGTGAAGCAGAAGTTACATTTGCACTTGGTGATAAGAAAGAATAGGTATTATGTAAGCAAAATAGTTTACCTTGGGAGTTGAATGACAAGGGTTGTTTCTAGCCCTTGTTATTCAACTCCTATTTTCATGAAATAAAACATCGAGGGATACCTGTTAAAAAACAAAATATATCGTATAATAGTTTTGGACCAATAAAAGATAGCGGAATACATAGAGGATTTATTTTTAAAGTACAAGTAGCTCGTATATAAATAGAAAGAAGGTTGAAGTGATGAAGAAGAAAATCTTACTTTGGATTTTAGGGATTGTAGGTATACTTATAATTGGTACAGGGGTTTATGCATATAGCGTTTATTCCTCCGTTTCAAGTACGTTAGATAAAGTGCATAAACCATTAGATCGTGATCATTCGAAGAAACGTACGGAAGAAGTAAAAGTAGAGGATTCAAAACCAGTATCCATTTTACTGATGGGTGCGGATGAACGTGCTGGCGACCAAGGTCGTTCAGATTCATTAATGGTAATTACTTTAAATCCAAAACAAAAATCTATGAAGCTGTTAAGTATTCCTCGTGATACGTATACAGAGATTGTCGGTAAAGGTAAGAAAGATAAGATCAATCATGCATACGCATTTGGCGGTATTGATATGTCTGTTAATACAGTGGAAAACTTCTTGGATACACCAATTGACTATTATATTGAAGTGAACATGGAAGGTTTTAAAGATATTGTTGATGCGGTTGGCGGTGTAGACGTGAACAATGATTTAGACTTCACACAAGATGGCACGCATTTTGCTAAAGGTGATATTCATTTAACAGGTGAAGATGCACTAAAATACACACGTATGAGAAAGAAAGATGCACGCGGTGACTTCGGTCGTCAAATGCGTCAGCGTCAAGTACTGCAAGCTGTTATTAGTAAAGGAGCAAACGTCTCTTCTCTTGCAAACTACGGTGATGTACTAAAAGCAGTTGAGAAAAACATAAAAACAAACTTAACACCAGGTCAAATGTATGATATGCAAAAGAACTACAAAGTTGCAATACAGAACAAAGAAGAAATTCAAATTAAAGGTGATGGACATAAAGCGGAAAATGGTATTTGGTACTACTATGTGCCTGAGACAGATCGTCAAGATCTATCGAATAAATTAAGAGCACATCTTGAATTAACAGGAAAGTAATCTTTTAACAAGAACCCAATTGCCTATAAAGCATTTGGGTTTTCTTTAGGATAATAATGAAAAGTGGTAAATGGATAGAGGTTGGATCTTATTTATAAATTAATCAATATGAATTTTACGATTATATTGTTATAATAATAAAATTAGGATAGGTTGTATAATTAGAAGCGAATCTTATATCTTATGAGTTAGGGTGATTATTTTTGAAAAAAGTAAGAAAAGCAATTATTCCAGCAGCAGGTCTTGGTACACGGTTTTTACCTGCAACAAAGGCCATGCCAAAAGAAATGTTACCGATTGTTGATAAGCCAACAATTCAATATATTATAGAAGAAGCAATCGAATCTGGGATTGAAGATCTTATTATTGTTACAGGAAAAGGGAAGCGTGCAATTGAAGATCACTTCGATCATTCCTTTGAATTAGAAGAAAACTTATTATCAAAAGGGAAATACGATCTTCTTGCGAAGGTACAGGAATCTTCAAAAATTAATATACATTATATTCGTCAAAAAGAACCAAAAGGTCTAGGTCATGCAGTTTGGTGTGCGCGTAAATTTATTGGTAATGAACCGTTCGCTGTTTTACTTGGTGATGATATTGTTCAAGCGGAAACACCTTGTTTACGTCAATTAATGAATGAATATGAGAACAAGCAAGCTTCTGTTATTGGGGTTCAAACAGTGCCAGAGAAGGAAACGCATCGCTATGGTATTATTGATCCAATTGAACAAAATGACCGTTCTTACCAAGTACGTACATTTGTTGAAAAACCAGCAGCAGGAACTGCCCCATCTAATCTAGCTATTATGGGGCGTTATGTATTAACTCCAGAAATCTTTATGTTCTTAGAAAAACAACAAACAGGTGCTGGTGGCGAGATTCAGCTAACAGATGCAATTGAAAGTTTAAATCAAATGCAACGTGTATTTGCATATGATTTTGAAGGAAAGCGTTATGATGTTGGAGAAAAGCTAGGATTTATTCAGACAACAATTGAAGTGGCGATGCAACATGAAGAGTTAAAACAAGATCTTTTAGACCATATGAATAATCTTTTACAAAACGAGCTTATCCTTAATAAATAGCAGGGCATGAAGTAGATTTAACAACTCATGTATTTAAAGAGAATCTATCAATTAAGATAGATTCTCTTTTTATCAAGTGTTTGTTTGAAAAGTGATTCTTGATATCGTGTAGCTATTTTTGAGGGGATTTATTGGAATATAGAAACAGAAAAAATATACAAGATGGCATTTCTAAGACAAGGTATTCACACAAAAGGTTCTTGCTATATATGGATAAAGTTGAGAAAATAGTAATTGTGGTAGACTTTATTTAAACGTAGGATATATATCAAAAACTTTACTTATAGTAAGGGCTTCTTTGTTTTAGGATTTAGAAATAAACTCAAAAACTACTATTGAAAAATAATCAATGAAAAGGTGAGCGATACGATATGCATTCTATTTTAGTCTGCGGCGGGGCTGGTTATATTGGCTCCCACGCTGTAAAAAAGTTAGTAGATGAGGGACTATCTGTAATCGTTATTGATAATTTACAAACGGGTCATGAAGATGCAATTACAGATGGTGTGAAGTTTTATAAAGGAGACCTTCGTGATAAAGGTTTCTTAAGAGATGTTTTTAAACAAGAAGAAATTGATGCTGTTATGCACTTTGCAGCGGATTCCTTAGTTGGAGTCAGCATGGAAAAGCCGCTTCAATATTATAATAACAACGTATACGGTGCGTTATGTTTACTTGAAGTGATGGATGAATTCCAAATTGATAAATTTATCTTCTCCTCTACAGCTGCAACATATGGTGATGTGGATGTCGATTTAATTACGGAAGAAACAGTAACAAATCCGACGAATACATATGGAGAAACAAAATTAGCAATTGAAAAGATGCTGCATTGGTATAGCCAAGCTTCCAATTTGAAATATAAGATTTTTAGATATTTTAATGTAGCCGGAGCCGCGCCGAGTGGCATTATTGGTGAAGACCACCGTCCAGAGACGCATTTAATTCC
Organism: Bacillus sp. DX3.1; assembly: GCF_030292155.1. Lineage (NCBI taxonomy): Bacteria > Bacillati > Bacillota > Bacilli > Caryophanales > Bacillaceae > Bacillus > Bacillus sp. DX3.1. The sequence goes on along the minus strand of NZ_CP128153.1, from coordinate 4,935,503 downwards.
AGTGATTCTACAAGTGGCTTTAGGGCAGCGGGAAAAAATCATGATGTTTGGTGATGATTATAATACGCCAGATGGTACATGTATTCGTGACTATATTCATGTTGATGATTTAGTTGCGGCACATTTCCTAGGATTAAAAGATTTACAAAATGGTGGAGATAGCGATTTCTACAATTTAGGAAATGGGAATGGGTTTAGTGTAAAAGAAATTGTCGAAGCGGTTCGTGAAGTGACGAATCATCCAATTCCAGCAGAAGTTGCGCCAAGAAGAGCGGGGGATCCAGCACGTTTAGTCGCATCTTCTCAAAAAGCAAAAGAAAGATTAGGATGGAATCCGCAGTATACGGATATTAAAAAAGTGATTGAACATGCATGGAACTGGCATCAAAATCATCCAGAGGGATATGAGAAGTAAGATTTATCCCGCTATTTGCGGGCGGTAATATCTCCACCTCAAAGTTTCACTTTATGAAAACATCGTGTAATGCATGTTATCTTTTGTCGGCATTCAAAAATATCTAAGTGGAAATGATGTTAAGGAAAATAGAAGCCGTAAATGAATACTATAGATAAAAACTGATTCGAGAGTTAGGATCCTCTTTGAATCAGTTTTTTATTTCTCAACAAAACAAAGAAAAAAATATATGGAAAAAATAGGAAAGTATAAAATAAGAATCCTTTCTAGCATTATTTTTATAAAAAGGATATTATAAAAATGTCGGAAATTTATGATTCGATTATCCAATATAAGTCATAATAGCAATGTGTCTCTATTATATGGTAAATGAAAACCTATTTACGACAAATGATGTCGAATTTAGTAGTATTCTATTTGTCAATTCTAGGAACATTTTTTTCAACCTTTGTTGCTATACAAATATAAGTTAGGTAATATAATAAATAGTTAGCGATTGCTAAACATTACTCGTGCTAAGTAGTAGATTCGTAATGTCAGTTATAAATCTGACATTTTATTTATTTATAGGTGTTTTTTATGACAAATTATTGAAAGCTGGAGGAAGGTATGGAAGAAACAATAAGTTTGAAAGAGCTATTTACTATTTTGAAAAAACGACTAGTTATGATCCTCTCGATTTCGATTGGTGCAGCCCTTGTAAGTGCGATTGTAAGTTTCTACTTTATGACACCGATTTATCAATCTTCGACGCAGATTCTTGTTAATCAGAAGAAGCAAGAAGGTGTTTTCCAACCTGGTGAAGTACAGACGAGTCTTCAATTAACAAATACATATAAAGTAATTGTGAAAAGCCCTGTCATTTTAGATCAAGTAAAAGAGAAGTTAAAGCTTAATATGTCAACGCAGGAATTAAATAAAAAAATTAACGTAGCAAATGAGAAAGACTCACAAGTGATTGCCGTGACAGTTCAAGATAAAGATGCAAAACGGGCTCGTGATATTGCGAACACAACAGCGAAAGTATTTAAAAGTGAAATTGCGAAAATTATGAGTGTAGATAACGTAACTGTTTTATCAAAAGCAGAAGTAACAGAAGGGCAGTCTCCAATTAAACCTAATAAAATGTTAAACGTAGCAATTGCATTTGTTGTTGGATTAATGGCTTCTGTCGGACTTGCATTCTTACTAGAATACTTAGATAACACACTCAAAAAAGAAGAAGATATTGAAAAGCTACTTGGTGTACCAGTTCTTGGTGTCGTTTCTCATATGGAAGAAGACGGTGCAAAAAGTGGTAGTCTATCAGGAGCAAAGAAAGTAGGGGGGCAGACAATTGGTTCTTAAGAAGAAAACATTTCGTGGGCATCGTCAGCTTATTGCATACGAACAACCGAAATCTTCTGTTTCGGAGCAGTACCGAAATATACGAACAAATATTGAATTTGCATCTGTTGATAAGAAGATTCGTTCTCTTATTATTACATCCGCAAATCCTAGTGAAGGAAAGACAACAACAGTTGCTAATATTGCGATTGTCTTTGCGCAGCAAGGTAAAAAAGTATTACTTGTCGATGCGGATTTGCGTAAGCCAACATTACATCAAATGCTGCAAATGGATAATCTTTTCGGCCTAACAAATGTATTAACGCGTAGCAAAACACTTGAAACATGTGTGAAAAAGACACAAATTGGTAGCTTAGACTTTTTACCATGTGGGCCAATCCCACCAAACCCAGCGGAATTACTTGGCGCAAGCTCAATGAAAGAGTTGCTTTCAGAAGCATATGGCATGTATGATCTCATTATTTTTGATACACCACCAATCTTACCGGTTACGGATGCGCAAATTATGGCGAATCAATGCGATGCTTCTGTACTTGTTGTACGTAGCGGTGAAACAGAAAAAGATACAGGGTTGAAAGCAAAACAAGTATTAGGTGGTGCAAAGGGTAAATTACTTGGCGTCATTCTAAATGATAAAGAACAAACCGGATCAGAGTATTACTATTACGGTTCGAACTAAATATATAAATACAAATTTAAAAACCGACATAAACCCCTTCTTTTTAGGTGGGAGAGAGCATCCGGCCATGCATAGCCGCGGTTAGATCCTTTTCCTGCCCCATGCCAAGTGAAAACAAAGAGAGAAAACAAGTGCAGGTCACCTTTTGTGATCCATAGTCGCGGCTATATGTCGAAAATCAAAATGGATTTATATAGATAAGAAGAAAAGGTGAGGATTCATCTTTTCTTCTTCCGTTTGTATAAATACAAATTTAAAAACCGACATAAAGCCCTTCTTTTTAGGTGGGAGAGAGCATCCGGTCATGCATAGAAGCGGTCAGATCCATGCCAAGTGAAAACAAAGAGAGAAAACGAGTGCAGGTCACCTTTTGTGATCCATAGTCGCGGCTATATGTCGAAAAATCAAAATGGATTTATAAAGAATAGATGGAGAAGGGATGTAAGAGAATGATTGATTTGCATTGTCATATTTTGCCTAGTATTGATGATGGGGCACAAACAATAGAAGATAGTATTGCAATGGCAAAGGCGGCATGTAAAGAAGGCATTCATACAATCGTTGCGACCCCGCATCATCAAAACGGCGTCTATATTAATCCAGTAGAAAGTATTCTTCATCAGGTAAAGCAGTTAAATGAAGCTTTGAAAGAACAAGAAATCAATTTAACCATTTTACCTGGTCAAGAAGTCAGGTTATACGGAGAATTATTAGAAGACTACGAATCGGGTCATATTGTTACATTAAATCAAATGGATAAATACGTATTCATTGAATTCCCAGCCAATCATGTGCCTCGGTATGCAGAGCAAATGTTATATAAATTGCGCACGAAAGGAATCACACCGATCATTGTGCATCCAGAGCGAAATACAGAAATCATCGAACGCCCAGATGTATTGTACAAGCTCGTCAATCAAGGAGCACTGACGCAAATTACCGCAGGAAGTGTAACGGGAAGGTTCGGAAAGAAAATTAAAAAATTTACATTACAGCTCATTGAACATCATTTGACGCATGTCATTGCATCAGATGCTCATAACACAACAACGCGCTCTTTTCACTTACAAGCCGCGTATGAAACGGTAGAAAAGACATTTGGGATTTCTACACTATATAACTTAAAAGAAAATACATATTTATTAATAAGCGGAAAAACAATTTATCGAGAAGAGCCAGAGCGAATACGACGCAAAAAAATATTGGGTCTCTTTTAAAGAAGCAAATATATGGGTGATGCCTCCTAACCGCTATCAATGGAGGTACTCGGCTATGCTGTGGGTATGAGATGATCTCTTACCTTAGACGCCTGTCGTCAAAAGCATGGTGTGAGGTCGGGTTAGATGCCCGTTATTTTATAAATTTTTTAGAAGTTCTAGCTATATCTTTTTAAGCTTCAGAAGATATGGCTAGGATTTTTATTATATAAATGTGGGGGGCTTTACAGTTGAAACAAGTAAGAAAAGCAATCATTCCAGCTGCTGGAATGGGGACACGTTTTTTACCAGCTACGAAAGCAATGCCGAAAGAAATGTTACCAATCGTTGATAAACCAACGATTCAGTACATTGTCGAAGAAGCAATTGCTTCTGGTATTGAAGATATTATTATCGTAACAGGCAAAGGAAAGCGTGCCATTGAAGATCACTTCGATCATTCCTTTGAACTCGAACAAAACTTATTAGAAAAAGGGAAGTATGAAATGCTTGAAAAAGTACAAGCGTCTTCCAAAATTAACATTCACTACATACGACAAAAAGAACCAAAAGGTTTAGGACATGCAGTATGGTGTGCGCGCAAGTTTATTGGCAACGAACCGTTTGCTGTATTACTTGGTGATGATATTGTTCAAGCAGACACGCCTTGTCTACGTCAATTAATGAATCAATATGAAGCAACAAAATCATCGGTAATCGGTGTGCAAACAGTTCCAGAAAACGAAACACATCGCTACGGCATTATTGATCCGTTGGAACAGAAGGATCGCAGTTATCAGGTGAGCAGATTTGTGGAAAAACCAGCGCAAGGAACAGCGCCATCGAACTTAGCGATTATGGGACGCTACGTCTTAACGCCAGAAATCTTTATGTTCTTAGAAGACCAACAAACAGGAGCTGGCGGAGAAATTCAGCTTACAGATGCGATTCAACGTTTAAATGAAATTCAACGTGTCTTTGCATATGACTTCGAAGGAAAGCGCTATGACGTTGGAGAGAAGTTAGGATTTATTCAAACGACGATTGAAATGGCGTTGCAACATGAGGAATTGAAAGATGAGCTTATGAAGTATATGAGTGAACTGATGAAAAAAGAAAATGTACATGTATAAAAGGTGAGGTGGAAGAGCGTTGGCCTTAATGAAAGTATCAAGTGAAGCTGTAAGGAAACAAGGATTACTTGCTGCTGAAGAGGTAAATCAAAAGTGGTTGTATTTATTCATGAAGCGCTTAATAGATATAGCGGGTGCACTATGTGGTCTTATTCTTTTATCACCTATTTTTATCATTGTTGCTATTTACATTAAGCGGGAAGATCCAAAAGGTCCAATCTTATTCAAACAAATTCGTGTTGGAAAAGATGAAAAGGAATTTGGAATGTATAAATTTCGCTCGATGGTAACCGATGCGGAAGAGAAATTAGAGGACTTATTACAACATAATGAAGTATCAGGTGCCATGTTTAAAATGAAAGAAGATCCTCGTGTGACGAAGATTGGCAGGTTTATTCGTAAAACAAGCATTGATGAACTACCGCAATTATTAAATGTATTAAAAGGTGATATGAGTTTAGTCGGTCCAAGACCACCACTGCCAAGAGAAGTGAAAGAATATACTTCCTATGATAAACAGAGATTACTTGTGACACCAGGATGTACGGGGCTTTGGCAAGTGACGGAGAGAAATAGTGTTGGTTTTCAAGAAATGGTTGAGCTAGATTTAGAGTATATAAATAAACGAGGATTAATCTATGATTTGAAAATTATCCTTAAAACGATTCAAATTATGATTAAGTCTAATGGAGCATCTTAGTAGTCAAATTTCAAAAAAGAGACTGAACAAACGATGGATAAAAAGATTTGTGTAATTTTCATGGATGAAGAATATGCAATATAATAACAGTTACAGGAGCAATTTATTTTTAAAATGGATCTTGTATTTATAGAAATGTAAACATATTAAAGGAGTTTTTTATGGATTATTCATTGAAACAAAGGGAAGGCATCATAATTCTGGTCAGCACATTAATGTTACTGACGGGTATTATAGTTAGTATTTATACCAACGTACTATACATGTTCTCTTTGTTAGCTCCAGTAATGCTTTTTTTCATTTTTAAATATAATAAATTATGGCTATATTATTTAATTATCTATTTTCCATTGGAGACAATCATAGTAAAAAATCTCCCAAATCAAGTAGCTATAATCTTAAAATATTCTATAGAGCCTATCTCTATATTACTTTTATTGTTTATTATTTGTAAAAAATGCATTACTAAAAATTTAAATTTTAAAATTGTAGGTAGCGTGGGTATTCTTTTAGTCTTATTTTTAATGGTAAGTATAGTATCGTCTATTTTGAATGATGTAAGTTTTAATGTTTTTTTATTAGGAGCAAGATGGTTTTTAAGATATATACCTATACTGTTAATTGTTACTTTACTAGATTGGCGTGTTGAAGAGATTAGGAAGTTTTTCCTAATTATCTTTGGAATTATCTTGGTAGAAAATGCTATAGGTTTTTTACAATTATTGGGTGGGGAAACAGTCTCGCAATTTTTAAAACCGGGGGTACTAGAAATAACTGATAAAATTACTCAAGAACTAGATCAAGGTATGTCTCAATATGCAGTATACTCTACATTTGGACGATATAGTGCATTTGCGCTTTTCTTAAGTACATTCTTTGTTTTTATTTTTGCAAATTGTATCTTAACTAAGAAAAATATTTTATTGTTATTATGTACAGGATTTATGTTGGTATTGACTTATGCTAGGCAAGCGGTATTAGGGGTAATTGTAGGGATTGTAATTATGGCAATTCTACATACTAACAAAAAACTCAAACTGGCGGTAATTATTTGCCTTGCTTTAGTATCTATAAGTTTTTTATCATTTTTACAAACCACACAGGGTTTTGTTGCAAATGATATTTCACAAGGGCTTACTAATCGATTTTTTGGTGCACTAACATACGAGAACTTTTTATTTGATATCAACAATTATGGGAGATTATATTTCATATTTGTAGTTGGGAAATTATTTTTACATGAAGCTCCATTATTAGGTGTAGGTATGGGGATGTATGGAACAGAACCAGCTGTTAGCTTAGATCCTTCTATTTATATTTATTATAATATACCTATTCAATATTCAATGGATGTCTTCTGGGTTTCAATACTTGGGCAAGTAGGTATGTTGGGGATTCTATTATGGGTGCTTATTTACATTCTTTGTTTTACTAAAAGTGTTAAATTATTTAAATTAACTTCTAATAAGTTTATAAAATGGTTTGCTTTAGGTTATGCTGCAAATATTGGGGTCATATTATTTGAAAGTTTTTTTAGTTCTAATTTAAATGATAGATATCAATCTTTTTACTTTTGGTTACTAACAGGTTTCTTATTAGTTTTGTATAATAAGGAACTTATATGTAAAAAAAAGTGAGTATTTATATGTTAGTTTGTAAAGTGTGTCGAAGTTTTAGACCACTATTTGAGAAATTTTAGAAATGTTAACAGGAAGGATCTTTCTGAGTATAGAGGTGAAGATATAGAAGATGAATGCTGTGAATTTATATAGAATAGGTCATTATTGTTATAAAAAGAAAGTCCCTTTAGTACCTAAAATTATAAAGGGTTTAGTTTTTCTTCTGTACAACTCCATAATTCCTAGTGAAACTCAAATAGGAGAGTATTCAAAGTTAGGATATGGAGGGATAGGGGTAGTTGTTCATCCAAAAGCTATAATTGGAAAAAATGTTTTAATCGGACCACAAGTAACTATAGGTGGAAAATCTAACAACCCGAACCTACCTGTTATTGGTAATAATGTTTACTTAGGTACAGGTTCTAAAATTTTAGGAGATGTTAAGATTGGAAATAATGTTATAGTCGGAGCTAATTCAGTTGTAGTCAAATCCATTCCAGATAATACAATCGTGGCAGGTAACCCTGCTACCATTATTAAAAAAGATGTAGATATATTTAAATATTGCAATCTTAAAAAAATGGATGTATAAAAAAAACCTTTTAATAGTAGAGGAGATTTTATATTAATGAGTAATAAAAAAGATATCATTATGATTGGTCCTTCCCCATTTAATAGGGGAGGGATTTCTTCTGTAATTCAATCTTTACTAGAATTAGAGCCTATTTATAATAGGACGTTTTTGGTATCCTCCTACAGTGATGGGAATAAATTAAAGAAGATTTTAGCGTTCTTAAAAGGGATAGTTCAATGTTTGTTCATATTAATTTTTAATAGGCAGGTAGAAATCCTTCATATTCATACCGCTTCTAGAGGGAGTTTTTTTCGTAAGAGAATATTTGTTAAACTAGGTAAATGGTTTGGGAAAAAAATTATTTTGCATATACATGGTGCAGAATTTATGATGTTTTATCAGGAAAGCAATGATACTGTTAAAAAACAGATTCGAGAAATATTGGATCAAGTAGATGTAATAATAACATTGTCTAAAAAATGGAAAGTAGACATAGAAAGTATTACTGATAATAGGAATGTTAAAGTTATATACAATGCTATTGATAGCAAGAAGTTTAATTTATCAAATTTAGATGAACAGAACATTTTGTTTATGGGTAGAATCGGTACGCGAAAAGGAATATATGATTTAGTAGATATAATACCTCAAATCATAGAAGATTTTCCTAATGTAAAACTTCATATTGCTGGTGATGGTGACTTGCAGACCTTAAAAAGAAGAATAGAAGAGTTAAATATAAACAGCTCTATTTGTATTCATGGCTGGATTAATCATAATCAAAAAGTTCAATTGTTAGAACAATCTTCAATCTTTACTTTACCATCTTATAATGAAGGCTTACCTGTGTCTATTTTAGAAGCTATGGCTGCGGGCTTACCTGTTATTTCTACTAATATTGGTGGGATTCCAGAACAAATAGACAATGCATATAATGGATTTATTATTAAGCCTGGTGATAAAGAAGCATTGTTAGAACATATTAATTTCTTATTAAAAGATAAAAATGCAAGAAAGAATTTTGGAGAAAATGCTAAGTATAAAGTTAATGAATCATTTAGCTTACCTGTAATAGGTGATGAAATATTAAATATGTATTCCATATTGATTTCAGATTCCTAAGAAAGAGGATTTTATGAAAAGTGCATTTTTTAAAAGTACATTTATTGTGGTAGTTTTTACCTTACTAAGTAAAATTTCTGGATTTGGAGTAGATACTTTATTTGCTTATAAGTATGGTCCGTCCTTTTATAGTGATTTATATGTATTTCTTGTATCTATAGTGACTCTTATATTCATTTCAGTAGGAGGGGCAGTAAGTACTACGTTTAGCCCTATACTATCGGAATTAATAGTAAAAGGATCTAGTAGGGAACAAAATAGATTTATAAGTAATACACTAAATATATGCTTACTATTTTTAATATGTATAAGTCTTATATGTTTTGTATTTGCAAGACAAATTATTGAATTGTTAGCACCTGGATTTATCACTAATTACTCAAGTGCTGAGCTGAATATAGCTATTAATTCAGTTAAGATAATGGCATTTACTTTAATTTTAATAGGTATTCAAAGTGTATTAGTAGGTGTGTTAAATTGTTATAAAAGTTTTAGAGCAGCTGCAAGTGTAAGTATTTATACAAATTTCGTTTTAATCTTATTTTTATTTTTCTGGCATGATAAATTAGGAGACTACGGTATTGTTTACGCAATAACAATAGGCTATATAATATCTATTGTTTCATTATTGCCGTTTATAAAGAAAGTAGGATATGCATATACAGCTTTTATCTCTTTTAGAGATTCAAAAATAAAAGATATGTTTAAGAGAGTAATACCAGTATTTGTCGGTTCTTCAGTACTACAAATTAATTTAATAATTGATAGTATATTGGCTAGTGTAATTGCTTCAGGTGCTTTATCAATTTTAAACTATGCATCAAAACTCAATGTTTTGGTTACTCATGTTATTGGACTAGCAATTGCGACAGTTGTTTTTCCTACTTTATCAGAATTAGCGGCAAAAGGAGCTAAATTAGAGTTTACTGATACATTACGTAATGCTATTAAGATGACTAGTATAATTATCATCCCTATAACAGTATTAATAATGGCTTTGAAGGAACCTATTATCGCTTTATTATTTGAAAGAGGAAAATTTACTCATCAAGCAACCTTAGAAACAGCTGAAGTATTATTATATTATAGTCCAGCTATGATATTTATTACATTTAGAGAAATTTTTAATAGATCTTTTTATTCATTGTCAGATACAAGGACTCCTATGCTTATTTCGATATTAGGAGTCGCCGTTAATATTATATTTAAATTTCTTTTAATAAACTATTTGTCATTGGGTGGAATAGCCTTAGCTACATCTTTGAGTGTAATGCTTGTCACAATACTACAAATGAAATATTTAAAAAATAAAGGGATAAAGCTCACAGGGGTTAATAGTCAGTTCTTAAAAGTATTAACTATTAGCGTTCCAATATATGTAATAATAGGACCTGTTTATTCTTGGATAAGTAGCTTTATTACAAAATGGGGTTTTATAACAGAAACGATATCTTTAGGAGTTACTATTTTTATTGGAGGAATTCTATTTTTTATTTTAGCAATTCTATTGAAAGTTATAAAAGTTAATAATTTTAGTGGATATATTAATAAGGCTAAATAGAATTTAATTATACTTTGCGTAGTTTTATTAAAAGAATTATATAAGTTGGTTAATAGGAGGCGATCAAGTGCTTGTTTCAAGTCTTAAAAATAAAATTTTAAGAGAAGGTATTCAATTTAGAAAAATACTTAGTTTTTTAAATGAGAGTCAATTTTACTCAAAAGGTGAACTTGAGAATTATCAAAATAAAAAGTTAAGAAGAATAGTAGAACATGCTTATGAAAATGTTCCGTACTATAATAGAGTATTTAATGAAAAAAAGTTAAAACCTGTAGATGTTAAAACTAAAGAAGATTTATGGAAAATCCCTTTACTAACAAAAACTGATGTAAAGAAAAACTTTCAAGAATTAAAAGCTAAAAATAAGCCTAAGTTTTTGATGAATATTGGTCATACTAGTGGTACTACAGGAACACCCGCACATTTTTATCGTGATCTACATTCAATTAATTTTGAGAATGCAATTGTGTGGAGACAATGGATGTGGGCTGACTTTCAAAAGGGTTCAAGGTTAGCTATATGTAGAGGTAATCAGATTATTAATGAAGATAGAAATACACCACCATTTTGGCTTCATAATAAAATGCAAAATCAATTATATTTGTCATCTTTCCATATGACTGAAGAAAATTTAGTACATTATATTGAAAAGTTGGAAGAATATGAACCGGATGCCTTGCAGGCCTATCCATCTACAGCTTATACCCTTGCTAAAGCATTACAAAAAATGAATAAAAAATTACATTTAAAAGCAATATTTACTTCTTCTGAGCCAATATATTCTTATCAAAGAGAATTAATAGAAGAGGTTTTTTGCTGTGAAATTTGGGACTTTTATGGTATGGCAGAGAGAGTCATTAGTGCTTCGGAATGTCAAATTCATAATGGGCTACATTTAAATGAAGAGTATGGTATTACGGAATTCATCAGTGATGGATGCTTAGCGACCGATGAAGGAATTATGGCTGGAACAGCTCTTCATAATTTTGGCATGCCCTTAATTAGATATGTAACAAATGATTACGGAAAAGTTAATAAAGATGGTTGTAAGTGTGGTAGAAATCATACGTTAATTGAGCCTATTGAAACGAAGCAAGAAGACATGATTATTACTAGGGATGGTAGATGGATAAGTCCGTCCATAATTACTCACGCATTTAAGCCTTTAAATCATTTATTAAAATCTCAAGTTATACAGCATGATTTTGATGAATATGAAATTTTACTTGTTCCTGAAGCAGAGTTTAATTCTGAAGAAATAGGTATACTATTGAATGGTTTGAAAGAAAGATTTGGTAATGAATCTAATATTAATATTAAAATTGTTGAGGATATTCCACGCACAAAAAATGGAAAGTATAGATGGGTAATCTCACATGTTAGTGGTGGTGTAATCAATAAATGAAAACGATAAATTGGTATTATCATCGATTGCGTGCTATGTCATTTAAAGAAATAGGCTATAGAGTTCAGCAAAAAATCAATAAAAAACAATATAAATATAAATATTCAAAGGATATATCTATTCTTGAAATTGAAAACAACTTAGATTTTTCTAATATGAGAAGCTTAAACAGTCGGTTAGGGGAGTTTTTGAATTTTAATTCGTTGGAAGGAGTAAATTATTCTAGTGATATTAAGGTATTTAATCAAAAATATAATATAGAGAGTCCTATACATTGGAATAAAGGTATGTCTGGCAATTGGCCTAAGGACAAGAGTAGTTTTGAAATTCCTTTTAGAGATCAAGATCAAATTGGAGATATAAGATTTACTTGGGAAACTAACCGCCATTTGTTCTTTGTTAACTTGGCTTTACAGTATAAAACAGGTAACAATCCAGAAGCACTTAATATTTTAAAGGAACATTTTTATGCATGGGTTAGAGAGAATCCGTTTTTAAAAGGGGTTAATTGGGCATCATCAATGGAAATAGCAATTCGTGCATACCAATGGATGATTACTTATTGTATTTTAAGTGAAATTGAAGATGAAAAATTTTTAAAAGATTTATTAAAAGGAATAACAAATTCAACTCAATATGTTTTTAAAAATCTTTCTTTACATTCATCTGCAAATAATCATCTTATACTCGAAGTGGCCATCGGTTCAATGATTGGCTATTTTTTAAAACCGATTTACAAGCAATCCTGGTTTGAAATAGGACAAAAAATCTTAAAAGAGCAAATTCCATTACAAGTATATGAAGATGGGGTTAATAAAGAACAAGCAGTACATTACCATGCATTTGTATTAGATAGTATATTACAATATAATTTATTCCTTCGGGCAATTAGTAAACCGCCTCTATACGAAAAGCATATATACGAAATGGTAAAATTCTTGGGGTATTTACAACAAGGAGGAAGTGTCACAGAAATAGGTGATAGTGATGATGCTAAAATAATAGATGTTAATGGAGAAGATAAAAATTATTATCTGTATATTTTACAGTTAGCATCAATTTATTATGGAGAGCAATTTATAGAGTTTAGTTCTTTATATCCGGAAGTTGCACTATTTAATACAGGTAACTTTGATAATTTAAAACAGCATGAATATGATTCCTTTTATGAGTTTAAACATGGTGGATATGAATTTTTAAATCACAATAATCACTATCTTATTTTTGATGTTGGGAGTTTAGGTTTTGGTGCAATTGCTGCACATGGACATGCTGATGCTTTATCATTAGTTTACCATTTTAACAAAAAACCAATTCTCGTTGATCCTGGAACATATATATATAATATTGAATCAAATTGGAGGGATTATTTTAGAAAGACTTCCTCCCATAATACCTTATCAGATAATAATAATGACCAATCAGTGATGAATGGTCCTTTTTTATGGTCTAAAAAGACGCATGCAAAATTAATTGATTCAGGAGAGACAGAGGAAATTATATATATGAGTGGTGAACATGATGGTTATTCACCTAATACTCATAAACGAGCTATAACGTATATGAAAGAGCAAGGAATAGTTATTATTGCAGATAAGTATCAAGGTATAGGAGAGGTTAATTTTACGTTTGAACTTGATGTTAATATAGATAAAATTAATGATACTACTATAACCTTAGAAAATAAAAATTTATATATGAGTTTTTCACAACCATATAAAATTGTAGATAAGTGGATATCTAAAGGGTTTTTAAGAAAAGAAAAAGGATTAGGTTTACAAATTATTCATGATTTTTCAATTCAGTCTACTGCATTTACTATTATTTCATCAGAACCAATTATATTGAAGAACAATGAATTTATTCACAAAGGTAAAAGGTATATTTATGAAAATTATAAAAATGTACGGAGTGTTAAAAATTGAAAACTGTAAATATGTTTGATTGTGAAGTAGCGGCATTAACCCTTGGTGAGACTGTAATGGAAATAGATAAAATAATAGAAGCCAAGGTACCTACACAACATGTTGTGATTAACGCAGGAAAAGTAGTTTTAATGGAGCAAGATAGAAAACTAAAAGAAATAATACAAGATTGTAAAATTATAAATGCTGATGGACAATCTATTGTTTGGGCATCTAATATACTTGGAACTTCTTTACCAGAAAGGGTTACTGGAATTGATTTAATGGAGGAGTTAATAAAGCTTGCTTCAGAAAAAGGACGCAGTATATATTTTTTTGGTGCTAAAAATGAGGTTGTCGAAAAGGTAGTAAAGTATTACCAGGGAATGTATCCTAATTTAAAAGTAGCTGGTTATCGCAATGGTTATTTTAAAGAGCATGAAAATGAAAAAATTGTAGAAGATATAAGAAATTCTAAAGCAGATATTTTATTGGTTGCATTTAGCTCACCTAAGAAAGAATATTGGCTAGCTGATAATTTAAATGGATTAGGGGTACCTTTTAGCATGGGAGTGGGTGGGAGCTTTGATGTGGTCGCAGAAGTAACAAAAAGAGCCCCAGTATGGATGCAAAAGGCAGGATTAGAATGGTTTTATAGGTTTTTACAAGAACCAAAAAGAATGTGGAAGAGATATTTAGTAGGGAATAGCAAATTTATATATGAGGTATTTAAAGAGAAAAAAAGAATTAATAATTCGCGTAAAGTAGGGTGAAGAAATATTTTTATACAATAATGGATTTATACCAGTCAAAAGATATTAATAGTTACTCGCTTGTAGGAGGGACATTGTTATATTTAAAATATTATTATTTACCAGAGGAATATTTGGTCTCAAAAATATAAGTTACGTATTATTAAAGTTTTTAGGGGTGGAAATTCCTAAAACAGTCAAATTAGGTAAGGATGTTACGTTCGTACATTGGGCTTACGGAACGGTATTACATCCTAATACTGAAATTGAGGATAATGTTAAAATATATCAAGGAGTAACGCTTGGGAGAGCTGATATATTTAATTCATTTGAAGAGAGTAAAATGAATGGGATATTAATAAAAAAAGGTGCCATATTATGTGCTGGAAGTAAAATTTTATGTAAAGAAGGTACTTTGACAGTTGGGGAAAACACAGTTATTGGAGCTAATTCAGTCTTATTAAAAAGTACTGGAGATAACGAGATTTGGGGGGGGATCCCAGCTCGTAAACTTAAAATTTTTAAATAGTGAACATTAATTCATTAGTAAACAAATGTATATGTTAATTGGTGGTTTAATTGTACTGCTTGGTGCAGCTGCGTTAGTTCCAGCGGTACGATTAGCTCGTAAAGTAGAACAAGCGTAAGAGCGTCTTATGGAAAAGAGAAAGAAAGTACGTAAGCGTAAATCAAAATGGAGATGGGTAATCATTGGGATTCCCGTTTCCACTATTTTAATTGGACTGGGGATTGTCGCCTTTTTCGGTTGGGAATTAACGAAGCAAACTGCATTGTTAGCTCATACAGTTGTTACGCCGTATAAGCCTGCTGAACCGGAAAAAGAATTCAAGCAACTTTGGTCCAAGCGTCCTGATCCAGGAGATAAGATTGGGGAGCTGAAATTTCCGTCTCTTGATTATGACGTTCCTGTCGTGCAAGGGACGCAGCCGAAGGAGCTCAAGTCAGGAGTTGGACATTTTGCCGGAAGCTTATTACCTGGTCAAGGTGGAAATGTTGTGCTAAACGGGCACCGTAATACGAGCTTTCACAAGCTTGAGGGTGTAAAGAAGGGCGATTCAATCAAATTCTCAACGCCATATGGTGAGTTTGTGTATGAAATAACAGATCTCAAAATTACAGGTGCGAATGATAATACGATCATTGTTCCGACTGATTATGAGACGCTGACGTTAACGACATGTTATCCGTTTGAGTATATTGGTGATGCTCCGGATTGATTTATTGTATATACGAAGCTTGTGTCTAAGCCGAATTTAGAGAAACAATCATAGATGAAGTAAGAAGCCCAATTGCTATTTGTGCAATTGGGCTTTCTTTGTGTTGCATGGAATACAGAGTGTTTATTAGAAATCTTATTTATCATTCATATTTACCCCGCATTAACAGGCAGTAAAACCCACTTTCATTTTGCACTAAACATTGTGTTTATATATCATAAATAAAAAATATATCGTATAATAGTTTTGAGCCAAAAAAATATATGAAAATGCATATATAATGTATTTTTTATATTGAAATAAACTAGCGTTGCATACAACTAACAAACTATATAAATCCATTTTGATTTTTCGACATATAAGCCGCGGCTATGGATAACAAAAGGTGACCCGCACTCGTTTTCTCTCTTTGTTTTCACTTGGCATGGGGCAGGAAAAGGATCTGACCGCTTCTATGCATGGTCGGATGCTCTCTCCCACCTAAAAAGAGGGGTTTTATGTCGTTTTTTTAATTTGTATTTATATATATTTATTTAATTATTCAAAGTGTTATTATGTGCTGCGAAATAAAAAAAGAGAACAAGTGCTCGAAAGGTATTCTCTATTCATTTAGTATTTTTATACAAGAAATTTTATTAAATTAATGGGTGATACCCATTTACCAAATGAAGAAAATAGTGTATTCTTGTCCATGAGTTGGTCCTTTGTTTTGGGTTTGGACAGGAAATTATCTGTACTTACCATTATAAGGGTTTTTTTTATGGATTTGTTAATAAGTTGTAACATTAAAAACATTGGGAATAATTATATCACATTATATTAATGCAACGCTAGTAATATTGTGCTTAATAAAATAAGCTATATATTTTTAGAATAGAAGATATGCCTGATAAAATTATTACTGTTTATATAAATCCATTTTGATTTTTCGACATATAAGCCGCGGCTATGGGTAACAAAAGGTGAGTGTACTCGCTTGGCATGGGGCAGGAAAAGGATCTGACCGCTTCTATGCATGAACGGATGCTCTTTCCCACCTAAAAAGAAGGGTTTTATGTCGTTTTTTTAATTTGTATTTATATAGATGTTACATGCGATCAAATTTGATTTTGGCAATACCGTTTGATTTATCTTCAATTTGTATCTGAAGACTTGTTAACTAATTAAATGAGCAGTAGTGGAGGGGAAATATGGAGAAAGAAATAAACTTAAAAAACTTGTTTAATGTTATAAAAAGGAAATTTTGGATTATTGCAGTGATCACGATATTAGCTGCATTTGTTGGTGGTATATACAGCTTTTTCATGAAAACGCCTTTATATGCGTCCTCCGCAAGAATGCTCATTCCAGCTAATGCTGAAGCTATGAGTACACTTAAAGTAATGATAAAAGAACCCGTTGTTTTAGAAAAAGTAGTTCAGCAACTAAAGTTGCAAAAATCAGCAAGTGCATTAAGTGGACAGATAAGTGTTGGAAAAGTGGAGGAGTCCCAGGTTGTCGTTATAACAGCTATGGATGCTAATCCGGCTCAGGCTGCCAAAATTGTTAATGCTACAGCAAATGTTTATAAAGAAGAAGTAAGTGCTATCATGAATTTTGGAAGTGTGCGTATCTTAACTGAAGCAAATGCACAAGGGAATCCTTCACCAATAAATCTAAATCATGCAAAAGCGATAGAGATGGCTATAGCTGCCGGTCTTATATTGAGTATCGGAGTGGTCTTCTTATTGGATTCTCTTGATGAAACGATTAAATCGGAACGTAACATTGAAAAGCTATTACGGGTTCCCGTTTTAGGAAGTGTTTCTCAAATGAAGAAAAATAATATAGTAGATAAAAAAAGTAAGAGAGAAAGTGTAACAGTAGGGGGGAGAACATTTGATTCGTAATAAAAAACAAAACCGTATTCTTGATAATAGTCATTTAATTGCTCATATAGCTCCGAAATCGAAGGTCGCTGAGGAATATCGAACAATTCGTACTAATCTTCAGTTTGCATCTGAAACTGATAAAAAACGAACTATAATTGTTACTTCTCCTGGATATGGGGAAGGGAAAACCACTACTGTGGCAAATTTGGCGGTGTCTATGGCTCAGCAAGATGACAAGGTCTTAGTCGTTGATGCGGATTTGCGAACCCCGGAACTACATGCGATTTTTGGAGTGAAAAATAAATCTGGATTAACAAATATTCTAGAGGGAAAAGCAACGTTAGAAAAAGTGGTAAGTCAGACAGAAGTTAAAAATGTACATATATTGACAAGTGGTCCTGAAGTTAATAATCCAGCTGAGATGCTTAGCTTACCATCTATGCAAAATTTAATTAGCAAAGCAATAGAGCAATATGACATTATTTTATTTGACTCTCCGCCCCTTCTGGAGGTGGCAGACACAAATATATTAGCTAGTCAGTGTGATGGAGTATTGTTGGTGTTAAGTTGCTATCAAACTGCTAGTGAAGCAGCAGTCGAAGCAGATAGGGCGTTAGAGTTAACAAAAGGAAAGCTTGTGGGGGCTATTCTGAATAAAAAGGTATAAGAGATTTATTAGAATAAGGTATACAGCAAATGCTGATACAGCGCTTTCTTAACCTGAGACGTAAATATGAAAAGCTTTTCATACATTTCTTGGTAGAGAATGAAAGACCACCTATAAAAAATTTATAGGGTACGGTGATGTCTCCTTACCGCTATCAATGGAGACACTCGGCCATGCTGTGGGTTATAAAAGACCTTAGACGTTAGTCGTCAAGAGTATGGTGTGAGGGAGGGTTGAATGCCCAAATTTATTTGAAGTTCTTGTCTAGAAAGTCTTTTTAAAGGATTTTGTAGATAGGAACTTTGCATTAGTTGGTTATGGATTACTTTCCTTGTCTATATAAATCCATTTTGATTTTTCGACATATAGCCGCGGCTATGGATAACAAAAGGTGACCTGTACTCGTTTTCTCTCTTTGTTTTCACTATGTCTGGGCAGGAAAAGGATCTGACCGCTTCTATGCATGGCCGGATGCTCTCCCCCACCTAAAGAGAAGGATTTTATGTCGGGTTTTTAATTTGTGTTTATGTATATATTCAGCTGGACATATGCAATATATAAATCTGTTAATCCTAAGATAATAATTATAAGGATTTTCTTTTGTTATAAAAAAATTGAGAGAGAGGGGGCCTATTATGACGTATCGTCAAAGAGTATCCTTATTAATTTTAATGGATTCCTTAATCGTATTAACCACGATTTTCTTTAGTCGCTTCTTAGTAAGTGCTGATTTCAATGTCATAACACTTCCCATCATAGTAAGTGCAGTGACCCTGCTGCTTAGCCATCATATTTTTTCTTTTATTTATAAGCTTTATAAAAAAGCATGGGAGTATGCAAGTATAGGAGAATTGCTAATTATTTTGAAAGCAATCACACTTTCTATTGTCACAACAGCAGTAGTACAACAAATATTGCTTCAAGACATTTACTTCCGTCTTCTTGTTGTAACGTGGATGATCCATGGTTTACTGATTGGAGGATCACGTTTTATATGGCGAATGTTCAGAGATACTTATATCAAAAAAGGGGACGACAAAAAAAGAACGTTGATTATCGGTGCAGGTTCTGCGGGTACAATGGTCGTAAGACAACTTTTGAATAATAATGACACTGAATTAATGCCCGTGGCGTTCATTGATGACAATACAAAAAAACACGGATTAGATATTCTTGGAATTCCGGTAATCGGAGGAATTGACCGTATTGAATTTGTTGTTCAGCAATTCGAAATCGATAGCATCATCATAGCAATTCCTTCACTTAGTAAGAAAGCATTAAATACGATTTTTCAAGAATGCTCTAAGACAAAAGCAAAAACTCAGATCCTTCCAATGTTGGAGGATTTAGTGACTGGGAAAGTTTCAGTGAATGAATTTCGTGATGTCCAGGTAGAAGATTTATTAGGGCGTGAGCCGGTTGAATTGGATATTGAAAGTATTTCAGACTTTATAACTGATAAAGTCATTTTAGTAACTGGCGCTGGTGGCTCAATTGGATCTGAAATTTGTCGTCAAATTGCAAAATTTAACCCGAAACAATTGGTTTTATTGGGGCACGGTGAAAATAGTATTTATTCCATTGAAATGGAATTGAGAGAGCTATACGGTGACACAAGTATTGTTTTTACTACAGAAATTGCTGATGTACAGGATGATCTGAAAATGATGTCAGTCATGAGTCAATATCAGCCTCAAGTTGTTTATCATGCTGCTGCACATAAGCATGTACCGCTGATGGAACGCAACCCTGAAGAAGCTATAAAAAATAATTTGATCGGGACAACAAATGTGGCAAAAGCAGCAAGTTGGCACGGAGTTGAGACGTTTGTAATGATTTCTACAGATAAAGCTGTGAATCCGACAAGTGTAATGGGTGCGACAAAAAGGCTTGCTGAAATGGTAATCCAAAACTTGGATAAAACAAGTAATACGAAGTTTGTGGCCGTCCGTTTTGGGAATGTATTGGGAAGCCGTGGTAGTGTTATACCACTGTTCAAAAAGCAAATTAAGCAAGGTGGTCCAGTGACGGTCACTGATCCAAAAATGATTCGTTACTTTATGACAATTCCAGAAGCGTCTAAACTTGTAATACAGGCTGGAGCATTAGCTAAAGGTGGAGAGATATTCATTTTAGATATGGGAGAGCCTGTGAAAATAGTAGACCTTGCGAAAAACTTAATCACATTATCAGGAAACTCATTAGATGAGATACAAATAAAGTTCACTGGAATGAGACCTGGAGAGAAGCTTTTTGAAGAATTGTTGAAAAAAGAAGAATTACATGAGCAACAAATTCATCCTAAAATTTACATAGGTAAAACATCCAATCTTTATATGAAAGAAATCGAAGAAATTATTCAAACATATCCTGATCTTGAGAAATCAAAATTGAGAGAACAGGTATTGGAATTGGCAAATAGCCGTATAGTTTCGCAAAATATAGTGTGAATGTCGATTTGAATACATATGCTTAGACGCGTGTCTTACTATTTGGAGAAATGAAGTATGTACAGGTCACAGGTTGGTTAGACAGACTATAACAAGTGTAGGGTGATATATGTGAAAAATAAAGTATTATTCTGTGCAACGGTAGACTTTCATTTTAAAGCATTTCACTTGCCATATATGAAATGGTTTAAAGAACAGGGATGGGAAGTTCATGTTGCTGCTGCTGGCAACATGGAACTTCCATATGTGGATAAGAAGTATGAACTTTCTATTCAAAGATCGCCTTTGCAACTTAAGAATATTAAGGCTTATAAAGAGTTGAAAGCAATCATTGATAAAAACGAATATAAAATCATTCATTGTCATACACCGATGGGAGGAGCCATTGCACGTTTGGCAGCAAGAAAATCTAGAAAGCATGGAACAAAGGTTTTATATACTGCTCATGGATTCCACTTTTGTAAAGGTGCCCCGCTTATAAATTGGCTATTATATTATCCCATTGAAAAAGTAATGGCAAATTACACAGACTGCCTTATCACGATAAATCAAGAGGACTATGATCTGGCTGTTCATCGGCGTTTCAAAGCAACTAACATTGAACAAGTTCATGGAGTGGGAGTGGACACAGAATACTTTAAACCGGTTGATGAGATTCAAAAGCTTTGTCTAAGGAATGAGATGGGGTATAAGCCCGATGATTTCTTGATGTTTTATGCGGCTGAGTTTAATAAAAATAAAAATCAACAGCTTTTAATTCGATCATTGGCTTTAATAAAAGATAATGTTCCTAATGCGAGGCTTCTATTGGCTGGAAACGGTCCCCTGCTAGAGGATTGCAAAGAATTGGCTAAACAAATGGGTGTATTTGAAATGGTGGACTTTCTCGGTTATCGGAATGATATCGCAAAGATTTTATCCATCTGCGACATTGCGGTTGCATCGAGTCTCCGTGAGGGGTTACCAGTGAATATTATGGAAGCGATGGCTTGCGGATTGCCTGTTATAGCCAGCGAGAACAGGGGACATTTGGAGCTTGTAGAAGATAAAGTAAATGGCTATATCATTTCCAATCAAGATGCTCAAATGTTTGGTTTAAGAGTAGTAGAGATGAACAAATCAAAAGACTTACTTGTAAAAATGGGTATTGAAAGCAAACGAAAAATGCATAAATATTCGATTATTCAAGTTGAATCTGAATTGAGTTCTATTTATAGGAAATACATTCTGGAGGAAACAGATGAGACCGAAAGTCAGTATAATAGTTCCTGTCTATAATGTTGAAACTTTATTAGAAAGATGTTTAAACAGCCTAACGTCACAAACACTTGAAGATATTGAAATCATCATGGTAAACGATGGTTCAACAGATAAGAGTGCAGATATACTTAATGAGTACGCAAAGAAAGATGAAAGAATTATAGTGATTGAAAAAGAAAACGGTGGTGTTTCTTCAGCAAGAAATAAAGGTATACAAACCGCAAGCGGGGAATATATTGGGTTTGTTGATCCGGATGATTGGATAAATACGGAAATGTATGAAACCTTGTATAAGGAAGCAGTTCAAGGTGAAGCAGACATTGTTATGTGTACATATACTCGTGAATTTGGAAGTCATTCAAAAGAGAAGAAATTTGATCTTCCTGAAAAGGTTTGTTATGAAGGCGAAGAAATTAAAGTAAATGTAATGAGACGTTTAATCGGCCCTATAAAAGAAGAGATAGGAAATCCAGAATTCTTAGATGCTTGGGGGACTGTTTGGTCAAAGCTTTATCGTTCTGATATTATTAAAGAAAACGCAGTTCAGTTTGTGGATTTAAGTTTTATTGGTACAAATGAGGATTCATTATTTAATATACATACATTTTATCATATCGATAAATTTGTTTTTTTAAATAAATCCCTTTATCATTACTGGAAGACAAATGCAGCTTCGGTCACGTCTAATTACAAACCGGAATTGATGAACCAATGGTTTAACCTTTATGATATAATTGAGCAATTTTTAGAAGATAAGCAGCTATCAGGAAACTTTCGATTAGCATTAAATAATCGTATTTGTCTTAATACGCTCGGGCTTGGCCTAAATATGATGAGTAAAAGTAATCGCATATCTCCATTCAAGAAATTTAATAGATTAAGTAGAATACTGAATGATAATCGTATAAGGCGTTCTTTTAAACAATTAGAGATGGATCACTTCCCTATTGTTTGGAAGGCGTTTTACTTTTGCGTAAAATATAGGTTTACCGCAGGGTATTATTTTATGTTAGTGGCAATAGATTCACTCAGAAAGATGATTAGATAGGAGTGGTACTCTTGAAACCTATTCGTATACTTCAAGTAGTTACCGTCATGAATCGCGGCGGGCTTGAAACTATGTTGATGAATTACTACCGAAGAATGGATCGTAGCAAGATTCAATTTGATTTTATGGTACATAGAACAGATAAGGGACATTATGATGATGAAATTGAGGGGCTTGGTGGAAAAATTTATCGAATGCCACAGATACGCCCTGGAAATTATCGCCGTTACTTTAAATTACTCAATGAGTTCTTTGCTACTAATCCTGAATATAAAGTAGTACATTCCCATATCAATGAGAACAGTAGTTTTGTATTAAGAGCAGCAAAAAATGCAGGTGTTCCATGCCGTATTACGCACAGCCATTTAAGTGATTTAGGTATCGATATAAAACTTCCTTTTCGACTATATGCAAGATTTGCAATGAAAGACAATCCGACTGCCTATTTTGCATGTTCAAAAAAAGCAGGGGAATGGTTGTTTGGAAAGAACAGGGCGAATTCTAACGAAGTGAAAGTTCTAAATAACGCAGTGAATGCTGAAGAATTTAAATATAATGAAAGTAACAGAAATAAAGTAAGAGAAGAAATTGGAGCAAATAATGATACTTTAGTTCTAGGGCATGTAGGAAGGTTCAATAAGCAAAAAAATCATGAATTCTTAATAGATATTTTCCATGCTGTACATAAAAAGAACCCAGAATCCATACTGGTTCTCATAGGAGAAGGTTCCCTACGCCCAAGCATTGAAAAAAAGGTAGCTGATTTAGGATTGTCTTCTAAAGTCAGATTTCTAGGAACTAGAACTGATATCCCGAAATTGATGCAAGGATTTGATATTTTTCTTTTCCCTTCACTTTTTGAGGGCTTGCCAGTTGTACTAGTTGAAGCACAGGCTGCTGGTTTAAATTGTGTGGTGTCTGATGCAATCACTAGTGAATCTAACTTGACTGGCCGAATGAAATTTATGAGCTTAAAGAGTTCAACGGAATTATGGGCAGATCATATTCTTTCCTCATCAGTAGAGCATGAGGATACAACAAATGTAATGCAAAATATTGGCTATGATACGGCTACTATGGCAAGCTGGCTGACAGATTACTATTATGCACATGCCTATAAATAATAAAAACTTGATGCAGGAGGGTTTGTAATGACGCCACTCTTAACCGTTTTTACGCCTACATATAATCGTGCATATACTCTTCATTTATGTTACGAAAGTTTAAAGAGACAAAAATGTAAAGATTTTATTTGGTTAATCATTGATGATGGATCTGCTGATAACACAAAGGAACTTGTCGATACTTGGATTGCAGAAGATGTAGTTCCCATCCGTTATCATTACCAAGAAAATCAAGGTATGCACGGAGCGCACAATACCGCTTATGAATTAATTGATACAGAGTTAAATGTTTGTATAGACTCGGATGATTATATGGCAGAAGATGCTGTTGAAAAGATTGCTTCATTTTGGAAGACACATGGAAGTAAGAAGTTTGCTGGAATAGTCGGATTAGATGCAAAACCAAATGGAGAGATCATTGGAACTAAAATGCCATCTAATATTCAAGCTTCCACACTATCAGGTTTGTATGGTCTTCACGGAGTTAGAGGAGACAAGAAACTTGTTTATCGTTCGGAATTGACAAGAAACTCTTTGCCATATCCTATATTTTCAGGAGAAAAATACTGCCCGCTCAGTTATAAGTATATTTTAATTGATCAACAATGCCCTTTACTCATTATGAACGAAGTCTTATGCCATGTGGAATATTTGGATGATGGTTCAAGTATGAACATGATTAAACAATATAAGAAAAATCCGCGTGGTTTTTTATTCTTCAGAAAGGTTGCTATGAAGTATGCTCCTTCTTTTAAGGAGAGATTTCGGGAATCCATACATTATGTATCGAGTAATCTAATGATCAGAAATTATGTTTTTCTTAAAGAATCACCATGTAAGGGTACTACTTTCTTGGCAATACCTTTTGGAATTTTGCTTTATCTTTATATAAATAATACGAGTAATAGAACTGTTTCGAAGCACCATTAGGAAGGTGACGATATACCGGTAATTGCTTTTTAAGATTGCAATAATTGGTCAATTAATCGTTTAATATATTTATGTGTATATAAATTCATTTTGATTTTTCGACATATAAGCCGCGGTTATGAATAACAAAAGGTGACCTGCACTCGTTTTCTCTCTTTGTTTTCACTATGTCTGGGCAGGAAAAGGATCTGACCGCTTCTATGCATGGCCGGATGCTCTCTCCCACCTAAAAAGAAGGGTTTTATGTCGGTTTTTTAATTTGTATTTATATAAATATATCTGTTTTTCCAATGCTTTTGCTTTTCTAAGTTACTTGCTTGTGTGCCGTGTGGAAGGAGTTATGGAATGACTGTATTATGGATAAATCTTTCTGTAGTTTATATTTTATCTTTTTTTGCAAGATATTCTGCAAAGAGCATGAACAATGGGATCGTTCCAGTTCAACCAAATAAAATATTTAGTTTCTTGGCAATGGCATCTCTTGTTATTGTATCGGGACTTAGAAATAATATTGGTGATACTTATTTTTACATGTATTCCTATTCTCACAATGAATTCGATTGGAAAACTATCGATTTTACAGGGGATTTTGGATTCGATCTTTTACAGATGGTTCTTCAAAACTTCTCAAAAGATCCACAAATAATGGTGTTTATTGTTGCGTTAGTGACAAATGTATTAATTGTAATAACTCTTTATAAATACTCTCGGATGTTTGAAGTAGCTTTGTTTGTCTATATTACAGGTGGAATGTATTTGGTATCCATGAACGGAATCAGGCAATTTTTAGCAGCAGCTGTTATCTTTACAGCTACAAAATTTATTTTCAATGGAAATTGGAAAAAATATATTTTAATTGTACTTTTAGCAGCTACAATTCATAAGTCAGCGCTTGTCTTAATCCCGATTTACTTTTTGGTTAGGAGAGAGGCTTGGGCTTGGGGTACGTATATATTGCTTTTCTTCTCAGTCATTATAGTAATTGGATTTAACCAATTCTCAGAAAGTTTGTTCGCGGCATTAGAATCAACTCAGTATGGACACTACAAGGACTTTGCAGAGGGAGGAGCAAATGTATTACGTGTTGCAGTTAGTGCTGTGCCAATAATTATTGCATATTTTGGAAGAGAAAAATTAAGAGAAGTTTTTCCGAAAAGTGATTACATTGTAAACATGTCTTTAATTGGTTTAGTGTTCATGATTATTTCAACACAAAATTGGATATTTGCAAGATTCAGCATTTATTTCAGTTTATATCAATTAATTTTAATTTCATGGATTGTTGTATTATTTTGTAAAAAGGATAGGAAGTTCGTATATTATGGACTTTTATTATGTTATCTTATTTATTATTTTTACGAGAATGTAATAAGCTTAGGAATCATGTATACAAGTAAATATATATCTTTATAGATTTTTCAGTAACCCCTACTTTTAAGTATAAACTCAAACATATCGGAGAGGGTGTATCAATTGGAGCACGTGAGGAAAATTCCATCAATCATACACTATTGTTGGTTTGGTGGTGGAGAGAAACCCGAGATAGTACAAAAATGCATAGATAGCTGGAAGAAGAACCTCTCAGAATATGAAATTATTGAGTGGAATGAGAATAATTTTGACATAGAATGTAACTTATATGTCAAAGAAGCTTATGATTCGAAAAAATTTGCATTTGTAAGTGATTATGTAAGAGTATATGTTCTTTATAAGTTTGGAGGTATTTATTTAGATACCGATGTAGAAGTATTCAAATCTTTTGATGACATGCTCCATCATGATTCATTTTGGGGATTTGAACAAGAAAATTACATAGCGACAAGTACGATAGGATCGATTAAAGGAAATAAGTTAATTAAAATATTTTTGGATTCGTATGAAGGAAAAGGGTTCATCAAAGAGGACGGAAACCATGATGATTTAACCAATGTGGCTATTGTAACTAATATACTAAAAAATGAAGGATTGGAATTAAGTGGAGAATATCAAGAGATAAGTGGAATGGGAGCCTTTTATCCACAAACTTATTTTTCTCCATATGATTATATCAATTGTAGAAAGTTTATAACTGAAAATACGTATGCAATGCATCACTTTTACAAAAGCTGGTTGCCTCCTCAAGTAAGAATCAAGGGTAATATAAAATTAATCTTAGCGAAAATTATAGGCGGAAATAACATTGCTAGGCTAAGAAAATATGTGATAGGAAAAAAAGGTCTTAAGGAGAATACACATGATTAAGGTATTCAAGAAAATAGTTCAAACGATAGTTGCAGAAAGCCGTAATAGAGGACTGTACTTTACTATACTAATGAATATCTCACACTTAATAGCTGTATTAAGAGGCACTTTCTATAAGTTAATATACTTTCGTAATATAAAGTGCTCAGTCTTTTCTCTTCAAGCAAATAGCAAGATTGAGATCTTCAATAAGCGTTCAAAAGTCAATATTGGAAAGTTTGTATTTGTAAGAAAGAATGCTAGCATTAGAATGGACTTTGACGGAGTATTAGATATAGAAGAAAAAGTATTTATTAATGATAACTGTAATATCAACTGTGTAAATAGAATAGCGATTGGAAGAAGTACAAAGATAGGACCAAATGTGAGTATTAATGACCACGACCATAATTATAAAAACCCTACAGATAGCCATCTGGTAAAAGGTGAGGTAAAGATAGGGAAGAATGTTTGGATTGGTTCTAATGTAGTTATATTGAAGGATACTGTTATAGGCGATAATACCGTAATAGCCGCCGGAAGCGTTGTAAAAGGGCGTATTCCTTCTAATACGCTGTTTGTGAATAAAAGAGAGAATATGTGTATCGATCGCACTAGTTTAAGCAGCTAATGAAAAGTTTATTCCATATGAATTCACATACTGCGATTGTTTTCATTTACTTACATTAAAACAAAACATGGACGTGAGGAATCGTATGAAAAAAAATGTTTTAATCTCTATCTACGATATGGAAATTGGTGGAATAGAAAGAAGTTTAATTAATATGCTGGAAAGTTTCGACTATGATACATACAACGTAGATTTATTGATATTTAATCATACCGGAGATTTCATAAATCTAGTACCTAATAAAGTTAACGTATTGCCACAGATAGGTGGATATACCGTCTTTAGGAAGTCAATTATGCAATGCATACGTGAAGGATATTTTGGGGCAGTAATCACAAGAATAATAAGTAAGTATATGGCAGGGAGAATATCAAAAAAGAGACGTTTAAAAGAAGGTTCGGGATATATTCAGATGCAGTTTGTGTCAAAGTATGCAGCATATTTTTTGCCCAAACAGAAAAAGAAGTATGACTTTGCAATTAGTTACGCATGGCCACACGATGCTTTAGCTGATAATGTAAGTGCTGATAAGAAGATAGCTTGGATTCATACGGACTATAGCACACTAGAAATTGATAATAAAATTGATTTTGCTATGTGGAATAAGTTTGATTACATAGCATCTATATCAGATGAATGCACAAGGGCATTCTTGACTGTATATCCATCGCTAAAAGATAAAATTTTACAAATAGAAAACATTACTTCGCCCAAATTTATTCGGAAGATGGCTGAAGATAATGTAAGTTTTAATAAAAAAGGTAACGGCACTTTTAATATTTTATCGGTTGGAAGGTTGTCATATGCTAAAGGGTTTGATGTTGCTATAAAA
The DNA here is from genome assembly GCF_030292155.1 of Bacillus sp. DX3.1. Classification (NCBI taxonomy): domain Bacteria; kingdom Bacillati; phylum Bacillota; class Bacilli; order Caryophanales; family Bacillaceae; genus Bacillus; species Bacillus sp. DX3.1. The sequence continues at coordinate 4,906,825 of NZ_CP128153.1, read as the reverse complement.
GCTCTTAAAGCATTACATAATAAAGGGTTAAATAATATAAAATGGTATGTGATAGGATACGGATCAGATGAATCTATCCTTAAGGAACTGATAACGGAACAACAGTTAGAAGACAGTTTTATACTATTAGGCAAACAAACTAACCCATATCCGTATATGAAGTTATGTGATTTATACGTTCAGTCGTCCAGATATGAGGGAAAGGCAGTTACGGTTACGGAAGCTAAAATCCTTGAAAAGCCTATATTGATAACTAATTATCCTACTGCAGCCAGCCAATTAGATGATGGAATTGAGGGCGTTATATGTGATTCAAGTGTAGAGGGGTTAGTCGAAGGTATAGAAAACTTATATAGAGACGATGAGCTAAGGAAAACATTAATCAATAATTTGCGAGATAGAGATTACAGCAATAACGCTGAGTTGAATAAGCTATATAAAATTATCCCGCATTAACGGGCAGTAAGACTCCCACTGATTAAAGTTTCACTTTATAGGCGCCTAAACAATAAATACATCAAGTACAGGAGACAACAATAAAGGTGTATTTATGATTATAGCGTAAGAGATTGCTCGTAAAGGTGTGATTTAGGCATGAACCAAAAAGTAAGTGTAATAATACCAGTTTATAATGCAGGAAAATATATCACTCAGTGCATAGAGTCGCTTTTAAATCAGACACTCCAAGAGTGTGAGTTTATATTTATTAATGATGGTTCGACAGACAATAGCAGAGAAATCATTGATGGATATAAACAAGTAGATGATAGGATAACACTTATAAATCAAGAAAATCAAGGTGTAAGTATTGCAAGAAATATGGGCTTACATTTAGCTGCTGGAGAATATGTCGGATTTGTTGATGCTGATGATTGTATAGAAAGGGATATGTATGAAACGCTATATAACTCAGTAAAACAAAGTAATTGTGATGTAGTTATATCAAATTTTAAGGGCGAGACAGAAGGGCATAAGGTAATTACAAAATATCCATTCCCTATAGATATTGTTCTTGAAAAAGATTATATAGAGCAAGAGATATTACCTTATTTCCTTAAGGCAGATAATTTAAATACTGTTGTGAATAAGATCTATACAAATAATTTAATCAAAGAAAATAACGTTAAATTCCCAAGCGGGATTGCATTGGGGGAAGATGGAATGTTTAACGTTGAATTCTTTAGTATTGCAACTCGTATGAAATATATAGATTATGTAGGTTACCATTATCGGGAGGTAGCTGGTAGTGCTACTAGAAACATATCGGAAAAAGATTATTTTCAGAGAGCTGTAGAAATATATACTATGGAATTACCCCAAATATATACTGATAAGATTGATAGAGTAAGAATATGTGAATTAAAGTCAATAAAGTTTATTAATAGTGTAATGTCCTATATCCATATTTATTTTACACCATCTAAAGATGTAAGTTTCAGTAGGCGTTATAGATATGTGAAAAATATGATACGAAATAAATATGTTAGAGAAGCATTGCCTATATACTATAGTGCAATTTACAGCAAGCTAGGAAGATATGAGCAGTTTATAATAGATTCGATAAAGAGAAAATCAACTGTTGGACTGTATTGCGCTACTGCTTATAGTAGATTCAGAAATAAATAATAGTGAGGGAGTTTATTTAGTATGAAAATTATGATGTTTGCCCACGGTGGCAGTCTTAATAGGGGATGTGAGGCCATTGTTCGTTCTTCTACTAATATCATAAAAGAAAAGGTAGATGAAGCAAAGATATATTTGGCATCAAGTAAGCCGGAAACAGATAAGATTATAACACAGTTAGATGGAATATATGATGGTTCTAACAGTAGTATAGCGAAGTACTCATATGATTGGTGGATGGCTTTACTTAAAGTAAAACTGTTTAATGATGAATCATATGCAATAGCTAAAATGGAAGATAATATAATTAAACACATAAAGAATATGGATGTATGCTTATCTATAGGTGGAGATAATTATTGTTACGGAGAGCAGCCCGCATTGTATGAAATAAATAAAAGAGTAAAAGCACAAGGAAAGAAGTTAGTGTTATGGGGATGTTCTATAGGTGAAGAGGACATGTCAGAGAGAAAGTTAGAGGACTTAAAACAATTTGATTTAATATTAGCTCGTGAAACCCTTACCTATAGTATGTTGAAAAATAAGGGACTTAATAATGTTAAATTATGCGCGGATCCTGCATTTACTATGGAAAAAGAAGAATTGGAATTACCTAAAGGGTGGCAACAAGGGAATACAGTAGGTCTTAACTTTAGTCCACTTGTATGGAATAAAAATAAAGATTCCCAAGTTGCAGTAAAGGATTTAATTCACCATATATTAGATACTACCGATTCAACAATTGCTCTCACACCTCATGTTATACAGGATGGAAATGACGATTATGAAGTTCTGTATAAGTATTACGAAGAATTCAAAAATACAGGTAGAGTAATTATATTACCAAACAATTTAAATGCAACGCAATATAAGGGGTATATAGCTAGGATGCGATTCTTTATAGGGGCTAGAACACATGCAACGATAGCGGCTTATTCAAATTGTGTTCCAACTATGGTATTGGGATACAGTATAAAGTCGAAGGGAATAGCTAAAGACCTATTTGGAGAAGAGAAATTAGTTTTAAATATAGAAGAAATATCTAATAGTAATAAATTAAAAGCTAAATTCGATGAGATGGTAAGGGAAGAGGATCAGTTGAGAAGAAAACTAGAGCAATCCATACCTAATACAAAAAGAATGTCATATAAATCGGTAGAATATCTACAGGAATTAGCTAAGTAAATCGGGGTATATTATGAAAAAAAATTTATTATTTGTTATGCCTAGTCTGTCTGCTGGTGGTGGAGAAAAGAGTCTAGTAAACTTACTATCTCAAATAGATTATCAGTTATATAACGTAGATTTATTTTTGTTTAACCATGAAGGTATATTTATGGAATTTGTGCCAAAAGAGGTACAAATTCTACCTATACCAGAAACATATAAGACGTTTACCTTACCTTTGTTTAAATCGGTCAAAGAATTTTTATTAAAGGGAGAAATATCGCTAGCCTATAATAGGTGTATGTTCACTATGAAGAATAGAAAAATGACAAATACATCGATAAGGGAACAATACAACTGGAAATATATTGCTAAGTCTTTAAATGAAATAGGGAAACAGTATGATGCTACTATAGGATTCTTAGAAAAAACCGCTACATATTTTTGCGTAGATAAAGTGAAAGCACATAAAAAAATAGGATGGGTACACATTGACTATAATAAATTAGGGATGGATTCGAACTTTGATGCTTTGTACTTCAGAAAGCTAAACAACATAGTTACAGTATCGGAAGAGTGTGCTAATATCCTAAAAAACAGATTTCCTAATCAAAAAGATGAGGTAAGTGTTATTTATAATATCGTATCACCGACAATGATACATAAAATGGCTAACCAGGAAAATAAGGATGTTTATGTTAAGAAAGATAATGAAATTATTATACTTTCAGTAGGTAGGCTGCACTATCAAAAAGGCTTTGAAATGGCTATAGAATCCTGTAAGAAACTAATAGATAAAGGGTACAAAATAAAGTGGAATATTATAGGTGAGGGAGAAGAAAGAGAACAACTGACCAATTTGATAAAAGCAAATAAATTAGAAAACAATTTCAAATTGTTAGGATTAAAATCTAATCCTTACCCGTATATAAAACAAGCAGATATTTATGCACAAACATCTAAATTTGAAGGGAAATCTATAGCAATTGATGAGGCGAAAATATTGAATAAGCCTATACTTGTTACTGATTTTAGTACTGCGAAAGATCAAATCGACAATGAAATAAATGGATTAATTGTAGATATGAAACCAGAGGCTATTGCAGAAGGAATTGAGAGACTTATAAAAGATACAGAATTAAAGGGGAAATTAGTAAGTAACCTTTCGAAAGAGAAATTAGGAACGGAAGAAGAAATATATAAGTTATATGACATTCTATAATGGGTGAAGTTCATGAAAAAAAGTATATTATTTATAATGAATAATCTAAATTGTGGTGGGGCTGAAAAAGCCCTAATTTCTTTATTGGAAGTTCTAGATTATTCTAAATACAAAGTGGATTTATTTTTATTTAAGCATGAAGGAATATTTATAAATAAGTTACCAAAAGAAGTTACTGTATTACCGGAACCGATAAAATACAAATATTTTGATATGCCTATAAAAAGGTCTTTAACGGAATTAATGAAAAAAGGAGATTTTAAAACGGTATTTTCTAGAGGAATATTAGGGTATCTGGCTAAAACAGAAACGAATGGAGCTATAATTGAACAAAAAATATGGAAATACATGTCAAATTCGATAAACGAAATCAATAAGTTATATGACGTAGCTATCGGATTTCAAGAAAAAAATCCGATATATTTCTGTGTAGATAAGGTAAAAGCGAAAAAAAAGATTGGATGGATACACACGGATTACAATAAATTAGGGATTGATTATAGTAAAGAAAAATTTTATTTTGGGAAATTAGATCATATAGTTACTGTATCAGAAGAGTTAGTTAATATTTTAAAGGAGAATTTCCCGGAACATGGAAAGAAAATTGGATGTATACACAATATAGTTTCTTCAAGAATGATAAAGAAAATGTCATTAGAGAAAGTTGACTTTAAAGAAGAGAACGATAGAAGTATATCATTAATTTCTGTAGGAAGATTGGCTAAAGAAAAGGGATTAGATATTTCCTTAGAAGCATTCAATATACTTGTAAAAAAAGGGTACGATCTGAAATGGTATTTGATTGGAGAAGGCAACGTAAGAGAAGAACTTGAAAGAAGTATAAAGGAAGAAAAACTAGAAAAAAGAGTAAAATTATTAGGCATAAAAGAAAATCCATATCCATACATAAAGCAGGCAGACATATATATACAAACATCCAGATATGAAGGTAAATCTATTTCTATAGATGAGGCAAAAATACTGGCAAAACCAATATTAATTACTAATTTTGAAACAGCTAATAATCATATAAGGCATAATATCAATGGAGTAATTGCAGAGATGACTCCCAAGTCAGTGGCGGATCATCTTGAGCTATTAATAGAAGACGAAAAATTAAGAAGTAAGTTTATTGATAACCTCAAGAAAGAGGAATTGGGGACAGAGGATGAAGTCGATCATTTGTATAATTTAATAAATAGTGAAAAATATATAAATACAAATTAAAAAACCGATATAAAACCCTTCTTGTTAGGTAGGAGAGAGCATCCGGCCATGCATAGAAGCGGTCAAACCCTTTTCCTGCCCCATGCCAAGTGAAAACAAAAGATTATATTAATAAGCACAAATTAAATCTAAAGACAGCACATAGTTATGATAGAAGCTGGACAATAGGTGAGAATATTACACTAGATATGTGTACTAAAACGTTAGAAGAATTAGGTAGTACGGTTGGATATGTTAAATGAGTATTTAAATTATTTTTACGTTGAAAGGGAAATATAAAGATGATATTTCAAATTTTGGGCTGCATTTTAATTTTTATTATTTTAATGACTATTATCATAGATTTAGTACCTGTAATGAAAGATTGGGTACTGAGAATTCACATGGGGAGATATGAGGATAAGTCCCTATGGAATAAGACTATAACTAAAAAAGGGTCTAAGTGGTTACTGAACACACCAAAAATAAAAGTAACAGACAATACAAGATTAGTTGTAATAGACATGTTGAAAGGAAATTATACTAAAAGTACGATACAGCATTGGCAAGAAGCATCATTAATATTGGGTTTATCAGAGCACTTAAAACATAATGATGATAAGGAAATAAAATGTGAGATTGCAAAATTTTTGAATTCAAAATTTGATAGTAGTGGCCAATGGTTAGAAAAACCTAAGCATATAGACGGAGCTATACTTGCTTACGCTATCATGAAGTTGGATCATATTGATGTAAATCAATATAAAAAGGCATTAGATTATACATGGGAAATGATTAAAGATCATATAGGTGAGGACGGCACAGCAGAATATAGAAAGTTTATGAAAAGCTACAGATATGTAGATACTATAGGGTTTATATGCCCTTTTTTAGTTTGTTACGGTACTAGATATAACAAAGAGGATTGTATAGATTTAGCAGTGAAACAAATTAAAGAGTATGAGCAATATGGAATGTTAGATAAACATTCGCTACCATGTCACGTTTACAAGATAGAGAATAAGGTTCCCCTTGGATTATACGGATGGGGGAGAGGGCTTGGTTGGTTTGCTATAGGCCTTATAGATGCTTGGAATGAATTGCCGCAAGATAGTAAATATAAATTTGCGCTCGAAGAAAGTGTTAAAAGATTTGCGGAAGCTGCAATGAGCTTTCAACAAGATAATGGTAGTTGGAATTGGACTGTAACTAGAAGTGAGAGTAGATCTGACTCTTCCGCTACAGCTACGCTAGGATGGTTTATGTTAAATGCTTCAAAGATAAATGGAATTTCAAGTGAATGCATAGATAGTGTAGATAGGGCTATGAATTATTTAATGAAAGTTACAAGAAAAGACGGAGCAGTTGACTTTTCTCAAGGGGATACAAAGGATATAGGAGTATATTCCGTGTTATTTAATATCCTGCCGTTTACTCAAGGGTTCTGCATTAGATTAATCAATTCATATTTAAGTAGGAACTGAACCTTCATCCTCAATACTCATATTTGTATGAGTATTGATAAAGAATATAAATGATTTGAAAATTCAAATCATTTATATTTGGAGAAATGAGAAAGGCAGGAATCATATGTTAAACTCTTTAACGTCATTTAGGTTTATTGCTGCGCTAATGGTTTTCTTATTCCATATGGGTGTGTTTAGCCAGTATCAATTAGGTTCAGCGGGTGTTCAATTCTTTTTTGTTTTATCTGGTTTTATTTTAGCTTATAACTATCATTCTAAATTTACAGAACTAAATAAACACAGTATCAAAAAATTCTATAAAGCAAGATTTTCCAAAGTATATCCAGTTCATGTATTAACCTTTTTTCTTTCTGCACCATTAGTTATTTTATACTTTCATCCTAATAGTTTATATTTTATAAAACTTGCTTTTATGTCAATCATTAATTTGCTATTGGTACAAAGCTTTGTTCCTAGTCAGGGTACTTATTTCAATTTTAACGGCGTTTCGTGGACGTTATCAGTTGAAGTTTTCTTTTATTTTATGTTTCCTTTCCTGCTATGGGTATTTATGAAACTTAAGGTTAACAAGAACATCATTAAATCAGTATTGATATTTTTGGTAGTATGGATAGTTTTATTTCTATTGAATAAAAACTTGGATGGAGATAATCCATTTTTTATTTGGATATTACATATTTTTCCGGTTACTAGATTGTTCGAATTTTCAACAGGTATGCTTTTGGGATTGATTTATGTTGAAAAATCCGATAAAGCAAACTTTAACAAAAACATATTTACTGTTTTAGAACTACTATGTTTACTTTTATCCATTGCCTTATTATCGTATTCGATAAAATTAGATGTAGGAATTGTTCGCGGTGTTTATTTTGTTCCACTATGGTGTTTGTTAATTTTCACCTTTGCATTTCAATGTGGTATATTTTCAAAATTATTATCACAAAGGCTATTTGTTTACTTAGGTGAAATTAGTTTCTCATTTTATATGATTCACCAAATAGTGATACGATACTTGGATTTTTTGAAGTTAGAAAATACGTATAGTTTTGTGGTTTGTTTAATAGTTTCTTTATTGTTAAGTTCAGTAATTTATCAATTTTACGAAGAGCCGTTACGTAAGAAAATTCGTTTTGGTTTTCAAAAAAAACGTCAGAAGATACAAGTGTCTTCACCAAAAGAATTCCTTAAATAAGGGATTTTTGTAAAGGATTATTGCTAAATGTAGTCCTAGAAAACAAACATTTTCTTCTTCATAGCTTGAAAAAATTGATATCTAAAGATAACAAATAGAATAAAGTTTAATAGATTTAGTAAGTAAACGAGTGCAGGTCACCTTTTGTTATCCATAGCCGCGGCTATATGTCGAAAAATCAAAATGGATTTATATAAAAGATATATTTTCATTTGTAGAAGTTAAGTCTTGAAATAGGCAAACAATTAACTGAAATGATTAACGTGAATAGATGAAAAGAAAAAGTTAGGGTAAAAATGAGGGGATTAAATGAAAATAACAGTATTCACCCCAACGTATAACAGGGGCTATATTATAGAGAAACTATACAGATCATTACGAGAGCAAACATATAAGGATTTTGAATGGCTAGTCATTGATGATGGATCAAGTGATAATACAGAAGAATTATTCAAGATGTGGAAATTAGAAAAGAATTCATTTTCCATACGGTATTATAAAGTCGAAAACGGTGGGAAACATAGAGCAATTAATAAGGCTGTTGATTTAGCTGAAGGAGAAATGTTCTTTATAGTAGATTCTGATGATCATCTTACGGAAGATGCTTTAGAAAATATAGTAAGGTGGGAAAATGGTTTAGAAGATAAAAAACTATTTTGTGGTGTTTCTGGTAATAGAGGAGGGAGTGTTAAGGAGTTCTTAGGAACAACGTTTGAAGGTGAATATATTGATGCAACTTCACTTGAACGTAATACATACAATATAACGGGAGATAAGGCTGAAGCTTTTTATACCGATATACTAAGGAAATACAAGTTTCATGAGTTTGAAGGGGAAAAATTTATGACAGAGGCTACAGTATGGAATAAAATGGCCTATGATGGTTATAAAATAAGATGGTTTAATAAAACAACATATATATGTAATTATCTAGAGGATGGTTTAACCCAAAATATGAAAAGGATATTCGCCGGAAGTCCGAAAGGTACAGCATATTACATAAAGCAGCAAATTGAATTTTATAAGTGTGGTCCGAAAGGTAGATTATCATATTATAACTTATATTATGATTTTGTTAAGTCTAATCTAAATGTAAAGAAAGCTGCAGAATACTTGGGCATTCAACCAGTTACTTTAATGTCAGCTATCCTGTTGACTAAATGTAAAAAAATTATATCAAGAAGGTCTTAATATGAGGGTAAAAAATTCCATAATTAATATGTCTGCTGGGATCGGAAATCAAATCATTGTCACAGCTTTAAGCTTTATTTCACGAACTGTATTTATCAATACTCTAGGTATTGAATATCTAGGTATAAATGGATTTCTTACTAATATATTATCCATGCTTACTTTAGCTGAGGCAGGGATAGGCGCTAGTATAATGTACAGTCTTTATAAGCCGGTCGCAGAAAATGATCAAGAAAAGATCAACATACTTATGAGATTGTATCGGAAAGCATATATGGTAATCGCCTTGATTGTCTTGTTACTCGGATTGTCCTTTATGCCATTTCTTGGATATTTCATTAAAGATTCGAATGTCGAAAATATCCATTGGATTTATCTTATTTTTCTATTCAATACGGTTGCACCCTATTTGTACATGCATAAGAATTCATTTTTAAGTGTTTCGCAGAAGGGCTATATTGTAACAGGAATATATTCTATCTCTTCAATTGCATCTACTTGTCTCAAGATTGGAATACTTCATTTTACAAAAAATTATATTCTATACTTAGTTATCGATAGTGTAATAACAGTCACTACTAGCATTATTTTGGCAATTATAGTCAACAGGATGTACCCATTTTTAAAAGAGAAAGTTTCGGGCGTATTAGATGCTGAAACTAAAGAGAAAATTGTTAAGAATGTGAAAGCAATTATATTGCAAAACATAGGAAATTACTTAGTATTGGGTACTGATAACATTATTATATCTTCATTTATCAGCGTGGCGGCAGTCGGATTATATTCTAACTACAATATGTTAATAGATATTTGTAGAAACTTTACTTATCAAATCTTTAATAATACATATCATAGTGTAGGGAATTTAGTAGCAGAGGAAAGCATAGAGAAGGTTTATAGTGTGTATAAAGTCTATATGCTTTTGAATTTTTGGTTATACTCATTCTTCTCCATACTCTTATGTATTATAATAGAACCTTTTATCACTTTATGGATTGGTCCAGAGTATCTTATGAGTAAAAGTGTGTTGCTTGTATTAATAATTATTTTTTATGAAAGGGGTATGAGGAACTCCATAACGACTATAAAAACTACAGCGGGTGTTTTTCATGAGGATAGATATGCGCCTTTAGTTCAAGCTGCTGTCAATTTAGTTGTTTCTATTGTGTTAGTTAAATATATGGGGATAGTCGGTGTCTTTCTTGGTACCTTTGTAAGTGTGCTCGCTGTTCCTTTCTGGATTACTCCTTATTTAGTATACAGAAATGTATTTAATAAGCCTGTAATGGATTATTTCTTAAAATACTCTTACTATGCAGCTATAGGTATAGGGACATATTTTATTACAAACTTCGCGAGCAACTTCACGTTATCAAATAACTTCTTGGAGTTATTGTTAAAGGGAATCATTTGCATCGTAGTCCCGAATATAATTTATATATCCATTTTTCACAAAACAGTTGAATTTAAATACTTATTTGGGATTATTAAGGGAATTTCACAAAAGTTATTAAAAAAATTCAAGTTAAACAAGAGAACTTCTTATTAATTTTGATTAAGGTATTTAAAAGACTGACATAAAACTCTTTTTTTAGGTGGGAGAGAGCATCCGGCCATGCATAGAAGCGGTCAGATCCTTTTCCTGCCCAATGCCAAGTGAAAACAAAAAGAGAAAACGAGTGCAGGTCACCTTTTGTTATCCATAGCCGGGGCTTATATGTCGAAAAATCAAAATGGATTTATATAGAAAGAAAAAACCGCTATATTTTTATAAAAATATAGCGGTTTTATTATTGAATTTAGGCGCCTAGGACTTTTCAGGACACGAGGGAATGTATTTATAACATACTGAATGAACGAAATTCATAGAAGAATGTAAGCTACGAATTGCTTAAATTTTATCCCGCATTAACGGGCAGTAATACCCCCACCTCAAATTTCTGCAGAAAGCAAAGAAGTTAGGTGGGGGATAAACTGCCCGTAAAAGCCCGATTGGTTCAACTAATAATCAGTGGGGGATGAAGAAAACCCCCACTGATTAAAGTTTCACTTTATGCAAGAGTAAGGTTGAATTGGGAAAATTCCCTAAAGGTGGTTGGAAGGTTATAATTCCATTCTGTGGGAAGTGCCTCAAAAAATTTTCGATTGGAGTATAATTACTTATGAAAAGGCTTTTTGATTTGTTCGTTTCTTTATCATTATTAGTGTTACTTTTACTTCCTATTATTATAGTAGCTATTTTAGTTAGAGTTAAGTTGGGTTCCCCCATCATATTTAAGCAGCAACGTCCGGGATTACATGGTACGCCTTTTTTTCTTTACAAGTTTAGGTCTATGACTGATGAGAAAGACAGCGAGGGGAATATGCTGTCCGATGATGTAAGGCTTACTAAGTTTGGGGAATTACTTAGAAAATGTAGTTTGGATGAGTTGCCACAGTTGTTCAATGTTATAAAAGGGGATTTAAGTTTGGTAGGCCCGAGACCATTATTAATGGAATATTTGGGGCTATATACAGAAGAACAAGCCAAGCGGCATAATGTAAGACCAGGAATTACAGGCTGGGCTCAAGTGAATGGAAGAAACGCAATTTCATGGGAAGAAAAATTTGATTTTGATGTGTGGTATGTCAAAAATCGGACTTTTTGGCTTGATATGAAAATTTTGTTGTTAACGGCAAAGAAAGTATTTAAGTCGGAAGGAATTAATCAAGCTGGGCATGTGACCATTGAGAAATTTACTGGTACAAAGAACTTTTGAGGAGGTGAGATGAATGCGAATAATCATGATTGGGACAGGTGGTCATAGTAAGGTCATCCGCGATATTATCCTATCAAATGGAAATTGTGAAGTCATTGGACACCTAGATGATGTGTATGAACAATTAAAGGTTGAGGACGGCATTTATTTTGGCCCTATTTCTGCAGCTGTAAAGTTAATGAATGAACATGCAGATACGAAGTTCGTTATAGCTATAGGAAATAACAGAACTAGAAAATTAATTATGGAGCAGTTAGAGATTCCTAATCATCGTTATGTGACGCTTATACATAAGCAGGCTATTGTTAGTTTAAGTGCAAAGATTGGAGTTGGCACAGTTGTTATGCCAGGTGCAATCGTTAATGCAGATGTTGAAATTGGGAATCACGTTATTGTCAATACAGGAGCTATTGTTGAACATGATAATAAGGTAAAAGACTTTGTACATATTTCTCCTAATGCTGTTCTTACTGGATCTGTTACCTTAGGGACAGGAGTACATGTAGGGGCAGGAGTTAATGTAATTCCAAATATTACAATTGGGGATTGGGCTGTTATCGGTGCGGGAGCAACGGTAATCTGCGATATTGTAGCGAATTGTACAGCAGTGGGCATTCCAGCTAGAGTAACAAAAAAAGAATTATAGGAGAGTGTTTAAAGTGGTATATTCACAGGAAAAAACAAGAATCTATCTCTCCGCTCCACATATGAGCGGTAATGAACAAAAATATATAGGGGAAGCATTTGATATGAATTGGATTGCTCCACTTGGTCCGAATGTAGATGCGTTTGAAAGTGAACTTTCATCCCATGTGGGAGTTCGTGATGCGGCTGCAGTTAGTTCAGGAACCGCTGCTATTCATTTGGCACTTCGCTTGCTGGATGTAAAAGATGGGGATACAGTGTTTTGTTCGAGTCTTACTTTTGTAGCGAGTGCAAATCCAATTGTATATTTAGGGGCTACACCAGTATTCATTGATTCAGAACCTGAAACATGGAATATGTCACCACAAGCTTTAGAACGTGCATTGCGTGATGCAAACGAGAAGGGAATACTTCCGAAAGCAGTAATTGTTGTGAATCTATATGGACAAAGCGCTAAAATGGATGAAATTCTTTCGCTATGCAATAAGTACGATGTTCCAGTGATAGAGGATGCAGCGGAATCGCTCGGTTCTTTCTACAAAGGTAAAGCAAGCGGAACATTCGGGAAGTTTGGTGTTTATTCGTTTAATGGCAATAAAATCATTACAACTTCAGGTGGAGGCATGCTTGTTTCAAATGAAGTCGAAGCATTGAGAAAAGCAAGATTTTTAGCTACTCAGGCAAGAGACCCGGCTCCGCACTACCAACACAGTGAATTGGGATATAATTACCGTATGAGTAATATTTTGGCGGGAGTAGGCAGAGCGCAGCTACAAGTCTTACAAGACAGAGTACAGGCAAGAAGACGAATATTTGATAGATACTCCCAAGAATTATCTCATATTCCAGGTATAAAATTCATGCCTGAGTTAGAGAATACTTATTCAAACCGATGGCTTACAGCTCTTACTGTAGATGAAGAAAAAGCAGGGGTATCGATTCAGGAATTACTGAAACAATTGGAAAATGAAAATATTGAGGCGCGTCCTGTTTGGAAACCTCTTCATATGCAACCGCTATTTGAGGGGGTAACTTATTATCCTCATAGTGATTGCGAAGATGTTGCTAGCAAATTGTTTGAAACAGGCTTATGTCTTCCATCTGGATCAAGTATGACAGAGAAAGATCAGACAAGGGTTATTGCATGTATCAAAAATGTACTGAAAATAAGTGTTGGCATGTAAAGATAGGTGGGGGATGCAGAAAACTCCACTGATTAAAGTTTCACTTTATCATTTGTTCTTACAGTTACTTAAAAAGATGCATAAACATTCGTTTTTTTGAGTATATAGATACTTGACAACATAAAGGTGAAATGATAATCTGAGTTTGTATTCTGTATAAAGAAGATAAACATTTTATTGATATATTAAATTTACTAGTTTTTCATATAAAAAGTTAGATAGCAATATGTTTTATTCAAAGTAAGAAAATCGCACCTTTGTCCTTTTTTTAGAATATAAAAATCAAAATGCAAGGGTTTACAATAGGATAGATAGCCTGAACGTTTGAATGTTTCAACTATAAATGGATGTAAGGTTGTAAAATCGGGTTTTAAAATCTGTTATGCGGAAACACGGTAGTTTGAGAAAAGGTTTTATTGGTATATTAATAACATTTTTTGATATATCTGGTAATCGTCTTATCCATCGGGTTTTCCCTTACTTGTCTCGTAGTGGGAGGAAAGAAATGAGTGCAATAACCGGAATATATCATTTAAATGGGGAACCTATACCGTTTGAACATAGCGTGGGAATCATGAAAGCTTTATCTCGTTATCCAGCTGACAATACCGATATATGGCACAAGGGAAATATTTTTTTGGGCTCCCATGCACAATGGATAACATCCGAATCTATTAATGAACAATTACCTTACTATGATTATGAAACACAGTTGGCTATAACTGCTGATGCTATTATTGATAATCGCAATGAATTATTCGATAGATTACAAGTAGAACAGGCATACAGAAGAGAGATGCCTGACAGTAAGTTGATTTTACTAGCGTATCAAAAGTGGGGAGAAGATGTACCAAAGTATCTCATTGGTGATTTTGCCTTTATGATTTGGGATGAGAAAAAACAATTACTCTTTGGTGCACGTGATTTTTCAGGAAGTCGGACTTTGTACTTTTATCGTAATCAAAATCAATTTGCTTTTTGCACCAGCATACAACCATTGTTTTCTTTACCGTACGTCGGGAAGGATTTAAATGAGCAATGGTTAGCTGAATATTTAGCGATACCTAATATGCTTGATACAATAGATGCATTTTCAACAGTCCATAAAAATATAGAGCAAGTGCCGCCTTCTCATACGATCTCTGTAATCAATGGAAGGGTAATTCTTTCGAAATATGATACATTGTTTGTAGGGAAACGATTACAGCTTAAATCTAATCAAGAATATGAAGAGGCGTTTCGAGATGTATTTGAAAGTGCAGTCACATCAAGACTACGTACTCATCGCAATGTCGGTTCCCATTTAAGTGGAGGATTAGATTCGGGTGCAGTTGCTAGTTTTGCTGCCAGAGCTCTGCAAAAAGAGAATAAAAAATTATATACATACAGCTCTGTACCTGCAGAAGGCTTTGTTGATTGGACTCGTAGCCATACAGTTGCTGATGAGAAGCCGTTTATCCAATCTACAGTACAACATGTAGGAAATATTACAGATCATTACTTGAATTTCCCAGGGAAAAATTCATTTTCAGAAATTGATGATTGGCTTGATATTATGGAAATGCCGTATAAATTTTTTGAAAACTCTATTTGGGTGAAGGGGATTTATGAAAAAGCCCAGCAACAAGGGATTGGAGTACTCCTAAATGGGGCAAGAGGAAATTTCACGATTTCTTGGGGACCAGCTTTAGATTACTATGCGGTTCTATTAAAAAAGCTCGACTGGCTTCGTCTTTATCGTGAAATCAATTTATATGGTAAAAATGTTGGTGTGGAAAAATCAAGAATTTTGAAAGTTGTAGGGAAGAAAGCATTTCCGTTCATAAACCGTATGATTTCTTCACAACAGCAATATGAACTGCCAATGTTGATCAATCCAGAACTTGCGAAGCGTACAGATGTATTTAACAAACTTGAAGAACATGGCATCAAAAAAACGGGGGCTTCTGTACCTAGTATATATGAAATTAGGCAGAAACATTTTGAACAGTTAAATTTATGGAATACGACCGGTACAAGTGGAACAAAACTGTCCTTGCGCTATGGTTTGCAGGGGCATGATCCGACGAACGACTTACGAGTAATTCGATTTTGTTTATCTGTCCCGCTCGATCAATTCGTTCAAAATGGTTTAAACCGAGCACTTATCCGAAGAGCGACAAAAGGTTTTCTTCCTGACAAGGTAAGGCTGAATCAGCGCCGGGGTATACAAAGTGCTGATGTGATTCACCGCATGGTTCCCTCTTGGGAAATATTTATCGGAGAACTTCAGCAGCTTAGTGCGGACCCTGTGGCCTCTGAGTTTTTCAATATAGAAGTTATTAAGAACGCAATTTTGAAGATGCAAGGAAAACCACAACCGGAATATGCATTCGATCCAGATTTTAGAATTTTAATGCGTAGTCTTATCGTGTATCGATTCATCAAGAAATTTATTTGAAAGGAGGTGATACTATGAAAAAGGAATGGCAATCACCAGTATTAGAAGTACTTGATATCAACATGACAATGGCTGGACCAGGACTTTCCCAAGTCGACCAAATTTTTGAAGATGAAGATGAGCAAGGCGCACTTCACCACAGCTAATGCACTAATATTTAAATGAGATTTATATGCTTTACAGCCCTTATATAGTTTAAAAACGGTATAAGGGTTTTTTTTAATCAATTTTTCAACTATTTGGAGTGAGAAAGATGATACATACTGTAAAGAAAGAGATTTACAAAGCCTTCGGATTAACCCTATTAAGTGAGATTCCTCTACCGGAATTGCCTCAAGTAAGCAATTATGAAAATGAAGTAGACGTAAGGATCGAAACTGCAGACTTGTCCAAGTTATGGAGTGAGTTGTCCTCCAAAAAGTCAGTATTCGTAGTCGAAGAAGAATTAATTATGTTCCAAATCCCCGAAACTGCTACGTTTTGTATCCGAAATGGAGAAAAAATTATTGTTTCACCTATGGAAGGGTCTGACCAAGATAAGATTCGACTTTATATTCTTGGGACTTGTATGGGTGCATTATTGATGCAGAGAAAAATACTTCCCCTGCATGGAAGTGTAATAGCCATCAATGGAAAGGCATATGCTTTTGTAGGAAGATCGGGAGCTGGGAAGTCAACCCTTGCATCGGCTCTGCTAAGAAAAGGATATCAACTTTTAAGCGATGATGTAATCGCTGTATCTCTTTCTGAGGATAATATTCCTTTTGTTACACCATCTTACCCGCAACAAAAGCTATGGAAAGAGAGTCTTGATCAGTTTGGAATGGAAACAACGCATTATCAGCCTTTATTTGAAAGAGAAACTAAATATGCTGTACCAGTTTCATCTAAATTTCTTAATGAATCGTTACCATTGGCAGGTATATTTGAGTTAGTGAAAGTAGAAAATGAGGATGTCGAAATCCACCAGATTGAAGGATTAGAAAGACTGCGTACATTGCTTCGTCATACATATCGGAACTCATTAATCCCGCGGTTAGGAATGATGGACTGGCATTTTATGCAATCTACAAGTATCGTAAACAAGGTAGATATGTTTCAATTGAGGCGCCCTATTTCAAAATTTACGGTGCATGATTTAGTATCCACAATTCTAGAGTCTTTAAAAGAGGAGGAAAAAAATGATGAGTAAACAAGAAATTTCATTAAACAGTTTTATCGTACAGGGACAAGAAAATGTAGTGAGCGATATGGATGGAGAGAAAGTGATGATGAGCATCCATAATGGAAAATACTACAATTTAGGAGGACTAGGCGGTGAAATTTGGGATTTAATTAATGAATTAATATCAGTTGATCAACTAGTTAATATATTAATGTCCCGATATGCGATTGAAGAAGCAGAGTGTAAGAAACAAGTACTCTCTTTCCTAAACCATTTGTATTCAGAAGGATTAATCTTGATCAATGAGAAAGGTTGATTTGTATATAAATACAAATTAAAAAACCGACATAAACCCTTCTTTTTAGGTGGGAGAGAGCATCCGGCCATGCATAGAAGCGGTCAGATCCTTTTTCTGCCCCATGCGAAGTGAAAACAAAGAGAGAAAATGAGTGCAGGTCACCTTTGTTATCCATAGCCGCGGTTATATGTCGAAAAATCAAAATGGATATATATAGCTGAATGTTCCAGATTTAATAGATTAGGAGTAGGATCGATGAATATCATAAATAAAGCAAAAGCTTTCTTGTCGTTCGATACGGGAACAAAGGTGTTACTTGTAGAAGCTTTCTTTTATTTAGGTTGGGCTCGTATTCTGAAAAGTATACCGTTTTCTAAAGCTGCTCCTATATTGGGAATTCATATGGCAGAAACATCTTTAAACTATGATGAATCGGACAAGATTATGTTAAGGAAAATTTCTCAAGCAGTGCATATGATGAGTCGTTATACATTTTGGGAAAGCCAGTGTCTCGTTAAAGCTATTGCTGCAATGAAAATGCTGGAGAAGCGTCATATTGAAAGTACGCTTTATTTAGGAACCGCGAGAGATGAGACAGGAAACATGATTGCCCATGCGTGGTTGCGCAGCGGGCCCTTTTATATTACTGGCGCAGAAGAAATGAAGAGATTCACTGTTGTTGGTAAATTTGCAAGAAGAATAGGGTAAGAATATCTTGAAGGAGAATGAGATGGATACCGGTTGTAATCTTGATTTGAGCCATTTACCTAAAGAATTGAAATTGTTACTTGAAATTATAAAGAAAGAAGATAAAGAGATACAAACAATCCAAAAAGATTGGTTTATCGATATTGATTGGAACAAATTTGTGAAACTGGCGCTGCATCATCGCATGTACCCCCTTATTTATACAAAAATGAAGGACATTGATAAACAGCTAGTTCCTTCACATGTCGTACAAGCGTTAAGTGCATACTCCAAAAGGAATACATTCCACATGCTTCATTTGAGTGGAGAAATGGGAAAGGTAAGTAAATTATTTGCTGAAAACCAGCTCCGTCTCCTATTTTTGAAGGGACCTATTCTTGGTGTAGATTTATATGGAGATATTTCCCTTCGAACATCAGGAGACCTGGATGTTCTTGTCTCTATGGATGATCTTGGAAAAGTGAACGAGTTACTTGTGAAGAATGGTTATGTCAAAGAGGATGATTTTCCGACGGTTATGAATGAATGGAAGTGGAGACGCCACCATACAACTTACATGCATCCGATGAGTAAAGTGAAATTGGAGATTCATTGGCGACTACACCCAGGCCCGGGAAAGGAACCGCGCTTCGATGAGTTATGGAAACGAAAAAGAACTAGCCCTATCACAAATTATCCTGTCTATTTTCTAGGTAGAGAGGATTTGTTTATGTTTCTTGTTTGTCATGGTACTAGACATGGGTGGTCTAGACTTCGATGGTTAACAGACATTGATCGTATTGTAAGGCAAGAGATGGATTGGAAAGAACTTAATTTCTTGTTGAAAAAATATCAATGTAATCATTTGGTAGGTCAGGCACTTGTTTTATCTTCCCAGCTGCTCAATACTCCGGCAACAGAAGAGGCAAAAGTATTCATGTCAGGGGAACGATTCACGCAATTAGCGCAAATTGCGATATATTACTTGGAAAATATGATTAATCTGCATACAGATCCAGTTCCAGAAGAAGTTTCAAAATATCATGAACGGTATTTATATTCGTTAAAGACAAACTCTCAAAAGTTACTGTTTCATCTTAGCTGGTTGTATCCTTATCCTCAGGATGTGGAAACTTTACCATTGCCAAAACAATTGCATGTGTTATATTTCCCTTTACGACCTATTTTATGGATGTGGAGGAAAATGACGGGTCATAAGGAGATGTGAAGATGAGAAATATTTTATATTTTATCAAGCAGTTATACTCTTTTACTGGAAACATTCTCATTGTTAATCTCTTGGGAATGGTATCGGTCAGTCTTGTAGAAGGAATCGGCATTTTACTATTAATCCCTATGATCAGTATTAGCGGAATTGCAAAGATGAATGAAGCAGCAAGCCCGCTTTCAGGAGCATTAGGATTTCTAAGTGATCTTCCAACAAATTTAGGATTACCACTTGTATTAGGAATATATATCGTACTGGTTGTGGGGCAAGCGATTTTGCAAAGAAACATTACGATTCGCAATGCGAAAATTCATATACGTTTTATTAACCATTTGAGAATGGAAACTTACCGTGAGCTGTTGCAAGCCAATTGGAGTTTTTTTGTGAGAAAGAGGAAATCTGATCTGATTAACTCTTTGACAACAGAATTGGGCCGTGTCAGCGCAGGTACGAACTTGTTTTTACAATTGCTTACTTCATTGGTTTTTACATTTATACAGATTGGTTTCGCTTTTTGGTTATCGGCAGATATAACAATCTTTGTGTTATGTTGTGGTGTTGTGCTTGCCTTTTTTTCCCGAAGATTTATTAAAAAATCGAAACGGTTAGGTGGTCGGACCTCAAAGAATGCAAAATCTTATCTTGCAGGTATAACGGATCATTTTAATGGGATTAAAGATATAAAGAGCAATCTCCTAGAACAATCCCGTATTATGTGGCTACGTAATTGGATAGAAGATGTGGAACGTGAGCAGTTTGCATATACTACGGTGAGAAATAATTCCCAGCTTTTTTATAAGATTGCATCAGCGGTTTGCATTGCTTTTCTTATTTTGTTATCGGTTAAGCTGTTTCAGACGCAAACTGAGCAATTATTATTAATTATTCTTATATTTTCTCGATTGTGGCCGCGATTTTCAGGCATACAAGCAAACCTGGAACAAATTGCATCGAATCTTTCTGCGTTTAAAGATATGCTGGAATTACAAGAAGAGTGTAGGAAAAGTATGGAATTAAAAGATGTAGAGCAGAATTATAATTGTGTGAATCCAATTCAGATAGAACAATCAATTGAGTGCCGAAATATCTCTTTTCGTTACAATAAACAGGATTCTGTATAC
Organism: Bacillus sp. DX3.1; assembly: GCF_030292155.1. Classification (NCBI taxonomy): domain Bacteria; kingdom Bacillati; phylum Bacillota; class Bacilli; order Caryophanales; family Bacillaceae; genus Bacillus; species Bacillus sp. DX3.1. The sequence continues at coordinate 4,886,210 of NZ_CP128153.1, read as the reverse complement.
TCCCTGAAAAATATCAATTTGTGCATTCCATCCAACTGTATGACAGCTATCTCAGGGCGTTCCGGCGCTGGGAAGAGTACATTAATCGATATTGTAATGGGACTTATGCAACCAGAGAGCGGACAGTTATTAATAGATAATAAACCTTTAACAAGTAAGGACCTATTATCATTGAGGAAATCCATTAGCTATGTTCCTCAAGATCCATTTTTATTTAATGCTAGTATAAGAGACAATTTGAGAATGGTTGAGCCAAATGCAAGCGAAGAGCAAATTTGGGAAGCATTGGATTTTTCTGCTTCTGCTGAGTTTGTTAGCAAGCTTCCGCAAGGATTGGATACACTTATCGGCGATAGGGGAGTCAGACTTTCAGGAGGAGAACGGCAACGGCTTGTTTTAGCTAGAGCGATACTTCGAAAGCCGTCCATTTTAGTATTGGATGAGGCGACCAGTGCACTAGATGCTGAAAATGAAACGAAAATTCAAGAGGCATTGGAAAGACTGAAAGGAAGCATGACAATTATTGTCATTGCACACAGATTATCTACTATACGTAAAGCCGATCAGGTAATTGTAATGGACCAGGGGCAAATCATTCAGAATGGCAGTTTTGCTCAACTGGCGACAGATAAAAACGGTTTGTTCAGCAGTTTATTGGGAAAACAAGCCGAGGTAAGCCTTTGAGTATTGGCATCTATGGTTTTGACTGATAAAGGCGGGAAATGCACTGCTTTTATCCCGCATTAACGGGCAGTAATACCTCATCTCAAGATTTAAAAAATGTAGAAGAGGTGGATAACTGCCGTCTCAAACGCCAAGTACGTCCAGGTGATCAGCTTCGTTTAGAAGTTAAAATGACACGCATACGTGGACCGATTGGAAAAGGATAGCTATAATTTAGCAAAAATGATGACAGGTTCCTTAAAAGGTAACGGTCGTCTTTTTGTATGGAGGATTCGTAATTTTATATAAATACAAATTAAAAAACCGACATAAACCCCTTCTTTTTAGGTGGGAGAGAGCATCCGGCCGTGCATAGAAGCGGTCAGATCCTTTTCCTGCCCCATGCGAAGTGAAAACAAAGAGAGAAACCGAGTGCGGGTTACCTTTTGTTATCCATAGCCGCGGCTATATGTCGAAAAATCAAAATGGATTTATATAGGTTTGGGGTGTTTTCTCACGTGGAAGAAAGCAGTGTGAAAAGTAGTAGTTTAACAGCAACGAAGAAAGTCAGGGGGCAGAAAATTGGTTTTTAAGAAGAAAGCATTTCGTGGGCGTCGGCAGCTTATTGCATATGAAAAGCCGAAATCAGCTGTTTCAGAGCAGTACCGAAATATACGAACAAACATTGAATTTGCATCTGTTGATAAGAAGATTCGTTCGTTTCTTGTAACATCAGCAAATTCGAAGGAAGGAAAAACAACAACAGTTGCTAATATTGCGATTGTCTTTGCGCAACAAGGAAAAAAGGTGTTACTGATCGATGCGGATTTACGTAAGCCAGTCTTGCATCAAATGCTGCAAATCGATAATCTTTTCGGTCTAGCGGACGTATTAACACGTAGTAAAAAACTGGAGATGTGCGTAGAAAAGACAAGCGTTGGTAACTTAGACTTTTTACCATGTGGATCAATCCCACCAAACCCAGCAGAATTGCTTGGAGCAAGCTCAATGGAAGGATTACTTTCAGAGGCATATGGCATGTATGATCTGGTTATTTTTGATACTCCCCCACTTTTACCGGTTACGGACGCGCAAATTTTAGCGAATCAATGTGATGCTTCTATACTTGTTGTACGTAGTGAAGAAACAGAAAAAGGTACAGCGTTGAAGGCAAAACAGATATTAGATGGTGCAAAGGGTAAATTACTTGGCGTCATTTTAAATGATAAAGAACAAGCCGAATCAGGGTATTACTATTACGGTTCGAACTAAATAGATAAATACAAATTAAAAAACCGACATAAAACCTTTCTTTTTAGGTGGGAGAAGAGCATCCGGCCATGCATAGAAGCGGTCAGATCCTGTTCCTGCCCAGATATAGTGAAAACAAAGAGAGAAAATGAGTGCAGGTTACCTTTTGTTATCTATAGCCGCGGCTATATGTCGGAAAATCAAAATGGTGTCTATATCAATCCGGCAGAAAGTATTTCTGATAAGCTGTTTAGCCAAGGGTTATGTTTACCTTCTGGTTCAAGCATGACAGTAGAGGGCCAAGCAAAAGTCATTGCTACTGTTAAAGAAGAGTTAGCAAAACATACTTTATCAAAATAAATGATAAAAAGTGCATTCCTAGCAGGAATGCACTTTTTTATTTCAAGTCAGTGAACAGAGGGTACTAGCAATCGGCGGAGCATGCTATATAAATACAAATTAAAAAACAACATAAAACCCTTCTTTTTAGGTGGGAGAGAGCATCTGGCCATGCATAGAAGCGGTCAAATCCTTTTCCTGCCCATGCCAAGTGAAAACAAAGAGAGAAAACGAGTGCAGGTTACCTTTTGTTATCCATAGCCGCGGCTTATATGTCGAAAAAACAAAATGGATTTATATATATTGGTATCCATCTTGAGATGGAAGTTTATCTCCACCTCAAAGTTCAGCAAAAAGCAAAGAAGTTAGGTGGGGGATAAACTGCCCGTAAAAGCCCGATTCGTGAGGGCTAATGATCAGTGGGGGATGAAGAAAACCCCCACTGATCAAAGTTTCACTTTATAAGATATTTACATTTAAAAATTGTTATTAAGTTATCTTTAACAGGATTCATTATGATATATTTAAATTATAGGATTGTTATAAAAAGGAGAAATAACCATGAATTTCAAAGGTGAGTGAAATTCTTGCAGGTACGAATGACGGTAAAACGACATGATATTCGTTTGGGAATATTGGCCATACTTCAGATCGATTTATTGTATATACAAAACTTATGTCTAAGCCGAACTTAGAGAAAAAATCGTAGATGAAGTGAGGAGCCCGATTTTCATTTGTTCAAGTGGGCTTTTTTGATGTGAAATGATAGGAAGTATATGGAGATATAAAAATAAGTAATGAAAGACCGAGAAATAAAAAGTAAATATAATACGGAGGGCTATAATTATGGCAATACTTGTAACAGGTGGAGCAGGATATATTGGTAGTCATACATGCGTGGAATTATTAAATAGTGGTTATGATATCGTAGTAGTTGACAACCTTTCTAATAGTTCAATAGAATCGTTAAACAGAGTGAAAGAAATAACAGGAAAACAATTTAAGTTTTATAAAGAAGATCTTCTTGATTGCGAGGCAATTGATGCGATTTTTGAAAAAAATACAATCGAAGCAGTTATTCATTTTGCTGGTTTAAAAGCGGTTGGAGAATCTGTGAAAATTCCACTTACATATTACCATAACAATATTACAAGTACATTAGTATTATGTGATGTAATGCAAAAACATAATGTGAAGAAGATGATTTTCAGTTCATCGGCAACTGTGTACGGTATCCCGGAAACATCACCGATTACGGAAGAATTTCCATTAAGCGCAACAAACCCGTATGGTCAAACAAAATTGATGATCGAACAAATTATGCGTGACGTGGTTGTAGCTGATTCCGAGTGGAGTATCGCATTACTTCGTTACTTCAATCCATTTGGTGCACATACTAGTGGTTATATCGGGGAAGATCCAAACGGAATTCCGAATAACCTAATGCCATATGTAGCACAAGTGGCGGTAGGCCAGTTAGCAGAGTTAAGTGTATTTGGTAACGACTATCCGACAAAAGATGGAACAGGTGTCCGTGATTATATCCACGTTGTTGACCTTGCTGATGGACATGTTAAAGCCCTTGAAAAAGTATTACGAACAGCTGGAGTAGATGCATATAATCTTGGCACAGGTATCGGTTATAGCGTCTTAGAAATGGTACAGGCATTTGAAAAGGTTTCGGGAAAAGCAATCCCTTATAAAATTACAGAGCGTAGACCTGGGGATGTTGCTGTGTGTTTTGCAGACCCTTCTAAGGCAAAACAAGAATTAGGATGGGAAGCAAAGCGTGGCCTTGAAGAAATGTGTACCGATTCATGGAAATGGCAATCAAGCAATAAGAATGGCTACCAAGAAGTATAGTATATTTGGGTCGAATATTTGGCTTTCTTTGTATTACATAGTAAAAGGAACTCCCCGCTTTATCCATACGCTGGATAAAGCGGGGAGTTCTTTTGTATAGGCAAGACATCATATGGGGAAATATATATGTAAATATGTTGAAACATAATATAAGTTGGTTGTGGAATTTCTTTCCATGTATGATGGACTTGGTACTTTGTTCCTGCATGGGACGATTAAGGCTGATTCTAGAAAGAAGGTTACCGCTATGAAGAAGATTCTATTTTGGATACTTGGTATTATCGGTGTGCTTGTAATTGCGGGTGGCGGTTATGCATATTATATGTATTCTTCTGTTTCAGGTACGCTAAATAAAGTATATAGTCCGCTTGAACGAGATCATTCTGTGAAGCGACCTACTGATGTGGAGTTAGGGGAAGTTAAGCCCGTTTCCATCTTATTGCTCGGTGCTGATGAGCGCGGCACAGATAAAGGGCGTGCGGATTCGTTAATGTTATTGACGTTAAATCCAAAAGACAGTTCGATGAAAATTGTAAGTATTCCTCGTGACACATATACAGAGATTGTTGGAAAAGGAAAGAAAGACAAAATTAATCACGCCTATGCATTTGGCGGAATTAATATGACTGTAAATACGGTTGAAAATTTCTTAGATGTTCCGGTTGATTATTATATTGAAGTCAATATGGAAGGTTTCCGTGATATTGTTGACGCTGTTGGCGGTGTCGATGTTTATAACGACTTGGCGTTTACATTAGAAGGCATGTCATTTGAGAAAGGGAATATTCATTTAAATGGCAAGCAAGCGTTAAAGTATACGCGTATGCGTAAGCAAGATGCACGCGGTGATTTTGGTCGTCAAATGCGTCAGCGTCAAGTGTTAGAAGCTGTTATTAGTAAAGGGGCAAGCGTATCGTCCCTAACAAAACTTGGCGATATGTTACAAGCAGTTGAGAAAAACGTCAAAACAAATTTAACGCAAGATCAAATGTTTGATATGCAGAGTAATTATAAATCTGCGATGCAAAATAAAGAAGAGATTCAAATTCCTGGAGATGGTCATAAGCAAGGTGGTATTTGGTATTACTTCGTACCAGAGAAAGATCGTCAAGACCTTTCTAATAAGTTAAGAGAACATTTAGAGTTGCCAAAGCAGTGACATGTATATAACAAGCTCAATTATCTCTTATGAGAAGTTGGGCTTGTTTGTGATGGAATGAATAAAAGTGAACAAATTTAAAACTATGAAATCCAGTGATTCACCAATCTGACTATATGGTATGATATATGAATTAAGTTAGTAACATACTGTTTGTAAAGGATATATGAGACGAGTGAAGCTGATGAATAAGAGACAACAAGAAATTTTATATGTTTTGTTATCTGAATCTGATGGACATGTATTGGTGCAAGATCTTGCGGATAGAGTGAGTTGCTCTGAAAAAACAATTCGTAATGATTTTAAAGCGATTGAAGATTATCTTGTGAAATATTCAAATGCACTTCTTGTTAGGAAACCTGGATTAGGAGTGTATTTAAATATTGAAGAAGGTGAAAGAATAAAGCTGTTTAATGGACTTTATAGCGTAAATAATCGTCCTAAGTATGAATCTGACGAAGAAAGAGCTCTGCAAATTGCGTATAACTTGTTGATGAATGTAAAACCAGTTACAGCACAAGATATGGCTACTCAACATTTTGTAAATAGAGCAACTATAAAGAAAGATTTAGATAAAATTGAGAAGTGGCTGAACCGTGTGGATTTAGCATTAGTTTCAAAACAACGAGTAGGCTTAACAATTGAAGGCCATGAAAAAAATAAAAGAAAAGCATTGGCTAGATTATCGGATTTGATTAACAACCCAGAACTTACGAATCAATTTATTAAAAAGCAATTTCTAAATCACGAGGTTGAATTCGCAATGAATGAATTGAAAGCGTTACAAAAACGGCATTCTATCTTTTTTACAGATGATGCATTTGAAAGTTTACTCTTGCATACGCTGCTTATGGTTCGGCGAACGAAACTAAAACAACCGATTTCAGTTTCTAAAAAGGAAATTACGATTATACAAGAAACGAAAGAATATGAATGGACACTTGAGTTTCTAAAGCGATTGGAATTTGTTTTCACTATTCATTTCACAGAAGAAGAAGTGACCTATTTAACAGTGCATATTTTGGGCGGGAAATTCCGTTATCAAGATAGAGCATGGCAAGGAGATAGGCTTGCTGAAAGTAATCCTATTCTTTCTAAGGTTGTGTTACATTTACTGAAAAGTATGTCCCAGTTAAATATGATTGATTTTAGTAAGGATCAAATATTAATAGATGGATTGAAGGTTCATTTATATACGACATTAAATCGCTTGAATTATAATCTTTCTGTATCAAATCCGATGCTAAATGATATTAAAAAAATGTATCCATATATGTTTGACATGTTGATTCAAGTACTAGAGGAAATAAATCGTTTGTTTAAACTTTATATTCCAGAAGAAGAAGCAGCTTATTTAACACTACATTTTCAAGCATCTATCGAACGATTAAATAATACTAGAGGAAAGCCTAAAAATGTAATTATTGTTTGTCATATGGGGATTGGAATGTCCCAGTTATTGCGGACAAAGATTGAGCGAAAGTTTTCGAATGTTCATGTGATGGGGTCCATAGCAAAAGCTGATTTAGGGGATTATTTAATGCAACATCAAGATGTGGATCTTGTTATTTCTACTATCTCGCTTCCACAGTTAAGGATTCCTCATCTGGTTGTATCTCCACTATTAGAATCGACGGAAGAAAAGAAACTGGCGGATTTTATGAAACAACTTGATGCACCGATTCGTAAAGAACAAAAAGAGTCTGCTATGCTCAATTACACAACTCCTTTTTTAGTTTTTTTACAACAGGATGTCGAACATCGTTATGAGTTAATTGAGAAATTAGCGAAAGCCTTGTATGACAAAGGTTATGTGGAAAAGGAGTATGCTGACAATGCAATTATAAGAGAAAAAATGTCGGCAACGACTATTGGGGCAGGTATTGCGATTCCTCATGGTAATCCCAAATTTATTAAACAGTCAGCGATTGCCATTGCTACATTAAAAGAGCCTCTTGATTGGGGATCGGAAAAAGTGACACTCGTATTTATGCTAGCTGTTAAGGGTGATGGACAAGAGGAGACGAAACAATTGTTTCGTGAGCTATCTTTTATAAGCGAACAACCAGCTTTTATTCAAACACTTACGAGGGAAACAAATGTTATGAAATTTTTATCTTATTTACATGATTAAAGGAAAAGTGAGGCTCAGTAGCCTTGCTTTTTCTGTTTGATAAGGTAAAAGGTCAATTTTTCCGGAAGCTACGGTAAAAAACGAAACTTTTGTCCTTACTATGTTGCTATATAGTAATTGTAGGCGCTTACAAAATGGTGTGAGGGGGATTAAAATGAAACTGTTAGCGGTTACATCGTGTCCAAATGGGATTGCCCATACTTATATGGCAGCGGAAAATTTGCAAAAAGCAGCGGATAAACTAGGGGTTGTAATGAAGGTTGAAACCCAAGGTGGTATAGGGGTAGAAAATGAGCTTACCGAACAAGATATTCGCGAAGCAGATGGCATTATTATTGCTGCAGATAGAGCAGTAAATAAAGATAGATTTGTAGGAAAAAGATTGTTGGTTGTCGGGGTTCAAGATGGTATCCGAAAACCAGAAGAATTAATTCAGAGAGTAGCAAATGGTGATGTACCTATTTATCAATCAAATTCAAAAACGGTAGAAAGCAATCAACAGGAGAAAAAACAAAATCCTATTTATCGTCACTTAATGAATGGTGTATCTTTTATGGTTCCATTCATCGTGGTTGGTGGGTTATTGATTGCGATTGCGTTAACGCTTGGAGGCGAAAAAACACCTGGAGGTTTAGTTATTCCCGAAGGGTCTTTCTGGAAGACGATTGAACAAATTGGTGGTGCTTCATTTGCGTTCATGGTTCCAATTTTAGCTGGATATATCGCGTATAGTATAGCCGATAAACCTGGTCTTGTTCCTGGGATGATCGGTGGATATATTGCAGCAACAGGAAGTTTTTATGGAAGTGAAAGTGGTGCTGGTTTTCTTGGCGGAATTATCGCTGGTTTCTTAGCTGGTTATGTAGCATTAGGGATTAAAAAATTAAAAGTTCCAAAAGCAATTCAACCAATTATGCCAATTATTATAATTCCGATATTTGCTTCACTGACTGTAGGGTTAGCATTTGTATTTATTATCGGTGCACCAGTAGCACAAGTTTTTGAAACATTAACAGCATGGTTAGCGGGTATGCAAGGAACAAGCTCCATTCTTTTAGCGTTAATTTTAGGGGCTATGATTTCTTTTGATATGGGCGGCCCAGTAAATAAGGTTGCATTTTTATTTGGCTCAGCAATGATTGGAGAAGGAAATTATGAAATTATGGGTCCAATCGCTGCGGCAATCTGTATTCCACCAATTGGAATGGGACTTGCTACGTTCTTAGGAAAGAGAAAATTCCAAGAGTCAGAAAGAGAAATGGGGAAAGCATCATTTACAATGGGGTTATTCGGTATCACAGAAGGTGCTATCCCATTTGCGGCACAAGATCCACTTCGTGTCATTCCAAGTATTATGGCTGGTTCTATGACAGGTGCTGTGATTGCAATGATCGGTCATGTAGGAGATAGAGTAGCACACGGTGGTCCAATTGTTGCAGTATTAGGAGCAGTAGATAATGTACTTATGTTCTTTATTGCTGTGATTGCAGGTTCACTTGTAACTGCCATTGTAGTGAATGCGTTGAAAAAAGATATTTCTAAGGTAGATACGCCAGAAGTAGAAGAAATGAAAGAAGTTTCGGCAACAAAAGAAATACCACAAGTTCAAGATCAAACAGAAAAAAGCCAAGTAGAACAGGTAGAAATTAAAAAACTAACAGATATCACAAGTTTAGAGCTTATTGATACTGATTTAGCAGGGGAAACACGTGATGATATCATTGATGAAATGATTCAAAAGTTAACTCATGTTGGGGCTTTACATTCTCAGTCGGAGTTCAAGCAAGCCATTATGAATCGTGAACAGGAAAGTACGACAGGTATTGGTATGAATATTGCCATTCCTCATGGGAAATCAGATGCTGTTAAGAAACCAAGTGTAGTATTTGGAATCAAAAAATCCGGAGTAGATTGGAAAAGCCTTGATGGAACTGAAGCGAAATTAATATTTATGATTGCTGTACCAAAAGAAAGCGAAGGAAATGAACATTTGAAAATCCTTCAAATGCTTTCTCGAAAACTTATGGATGACAGCTATAGAGAACGGTTATTATCCGTCCAAACAAAAGAAGAAGCATATAAGCTACTAGATGACATCGTATAGAGTGGAGGGATTTTAATCATGATTGAACCATTATTTTTTGCACCTGTTTTTAAAGAAAGAATTTGGGGTGGAACAAAATTAACTTCTTTTGGTTATGAGATTTCATCCGATCAAACTGGAGAATGCTGGGCTTTTGCAGCGCATCAGAATGGACAAAGTATTGTTAAAAATGGAAAGTTTGAAGGGCTGTCTCTAGGTGAATTGTGGAAAGAGCATCGAACTTTATTTGGAGACGTGAAGGGAGAGCGATTTCCTCTTCTAACAAAAATTTTAGATGCCAACCAGGATCTATCTGTTCAAGTGCATCCGAATGACGAGTATGCCAGCATGAATGAGAACGGAGAACTAGGAAAAACGGAATGTTGGTACATTATTGATTGTAAAGAAAATGCAGAAATTATTTATGGACATCATGCTAAAACAAAAGAAGAATTAATAGCTATGGTCGAAAATGAAGAATGGAATAAGCTGTTACACCGTGTGAAGGTGAACCCTGGGGACTTCTTCTATGTCCCAAGTGGCACTGTTCATGCAATCGGTGAAGGAATCGTGATCCTAGAAACACAACAAAATTCTGATACGACTTACCGATTATATGATTATGATAGAAGAGATTCGGAAGGAAATTTACGTGAACTTCATCTGCAAAAGAGTATCGAAGTCACAGAAGTACCTTTCACATCTAATCAAGTAAAGGCTCACTATGAAAAAATAGAGGATTTGAGTGTAACAACCTTTATTGAATGTCCCTACTTTTCAGTGCAAAAATGGGAATTAAACGGTTCTACTAGTTTGAAACAGCAAAAGCCGTTCCTACTTGTCAGTGTAATTGATGGGGAAGGTGAGCTAATCAACGAAGAGGGAAGATACTTCTTTAAAAAAGGAGATCATTTTATATTACCGAATGGATTTGGAGAATATGAGCTTATAGGTAGTGCAGAATTTATCACTGCAAGTATGTAATAGATCTATTATATTGTAAAAAATGGAGAGGGAATTGTCGTTCAACGTATGTTCGACAATCTCCTCTCTTTTTGTATATGATATTTGCTATACTAAAATGTACCGTGAAAGGAGGATACCTATGAAAATACTCGTAGTCGATGATGAATCAAGCATTCGGAATTTAATTCGCATGCAGCTAGAGATGGAAGGATATGAAGTGCTCACCGCAGCCGATGGTAAAGAGGCGCTGCAAAGGTGGGAAGAGCAGCCGGATGTTTTAATCTTAGATGTGATGCTCCCAGATACAGATGGTTATGAGCTTCTTCGTGTGTTTCGGGAGAAGCAGCGGGATATTCCGGTGTTAATGTTAACGGCGAAGAGCCAGATGAATGATAAATTGCTTGGGTTACAGCTTGGGGCGGATGATTATGTGACGAAGCCGTTTCATCATGCGGAACTAATTCTTCGTATTAAAAATATGGCACGGCGTGTAAGGAAGCAAGAAACGCCTCGTAATCATGCAGTGATTCAAGCTGGCGAATTAATGATTTGTCCAAAGGAACGGAAGCTACGTGTGAGCGGACAAGAAATTGATTTAACGTACCGTGAGTTCAATTTATGTCAGCTATTTGCCTCCAACCCGCAGCGTGTGTTTATGAGAGATGAGCTGTTAGAGAAAGTATGGGGGTTTGAGTATAGCGGAAATACGAGAGCCGTTGATATTATGGTGCAGCGTCTGCGGAAAAAGCTTGGAAGCAGCGGAGAGACCATTAAGACCGTTTATGGCGTTGGTTATAAGCTAGATTGTTAAAAGGTGATAAGATGTCGTTAAAACGAAATATGGTATTTGGTATAGTCGGATTATTGATTCCAATTCTGCTCCTTCTTTATACGGTGATTTACATCTCGCTCGAAAAGAATATGTATCATAATGCAGCGGATTCATTAGAAAAATTAAGTATAGAAGCACAAATTTATACGATGAATTATTTAGAGAAAGAAGCGGAAGTGGAGACATTAGGGCCGAATTCGCTCTTGATTGCTTCTTATTTAGCGAAGCGGATGGATGTCCGCGTTCAGATGATTGGGAAGAATGGAGATGTCGTTGCCGATACGCAAAAAGGAGCCTTGCTTCATAAGAATGTAGATATCAAACAGTCGTTACGAGGAAAGAAGGCATATGTTTTTGAAGATGTTGATCCAGCGCCGCTCTTATTATTTTCAAGCCCTGTTTATCATGAGAATGAAGTGATTGGAGCAATCCGTTTTATTAATGAACTGCAAGATGAGAAAGAGGTTTTAACGAATGTGAGTTGGACGTTTCTCATTACATCCATTTGTTTAGTCGCGGGCGGAATTTTCTTTGCGATTCGGTTAGCGAAATCTCTTCATAGGCCAATTGATCAGTTAAGGCAAATGGCAAAGCGGCTCGCGAATGGGGATTATAAAAGTAAAATTGAGCTAACAGAATACGTAGAAATCTCCCAGTTATCAGCTTCTTTTAATGCAATGGCTGATGCGATTGAGCTGCATATGGCGCAGCTAAGAGAAGAGAAAGAGAAGCAAAAGGACTTCTTGGACCGGATTACGCATGAATTAAAAACGCCGCTTACCGCTATTATTGGTTATGTGGATTTAATCCCGAAGCTAAAGCAGGAGCGGAATGTAAAGGAAAGCCTTCATTATATTTCAATTGAAAGCCAGCGTTTATTGTCGTTAGTTGAGGAACTATTACAATCTTCTAAGTATGGAACAAGTACGTTTGAAGTGTCGCCAACGATTGTGGATATAAAGGGGCTTGTGGAAGAGGCAATTTCTATTGTGAAACCCCGTCTTCAGCAGTATGAGATTGAAGTTGTTAATGAATTAGATGAAGTGCATGTTGTTGCTGATTTTGATAAGACAAAACAGATTTTCTTGAATGTGTTTGATAATGCGATTAAATATAGTGATGCCTCACAAATGAGGATGAATGTAGTTGTAAACGAACATGAGGCGAAGGTTCTCATCCATGATGATGGGATTGGCATGGATGAAGCGATACTTGTAGAATGGAATCGTTCTCCAAAAGGGAAAGTGCTTGCTTCTAGTTATGGAAATGGATACGGTTTGTTCATCTGTCAGGAGATTATGAATAAGCAAGGTGGGAATATGCGAATTGAAAGTAGTGAGGAAATGGGAACGATGGTATATCTCACATTTCTTTTACCAAGGCGCATGAAAGATATAAAAAAATTGAAAGCGGTTAAATGATACATTTATGAAACAATTATGCGGTATTTTCGAAACAACGTTTTTTTATCTTGGAGGTAGGCAGAAATGAAAAGGCTATCATTTCAAATTCTCTTGTTTGTCTTTTGTATGATTACTTCTCTCATATTGTTTTATGTGATAGAGAAGCAGCTGTACAACCACGTTACAATTGTGGACGACAAGCAGGCCGTTTTAGAAGGAGCGAATGAATCTCTTCCTACTGAAGTAAGAGTAAAGCATGAAAAGTGGGGAGAAGTAGTTGTAACAGATGAAGTTCGTCTACATGCGATTGTTTCATTCTTCGATCGAATTCGAATGGAACAAACGGAAGCGAAGATCCACGAACAAGTATTTACTGGAGAAGTAACGTACTTGAATGGACATAGGCGTACTTTTGCAGTAGGTGACTTGTTCCAGTATGAGGAAAACGTATACGGAAAGAATGGTACGGATCCAATGATTTCGGCGTTTCAAACCTATTTGTTAAGCCTGTATTATACGCCAGAGTCTATTAGCGATTTCTTTGCGGCAGCAAAGGAGGTCGTCGTGCGGCAAGATGATGTGGTACATACTACTGATCTTACGCTACTACTTGATTCGATTCGGCAGGCAAAGCAAATTACAGACTACGGGGAAATTCAGAAGCTACTGCAATCGCAGAAGGCCCCAGTTGCGTATATTACTGCTTACAAAACAGGAAAGCATGTAAAGAATGAACGTGAAGATATTCTTACGATTTCTGTATATCCTTCTTACTTTGTTGTGCAATATCTTGGCGATAATAATGGGAATGTGATGTATATGAAAGGCTCCCTGACAGCTCTATTGGTAAAGGAGAATGTTTCATGAGAAAGATAGCCTTTTTCTTCTTTTTGCTAATGATCGGAGGAGCGATGTCTAGTTGCTCTCGAGATACAACCTCTATCAAATATAGTAAAAATGGTCTTCCGATTTTGAAGGATCGTCATCTTGTTGCGTATGTAGCGGCTCGTGAAGAAGTCGGTGAAGCACTGTTATCATCGTTTTGTAAGTCACGAGGGTGTACGTATGAATTTATTCGTCTTTCTACAGAAGAACTTCTCAGAAGAGTAGAAGAAGAAGCGAGAAATCCGAAGGCAGATATCATCATTGGTGGTACAGTAGATGCGCATCAAATGATGAAGCAGAAAAATTTATCTATACCTGTTACTAGCCAGCATACCAATCGCATTGCAAAAGCTGCTAAAGATAAGGATGGCTTTTGGTATGGCTATGAAGTGGAGCAACTGGCAATCGCGATTAATAAAGAGCGATGGAATACGGAAATAGCGCCACTTGGACTTCCATACCCATCAGGGTGGAAGGACTTATTAAACCCTGCGTATGCCGGAAAGATTGTCATGCCTGATCCAAATGTTTCGGGAACAGCATATACGTTGTTCCAATCACTTATCGATACATTTGGTGAGGAAGAAGCTCGGAGTTACGTAAAGAGCCTTGCAGGGCAAGTTACAGAAGTAACGGTGAATGGTTATATGCCTGCTGAGTATGTAGCAAGCGGTGAATATATGATTGGGATTAACTTCATGGGAGACCAGCGGATGCTTCAAAAACAAGGCTTTCCGATTTTGAGTAAAGTACCTGAGCAAACAGGGTTATCTGTCAATGCGATTTCGAAACTGAAACATGCACCGAGTGGTATTATTGCGGATTTATTTATTGATTATTGTTTATCAGAAGAAGCGGGGCATATTTTAGAAAAAGTTTCGTTTGGCGTACCAACGATGCTTGGGAAGAATCAGAAAGAAATAGAAGGTCAGCCTGTTAGAAGAACGAACAAGAATGTATCAGATAGTGGAGTCATCGAGATATGGAATAGACAACGTCTCTCTCTAAAGTGAGAAAAGGAGAAGAGATACTATGTTTAATTGGCTTAAGGCACCGCCATCAATCGAACGACTACCGAAGCATATGATTGATAAGTTATATATGATTTTACGTATTCGTGTGTTAGTAGGTATTTCAGTTGGATATGCAGCGTATTATTTAGTTCGCAGTAACTTTACTTTATCAAGTACGTATTTAATGAAAGACTATGGGTTTAGTACAGCGGAAATTGGATTACTAGGATCAGTAACGGCAATTATTTATGGTTTTAGTAAATTCTTTATGGGGAATTTATCAGATAAGGCTCATGCCCAGCGCTTTATAGCGGTTGGTTTATTCTTATCAGGGCTTGTAAATATTTGTTTCGGTTTCGCCAATTCATTTGGAATGATTGTAACACTACTTGTGTTTAACGGCATTGTGCAAGGTATGGGAGCACCACCTTGTAGTATTGTAATGACAAAGTGGTTCTCGAAGAAAGAACGTGGTACAAAAACAGGGCTGTGGAATATTTCACATAATATTGGTGCGATGCTTGTGCCACCACTTGTAGGACTTGGTGTTGGTATTTTCGGTGAAAATCATTGGCAAGGCGGCGTCTTCATTTTCCCAGCAATTATTGCGATGGTTATTGCAGTCCTTGTTTGGATTAACGGTAAGGATACACCAGAATCTGTCGGTCTTCCTCCAATTGATGAATACCGTAATGATTATGAAAATCTTGAGAAGGCAGACAATGCCAGCAAAATGTCACCAAAAGAAATTTTGGTAAAGTATGTATTAAAAAATAAATTTGTTTGGTATTTATGTATTGCGAATGCATTTGTATATTTAATTCGTTTCGGCGTTATTAACTGGGTACCGATTTATTTAACAACTGTTAAAGGATTTACAAAAACAGAGGCACATGCAGCATTTTCTATATTTGAAGCGGCTGCGATTCCGAGTTCCTTAATCGTCGGTTTCTTAAGTGATAAATTATTTAAAGGAAAACGTATGCCATTATGTATTATTAGTATGGCCGGTGTTGTTATTGGAACGTTAGTATATTGGCAAGCTACGAACATACTTGTTGTAAGTATTGCGGTTTCGATTATTGGTTGCTTAATTTACGTACCACAGTTTTTAATCGGCCTAAGCGCGATGGAATTAGTACCGAAATTTGCAGTAGGTACAACAGTTGGTATGTGTGGTCTGTTCGGTTATGTAGGAGGAAGTCTTGTAGCAAACGCAGTGATCGGTGTCATTGTGGATCGCTCTGGTTGGGACGGTTGCTTCATCTTATTATTAGCAGGCGGTATTTTATCAACAGTATTCTTATTTATCGTTCAGCGTGGACATGAGAAAAAAGGCCCTAAGGATCAAATTGCTTAATAGCATATGTAAAGAGAATCTATCAATGGATAGGTTCTCTTTTTTTAATCAAACGTTTGTTTAAAAATAGGGAAAGGGTACTTTGTATGCTATTACTTCTTGTGTGTAACAAATGATTCCCGCAAATATTACTTTTCTTTTACGTTATATATAGAAAGTTAACAATCAATTTACAGTATCTTCAAAAATAAATGTTAAAATTTAGTAGAAGTAAGGCAAATTATATGTAGAAAAGGGGATGCTAGTAGTGGGAATCTTTGTATCTGAAGTAGAAACGTTCTATTTATGTTCAGCGACTGTCACACAGCAAGACTGTACATTTGAGTTTGTCGTCCGTAGTACACCCATTGGGATTTCGATTAGTTTAGTAGATGATGGTTATGAGCAAGAGTGGGTTCCTATGAATATTGAGACGTATATGAATGTGAACAAATGTGAGTTTCCAGATGAAGATTCGAAAGAAAGATTTAGAGAAGAATGTAATAGTCCAACAGGTTGGATGCTGCAAATGCGAGGCGAGGATTTCGGTGGAGATTTCCATAGAGCGATGCGAATACCGGAGTATGAAGCATATCAGATGGTCGAAAAAAACATTCCACGGAAGATGCGAAAAGATATAACGAATATCCCAATGGATGATGAGTCTGGTGATTCTGAAACCTGGGGAAAACGACCTACCCGTCTTATGTAAGGCGGGTTTTTTAGCTTCCTTAAAGTTTTCTTAAAATATAAAGAGTTACATTTCTAATAGTTGGTGTTTTTGTTACAATAGAATCATAAGTGTAAAACTTTGTAAGAAAATCTTAATAAATGCAAGGTATTTATTTATAATTTTTCGAAAGTTTTATACAATTAAACAATCATCATATCAAGATATAAGAAGGAGCGAGAATATGTTACCAAATACCGTTCGTACTCCAAATAAGAAGAAGAAATGGATCATCATTGGGGTTATTGCTTTAATCGTCGTCGTTGCAGCCGTCAATATTTTTGTGATGCAAGGGAAAAAGAAGGGCGAGGCAAAAGCAGACGCTGTTAGCTTCGAAAAAGTAACAGAGCGTACGCTTAATAATACGAAATTAATTTCGGGACAGGTACAGCCTGGAAATATTGAAAGCTTCTATGCAGATCCGACAAAGGGGAAAGTGAAGGATATTGAGGTTAAAGAAGGACAAGAAGTAGAAAAGGGAACGAAATTATTTTCCTATGATAATGAAGAAATTAATTTACAAATGAAGCAAGCTGAACTTGATCAGAAAATGGCTTCTATGCGCTATGATCAAGGGAAAAAGAAAATAGATTCATTGAAGAAAGAAATTAAGAAAGCGAAAGATAGCGGTGCGGGGAAAGAGGTAACAGAACCGTTAGATGAGCAAGTAAGCGAACTAGAAATACAGCAGAAAACAACTGAGCTTGAGAAGGAAAAAGGAGAGTTACAATCGCAGGAGTTAAAGAAAAAGCAAAGTGAGCTAACGATATATAGTAACTTCGCTGGTGTTGTGCAAAAGCTAGATAAAGATGCGGCGCAAAGTTCGACGCAAGCAGTGGGTGGACAAGGGAAATCATTTTTACAAATTGCATCTAAAGATCCATTCCAAATTCAGGGAACGTTAACAGAGCTCCAAAAATCACAAATTCAACAGGATCAACCATTTACCGCAACTGCGAAAGCAAATGGTAAGAAAAAGTGGACAGGAAAGATTACAGAAGTGAGCGAATTCCCGACAAATGCCGAGGTGGCACAAGCAGCTGGACCAGGTGGTGAAGGGTCTCAAAACATGTCTCAATATACATATAAAGCAAGTTTAGATGGACAAGAAGGTTTATCTCCAGGCTATCACGTTTCACTACAAGTAAGCTTAGAAAACAAGAAGATGATTGCTGTTCCTAGTAAGAGCATTGTAGAAAAAGATGGTGATGCATTTGTTTATATAGAAGAGAAAGGGAAGCTTCGTAAACAAAATGTGAAAAAGGGTTCTACTGACGGCGATTGGACAGAAGCTGAAGGCGTAACAGTAGGACAAAAGGTGGTTAAAAATCCTTCCGACAACGTGTATGACGGAATGGAAGTGAAAGAAAAATGATTACGTTAAATAATATTTACAAGACGTATTATCAAGGTAATCTTGCTGTACCGATTTTGCATGGGATTAGTTTAACGATTCAAAGCGGTGAGTTTGTTTCTATTATGGGACCATCTGGTTCTGGGAAATCGACGCTTATGAATATAATAGGTTGTTTAGATCGTCCAACAGAAGGTGAATACATGTTGAATGATGTGAATATCTTAACAGCAGATGAGGGGAAACTTGCCCTTATTCGCAATGAGTATATTGGCTTTGTATTTCAACATTTTAACTTACTACCACGTCTTTCAGCAGTAGAAAATGTTGAGCTTCCGCTTATATACGGCGGTGTAAAGAAAGCGGAGCGCCGCCAGCGGGCTCTTGAGGCACTTGGAAAAGTCGGATTGTCAGACCGAGTAAGTCATTTACCAAGTGAGCTATCAGGTGGGCAAAAACAGCGTGTAGCCATTGCTCGTTCTATTGCGAATGATCCGACGTTTATTATGGCTGATGAGCCAACTGGTGCCCTTGATACGAAATCTGGGCAGCAGGTTATGGATATTTTTACGAAGTTAAACGCGGAAGGTACGACGATTGTTATGGTTACGCATGAAGAGGAAGTTGCAGCGTATTCTTCGCGCCGCATTGTTCTGAGAGACGGGAAAATTACTGAAGATAGAAGGTGTGCGGTATGAGTTTACTAGATAGTATAAAAATTGCGCTATCTTCTATTCTAGCTCATAAACTGCGCTCGGCACTTACCATGCTTGGCATTATTATCGGTGTTGGCTCCATTATTACGGTTGTCGCAATTGGACAAGGCGGGGAAGCGGCGTTAAAATCACAATTCGTTGGTGATGGTAATAGTACGGTTCCCATTCAATTTAATGTCGATATGAATGATCCATATGGTATGGAAGCAATGGGACAACCACCATTGACTGAAGAAGATATTTTCGAAGTGAAAAAGATTCCAGAAATTGCGCATGTTATTACAACGAACTCAAACATGGAGACATTCGATATCAATGATAAAAAAGAGATGGTTAGCATTACAGGGCTAGATAGTGAATATTTTGCGGTAAATAAGGTGAAGGTGTTAAAAGGCCGTTCCTTACATGATACGGATATTGAACAAGGGAACAACGTTGTTATGATTAGTAAAGGTATGGAAGAAAAAGTATTCCCAAAAGAAAATCCAGTCGGCAAAATTATCGAGATGAAAGGTCAACCGATGCAAATTGTTGGTGTATATAAGTCGGATAATGAATTTATGGGAATGAGTCCTTCAGAAGCATTGATTCCGCTTACATTATGGCCAACCTTATATGGAACAGATGAAATTCAAAGTATTTCGGTTCAAGCGAAAAATGTAGATGATCTGGAGAAAGCGGGTAAAAAGGCAGCCGACGTATTAAATAGTCGTAAGCCAAGCGATGTTTCCGGTAAATACGAAGTGATGAATTTAAAAGAAATTCAAGAAGGTATTTCGAAGATGACTGGTATTATGACGATGATTATCGGCGGTATTGCTGGCATTTCATTAGTCGTTGGTGGCATTGGCGTTATGAATATTATGCTCGTGTCAGTGACAGAACGTACACGCGAGATTGGGGTGCGAAAAGCACTTGGTGCAACGCGTAGCAAAATCTTACTGCAATTCTTAATTGAAGCGGTAATGCTGACACTTCTTGGCGGATTAATTGGAATCGGGCTTGGCTATGGCGGCGCATATATCGTTGCAAAATTTGCAAAATGGCCACCACTCGTTTCATGGGAAGTTGTGCTCGGCGGCGTGTTATTCTCCATGACACTCGGCATCATTTTCGGATTAATTCCAGCGAACAAAGCAGCGAAACTAGATCCAATTGAGGCACTTCGTTACGAATAGTTTGAGAGTGTAGTAGAGGAGGATTTCCTCTACTATATAAATACAAATTAAAAAACCTATATAAACTCCTTCTTTTTAGGTGGGAGAGAGCATCCGGCCATGCATAGAAGCGGTCAGATCCTTTTCCTGCCCCATGCCAAGTGAAAACAAAGAGAGAAAACGAGTGCAGGTCACCTTTTGTTATCCATAGCCGGGGCTTATATGTCGAAAATCAAAATGGATTTATATACACATATATAGAGTGTTCTAGTGGGCGGTTCACCTCTACTACGAGTGGAGGTGAACCGCCCGCTAGAACGGGTTATATAAATATAAGGGGGTTTTTTAGAATGGAACCGAATGTCAATACACAGAAGGTTGGCGGGGAAAAGCCGTCATTACTGGGAATGATTACATCTCCAGGATTACAGTTTGAAAGAATGAAGACGAAAAGTCCGGTTTGGGGTGCATTTTTCCTTTTCATTGTAATAGCAGCGATTGCGAGTGCTGTTACTGCTTATCAAGCAATGAATAACCCAGAATTAATAGGAAACGCACCGGATGAAGCAGCAGCTGGAATGATGCGCAATATTGCACTTGGTGCAGGGGCAATTACAGGTCTTTTAGGTGCAGCAGTATGGTTCTTTATTGCAGCAGGATTCTATAAGATTATTATGATGCTTATGGGGAATGATACTCCTTATATGAAGCTATTATCTATCTATTTATATGCAAGTATAGTTACGTATCTAGGTGTAGTTGTGAATTTGATTTTAAGAGTGGTACTTGGTGGAGATGCTACTACATCATATACAAGTTTAGGTACTTTATTTGAACCAGGTACGTTTGCTTACGGCATTGGTTCAGCGTTTGAAATCTTTAGCATTTGGGGCTTAGTTGTAACGGGATTAGGTCTACACATTGCAGCTGGTTTAAGTAAGAAGCAAGCGACTATTCTTGTTGTAGTCTTCTTTATTCTTTCAGTTGCCTTTAGTAGTCTAACTGGTCTTACGCCAAAAGCATAAGTGTAACGTATTGAAAAAAGCGACTCTCAAGAGTCGCTTTTTTATTTGTGCTTGTACTTCAAATACATAAGGTAGAATTTCAAATTTCATCTAGATAAATTTCAAATTCCCTATACGGAATTTGAAATAACCTCCCATGAACTTTTTCATATCTTCTTATATTGTAAAGGTACCGCGGAATAATAAAGAGGTATACCTTTTAGAAACGGGCATGATATGAAGCCAGTCACTTTCACGGAGACAGTTGTCTTATATGAGAAGATGATTAAAAATCAGATGAAAAAGCTTTGTATTTATCGAGAGTATGAAGAGTATTACCAGTGTGGTTTAATTGCACTTTGGCGGGCGTATGAAAAGTATGAGGCGGAAAAGGGAAGCTTTTCTGCTTATGCACTTGTAACGGTGCGCGGATATTTATTAGAGAGATTAAAAAAAGAGCGACGGTTTCAAGATCGTCATACATGTGTAGAACAGGAAATCTTGCAAAATGTATGTGGAGGGGAGGAGTCTTCAGACATGCAAGAATATATGAGTTTGCTAGATGAGAAAGAGAAGTATGTGATCTGGGAACGCTTTTATGTAGGAAAGAAAATGCATGAAATTGCCGATGATATGGAGATGACCTATCATCAAGCGCGCTGGGTGTATCGGCAAGCGCTGGAAAAAATGCGGGCGGCGGTACGATGAAAAAAGAAGGGAGACAAAGGTATATACTTTGCCTCCCTTCTCTATATGGCTAGTGCCCAAAGGGAGTTTGGGCATCTTGCATATTCATTTGACTTAACAGGTTACCGGCTTTCCTCCATTGTTGTTTCATCTTATAACAGGTAATGGGAAGAATTTCGGTTTCGCCGTTGCAAAAATGTAGTCGTGTTTGCTTACTTCCGTACTCTTTAATTTTCTTAATATATTTGTAGAAGACCCAAATACAGTCCCAAGCGGCAGGAGATTTTGTAGGAATAGCACAAATAAAATGACGGTGATCAATCGGGATCGGTGTATTTTGCTGTAAGTCCCATTTTTTCATAATTGCTTTTCGTCTGCCTTCGTATGTAGAAGAATTGTGAGCGATGATAAGTTCTTTTATTAAGTCTATTGGTGTTTTCAACGAGTAAAGAATACCGTGTGTCGTTTGAATTTTTGTACGATAAAAAGGATCTCCATAAGGCTGCAGCATCATTGTAGAACTGTAAATAGTATCAAGACTAAATAGATCATACAAAGTAAAAGCCTCCTTTAATATGGTATAATACATATTTTATTATAACGATGAAATATGAAAATAGTTTTAATTTATTGTAAATATTTAATAAAAATGTATTATAATAGGAATTTAATTTATGGAAGGGAAGTTGTCTAATTTGCATTGTATGTACATATGTTTAAAAATAGAAATAGTTAGGCGGTGATAAAGTATGAAGTGGAAATATATTAGTGTGGCACTGCTTGTTCTCTTTTTTGTATATTTAGCAAATAGTAACCCGAGTAAAGGGGACTATACAGAGTGGTCGTCAAAGCAATTTATGACGCGCAATGATGTGAATGAGAAGTTAACAGCAATTGAAAAAGAAGATCCAGATGGACTTTTCGGTGAACTAGCAACAATTGGCAAGAAGCTAGCGAAAAATTATGTAAAGCCGCAAGTTAGATTATTAATTGACCATTATACGGAGCGTAGCGATTATATTTTCTTCTCAACATATACGACTGAGTTTACAATTGGAGAGAAAAATTATAAATATGTTTCGATTGGACTCTCGCATATTTTTATTCCAATTGAAATGCCGAAGAAAGAAGAAGGAACTGCAAAATAATGCAGCTCCTTCTTTTCATTTAAGCCATAACGGCTACTTCTGATACTGTCTTTTCAACGAGGCGTGCTCCTTTTTTACGGGTGTTCGGGCCAATAGATAAGAAAATATCCGATGCAAGAATGGTGTCCATGACACTGTTGATTGTTTCAGTATTCACAGGTGTCGTTGGGTTATCGATGGAAAAGGTTGTTGTTTTCCCATCTTCGTTCAAGAAAATAAGCTCAAGTACTTTCATTTCTGTTCACCTCCTTTTGTGGGGACTGTAATCATCCTTATTGATTGGATAAATCCGCTGTGCTAAGGATTTGAACAGCATCAAGTCGTAATTCTTGTAACGAAGAGAGTGCATTTGCAACTTCATACGCTTTCGTTAAATCGGCATTTGGTTTTACTTTTTTAAATTGCTTGTTTTTCATGATGCTTTTTCCTTTTTCGTCTGTACCACCGTTAAATACAAGGCGTAAGCTCATTTCAGATACAATCGTTTGAATTGCCATCTTTTTCACCTCCTTTTCGTCATATATATAGGAGAGAGTGGACCAATTTTGGCGTGAAATTTTTTCTTTTTTTTGGTACGCTTAGAAGATTAAGAGAGTGAATAGTGAGGAGCTTCTAGAAATGAATCGTAAATGGTTATTTTGGATTCCCGTTTTATTATGGATGGGAATCATTTTTTATTCTTCTGCTCAGCCATATAAGAATCAGGATATGCGCCCAGAAATTGAAAAATATGTCAATGTAGAGTTTGTGACAGACTACTTTTCATGGGTATCTATCGATTATGGCGGAGGGACGCCGGTCAGCATTGAAAATAAAGGTGTTGCTGGTTTTATTGAGTTTTTCCTTCGTAAAGGGGCTCATTTTATGGTGTTCTTTATGCTTGGGGCACTCACGTATTATGCATTGCAGTGCTCTGGATTTTCAAGAAAGCGTTCCTTCTTATTTGCGCTTCTTTTCATTGCGGGGTATGCAACACTTGATGAAATTCATCAAGCATTTACAGGTGACCGTACACCGATGTGGCAAGACTCTTTGCTGGACACGTGCGGTGGATTAACGGGAATTACAGTAAGTAACTGGTTTTGGAAAAGAAAAAGGAGCTGATCCCTATTAGGGATTGCTCCTTTTTTATATAAATACAAATTAAAAAACCGACATAAACCCCTCCTTTTTAGGTGGGAGAGCATAGAAGCGGTCAGATCCTTTTCCTGCCCCATGCCAAGTGAAAACAAAGAGAGAAAATGAGTGCAGGTCACCTTCTGTTATCCATAGCCGCGGCTATATGTCGAAAAATTAAAATGGATTTATATATCGACCGTTCGACAATATACGATATCACACCAGTTTCTATACACCAAGTAGCTCTTTCAGTTCATCTGTTGATAGTTCTGTCATCCAACTGTCACTTGTGATAATCGCGTTGTTGAGCGATTGTTTTCGCTCTAGCATTTCATCGATTTTTTCCTCAAGTGTTCCTGTTGTAATGAGTTTATGAACGTGTACAAATCGCTTTTGTCCGATGCGATGGGCACGGTCTGTCGCTTGGTTTTCTACAGCCGGATTCCACCAGCGGTCATAATGAATGACGTGGTTTGCTGCGGTTAAGTTTAGACCTGTTCCGCCGGCCTTTAATGACAGGATGAAAATATCGTACGTTCCGTTTTGGAACTGCTCAATCATCTTGTCACGCTCTTTCTTCGGTACACTACCATTTAAGAAGATAACACGCTGTCCAAACTTCTCTTCTAATATGGTTTTTAGCATATTCCCCATCCCAATATACTGCGTGAAAATGAGGCAGCTTTCATTTTGATCTTTTATATTTTCAATGAGATCCATTAATGTTTGTGTCTTCATGGATCGCTGTACGACATCTTTTGGTGTTTCCTCTTTTAAGTAAAGAGCGGGATGATTACAAATTTGTTTTAGCTTATTAAGCATAAGTAAAATAAATCCGCGTCGTTCAATCCCGGTTAATCCTTTAATATTTCTCAGCGTATCCTGCACGAGCTGTTCGTATAGTGATGCTTGTTCACCTGTTAGCGGACAATACGCCTTTTGTTCTTGTTTGTCCGGTAAGTTTAATGCGACCGTTTGATCTTGCTTTGTACGGCGCAGTAAAAATGGTGAAATGAACCGCTGCACTTGCTGGATTTTCGCTTCATCACGATCCTTTTCAATCGGCGTTACGAAGCGGCGCTGAAACTGTGATAAGCTTCCGAGATAACCGTGGTTCAGGAAGTCGAAAATGGACCATAGCTCTGATAAACGGTTTTCCATTGGCGTACCCGTTAAGGCAATTTTGTGATTTGCTCGCAAGTTGCGGACGGCGCGTGATTGTTTCGTATGCGGGTTCTTAATATTCTGCGCCTCATCTAGAATAATCGAATCCCAGCACTGCGTACTTAGTTCTTCTTCATCAAGCTGTGCAAGTGCATACGATGTTAACACAACATCTGTATCTTGGAGAAAGCCTTTAAATGTCTCGCCTTTGGAACGATTGCTTCCATAGTGTAATTGAACGCGTAAGCTCGGTGCAAAGCGCTCAAATTCCTTTTGCCAGTTCCCAAGAACAGATGTAGGTGCCACAATCAGTGCTGGACCTGTTTGCAGGCGGTTTTCTTTTGTGTATAGCAAGTAAGTGATTGTTTGAATGCTCTTTCCGAGTCCCATATCATCTGCTAATAGTGCCCCAAACCCGAGCTCTCGTAAATATAAAAGCCACTCCACACCTTGCTCTTGATACGGACGAAGTGTGGCTTGCAAGGAAGTTGGCACGGAAACCTTTGGAATGTCCCCGATATGTATCAATTTCTGAAAGAGCTCGTCGTAATAATCATCTAGCTCGATTTCAATGTCTGAAAATGGATTGTCTTCCTGTACGATTTCTGTTTCTGCCGCGCTGGATAAGTGCTGCTGCAGAACGTCCTTCATTTCGAGACCGTATTTATCAGCGCGCTTCATAAGCTTTTTCACTTCTTCAATAAAGGCAGGATCAAGTCGCATCCATTGACCGTTCAAATGGAAGAGTCGTTTATTTTGTTCTACGAGATCGAAAAATTCTTTTTCTGATAGGTCAATCCCATTGGTTGATACACGCCAGTCAAAATCGACAAGGGTGTTCATGCCAAAGAAGGCTTGCGTCTGGTTTGTATTTTGTTTCAATTGGACACGTAGCTTCGGTTTGGAAGCTTTTAAATTTTGCCACCAAGATGGTAGTAAAATAGAAACGCCAGCCGCGAGTAACTCGTTACTTGCTTCTGTTAAAAAATTCCACGCTTCCGTTTCGTAGAGTTCATCCCGGAATTGGTCAGCTTCTCGTAACCACGGTACGAGTTTGCCAAAGCCTTCTTGGGCTTCGATAATACGCTGTTCATAACTTTGCCATCGCTTTGGTAATGAATCGGTACCATCGTATACGTATGTTCGATGTGCACCACGTTTCGTTGTTGCAATGGTCTCGAGTTTCCACATCTCAAATTCATCTTGTGGTTCTTGCAGGCGAAGGCCGATTGTAAACGGAAGGTCGTCTTCTATATAACCAATTTTTCGCAGCCAATCCTCTTCATGCATCGCTGTTTCCAGTTGTCTTTTCGTAAAGTCATAATGCTCATATAATCGTTTTGCATCGTCCCATGTATCACTTGAACGAGCATCTTGGCGAATCGTTTCATTAATGGCATCTGAGAAGAGATTTGCCATCATCTCATCTTCATTTGGGACGCCTGTAACTTTCCACGATGGATATTCGCTCCAATGTTTCATATCAGGTAAAAAGTTTCCGTCTACATAAGCATCCCATAGTTCTTTTGCGTTTGGCGTGAGTGCAGTAATGGGACCATTCATTTGTAATTTAGCAAAGGAGTTCATCGGTTTTTTGGCAATATACTCAAACGCTTGAATATTTGTCAGCATAATGCCGATTCGCTCTTCATATGTACCTTCTTTCAAAAAGGTACCGTAGAAGGATGTAGAATGCCATGTGAAGGCACTGTGCTTCCAATCCTCTACAGGTAAGGGTGATCCAGTTTCATCTTCTGCCCAAAGAAACCAACCTGTACTTATGTGCTGGAGCCGAATGGTTACTTCAGTTTGTATGATCATTAATTAACTTTCCTTTCCGCAGTTCTTCCTGCAATGCCCGCAGGCGTGAATGCAGGCTTGCAATTTGTACAATGAAAACGTCCCATTCATTCGTTCGCTTCAATTTTTTATAGAGCATTCGTAATTTTTTTAAGTAACGAACCGCGCGGCGATAGGATTTCCGATTTCTTTCTTCAATCGCTTGCACCGCGGCGAGATGATAGAGCGGAAGAGCTGCTTCAGGTGCTTCTTTTTCGATTTCTTTTAGCGGTTCTTTTAATAACTCAATTGCTTCGAATCCGTGCAGAAGGTGAAGTTCTGTCCACGTATGATATTGTTTTTTTGCTAATACATATTGTTCATAGCTTGTGAAGCTGTATGGCAACAGTTCTTGCAGGATCATTTCAAGGCCTGCCTGCTCATTTGTGTGCGTCGCATATGTTTCATACATCATGACAAATAAACGGACGATGTCTTTTACAAAAATGGCATCTTTCGTATCTGTCATCGTTTCTTTCACTTGTTTATATGTGAAAGAAAGCCAGTTTTTGGCACGCTCCCATTGCATTGTACTCAGCAAATCTTCCAGCCAGTCAAAATAGAGTCCAACGACCTGCGCAGGCTGTTTTTCGAGCAAGTGCATTGCGGCGTTATCTTCTTGTTGCAGGAAGAGAAGATGTGAGGATGCTAATGCTTTTGAGAGCGGATGGATTTTCATTTCAATTTGTTTCTCTTCTTCTTGTAGCCAAGCCGGTTCTGTTAGTAATTCACCCCATAGGTGCCGATAAATAAAGAATCGCTCCTGTGAAAATGTATCGGTCGAGAAGAAAATGTTATGCACCATACGTGCAGTTTCTTCTAAAATCGGTTTACACTCAGCTGGAATCGACTCTGATTTTAAATCGCGTACGAGTGATTCTACTTTATCGACGAAAAGGCGAACAACGTTAATGGGTTGGTGATAGGAATAGATTTTCTGCGTCTCAAAAGTTTGAATTTCTTCTAATAATTTCTGAAAGCAAAAGAGTGCTCCGTGCAATTTAAATAGCTCGTGAATCGCGACAATACGCGGTGCTTTTCGTTCTATTTTCATATAAAAATCCGTGAAGATGCTCATTAGAAAATACATTTGTTTATACGAAAGCCGTGCTTGTTCCTTTTGAAAAGAGTCATATTCAGATTTGAAATACGAGTGCCAACTTTTATAGTCTGTCTCTTCAAATGAGGAAGCTTGTAATACTTGCCGCGCCGTTCGGATTGGAGGGAGAGATGGTTTCGTTTTGTTTTTAAATAATGTTAAAACATCTCCCACTTGCCCGAAGCTAGAAGCTGCAGACAATAATACAGCGAGCATATGCTCACACTGCGTCGGCGCAAAACAATCGCAATAGCTTTCTGCGACATTGCGAATGGGAATATGGACGCTATATACATTTCCATTCGCATCTACGGTTCCTGATAATGTATAGCCGTCGAAATCAACGTTATAGACGAAACCACTGCGGTACAATTGGCGTGCATTGGCGACATGCTCTTGATCGGCTGCTTGCTGCGGATCAAGTCCCTGTACAAATTCATTGGCGATCATCATAATCTCATCTTTCGTAATTGAATGTTGCAGCATAATTTTCCTCCGTACAAAAGATTTCTTTCCTTTACCATTATAAACAAAAAGCAGTGAAAACAGAAAAAATGAATTTCTTCGTACATAATTAGAAAAGCACGGAAATATATATTTGGTAAAATATATGAATTTTTCCGTTTGGGAGGGGATTGGTTTGTCAGACTTGCAGACGAAATTAGGAAGCGGTATGAATAAGTTGCAAGAAGGCATTGAACAAGGAAAGATGAAGCTGCAGATTGCACAGGAAATTGCGCAATTGAACAAGGAAATACAAGTGCAGCTCCATAAGAAAACAGAAGTTTTATTAGAACTTGGCCAAAGGGTGTATGTTCAGCTTCGAGACACTGGAGTGAAGGAAGAACCATTAAAGAAGTTAGTCGCTCCAATTCAACATTTCGATGTTGCAATTTATCAAGCACGAAAACGAATTGTTGAACTGCAAAAACAACAAGGAGAGAAAGCAACATGTGAATGTGGTGGTTCTCTATCAATAAGTGATAAGTTTTGTGGCACATGTGGAAAACCAAATCCAATGCTAGCGGTAGAGAGTAGTGTTGAAAAGGTAGCATGTGTGTCATGTAACGAGCACATAGCAAAAAACTCCATCTTTTGTCCCGTTTGTGGAGTTAAGAAAGGTAGGGAGTGATTAAAGTGTACTGTCGCATGTGTGGGAATCAACATGGTGAAGAAGTGAATTACTGTCCTAGCGAAGGAAGTATGATGGTGGCAGCTTCAGATGCAGTCGTTCTTGAGCAAGATAAATCCAAATATTGCCGCGGCTGCGGGAATGAAAATGCCCAGCATAATCTGTACTGTCAAACGTGTGGTCATTCTTTATTTGCCGTAACGAAAAAAGAACATATCGCAAAGTTACCTAGTATGGAAAATGGTTCTAAGGTGGGATTAGCCTTACATAAAGGTGGCTTAAGAACAGGTATAATCGGCGGAGCTATCGCGAGCATTCTTATGTTACTTGTAGGGTGGATTGGCAGTTTAGTATTTTCAGAAATGATGGAAAAGATATTCCATGAATTTGCTAGTGATTTAAAAATGTTACCAGATTTTTATGCTAGCACAACTTCTACACTATTAAGCTATCATTTACTTGGTTTTTCAGCAGGAGATGAGGGTGGAATTATTCTGTCTTTATCTTGGCATACCCCGTTCTTTTTACTATTAATTATTCCGTTTATTACTTTATGTGGAGTAGGAATTTGGATAGGTAAACAACAGGTTGCAAAGACGATTGGAGAACAAATCGTAACAGCAGCAACGGTCGGTATTATTTATGGATTATTCTTATTTGTAATTAGCTTTATTGCATCAAAATCAGTTGCAATCCCAGAAATAGGAACTGTAACGGTTGGATACTCTTCTTTTAAAAGTTTATTAAGTGGCTTTATGTATGGAACGCTATTTAGTCTATTCGGATTGATTGCACATACAGGCCGAAACAATATAGCAGATGTGTTTCAGGAGTTATTACCATATGGTGCATCACTATATTATGGAATGGCAGCGATGGTGAAAGGCTTTTTGCTGACAGCTGTTATTTTTTGTGTGACTACACTCGTTGCACTATCAGATGGTGCAAAACCGTTAGATGATTTAGCGCCTACAACTTCTCAGCGTGCGCTGATAGCACTGCAGCTAACGCCAAACGTATGGAGCATGACTCATCTTGCACCAGTAGAAATAAAGATTCCGGAGTTACAGAAGGAACTGTCTAAGATAAGTACAACAGGTGACAAAAGCGTAATGGAGTTCTCATTCGTATCAGGTATGTCTGTTGGTGGCGTTGGGATAAAAGATATTTTAATTGCAGAAGGTGCCCCGCCATTAGTTATGGAAAGTTTTGATGAGATAAATAGTAAATTTCACCTTGGCTTATTACTCCTTATTATCCCATTCTTCTTTATGTTTAGAGTGGGACAGAAATTAGCGAAGATGCCGTCATCTAATATGTATGTAACGTTAGCTGTATGTAGCGGTGCGTACACAATTATGATGATTATGATGAATATTCTTTCTGAGATTCAAATAGATATTAAAGGGAATGCAACAGAGCTTTTTGGGATGAGTGGAACAATGTTGTCCATGCAAAACAGCTTTATGTATTTAATACTTGGTAGCTTTATTCTGACATATGCAGCTGCTTTTGTTGGAATGAAATTAGCAAAAAAGTAGGAGGTTACAACCGTTCTTCGAAAAATGTATAGAATCATATAAATATAAATACAAATTAAAAACCGACTAAAACCCTTCTTTTAAGGTGGGAGAGAGCATCCGTTCATGCATAGAAGCGGTTAGATCCTATTCCTGCCCCATGCGAAGTGAAAACAAAGAGAGAAAACGAGTGCAGGTCACCTTTTGTTATCCATAGCCGCGGCTATATGTCGAAAAATCAAAATGTATTTATATATAAATACAAATTGAAAAATCGACATAAAACCCTTCTTGTTAGGTGGGAGAGAGCATCCGGCCATGCATAGAAGCGGTTAGATCCTATTCCTGCCCCATGCGAAGTGAAAACAAAGAGAGAAAACGAGTGCAGGTCACCTTTTGTTATCCATAGCCGCGGCTTATATGTCGAAAAATTAAAATGGGTTTATATATAAATACAAATTAAAAACCCGATTAAAACCCTTCTTGTTAGGTGGGAGAGAGCATCCGTTCATGCATAGAAGCGGTCAGATCCTATTCCTGCCCAGACATAGTGAAAACAAAGAGAGAAAATGAGTGCAGGTCACCTTTTGTTATCCATAGCCGCGGCTTATATGTCGAAAAATTAAAATGGGTTTATATAACAAAGAAGGAGGTGGAACCTGGTTTAAAAATCAGAAAAATCAAAACGGGAATTTTTCGTAAAGGACTAATGTTCGCTATAATAGGTATATGACGTAGTGTTTCTTTCCTGCATGAGACGTGAGAATCGTTATAGAAGTAGAATTTTATCCTGGTTTTTCTGCGTTATGTTACGTTTTGGTGTATTTTAGTATGATTTTTTAAACCAGGAAAGCATTGTGAAGTTTTGTGGAAACTGTAAAAAACAGGTCGCAGATCACTTGAATTTTTGTTCTGAATGCGGAAATAAGGTGGAAGTGATCGAAGAAAATGAAGCTGTTTTGCGAGCGGAAGTAAAACGGGAAGTACAGCCGCAGAAGAAAAAGAAAAACATCGTGCTCTTGCTTGTATTTGCCTTGTTTGTTGCTGTATTGTTTGGTACATATAAATTTGGTGCCTATAAATTTTCAAAAGAAAAGCAAATCAATGCATTAATAGAAGCATTTAATAAAAAAGATGTAAATGCAATTGATTCTTTTATAAAATCGGATAATCCGGGATTAAAAATAACAACAGAAGATATTAAATCCTATTTACGTTATTTAAAGGATAATCCTTCTTACAATAAAAATTTATTATCTTACTTACAAAAGGAAACGGTCGATCAAAAACTAGTAGATAGTAAAGAGAATTTTGTGGATGGACAAATTGTAGAAGATGGGAAAGAGTGGTTCTTGTATCCGAAATATAAGTTCAGCATGAAGTCGTATTTCATGACTGTCAGTACAACTGCAAAATCTGCTGAAGTATATGTAAATGGTAAAAAAGCGACTGATATTTCTAGTGAAAAGTCTTCTAAAGAAATCGGACCTTATTTCCCTGGGACGTATGTTGTGAAAGCAAAAGCAAAGGCAGAGCTTACTGAACTGGAAACAGAAAAGGAAATTGAGTTAGCTGGAGAAAAAAAAGGAAAAGTGGATGTGAAATTATCGCTTAAAGGAAACTATGTTACCATTTCCTCTGATGAAAATAATGCAGATGTTTTCGTAAATGGTAAAAAGCACGGAAAGCTAGATTATGGTAGTTATAAGCTTGGTCCTGTACCGACAGATGAAACTGTTGAAGTACATTTAGAAAAACAAACAGATTTTGGAGTCATAAAAAGCGAAAGCATAAAGATTGGAGACAAAAGCTCGTACTATTTAAAATTCCCAAAACAGACATCTGATACTGCAGTTGGTGATTTTGTTCGAAAGCACATTTATAACAGTGTGCGTGCCATTTCTTTAAATGACTTTAGCTTAATTGAAAATGATTATGATAAGAGCGGAAAATCATATAAAGAAGATCGTGATTACTTGCAGTATTTAAAGAAAAAAGGAATTACTGAGGATTTATTAAAATTTGAAGTGCGTAACGTTGAACGCCAAGATTCCACAAAATATAAAGTAACGACATATGAAGAATATAAGATTCGTTACGGTGATGGATCTGTGAAATTCAAAAGCTTTAGTAACGAACATATTGTTACAGTAAATGGGGATGGGAAATTATTGTATCATTCACTTGCTGCAAACAATACATTGAAATCAGAAGAAATATCTGGGCCAACGCAGTAATGTACGAAAAGACTATCTCTGCTAGAAAGAGGTAGTCTTTTTTGTGATCTGATCCTTTAAGAACGGCTGTCGGTCTTTCTCCCTAATATAGCTTGTACGTAGGGATCTTGTAGAATTTTTTCTATTAACGGGAGCATTTCAGCTTGGAATGGAATCTCAATCGGAAATGGTTTTTGGGAACCCGGTTTGATGCCGTATTGCACAAGTTTATATTGAACAGATGTATCGTGCTTGAACACGATGAACTTATAGCGATTGTCATCATGTTCGAGTGAAAAATCAATTGCGGTCGCATCATATGTTACGTCGTCTTTGTATATGTATGGTTTGGGTGTGCCAATCCAGTCTACTTTTGCGTTTATATTCATTACATGACCTCCTTATTGTTCTATTATAGAAAAATAAAAGCCAGCTCTCAATATAAGAGAGCTGGCTTAGTATTTAGCAATAATTGATTATTTTAAAATTTTCACTTTGACAGATTTACGACCCCATTTTTCAGCAGCTGAATCAGAACCAAGTAGAACGTCGATACGGTTTCCTTTAATTGCACCGCCAGTGTCACCAGCGATTGCTTCTCCATATCCTTCTACCCATACTTTTGATCCAAGTGGAATCACTTTCGGGTCAACAGCAATCACCTTCATGTTCGGGTTTGCTGTTAGGTCATGACCCATTGCAGTTAATACACGGCCACCATATGTGCCGCCATTTTCGCTTGGATGAGCTGTATATGCTGTAGCTTCAACTGTTAGCTCACGGCCACCTGCAGGTGCGCTTGTTGCTCCTTTTACAGTAGGCTTAGCTGCTGGTTGCGCTTGTGCTTGAGCCTGATCCTTTTTAGCTGGAGCTTCAGCTTTAGCAGGAGCTGGCGTTTCTTGTTTTTCAATAACAGGTGCTGTACCTGTTAAGAAAGGAACATGAACGTAAGCCGTTTTTCCATTATATTCGAATTGTAACCAACCGTTCTGTACTTGATTTGTTGTTTCGATGATATCATCTTTTTTCAACGTACCAAGAATTTCTGAGTTTGTGTTTGCTTCAGCACGTACATTTAATACGTTTGCTGTTACATAATAGATGCTTTTTGTAAATTCTGAGCTTACGAATGCGTCTTTACCGTCTAATTTAACTTGTAACCATCCGTTTTGTGTATTTGTAACATCTAATTTATGACCATCTAGTAATTTTCCTACAACCTGTGATTCAGTAGTTGGGTTCTCGCGTACATTTAATACGTCTGTTGTGACAATAGTTTCTGCTTGTGCAGAAGATGTGAAAATCCCAAGACCAAAAACTGCTGCTGTTGCTATACCAATTAATTTTTTCATGAATAGCCTCCTATGCTTTTGTTTTCGTGTCCTCATTATAGCAACACTTTTTTCGCCGATTTGGGAAATCACACAATTACAAACCATTCGTAATAAGGCATTAATACTTTGTAATATAAACAGGAATGAAAGAAAGCGGTTTTCTAGCTAATGCCCTAGGTAGTTTAAAAGACATCTTTCGCGTTTGTAACACGCGTAGTTTTTTTCAATAGAGATACTAATGTTTCTGTGATGTTACAAAAGGTTTACTGAAGTGTTGCATTCCTTGAGTATTATGTCTATCTATGTCTAAAATAGTTATATAAACATAAACAATTTGTTCATGTATTCACAAAGAAGTACTATATCCCGACAAAATAACCGCATAATTGTTACAAAAAGAAAGGGTTGCAATGAACAAATTTGCCCTTTTTATAACTGTGACACACCATTTTTTGGGAAAAATTCTACTTTCCACCCGCATTTATCCCCATACCTCAAAGTCCGGCAGGAAGTAAAGAGGTTAGGTAGGAGATGAAAAAGACTCTACTGAAAAAATTTCAATGTTTCACTTTATCCGATTTATCATATTGGAATTGAATTGATTTCACAAAAAAAAGAAACCTATAAAGGGGGATTTGATGAGAAAACTGACAAGAACATTTATCGTCTCATTAACATTATGTATGACATTTACAATTTGGGGGATTATTCCCGAATCTATAATGGGAAAAGGTAGTTTAGGCAATGTAACGACTGCGATTCAAACCGTGTTAGTTAGTAAGTTCGGTTGGTTCTATATTATTTCTGTTTCGATTTTCTTAGGAATTACGATCTTTTTAATCGTTTCAAAGTATGGTTCGATCCGTTTAGGAAAAGATGATGATGAACCAGATTATAGTTATATGACATGGTTTGCTATGCTATTTAGTGCGGGTATGGGAATCGGTTTGGTGTTCTGGGGCGTTGCGGAACCGTTAAATCATTTATACACGCCGCCGTTCGGAGAAAGTACAACGGAGGAGAGTGCGCGCCTTGCACTTCGTTTTTCATTCTTCCACTGGGGATTACACCCATGGGGCTTATATGCACTTGTTGCACTGTGTATCGCATATTTTACATTCCGAAAAGGAAAGCCAAGTACAATTAGTGCGACAGTTGGTTCTTTATTTAAGAGCGGTGAGAATGGACGTATTGCACGTACATTTGATGTACTAGCTGTATTTGCGACAGTATTTGGTGTTGCCACTTCTTTAGGGCTAGGAGCACAACAAATTGCAGGTGGCATCAGCTACTTAACGGCAATTCCAAACTCATTAACAACGCAGCTCATTATTATTGCGATTGTAACGGTTCTATATATGTTATCGGCGCAAACAGGATTAGATAAAGGAATTAAGTATTTAAGTAATGCAAATATTATATTGGCCTTTGCACTTATGGGTATTTTATTATTTGCTGGTCCAACAAACTTTATTATGAATTATTTCACTTCGACAATTGGCTCGTATATTCAAGAATTGCCAAGCATGAGCTTCCGCTTAAGTCCGTTAAATGAAGGCGGGAACCAGTGGATTCAGTCATGGACAATTTTCTACTGGGCATGGTGGATTGCATGGTCACCATTTGTTGGTACATTCATTGCCCGTGTTTCAAAAGGGCGTACCATTCGTGAGTTTGTAATCGGTGTATTACTTGTTCCAACGCTGATCGGTGCGCTTTGGTTTTCTGTATTTGGTGGAACAGGTATTCATATGGAGCTATTTGAGGGTGCAAATATTTATGGTCAAATTAAAGAAATGGGTACAGAAGTCGGTCTGTTTGCTGTATTACATGAAATGGGTAGTATTGGCCCAGCATTATCTGTTCTAGCGATTCTACTGATTTCAACATTCTTCATTACATCAGCAGACTCTGCGACATTTGTTCTCGGTATGTTAACGACAAATGGGAGTTTAAACCCACCAAATCGCATTAAATTAGTTTGGGGTATTGTACTGGCTGCATTAGCATCCACTCTACTATATGTCGGTGGATTAACAGCGCTGCAAACAGCTTCGATTATCGCAGCCTTTCCGTTTGTATTTGTTATCTTCTTTATGGTTGTTTCGTTATTTAAGGAATTGCAAAAGGAAGGTCGTCATCACGATCATCATAAAGTGAAACTTTAATCAGTGGGGTATTACTTCCGCAAATAGCGGGACATATAATAGAAGAAACGAGCTAATTTTGAATCAGCTCGTTTTTTTTGTACGTGTATTGTCCTAAAATGTCGAATGATCGATAAGCCGTGTCGAACCACTGATATATCCTCAATATCATCAATATATTGTCAAAAGCAATCCATATTTTTGACAAAATATTGTCGGAAATGTGTTGTCACTTTTCCGTATATGTGTTATATTATTTCCTGTAAGCGATTTCAAACTGAGTTTTAAGCGTATCAAGGGGGACATATAGAATAATGAAGCGTTACGAAAGAAAGTGGAAGCATATTTGTTTGAAACGTGTGGCACATCGTAATGTGCAAGAAAACACGGAACCAAAAACTGAGAAATATACAGAACAACAAGACAAGCAGTTGGTTTTACAAAAATAGCGGTCACTTTTTCGTATATAAATGAAAGTAACTCGTTCGTTGGGGGATGGACGTGAAATAGCTTTCGACTAAGGGGTATTGTCCGATATATATTTCAAGACAAAAATAAGCACAGAGCATACGGCGCTCTGTGCTTATTTTTTATATTTAACAGTACTCTAACAGAAGTTCCCTCCGATAATTTGTTTTTTATTTTTGGCACGCAAGTATAGAATGAGACTTCGGATGAATAGGTACGTGAAGAGCTGTGCGTAGGTGAAGTACATGATGATGCTGATGAATATGTTCAGCGGTGTGAATGTGTTTTCGACACTTTGTGCACTAAAAAGCTGCGATGTGTATGTGGTATAGGCTATAAAAAAAGCTGACCCGAAAATTCGGGTCAGCTCTGTATTTTCTATAAAAACATCATACCAGCAACTGCTGCGTTTAAGAAGTTTGCTAGCGTACCTGCTAGTACTGCTTTAATTCCCAATTGTGCAATCTGTTTACGGCGTGAAGGAGCGAGTGTTCCTGTTACACCTAACTGGATTGCGATAGAAGAGAAGTTTGCGAAACCGCAGATTGCAAATGTTAAAATCATATTTGTTTTATCTGAGAAATCTGCCATGTGTGGTCCTAAGTTTGCATACGCAACGAATTCGTTGATTGCAAGTTTTTGTCCAATGAAGCCAGCTGCTTGTACGGCTTCGCTTGGTGACACACCAATTAAGATGGCGAATGGAGATAATAGATAACCAAGAATTAAATCTAGGCTAAGCTTAATGTGGAACCAAGATCCAACCCATCCTAGAAGACCGTTTAGCACGGCAATTAATGCAATGAATGCCATTAGCATTGCTGCAACGTTGATAACGAGCTGAATTCCTTCAGATG
Source organism: Bacillus sp. DX3.1 (assembly GCF_030292155.1). Taxonomy (NCBI): domain Bacteria; kingdom Bacillati; phylum Bacillota; class Bacilli; order Caryophanales; family Bacillaceae; genus Bacillus; species Bacillus sp. DX3.1. Next base: position 4,848,589 of record NZ_CP128153.1, on the reverse strand, counting down.
CTCCGCGTGCTGCTGCATCAATGACGTTTGCATCTTCACGCTCTGTAGAAAGCGTTACATCATTATTTACTTTTTCTGTTTCTGGCATAATTAGTTTTGCGATTAATAAGCTTGATGGGGCTGCCATAATGGCTGCTGCCAATAAATGCTCCAGCGGAATTCCCATTGCTGCATAACCGACAAGAACCGATCCAGCAACGGCTGTCATACCGCTTACCATAATTGCGAAGAATTCACTATTTGTTAAACGTGTTAAGTAAGGTTTGATTAAAATTGGTGCCTCTGTTTGTCCTAAGAAAACAGTTGTTACAGCATTTAAACTTTCTGCTTTAGAAGTACCAAGAAGTTTGCTTAGTGCACCACCGACGATACTGATAAACCATTGCATAATACCGAAATAATATAAAATTGCTACTAATGAACTAATAAATACAATTGGAAGTAGTGCTTGAATAACAAAAACAAATCCCCAAGGACCTTTTGCGTTTACTAAATCGCCAGCAACGAATCGAATCCCCTCATAAGAAAAGTTGATTAGGTTTTGAACACCGTTAGCGGCATATTTTAAACCTGTTTTTCCGGCATCCCATCGTAAAACGATGAATGAAAAAGCCATTTGTAGTGCTAGCGCAATTGAAATTGTGCGCCAATTAATAGCTTTGCGGTTGGAAGATAGTAAAAAAGCAATTGCTAAAATTCCAAGCACGCCGCCAATTCCCCATAAAACATTCATGCAGTGTAATCTCCTCTCTCATCGTACAGAAGTATATATAGTAGATGTATATACTTCCATGAAAATAGCATCTTAAGTAACGTATCACACCAGACATCGGAGGTCAAACGTCTACAAAAAAGTTGAAATAGAAAGAAAATTCAACAAAAAAGCACATATCTATCCTAAAATAATGAAATTTGTTACGATTTTCGAAAAAATACATGATTATTACGGCGTTATAGCATATTTGAGCGAAATATAGTGTATGAAATAAAGAAAAAGCCAAACATTATCCCGTAAAAGCCCGATTGGTTCAACTAATGATCAGTGGGGGATGAAGAAAACCCCACTGATTAAAGTTTCACTTTATTCGGAGTATATATCCATTTTGATTTTTCGACATATAAGCCACGGCTATGGATAACAAAAGGTGATCTGCACTCGTTTTCTCTCTTTGTTTTCACTATGTCTGGGCAGGAAAAGGATCTGACCGCTTCTATGCATGGCCGGATGCTCTCTCCCACCTAAAAAGAAGGGTTTTATTTCGGTTTTTTAATTTGTATTTATATAGTCTGTGCGGGAATGGTTTACAATCTATAAAAATAGAAAAAGAGCCTTCTAGTAATCTAGAAGACTCTTAAACTATAACTTAAGGAGCTTTTGTGTAACCTAAGAAGTGGCTGCTCCAATAAGAGTTACTTAATGAAGCTACTTTTACGCCACTGTCGCCAGCTTGAATAAATGATCCGCCACCAAGGTAGATACCCATGTGAGAAGGACCAGCTTTATAAGTGTTTTGGAAATAGATTAAGTCGCCTGGTTGTGGATTTGAAGTTTTTTGGAAGCTGCTCCAATATCCTGCTACACTTTGACGGCTAATATCGTGACCAAATTTGTTAAATACGTGGAAAATGTAACCACTGCAGTCAACACCGTTAGCAGAAGTGCCGCCCCATACATATGGTACGCCTGCCATCGATTTTGCATATCCAAGTAGAGATGATGTATCTCCACCGTTGTTGCCTGTATTATTATTGTTATTATTATTGTTATTGTTATTGTTGTTGTTGTTGTTGTCTGTTCCACTACCTGGTTTGTTAGGTTTATTTTCTTGAACACCAGAAACTGGTGTTTTAGATAGGAAACGAGTTCCTACATAACCAGTACGACCGTTATAGTTAATTTTGCTCCATCCGTAATGCTCAGATAGAACTTGCACTTTTTGACCTTGTGGAAGAGCACCAATTACACTGTAATTCGTACCTTCGCCACTACGTACATTTAATGCAGCTGCATTAATGTAGTAGTCGCCAACAACTGTTGGTGGCTTTTGTTCTTGTCCTTGGTCCGGTTGTTCTGGTTGCTCAGGTGTAGTCGGGTTCACTGTTCCACCTTTTACGAACTTCACAAATTCGCTGTTTACATAGCCAGTTTTTCCGTGGTGATTAATTTTGAACCAACCATTTTCAACGCCAGTTACGTCTAATGCTTGGCCATTTAATACACCGCCAATAACACTATGATAAGAAGCTGGACCTGTACGAACGCGTAAAGATGTTGTATTTACAACATATGTACCGCCAGTTTGAACCGTTACATTATTATTTTGTCCTTGATCTGGTTTGTTACCGTCAACGATATCTGTGTTAGAACCGCCTTTTGTTAAGTAGTCCTTGCTAACGTAAGCTGTTTGTCCTGCATAGTTGATTTTAAACCAATCTTGAACTTCGCCTACAACTTTTACAACTTGTCCTTTATGAACAGAACCTAAAGTGGTATGAGAAGTACTAGGACCTGTACGAACACGAAGGGAAGATACATTTACTGTATAGTTTCCGCTTGCTGGTTGAACAACTGTATTGTTGTTGTTGTTGTTTGTAGAACCAGCATTTGAAGAATCACCAGATACAAATTGTCCGCTAACATAACCAGTTTTTCCATTATGGTTAATTTTGTACCAGCCGTTTTCCTCACTAACAATTTGTAGCGTTTGACCTTCATATACGCGTCCCATAATAGAACCAGAAGTATTTGGGCTTGTACGAACACGCAATACGTCAGCAGTTACTTTTTTGTTTCCGCTTGTGCTTACTTGTGCACCATTCTTTGCGACAAATTCGCCACTAACGTAACCAGTTTTTCCATTATGGTTAATTTTGAACCAACCATTTTCTTCCCCAATTACGTTTAGTTTTTGATCCTCATATACACGAGAGATAATGTCATGAGAAGTGCTAGAGCCTGTGCGAACGTGTAATACGTCAGCAGTTACTGTGTAATCTGAATTGTTTTGTGGCGTTGCTTGAACAGTTTGTGTAACAGGTGGTTGAGCATTTTCGTTAGCTGATGCCTGAACGGTATCCAATGTAGGAACTGCTCCTCCTGCTACAGACACTGCCGCAAGGCCGGCAAGGTATTTTTTCATGTTTGTCGATTCCTTTCTGTCTGTAATTAAATTGATGAAATATTTACCAACTGTTAAAAATTTTAAGGTGCTTGTCGATTGATGTCAAGGCTTATGAAGGAATCCGAATATGACAAAAAGAATACAAAAAAAATCAAGGTGCCAAATACCACCCTGATTTTTAATGGAAATACATATATTAGGAATTGATAGGACATGAATGTCCGTTTTAATAAGATGTTCAAAAAGTCCGGTAAAGATAGCTGTCGTATTTCTTCGTTACGTCGCCACTCCGGTACTCATGTAGTTCCATCTACACTCCGTATCCTCCTTTTTGAACACGTACTTTAAGGAAAAGGGATGTGAGAAGTAGAAAAGCTTTGGATAAACGTTTTTTGTAGTAATTTGGTGATAGGACCGACTTGACCATTTTGAATAGCTGTTCCATCCAGGTGTGTCATAGGCAGGATTTCCAAAGTTGTTCCTGTAAAAAAGCATTCGTCCGCACTGTAAACATCACGAATACTGAACAATTCCTCCTGTAAGGGAATCTGCAGTGTTTTGGCTAAAGATAGAATGTACTGCCGAATAATACCGTTTAAGATTAAGTGATTGGCAGGGTGTGTATAGAGTACGCCATTTTTTACAAGGAAAAAGTTAGAGTGGCTGCCTTCTGTAACGATTCCGTTACGAACAAGGAGCGCTTCTTTACATCCTTTTCGTTCTGCTTTTGTATGGGCTAACACATTCGGCAATAAGTTAAGGGATTTAATATCACAACGAAGCCAGCGTACATCAGGCTCTGATATTGCACGAACGCCATATTCAATCCATAAAGCAGGGCGTTCCTTTGTCACAATATAGGCATAGATTGTTGGGGTTACATCAAAAGAGAATGCGTGTGCACGAGCTTGAACACCTCGAGAAACTTGTAGGTAGACAATTCCATCCTCTTGAAAGTTATTGTTTTCAAGCAATTTGTAGAGCAATGTAATGAGTTGTGCTTTAGAGAAGGGTAATGTTAATTCTATTTCATCCATTGAGCGGTATAGCCTTGTTAGATGAGGATCTAATAGGTGGAAGGACCCTTTATAGATGCGGATTACTTCATATATGCCGTCTCCAAATTGTAAACCACGCTCTTCTAATTGTATGTAAGGTTGATTTTTATTTGTATCGATAATTGCGTCATTCCATAATACAAACCGTTCGTATGCCATTTTACTTCCCGTCCCTTCTCGATTTTATCCCGCATTAACGTGCAGTAATACCCCCACCTCAAGATTCTAAGGAAATCGAAGAAGATTGTTGGGGGATAAACTGCTCGTAAAAGCCCGATTGGTTCAACTAATCATCAGAAAGCTACTTAATTGATGGGGATTTTACTGTATTTCGCATATACAAATTCGCAAGTGGGAAATGAGAATCCTGCTTTTGTACATAAAAAAAGCAACATTCATATAGAATGTTGCTTAAGGAGGGTAGCTATGTTGCATAGGGATATTGCCCTGGTATAGCCTAGAAATATAAACAGTAAACTGACTCGGCTCTACTCAGACAATGGATGCTGCTTTTCAGCAACATCAGAAAGCTTATTACACAAATGGTACCGTCCTCCCAAAGGGGACCTTCCACAAAATTGTGAAATGATAAGTAGGGGATGAGCAGAACATTGTGTACAAGTCTTATTATAGAGAAGTTTCGTGAATTTATTGTAAAAATTTGGTGAAGATTGTGTAATTTTATCCCGCTATTTGCTGGCAATAATACCCCCATCTCAAAATTTAGTAGGAAATCAAAAAGTTATATAAATCCATTTTGATTTTTCGACATATAGCCGCGGCTATGGATAACAAAAGGTGACCTGCACTCGTTTTCTCTCTTTGTTTTGACTTGGCATGGGGCAGGAAAAGGATCTGACCGCTTCTATGCATGGCCGGATGCTCTCTCCCATCTAAAAAGAAGGAGTTTATGTCGGTTTTTTAATTTGTATTTATATAGTTAGATGGAGGATAAAGACCCCTAAGCTAATCAAAGTTTCACTTTATTGCTGTGATGTAATGCTAAACGTAGATGGAACAGGCAAAAAAAGACACTGAGATTACTCAGCGCCTTTTTTGTCTTCTTTAATAATTGTTTTTACTTGACCCGTTTTAATTTTGTTGCTTTCAGAGAAGCGGAGTAAATCTCCTTCAATGAGTTTATCAGACATGCGCAGTTCATTTTGTGCACGATCAATCATTGCTTGTGCTTCTGCTTTTGGTACCTCTACTACTTCACCAGTTGTGCGGTTGTAGAATGTACTGTTTGCATACATATATTTGTCTGTTACAAAGCTTCCATCGCGAAGGACAACGAATCCTGTATTATCTGGTGAGAATACATCGTGACCAAAATGAATGTCATTGCTTGAATCAACACCAAGTAAGTTTAGAATTGTTGGTTTAATATCAATTTCACCAGTTGGTTTTGAAATTGTTTTTCCTTCTGTTTGACCAGGAACGTGAATGAACATTGGTGTACGTTGTAAGTTCATATGATCAAATGTAGTAATTTCTTCTTTTCCTAAGAACTGTGCCATCGCACGGTTATGATTTTCAGAAATACCATAATGGTCACCGTAGAAGACGATGACAGAATTATCATAAAGACCTTCTGCTTTCAGACGTTCAATGAAGTTTTTCATCGCTTCGTCTAAGTAACGTGCTGTTACCATGTAATCGTCAAATACGCGATCACCAGAGTTATAAGGTTCAATTAATTTTGTGTTATCGTCGTACGTAAATGGATAGTGATTGGTTAAGCTAAGAAAGCGTGAATAGAATGGTTGTTTCACTTCTTTTAACATATCCACTGATTGATTAAAGTACTCGATATCTTTTAATCCCCAGTTTAATTTTGTTTCTGGTGTAATTTTGTAGTCAAGTTCGTTATAGTAACGATCGTAACCAAGTGCAGGATACATAATGTTACGGTTCCAGAATGTTGCGTTGTTTGCATGGAATACAGATGTGTAATACCCTTGCTGACGCAGAATTTCTGGTGTTGCCGTATATTCGTTATTACCGTGTGTAAAGAATACAGCACCGCGGTCTAATGGATATAGGGATGTATCTACTAAGAATTCAGCATCCGATGTTTTTCCTTGACCTGTTTGGTGGAAAAAGTTATCGAAGTAATAGCTTTCTTTTGTAAATTGGTTTAAGAATGGTGTTACTTCTTGACCGTTTACAGTTGCACCAATTAAGAATGTTTGCAGTGATTCAAGAGAAACGACAATTACGTTTTTCCCTTTTGCAGTGCCGAACATATTTGGATCTGGCTTGCTTTGTATTGTTTTTACATAGTTTTCTGTTTCTTGTAATTTACTACCATCAGCAAAAGCCTTTTGTGAACTTGATTTTGCTTGTAAGCCAAGGTCGTATACTTGGTGTGTATATAAACCTAAGTTTTTCACGAGCATTACGCGGTCGAATGAGCGTGTTAATAGTTCTGGACGCTCTGTTTCTGCAAGACCTAAGTTTACGAAGAAAACTGCTACTGTTGTTACGAAATATAGAGAACGCATTGGACGTGACACACGTTCTGTTTTTGCAAAGCTTTTCTTTTTCTTTAATAGAACAGAAAAGACAACAATATCAGCAAATGCAACGATGATTTTGTAATTAAGTAGTTCTTTCACACTGGATCCGAGCTGTCCAAAGTTGGATGTTTGCCCAAGTACCGGTAAAGTAACGAAGTCATTGTAGAATCCGTAGAACATTACGTTACCGACAAGAACGATTGTTAAAACAAAATCAATTCCAAGTGCTATATAGTTACGTTTTTTCCCTTTTGCAAATAATGCTAGGCCCACTATAAGTAAAGATGCTGCTAGTGGACTAATAAATAAGATAAACTCTTGCATAAAAGATTCGAGTTTTAAATCAAAGCTCGTGCGCGTAATAATGTAAGTTTTTAGCCATACGGCCAAAGCAACGAACAAAGTAAAGCGCACATTTGCAAACTGTGACTTTAAAGATTCCTTCATTCATTCTCACCCTTTCTCTATCAGGCTTGGTCGATTTTTGAGCGAAAACTGCTAAAATAAAAAATACATAGTTTTCTTTGCCATGAGTAGAATTTTTTATATCTCCCATATACGACTTTAACTATGCATACCCTTTTGTTTTCCTGCCATGTCTTTTGTTGTTCATAAGCATAACGTCATTTTTGTATTATACAACAAAATTCACTTCTTAGGAACCTATAACATTTTACAGTTTTTGTATTTTTAAATGTTGCTGACAGAGAAAACTTTAACATTCGTTTATATGCTCGTCAACTAGAAAATATAACAAAGATAAGAGAGAATTTTAAGAGAAATAGAACATTTCATATTGAGAAATATGAAATTATGAGAGTGAAAAACACTTACGAACACTTGTTCCTTCGTTTATTGTCTGTTACAATAGACTTTCATAGATGGGCTATGTGTATATTTGATGAACTGTATAGGGACTACGCAAATCTTTTCTTTTTGAAGATACATCTACCTTTCTCGTAAACGAAGAACATAAAGCAAGGGGGCTTTTACATGGAACGAAAGTTTTCAGTCGAAGCGTTTTGGAATAAAGTGAAACATGTGGCAAAACAAGCAGGACAATCCGTTGTCTATGCGAGCTTATTGCTGCTGTATGTGTTGCAAAGACCAGATGTTCCAAAGCGTGTAAAAGCGACAATTATTGGGGCGCTTGCTTATTTTATTGCTCCAATTGATGCGATTCCTGACTTTATAGCTGGCATTGGTTATACAGATGATTTAGGTGCGCTAACAGCTGCACTTCTGCAAGCATCAATGTATGTAAATGAAGATGTAAAAGAAAAAGCACGGATGAAATTAGCAGGTTGGTTTGGTTCTGATATAGACACATCGTTTATCGATCAAAAATTAGATCAATAGGTGAAAACTGCTGAAGTTGGCAGGGGAAACACAAGCAAGGAAGTGGACTATGCCATCAGGAAAAACCCATACAAAAATAAACCTACTTTCTCTTCCGATTGTTTTGTTTATGCTTGTTTCGTATGGACTAACAAATTTTGATTTTTTACTTACTTTTGCAATTGGCTTCTTAGCCGGTACGTTTTTTTTAACACCCGATTTGGATATTCATAGTTCAGCCTATAATAAATGGGGCTTGCTACGTATTTTTTGGTATCCGTATCAAACTGTAATGCCGCATCGTTCTGTGTTAACGCATACGATTATTCTTGGTGATTTGCTGCGTATTCTGTACATGCTTATTGTCTTTTCTCCGTTTTTATACATCTTAAATAAAACGGTATTAGACGGACAGCTACTTGCGATTGCCAAGGAGCATGGTGTTTCTCTAGTGACATTTGTTATTGGTGTCATCGCTGCAAGTACGTTACATATTTTGGCGGATCGATTGAATACGCGCCGAAAAAGGCTTATGCGAAGAAAGAAAAAAAGAAGAAGAAGGTAGAGCGCTTGCATATTGCAAGTGCTTTTTTGTACCGTGCTGAGCAGGTAGTGAGGCTTTTAATCAAACGTTTGTTTAAGACGAAATGTGTAGTGTTGATAAGCCTTTCTCACAATTAATCAAACGTTTGTTTAAAAAACGAAAAAGGAATTAAATCGCTTTTTTTCCTATATAAATGTCTTTTGATAGAGAGTATGTTTTAGAACGGCTGATATATGAAGTGAAGTTGAAACACCAAAACTCGACAAACAGTCTTTTGTTAGAATCTTTCTTTGACCTCTATTACGTGGGGCGTTCTGAAAATTAAGATTGTAATAATATAAAACCTTAATGGGTAGTAATGTATGCAGCCAATCTATAGTATGTTATCACGCTCCAATCATGATAAAAAAGATAGTTTTGGATGAAAGAACACTTAATTTAACGAAAAAATTAGAAAATTCGTCAAAAACATCTTTGTAAAACGAAAATGATATGGTAAAGTAAAAATAGAAAACGTTTTCAGAAAACGTTTTCTATTTTCGGGCTTAAAGGTATGATGACCGGATAGTCTATTGATAAGGTTATAGGTATTTGAAAACAGGAGGATTACAGAAAGGGAGAAGGACAATGAGTACATGGACACAAGTTTACGACCCATTCGGGAATATCTGGGTTTCTGCAGCAGTAGCACTTATTCCAATTATCTTTTTTTTCTTAGCGTTAGCAGTTTTTCGCATGAAGGGGTATGTTGCAGGATTTATCACAGTTGTATTAACAATTCTTGTCGCGCTTTTTGCGTATAAAATGCCGTTTACAATGGCGATGGCAGCAACCGGATATGGCTTTACATATGGGTTATGGCCAATTGCTTGGATTATTATTATGTCGGTATTTTTATATAAAATTTCTGTTAAAACAGGACAGTTTGATGTCATTCGTGCATCAGTTCTTTCCATTACGAATGACCACCGTCTACTCGTGATTTTAATCGGCTTCTCATTCGGTGCATTTTTAGAAGGAGCAGCGGGATTTGGTGCACCAGTAGCAATTACAGCAGCGCTCCTTGCAGGGCTTGGACTGAATCCACTATATGCAGCAGGATTATGTTTAATTGCCAATACAGCACCGGTAGCATTCGGAGCGATGGGGATTCCGATTACAGTTGCGGGGCAAGTAACGGGTATTGATCCGCATAAAATCGGACAAATGGCAGGACATCAATTACCGTTCTTATCCATGTTTGTGCCGTTCTTTATCGTATTTTTAATGGATGGTTTCAAAGGTGTAAAACAAACATGGCCGGCACTGTTTGTAGCCGGTAGTTCATTTGCAATTACACAGTTTATTACAGCGACATTTTTAGGACCGGAACTTCCGGACATTACATCAGCACTTGTCAGCTTAGTCTGTTTAGCATTATTCCTAAAAGTATGGCAGCCAAAAGAAATCTATCAAACGAATCAGGCAAATGCAGAAGCTGTGGCGACAACAACGGTTTCATCTATGCCGAAGTTAACAGCAGGAAAAGTTGTTAAGGCTTGGTCACCGTTCATTATTTTAACGGTTATGGTAGTCATTTGGAGTCAAAATTTCTTTAAAGCATTATTTGTTCCGGGCGGGGCATTAGAAAGTCTTGTTTTTAAATTTGAAATTCCTGGTCTGCACAATTTGGTTATGAAGGCAGAGCCAATTGTAAATAAACCAACACCTTATGATGCAGTATTAAAGCTTGATATTTTATCGGCAACGGGAACAGCGATTTTAATTGCGTGTATCATTTCTATGTTTGTGCTCAAAATGAGCGCAAAACAAGCAGCCGAAACATTTAAAGAAACATTGCAAGAGTTAAAAATGCCAATCTTATCTATTGGTTTTGTATTAGGCTTTGCATTCATCGCAAATTATTCTGGGTTATCATCTACGTTAGCTTTAGCGCTAGCAGGAACAGGGAGCCTATTCCCATTCTTCTCGCCATTCCTTGGCTGGATTGGTGTATTCTTAACTGGATCAGACACATCTGCCAACGCATTATTCTCCAACTTGCAAGCGATTACAGCCCAGCAAGTTGGCGTAGAAGAAGTATTACTTGTTGCTGCAAATACAACAGGTGGTGTAACGGGTAAAATGATTTCACCGCAATCGATTGCTATTGCGTGTGCGGCAGTAGGACTAGCAGGAAAAGAATCTGACCTGTTTCGATTTACAGTAAAACATAGCTTATTCTTCGTTACTATTGTGGGTATTATGACATATGTACAAGCATACTATTTAACGTGGATGATACCTTAAGCAAGAAAAGATGCCCTTTAGATGGGCATAGCCATCAACTTAACAAAAACAAGCCAGGTGCTGAAAGCACCTGGCTTGTTTTTTTATACATAATCTTAACTCGATGGCTATGCACAGCATGAAAGACTATTCATCCTCGAATAATATCCTTCCAATTTTTTTGATCCATCTATATAAATCCATTTTGATTTTTCGACATATAGCGCGGCTATGGATAACAAAAGGTGACCTGCACTCGTTTTCTCTCTTTGTTTTCACTTGGCATGGGGCAGGAAAAGGATCTGACCGCTTCTATGCATGGCCGGATGTTCTCTCCCACCTAAAAAGAAGGGTTTTATCCCGCTATTTGCGGGCAGTAATACCCCCACCTCAAATTTCTGCAGAAAGCAAAGAAGTTAGGTGGGGGATAAACTGCCCATAAAAGCCCGATTGGTGAGGGCTAATAATCAGTGGGGGATGAAGAAAACCCCCACTGATTAAAGTTTCACTTTATATCGATTTTTTAATTTGTATTTATATAGAACCCCATAAATCTCACAATTTTAGTTTTGCCAGGTAATATCAGTAACCCAGCGAAGCGTTTGAGGATTGAGGAGTGTTTGGGCGGTTTGACTGTCGGAGTTTAATGCATTCCAAAGTTGTGTCCATCCTTGCTCAGGTGTATTGTTCGTCCCCGAACAGCCACCTTGGTCCAGACAGGCTTGGTATTGTGTCATGACTCCTGCGATAATCATAGGATTGCTAGGATTCTTCGTGAAAGAGTATTTAACTAGGTTGGCCCATTCTTTTGCCTGTGCACTATTTGTGGTATAGATTTCCGGAAGTGGAGATGAAATCCCGGATCCCCAGGATATATACCAGACATCGTCCTGAGTCCATCCGTTATTACAATTTCCATAAGGTGGGCATCCTGCTGCATCACCATAATTGTATAGTGTAATGAAAGGTTTGCCGCTATTTAAAAAGTATGATTTATAGCTATCAACCCATGCTCGTGTGTTTCTTGGAGTATTCCATCCCATCTCCATATCGCTTGCAGCGGCTATTGTGATGTTAGAGTAACCCTGGCTTTGAACCCATAATTTTACCTGCTCAACCATGGATGCCCACGCTTGAGCGTGTTGAGAGGAAGCGCCTTTCTTATTATTTGTTCCAATGGCAATGACCACCTGTGAATCATTTACATTATAATCATGATATCCCTGGGCAAAAGCTTTCACCGCGTTGGCGATGTCCGTGGTCGAAGCAAAGGTATTCCCCGCTCCAAAACCGCTGAAAAGAAGTGTACCGTATACTTTAGTTTTCCTGACATATTCAGGCCAACCAAAGTCTAACACCACGATATCATCTCGCATCCCCGAAGCTTCTCCCAGTTGCTTCCCCTCTAAATAAAGCGTACTTGTGTCCACTGTACTCATAAATCGGCTAAGTGAAGAAGGTGGTGCAGGTGGTGCAAGTGGTGCAACAGTCAGTTGAGATTGAATTTTTTGTATGAGAATTTCTTGGGACTGGTCTAAGTTATCTTGAACAGTTGCTAATATATTTTCTTTCTTAGCGTAAGCCCCTACTTGAATCCCATCTACAATGACACGATAGATATTCGACTTTTTTGTTAGATTAAAAGCTCTAGCTAAACCATTTGCATGACCTTCTGCAACCTTTTGGCGCCAGTTTGCATCTTTTAAATTTGTAGCATCTTCTACGTTCGTGATGAATCCATTTTCTGTTAATAATGCTGGCATATAACTTTCGCGCAGCACATGAAAATCCGCCTTTTTTTTGCCTCTATCAAATAGTTCATTTATTTTTGTGATTTCTTCATGCAAGATATTTTGATAAGTTGCTGTTTGTGAAGAATCGGTAAGCCCATTATATATAAAATCTTCATATCCCTTTGCGCTATTACTATCCGCAGAATTTATGTGAATAGAGAGAAAATAATTTGCTTGCCAAGTATTTGCCGCATTTGTACGTTCAGTTAATGAAACAAATACATCAGTCTCACGGCTCATCTTCACATCAACGTTCTCATAATTATTTAGCAGTAGAGAACGAATGCGAAGAGCAATATCTAAAGTGAGATCTTTCTCTAATAATCCATTCCCTATTGCGCCGCTATCAGTACCGCCATGCCCAGGATCTAAATATAATTTAAACAAAGCTTGTCCTCCTTTAATGTTTTTATGCTATCTTATGTAATAATCAAAAAAAAGGAAATGGACAAACGTAGTTTAATAGAAAATTGATTTAATAGCCTAATATTACTTCTGATAATGAGCGATTATGTGAATGAAAAGTCCCTTCAGAGATTAAAATGTACCCTATAGAGTAGACACTAAAAAAGTCTCCCTATAGGGTTTTTGTATATAATTAAGAAAAACATAAAGACTGGGGAAATTTATGAGTAAAAAGGTTTTTACAGAGAAAGAAATTAAGCTGTTATCATCTAATCAATATGTTAAATCTGTCAGTTCAAAAAGTATCACATATACGGATAAATTTAAGCGTATATGTATTGAGGAAAAAGAGAAAGGCAAGTTTCCAAGACAAATCTTTGAAGAATGTGGGTTTGATGTAGAAATCTTAGGAATGGATAGAATTAAGGCAGCGAGTAAAAGATGGAAAAAGGCTTACAATGAAAATGGGATTAGCGGCCTACGTGACACTAGATTTGGAAATTCAAAGCGTTCTAGAGAAAGAGAACTGACTCTAGAGGAGAAAAACGCTCGCTTAGAAGCTCAAATTAACTTACTAAAGGCAGAAAATGAACTGTTAAAAAAGATTCGTTTGATAGAAAGGGGGCTAAAAAAGTAGTCCTTCTTTCTAGCCAAAAATATATCCTGATTTGTTCAGTGATAGAAACATATCAACTCAAACATATGGTGAAATACCTATGTGGAATAGCCGGTGTCTCAAGAAGCGGTTATTATAACTATTTCTCTGTGAAATCACAGGAACGAAGACATCAAAAAGATGAAAAGGATGAGGTAGTAAAAGGGCTCATCCTAAAAGCCTTCCATTTCAAAGGTCGTAAGAAAGGGGCTCGCCAAATCAAAATGACTTTGGCGGGTCAATTTCAGGTTGTCTACAATTTGAAACGTATACGACGAATCATGAAGAAATACGACATTATATGCCCAATTAGAAAGGCAAATCCTTATAGACGAATTAGGAAAGCTACAAAAGAACATCGAGTTGTGCCAAACCTATTGAATCGCCAATTTAAGCAAGGAATCCCTGGTAAAGTCCTCCTAACAGATATCACATATTTATTTTATGGAAAAGGTCAGAAAGCCTACTTATCAGTCATTAAAGATGGTTCAACTGATGAAATTTTAGCCCATCATATATCAGAACGTATGACTGTAAAATTAGCTACAGATACTCTTCTAAAGTTAAAAAGGAACAAAAACTTTCAGAAAGCCAAAGATGCCTTGATTCACTCAGATCAGGGAATTCAGTATACGCACCCTAATTTTCAAAAAGCAGTTAAGAAACTAGGATTACAACAATCCATGTCAAGAAGAGGAAACTGTTGGGATAACGCTCCCCAAGAATCTTTCTTTGGCCATCTTAAAGATGAAGCTTCTATTCAAGCATGTACAACTCTAGATGAATTAAAAAAAGAAATTAAACAATATATGATCTACTACAATTATTACAGATATCAATGGAATTTAAAAAAGATGACTCCTGTGCAATACAGAGATCATCTTCTTCAAGCTGCCTAGGCTTTTTTTAAATGTCCTTTACAAAGGGTACATTTTAGATCTGAAGGGACTTTTCTAGGTTTCTAGATATAGGGAATACTGTTAAGTGGTGTGTTGTGATTGAGTATTTCTTGTAACATCGCGACATCTTTTTGTATATGTCGGCCATTCGACAAAGAATATCGATTAACCAACGCATTTCAGTGATATTTGTTGAGGGATAAAATGGTTTAATCTCTTTGCATTTTTCAGATTATCATGTATGATGAGAAAGTATTGAAAATTAAATCAGTGATAAACTAGGGGTGCCCAAGCAAGCTGGGCTGAGAGAGAAGTGCGAGAACTTCTTAACCCTCTGGACCTGATCTGGCTCGTACCAGCGTAGGGAAGTTAACGGCTTTACATAACTATGTCTTTATGAGCCAGGTCCTTGTTTTACTATGGACCTGGCTCTTTTTATTTTGGCATGCGCTGGTCACTAGTTCTTATTCTCGTCCTTGTCACGTGTAAAGCAGAAGCGGCTCGATCAGAACAGGAGGGGGATGGAGCTTCAGCCGAAGAGGCGTAGTTTGCCTCAGCGGAAGAAGCGAAGCCACCGACTGTTCTAGCCGCTGGAGCTGGATCTCAAGAAAAGCCGAAGCGGCGAAATGTCGCTGAAGTGAGAATCGAATTGCCCAGAAGTTGGTTGGAGATTCTGAGCAAGTTAGATTTGCCTGAAATGATAAAGGGGAGGAAACACAAATTATGAAGCAATCTGTTTCAGCTGAGCAAATTGAATTGAAGTCGAGTTTACCAGGGAGTAAGAAAGTCTACGTAGAAGGCACGCGTGAAGGTATGAAAGTACCGATGCGTGAGATTGCACAAAGCGAAACAAACGGTGTGCCAAATCCGCCGATTCGCGTGTATGATACGAGTGGTCCTTATACAGATCCTGCATACAAAGTGGAGCTTGAGAAAGGAATTCCAACGCCTCGTCACGGGTGGATTGTTACGCGCGGAGATGTGGAGGAGTATGAAGGTCGTGAAGTGAAACCAGAAGATGATGGTGTGAAAGCTACATCAGAACATACACCTGTGTTCCCGCAAATGGATCGTAAACCACTTCGTGCGAAAGAAGGGGCAAATGTAACGCAAATGCATTATGCTCGCAAAGGCATCATTACGTCTGAGATGGAATATGTTGCGATTCGTGAAGGTGTAGAACCGGAGTTTGTTCGTAAAGAAATTGCAGAAGGTCGTGCTATTTTACCAACAAACATTAACCATCCAGAAGCAGAACCGATGATTATCGGCCGCAATTTCCACGTGAAAGTAAATGCGAATATCGGGAACTCTGCCGTATCTTCCTCTATTGCAGAAGAAGTAGAGAAGATGACATGGGCAACGCGCTGGGGCGCAGATACAATTATGGATTTATCTACAGGAAAAAACATTCATACAACGCGGGAATGGATTATTCGGAATGCACCTGTACCAGTTGGAACTGTACCGATCTATCAAGCGCTTGAAAAAGTGAATGGTATCGCTGAGAACTTAACGTGGGAAGTATACCGTGACACATTAATTGAACAAGCAGAGCAAGGTGTAGATTACTTTACGATTCATGCAGGTGTATTGCTTCGTTACATTCCAATTACAGCGAAACGTGTAACGGGAATTGTTTCACGCGGTGGCTCTATTATGGCGCAGTGGTGTTTATTCCATCATAAAGAAAACTTCCTATATACTCACTTTGAAGAAATTTGTGAAATTATGAAACAATATGATGTTTCCTTCTCTCTTGGAGATGGCTTACGTCCAGGTTCGATTGCGGATGCGAATGATGAAGCACAATTCTCTGAGCTTGAAACACTTGGGGAATTAACAAAAATCGCTTGGAAGCATGATGTTCAAGTCATGATTGAAGGACCAGGGCATGTACCAATGCACTTAATTAAAGAAAATATGGAGAAAGAAATTGATATTTGCCAAGGTGCACCGTTCTATACACTCGGACCATTAACAACGGATATTGCACCAGGTTATGATCATATTACATCTGCAATTGGAGCAGCGATGATCGGCTGGTTTGGTACAGCAATGCTGTGCTATGTAACACCGAAAGAGCATTTAGGCTTACCGAACAAAGATGATGTTCGCGAAGGCGTTATTACCTACAAAATTGCGGCGCATGCTGCTGACCTTGCAAAAGGGCATAAAACAGCACAACAACGCGACGATGCACTTTCAAAGGCACGCTTTGAATTCCGCTGGCGCGATCAATTTAATTTATCATTAGATCCTGAGAGAGCAATAGAGTATCACGATGAAACATTGCCAGCAGAAGGCGCAAAAACTGCGCATTTCTGTTCGATGTGTGGTCCGAAGTTCTGTAGTATGAAAATTTCACATGACATTCGTGAATATGCAAAAGAGAATGATTTAGAAACAACAGAAGCAATTGAGCAAGGCATGAAAGAAAAAGCAGAACAATTTAAAGAAACAGGTAGTCATTTATATCAATAATAGTACGTGTTCAAAAGAAGGATAAAGAAATACGACAGCTATCTTTATCGGACCTTCTGAACATCCTCTAATAGAAATAGATCTTTCTGAACACCTTTTTCATCGTTTGATCACGTGTACCTAACTTAAACATAGAAGCCCCCTTTGCTAAGACGGTAGCAGAGGGGGCTATTATTATTTTTCTTTTAAGAACGTTCGGTCCTTTAAGAATAAATTCCAGAAGAAGATAAAGCCTGGTAGTAAAATCGCGATACCGACTGCATAGAGAACAAGCAGGGCATAGAATGTTTCTTTCGTTGTAAAGCTTGTAAATACAGTAACATCTGGATAGATGATATACGGTAAATGCGCGACACCGTAAGCGTAACTTGCAAAGGCATATTGTGCGACAATCGCTAAAACAGCGATGCGTGGCCAACCAAGTGCATCGTATTTTTGATTCGTCCACCAAAGGGAAGAATAACCGATTGCAAACAAAATAAGTGAAACTGTAAACCATGGAAATTGTTTAATTAATCCTTGCATGAGCCAATTTGTTTCTGGATCCATGACAACAAGAGCAATGATCGCAGTAACGAGTGTTGCTGGTCCAAGTACAATAGCATTGCGCCTGTAAATCCGATACGTATCTTCTGAGCCTTGTTCCCTCGCAAAATCAGCTAGAAAAAGAGAGGAGAGAAATAATTCAGAAGTTAATCCAAATAACATATACCAATAAATAACGGGGCTTGATAGAAGCTTCCCGTATAATAGTGTTTCTTTTCCACCAGACATCGTAATGTAAGCACCTTCTGTTACCGGAAGAACGGTAATTAATAGAGCTGGGATTAAGAGCCCGGTAATGCCAGAAATAAGGCGAAGCAAATGCTCATACTTTGGCAAGGAATAAGCAAAAACCATGAATGTGCTACGAATGGCAACAAGGACTAGAATTAATGTCACCGGTACGAACATGACTGTTGCCAATGTGAAAGCTGCCTTTGGAAAGAAGCCAAGAAATGCGACAACGACAAAGACGAGAAATGTATTGGTTACTTCCCAAGTTGGCGATAAGTAACGGTTGGCGAGCTTTCCTGCTAGTGTTGGGTGCTTCGCATATACCATTCCCCAGAACCCAGCTCCAAAATCAATGGAACCTAAAATGCTGTATACAAAGATAATCGCCCATAAAATGATAATGGCAATACTTGCTTCATGCACGTGGCCCACCCCCCTGATGTTGTAAGTCATTCTGCAGTGGATGGCGCTTGAAGAATGTTCGAAGTACGAAAATCGTTAAAGCACCAAGCCCGATGTATAAAATGACAAATAAAGCGAACAAAGGTCCGACAAAGTCAGCACGTGTTGCGGCATCCATTGTGCGCTGCATTCCATAAATGGTCCACGGTTGCCGGCCGCTACAGCTGAAAATCCACCCAAATTCAATGCCGAGCATCATAACTGGGCCGCATGCGGCAACCCCCCATAATAGCCATTTCGGAAATTCAGTACCTTTTTTACGATAAATAAGGTACCAATATAAAAGACCGATTGCGGCGACAGCAAAAGTGAAGGCTGCGGTACCGACCATTAAGTTAAACAGAGTATGGGTGTAAAAGGGTGGCCACGTTTCTTGTGGGAATTCATTTAATCCTTTTACGACAGTATTTGGATTCAACCCCACGAGCATGCTTAACATGTTCGGGAATTCCAGTGCGTATTTTAACTCGTGTGTTTCACGATCAACAACTCCACCAATAGATAGCGGTGCGTGTGACTGTGTATCAAATAATGCTTCCGCGGATGCTAATTTTTCCGGGGAATGATTATGTAAAGCAATAGCCGATTCGTGCCCAGAGAGCCAAAGGATAGCGCCAGTAATAAATGTGACAGTGAGTCCTAAAAACAATCCTTTCTTATGGTAGGCGATTTCACGTACACTTTTATTTCGCCCGAGTAATTTAAATCCAGCGATAGAAGCGATGACAGCAGCCCCTGTTGCATAAGCGGTAATTGTAACGTGAAAGGCACTTGTGAAAAAGCTTGGATTAAAAAAGGCCTTCCATGGATCAACATTAAAGACGGAGCCATCTGGGTTCATGGAAAAACCAGCAGGTGTGTTCATCCACGTATTCGCCGATGTAATTAAGATAGCAGATGCAGTGGCACCGAGCATGACGAAAAAGAGCGAGATCAATCTCATAAATGGCGGCAATTTATCTGCGGCATACACGTAAATAGACATGAATAAAGCTTCTAAAAAGAAGGCGAAAATTTCAATTTGGAATGGCACAGAAATGACTTGTCCTACAATTTTTGCAAATCCGGGCCAAAGAAGTGAAATTTGTACACCGACAATTGTTCCAGTTGGAATGGCCACGCCAAGCAAAATGGCGAATGCTTTCGTCCACCGTTTGGCCATGACAGCATAATCGGAATCTTTCTTCCAGTGATATAACACTTCACTTATAAAAATCATTAAAGATAGTCCGACACCAAGCGTTGCAAATATAATATGAAAAGCTAGTGACGATCCGAAGAAAGCGCGTGATAACGTAACGGTATCCATAATGTTACTCCTCTTCTTTTTTACCATTATTTTCTGATTGGTCTGGAAAAATTATTCAAAAAACTTCCAAAAAATATATATGTATTTTAAAAAGTAATTATGATATCATGATTTTGAAATATTCAGAAAACTTTTAGAGACAATAAAAAATCTTTTTATTTGTGTTTTAGGACAAAATCTTTTATAATGCTTATGCGAACGTAAGTTCTGTTAGGGATAACCGGATAGAAAAGTTCACGTGAAACGGAGGGCATGTTATTATGTATCCTGAAGTCATTAAAAAAATGGCATTTTCGAAAGAGCATAGAGATTTGTTATTAAAGCTTTATAATAAGGAAATCACGCGGCGTGAATATGACCATCTTGTACAAGCACTATATCGTCCTACAAATGAAGTGTGCAAAGGATAGTGAATAAAAGAGAGGCTGTTTCCAAAAGTACTAATTTGGAAACAGCCTCTTTTTATTGTTTCTGTATGCTCTGATCAATCAGATGTTGCCTATCAGTTTAGGTGGGGGGAACTATCTGTAAAAGTTTGATTGGTGAGGACTAATTCTTAGTAGAGGATGAAGAAAACTCTGCTGATTATAGACTCACTTTATTAAGATATACTTATTTAAATTAAATATTCTAAATTATATGTTATATCCTTGCTATAGGAGTGTGATGGGAAGGGGGATTAAAAATATGAACAGGTGGGTTAAAACCTTGCTTATTATAGTTGTTTTTTTTGTAGGGGCTGCTTTTATTGGTTACAAAGTCGGTGCGTATTTGGGTTATGACGATAAGGAAAATCAGATCGATGCAGTTAAAGGGGAAAAAATAGTATTTGACCTCAATTCTGATCGTCATATAATCAATGCAATGCACAAAATGGTGCATCAAAAAGTATTATCTCACGAAAAACAAGGATTTATCAAAATGACTTCGGAGAACATCGAAGAAGTGCGAAGAATGATCGATGAAAGTAATAGCGGTTCCTTACAGCATAAAGAACAGTACCTCAAGATTTTTACACGTTGGGATGAAGGTGATTTCTCTCAAGCAGTTGAGGAGCATAACTTATTATGGGAATGGGGAAATACCAGCAATGGCAGTGCGTATGAATTAGCTACACCGGAGCAAGAAAGAGAGTACATTTTAGAACAAGCGAAGTATGAAAAATAATAAAGAACTTACAACAAATGGAGAAAAGAAGTTATATTGGGGATAAACTTGCCCGTAAAAGCCCGATGTGTGAAACTTTGATCAGTGGGAATGAAGAATCCCCACTGATCAAAGTTTCACTTTATTTTTTACTTCTTAGCAGTAGTAGTGACGGTATACTAGCTGGCCATTTTAATGCGGGGTTTGGGGCTGGTCCTGTAATCCATGTATGGAATGGAATGATACTGCATGCGACCATTATTGTGATAGATAGTACCCCAGTGCAAAGAAATAGCAGTAAACTATAGAGAATTGAATTTGTTTGTAATGCGAACATTGAGAGTATTTTAATACTTATTTGTAAGAAGAAGAAGTGTGCTAAATAGGCACCGTATGTATAGTTTCCAATAAAGCGCAATGCTCTATATAAACCACTGCGATGCTGAGCGATTGTAATGGATAAAGCGTACAGTATTAAAATTTCACATACAATGTATAAAAACATGGAAGGCTTCAAGTATGTAGATACTGTTAGATGAATGGAATCTACACCGTGAAAACTAAATAATTCATAATTAATGAATAAGAATAAAATGAAAAATAGGATTGTAAGAAGCGGTATACGTTTTATGACAAATAAACGCCAAGCACGAAGGGCAACAGCCGCGATTCCTCCCATGACAAAATAAAAGGAATAGAAAAAGAAGGATCGGTCTGTATAATGCAAAACAGCTGAACGGGTTAATATTTCTCCATTAAATATATAATTAGAAGAGTACCACATTAAAAGAAAATAAATCATGGCGAAGACAGCCATGTACTTGTATATATCCTGCTGATTATGTGTCCGTTTTTGAAACCAATAAAAAGTGACGCATAATAGCGGGAACAATAAATGGATTTGAAACATCATGATGACATACCAAAGGTGAGGTGCAGCTGTTCCAAGTAATAGACTTTTTATTGCACTTTGCATTGTGAGTGCGTCTTTTGTTGTGAATAGGTAAATGATAGACCAGAAAAGGTAAGGGGCAAGTAGATTTGCTGTTTTTTCGTAGATGTATTCTTTATATAGTATTTGCTTTGTATACTGGCCAATGAGATGAAAACCAACGATAAAGATAAAGGCTGGTGCAGAGAATTTTGCAAGGTTGAATAGCATACCGATAATAATAGATTGTTCTAATACTAAATTGCCTTGGCTCATTGTATACATTAATGAACTTTGCAAAACAACGGCTAGGAAAGCGATACTTTGCAAAATTTTAAATTCTGGGGCATTTTGTGTCATGAGTCCCATCTCCTTTTCCATACATGATTATAGTACGAAGTAAGGGGAAGTACTGTGGAAACTTTGTGAAAGTTATAACAAATTTGTGGCAATGATAAAAAAGAGCGTTCGGTTTATGAAAACCAACGCTCTTTTTGTTTATCCCGCTATTTGCGGGTAGTAATACTCCACTGATCAAAGTCTCACTTTATGCAAGTTTATTTTTAACCCAATCTTTACCTTCTACAAGGCGTGCTGTTAAGATCGCACAAACGTTATCACCTGTTACGTTTAACATCGTTGCTGGGGGATCAATAATTGTACTAATCGCTGCAATGATTGGCAGAGCTTCTGGTGGGAAGCCATATAGAGAAACGATTAACATTTCACCAATCATACCGCCGCCAGGAATTGCGCCCATTACTGTTCCAACTAATAGAGAAACAACAAGTGCGATTGCTAACGTTTTTGGACTAGAGAATTCCATATTGAAAATCCCGAATAAGAAGGCAATTTTTATCACACCGCCTAAAACAGATCCGTCTTTATGAAGAGTAGAACCAAGCAGGACGACTGTTTCACGAATGTCAGAAGAAATACCCATTTTTTTTGTAGCTTCTAGGTTTGCTGGAATACTTGCGGCACTACTACAAGTTGCAAGTGATGTAACGGTAGGAGAGACCATGTTTTTCCAAAAGATTTGTACACCTTGCTTTCGTCCAGCAAGGTAAGCATAAAATGTAAAAGCAACAAAGAAGTATACGATAGAAGCTGGATAGTATACCATTGCTGCTCGGAAATATGTTCCAAGTAGCTGCGGTCCGAATTCACCAACTAAAGCGGCAAAGTATGCAGCAAGTCCAATCGGAGCGTAGTACATAATGAACGATACAACTTTCATCGAAATCTCTGCACCAGATTGTAAGAAGGTAGCGAATGGCTTTCCTTTTTCTCCTACTGCTGAAGTGGCTACACCCATTAAGATAGAGAAGAAAATAAGGGCAAGCATATTCTCACGAGATAGTAGTTTTGCAAAATCTGAAACTGTAAAAATACCAACGATTTGATCGGCTACGCTAATATTTTCAACTTTATCAGGTCTTGTTAATTCTAATACAACGCCTTGTGCTGGTGGGAATACTTTCACAACAATAATCATAAAAATTGCGGCAATAATACTCGTAAATAGGAAAGTCCCAGCCATGCTCGACATAATTTTTCCCAAACGTTTTAATCCATCCATATTGGCAATAGATGAGGCAATGCTAAAGAAAACGAGCGGTACAACAATCGTAAACATTAAGTTTAAGAAAATGTCACCAAGCGGTTTTAAAGCAACTGCATCGGTACCCATGAAATAACCAATGAAACCACCAATCAGGATGGAAGATAATAAAATAAGTGGAAAGCGATAAGCTTTCATATATATTCCCTCCAATTTATATAAATACAAATTTAAAAACCGACATAAACCCCTTCTTTTTAGGTGGGAGAGAGCATCCGGCCATGCATAGAAGCGGTCAGATCCTTTTCCTGCCCAGACATAGTGAAAACAAAGAAAGAAAATGAGTGTAGGTCACCTTTTGTTATCCATAGCCGCAGCTATATGTCGAAAAATCAAAATGGATTTATATATTTATAAAAAATCAAAATGGATTTATATATTTATAAAAAATCATACTGATTTATTATAGCGAGTTGTACTGCTGTTTACTAGGAAAATACAGATAGATAGAATAGCGCGAAAAACGAGAACTTTTTGTATAGGGAATTTTTGTTTTTCATGCTTGTCATATGGAAAAAAATCTAGACATATATATTGGTAATCCAGTTGCGATTCGAGCCGGATCAAGATAGGCATTGTATATAAGAATGAAGAAAGAGAGGAGGGATTTCGATGAATATTTTACTTTGCTGTGCAGCAGGAATGTCTACAAGTTTACTTGTAACGAAAATGGAGAAGGCGGCACAAACAAAAGGCGTTGAAGTGAGAATTTGGGCTGTATCAGGTTCGGAAGTACGGAATCATATTGATGAAGCGGATGTGCTCTTACTTGGACCACAAGTACGTTATTTATTGCCAAAGATGAAAGAATTGTGTAAAGAAAAAGGAATACCTGTTGATGTGATTCACTCTGTACACTATGGGCTTTGTAATGGAGAAGCCGTTCTGCAAGCAGCATTGTTAATGAAGACATAAGGAGAGTGGAGTAGATGATAGGGTTTTTGGAGAAGTACGTGATGCCGGTAGCAGGAAAGATTGCAGGACAGCGCCATTTACAAGCTGTTCGAGATGGAATTATTTTAACGATGCCTTTCTTAATTATCGGATCATTCTTCCTTATTATCAGTTCTTTGCCAATACCAGGCTACAATGACTTTATGGCAAATCTGTTTGGAGATGGTTGGCAAAAAGCATTAGGGTATCCAGTTAACGCAACATTCAATATAATGTCTTTAATAGCAAGTTTTGGAATCGCTTACAGGCTTGGGGAACAATATAAAGTTGATGCATTAGCAGCAGGTGCGCTATCGATGGTGTCTTTCTTGCTAGCGACACCATTCCAAGTTTCACATATGATAACTGGTACGAAGGAGAGTGTGATCGTAGAAGGTGTAATCCCCGCTGTACTAATGGGGAGCCAAGGGTTATTTGTGGCAATGATTTTAGCACTTATATCTACCGAAATTTATAGGTTTATTGTACAAAGAAAGCTGATTATTAAAATGCCAGAAAATGTTCCACCAGCTGTAACACGTTCATTTGCTGCACTCATTCCAGGATTTATTGTTGTGACTGCTGTTTGGATCTTGCGCTTAATTATGGAACATACTACTTTTGGTAGTATTCATAATATTGTGGGGCAACTTCTGCAAGCACCACTTAGTGTACTTGGCGCAAGTCTTTTTGGTGCGGTAGCGGCGGTAATTGTTGTCCATGTGCTTTGGGCATGTGGGATTCACGGAGCTGCGATTGTGGGCGGAGTCATGAGCCCGGTTTGGTTATCGTTAATGGATCAAAACCGCATTGCTTTTCAGGCAGGGCAAGACGTACCAAATACGATAACAGCACAATTCTTTGATTTATGGATTTATACAGGTGGCTCTGGTGCCACGCTTGCACTTGTTGTGGCAATGTTATTATTTGCACGAAGTCAGCAATTAAAAAGCTTAGGTAGGCTATCCATTGCGCCTGGTATTTTTAATATTAATGAGATGGTGACATTTGGGATGCCAATCGTGTTAAATCCGCTTCTTCTTATTCCGTTTATACTTGCTCCAGTTGTTTTAACGGTTGTATCGTATTTTGCGATGGAATGGGGTCTTGTTGCAAGACCAAGCGGAGCGGCTGTACCATGGACCACACCGATTCTGTTTAGTGGATATTTAGGATCGGGTGGTAAAATTTCAGGTGTTGTATTGCAGCTTGTTAACTTTATTTTGGCCTTCCTTATTTATCTTCCATTCTTAAAAATATGGGATAAGCAAAAGGCAGCCGAAGAACAGGAGGAGTAAAGAATCGAAATGGATACATTAGAGACGAAGGCCTTTCATTTGATTTTACACGGGGGAAATGCGAGAAGCAGTGCGATGGAAGCAATCGATTATGCGAAGCGAGGGGAGTTTGCCGAAGCGGACGCCAAACTACAAGAGGCACTGCAAGAATTGCAAGAAGCGCATCGTTTGCAAACAGAACTCATTCAAAAAGAAGCAGGCGGAGAAAAGGTAGAGCTTACATTGTTAATGGTTCATGCACAAGATCATTTAATGAATGCCATAACAGTGAAGGAACTAGCGAGTGAATTTGTGGAATTATATAGGAAGATGTCAGAGAAGAATTAGGCCTTGCAAGTGCAAGGCTTTTTTGTGTGTGAAAAGCAGTCGGTTATGCAAATGGAATGGAGATTATAGAAGCAAAGACATTGCTTACTTATCTCGTTACAGCAAATATTGTGGGGCTGATTTTCTCGTTCGCTTCCTTTGTCTTTGAGAGAGAAGATTGGAGCATTTTAAAACAAACAATTATTCATTTTATCATTTTGTTAGGAACATTCTTACCGATTGCACTTTGGATTGGCTGGGTTCCAAATCATCTTGTCCCGATTCTCATTTGCACAGGTAGCTTTATCATCATTTACTTCATTATATGGTTTGTGATGACAATCTATTGGAAGAAAAAAATTGCAGGATTAAATAATCAATTGAAATAAGAAGGGAGATTTCCCTTCTTATTTTTTTAGCATATCAATATGCGGAATATTATCTTCTAAATATAAAAATATTTTCTGTTCTGTTCCTACACACAACTAGAAACTAAACACTAACCCATTTTTATGTCGATATGTACCAATAGTGTGTTATTTTTACAACACACTACCTGTGTTTCGGATAACACACACTTTGAAAGCGGTAACACACAATAAAAACACACGATAAAACGCCTATTTAAAGCGATTTTAAAAGTTGGCACGGCACTTGCATTAATAAAAGGCGTAAAGAAAAATAAATAAAAAAACAAAATTGTTTATATGCATAGGGGGACTTATTAATGAATATTTTACTTTGTTGTTCAGCAGGAATGTCTACAAGTTTATTAGTTACAAAAATGGAAACAGCTGCAAAAGCTCGCGGATTAGAAGGAAAGATTTGGGCTGTATCTGGGGATGCAGTAAAAAACAACATCGATCAAGCAGACGTATTATTATTAGGACCACAAGTTCGTTACATGCTGTCATCTATGAAAGCGCTTGCTGATGAGAGGAATGTTGGAATCGATGTTATTAATTCAATGCATTACGGCATGATGAATGGTGAAGCAGTTTTAGATCATGCATTAACACTTAAAAAATAATTAGGGGGGAGAAATAATGCAAAAATTTATTGCATTTATGGAAAAGTATATTGTTCCAGTCGCAGGGAAAATAGGATCGCAACGTCATTTGGCTGCAATACGTGATGGTTTTATTGCAGTTATGCCGCTTATCTTAGTGGGTACATTTGCATCATTAATTAATGGTTTCCCATCTGAAGTTTTCCAAAACTTTATGAAAGATATGTTTGGAGAAACATGGAAACAAATTGGCGGTGGAATGTGGACTGGTTCTTTCGCGGTTTTAGCACTCATCATAGCGTTTACTACAAGTTATAACTTAGCAAAATCTTACGGTGTTGATGGATTGTCAGCAGGTATTATTTCATTTGGTGCGTTAATTATTCTTACACCAACAACACCGAAAGAAGGCGGCCTCAACCTCCTTTGGACAGGTGCGCAAGGTTTATTCGTAGCAATCATTGTGGCACTTCTTGTTACTGAGGCGTTCCGTTTCTTTGTACAAAGAGAGATTACTTTCAAAATGCCAGACGGTGTGCCACCAGCAGTGTTAAGATCTTTCGCAGCATTAGTTCCAGCGTTTGTTATTTTAACAGTTGTTGCAGGAATACAATTAGCAGTGAAATTAGCAGGTACCAGTGTTCATGAATTCATGAATTCATCTTTAATACAATTCAATTACCGTTACAAAGTTTAGCAGGTACATTGCCAAGTGCCATCGTTATTGTGTTTCTTGTTCATCTTCTTTGGTTCTTTGGTTTACATGGTCCAAATATCGTTGGTGGTATTATCGAGCCATTATACTTACCGGCACTAGAAAAAAATATCAACTTATTCCAAAATGGTACATCTGCATTTGATGTTCCAAACATAATTACAAAACCATTCTTTGATACTTTCGTATATCTTGGTGGCTCTGGTGCAACATTAGCATTCTTAGTTGTTGTATTAATCGTAGCAAAAAGTGCACAATTGCGCGGGGTATCACGATTATCAATCGGACCTGGTGCATTCAACATTAACGAACCAGTAATCTTTGGTACACCGATTATTTTAAACCCGATTTTATTCGTTCCGTTTATTGTGACACCACTTGTACTAGTTATTACTTCTTATACAGCTATTTCTCTTGGCTGGGTGCCAAAAACAGTTGCGATGATTCCATGGGCAACGCCACCAATCATTAGTGGTTACCTTGTAACAGGCGGACATTTCTCCGGTGCAATTCTACAGTTATTCAACTTTGTAATTGCGATGGTAATTTACTATCCATTCGTTGTGTTATGTGACCGTTCTGTTGTTCGTACTGAAAAAGCTACAGCACAAGGAAATAATCAATCTGTACCTATGTAATACATGATTGTTCTCGCGGACAATAGTTGTCCGCGAGAATAATAACTTTATATCCTGTTCAGAAGGATGGCACACATTTGGAAGAACACCAAAACTAGATAAATAAAATCATACCTTAATAGACATGTTCAAACTGAAGGAGATACTTGAATCAGTTGAACTTTATAGAGAGAGGCGGTAAATTATGATGACTACAGCAGAACAAATCCCATTCCAACTTATTTTAAACAGCGGTAACGCAAGAAGCTTCGCAATGGAAGCACTTCAATATGCGAAACAGGGGAAATTAGATGATGCTGATGAAGCAATGGAGAAAGCGAAAGAAGCGATCAATGAAGCACATCATTTCCAAACAGAGCTCATACAATCAGAAGCAAGGGGAGAAAAAACAGAGATTAGCGTTCTCTTAATTCATGCACAAGATCATTTAATGAATGCGATTACAGTAAAAGAATTAGCAGCAGAATTTATCGACCTTTACAAAAAGTTAGAAGCGAAAGGGGAATAGGATATGCGTGGAATAAAAATTGCTACAATTGGCGGTGGATCTAGTTATACACCAGAGTTAATTGAAGGTTTTATTAAGCGTTACGATGAACTTCCTGTTCGTGAAATTTGGTTAGTAGATATTGAAGCTGGGAAAGAGAAATTAGAAATTGTTGGTAACTTAGCAAAGCGTATGGTGAAAAAAGCAGGATTACCAATTGATGTTCATTTGACACTTGATCGCCGTGCGGCATTAAAGGATGCTGACTTTGTAACAACACAGCTCCGCGTCGGTTTATTAGAAGCGCGCGGGAAAGATGAAGCAATCCCGTTGAAATATGATGTAATCGGTCAGGAAACAAACGGTCCAGGTGGTTTGTTTAAAGCATTGAGAACGATTCCTGTCATTTTAGATATTTGTAAGGATATGGAGGAGCTTTGTCCAAATGCTTGGCTCATTAACTTTGCAAATCCAGCTGGAATGGTAACAGAGGCTGTACTTCGCTATACGAATATTCAAAAAGTAGTTGGGTTATGTAACGTTCCGATTGGTATTCGTATGGGACTTGCAAAGCTTCTTGAAGTAGATGAAAGCCGCGTGCATGTTGACTTTGCTGGTTTAAATCATATGGTCTACGGATTGAATGTGTATTTAGATGGCGTAAGTGTAATGGATCGTGTTTTAGAATTAATGACAGATCCAGAAAAGCAAATTACAATGGAAAACATTGCAGCGCTTGATTGGGAGCCAGATTTCATTCGTGCGCTTCGTGCAATTCCATGTCCATACCATCGTTACTACTATAAAACACGTGAAATGCTAGAAGAAGAAAAACAAGCTTCAATCGAAAAAGGTACACGTGCAGAAGTCGTGAAACAATTAGAAGATGAATTATTCGAGTTATATAAAGACCCGAATTTAGATATTAAGCCACCGCAATTAGAAAAACGCGGCGGAGCTTATTACAGTGATGCAGCATGTAGCTTAATTACATCGATTTATAATAACAAAGGTGATATTCAACCTGTTAACACAAGAAATAATGGTACAATTGCAAGCTTGCCGCATGATTCTGCTGTTGAAGTGAACTGTGTTATTACAAAAGACGGCCCAAAACCGATTGCAGTAGGTGATTTACCAGTTCCTGTTCGCGGTTTAGTACAGCAAATTAAATCATTCGAGCGCACATCAATTGAAGCTGCTGTTACAGGTGATTATCATAAAGCGCTGCTTGCTATGACAATCAATCCACTTGTACCATCAGATAAAGTAGCAAAACAAATTTTAGATGAGATGTTGGAAGCACATAAAGAGTATCTTCCGCAATTCTTCAAAAAAGTAGGGAAGTAAAAAGCGGCGCTTACTGAGCCCGCTTTTTTTCATTCAGTAGGAGGGGAAATACATGATTCGATTAATCGTAAATGCAGATGATTTTGGCCTTACAGAAGGTACAAACTACGGAATTATTGAAGGGCATGTAAACGGGATTGTGAATTCTACAACGATGATGATGAACATGCCAGGAACGGAACATGCTGCACGTCTGGCAAAGGAATATACAACATTAGGAGTTGGGGTCCATCTTGTATTAACTGCTGGAAAACCTCTTCTTACAGATGTGCCATCACTTGTGAAAGAAGATGGTTTATTTCATAAACAAGCCACTGTGTGGGAAAGCGATATCGATTCAGAAGATGTCGAGAGAGAGTGGACCGCGCAAATTGAAAAGTTTTTATCTTACGGATTAACACCGACGCATTTAGATAGTCATCATCATGTACATTCCTTGCCGATTTTGCATGATGTGCTAGAGAGATTAGCTGAAAAGTATAATGTACCGATTCGTCGCTGCGAACAAGATCGAGCAGTGCGACCATTTTCTGATGTGTTTTATAGTGATTTCTACAGTGATGGGGTGCAGGAGGATTACTTCATGAGGCTGAAAGAACGTGTTTTAGATGGGAAAACAGTCGAAATTATGGTACACCCTGCGTATATTGATCCAGAGCTTGTGAAGCGTTCTTCTTACGTGATGGATCGCGTGAAGGAGCTACGAATTTTAACAGAAAGTTCTTTGCCAGAAGGAATAGAACTTGTAAAGTTTTAAACATAAGAAAAGACGACTATCGAAAAGTCGTCTTTTTTATTCTGCTATTTTCGGGCAGTAAGATCCCCACCTCAAGATTCAGAGAGAAACAAAGAAGATATATAAATACAAATTAAAAAACCGACATAAACTCCTTCTTTTTAAGTGGGAGAGAGTATCCGGCCATGCATAGAAGCGGTCAGATCCTTTTCCTGCCCCATGCCAAGTGAAAACAAAGAGAGAAAATGAGTGCAGGTCACCTTTTGTTATCCATAGCCACGGCTATACGTCGAAAAATCAAAATGGATTTATATAGATGGGGGATAAACTGCCCGTAAAAGCCTGATTGGTGAGGGCTAATTTTCAGTAGGGGATGAAGAAGATCCCTACTGAGAAAAGTTTCACTTTATTATATGAACGAAAGCATATATCCGCTGAAAGCACCTAAGAGGACAACGGTCCAAGGAGGAGCCTTCCAAAATGCTAACAGGCTAAATAAGAGAGAAGCGATGACAAAATCAATTGTACTCATGATAGAGCTTGTCCAAATAGGGTTGTAGAAGGCAGCTAGTAAAATACCGACAACAGCGGCGTTGATGCCAAAGAGTGCGCCTTGTATCGATGGCTGACGTCGCAAGTAATCCCAAAATGGCAAAACACCAATGACGAGTAAGAATGCAGGAAGAAAGATCGCAATTGTTGCAAGGGTGGCTCCAGGTATTCCATCGAGCGAGACCCCTATATAAGCAGCAAATGTAAAGAGAGGGCCTGGAACAGCTTGGGTTAAGCCGTATCCTGCTAGAAACTGTTCTTTTGTCATGATGCCATTTAAAACAAATTCATTTTCAAGAAGGGGAAGAACAACGTGTCCACCGCCAAATACGAGTGCGCCAGAACGATAGAAGCTATCAAACATGGCGATCCAATCGGAAAGTGGTCGTAAGATTGGTAAAAAGAATAATAAACTAAAAAATAATAGAATACATGTGACGGCAATGGTACGTGAAACAGGAATACGCGTTTCAGTAGCAGGCGGAATCGTATGCTCACGGTATAAGAGCCAGCCGATGCCACCTGCAAGCAGAATAAGCACAACTTGAGTCCAAGCACTTGGCCATAATAAAGCAATCGCCGCGGTAATAATGGCAATTGTTGCCCGGTTTCGGTCAGGCGTTAACTTTTGCGCCATGCCCCATAATGCATGGGCGACAATCGCTACTGCTACAAGCTTTAACCCATGAATAAAGCCGGCTTCTGTTACAGAAAATGACTGCAGTAGTAAAGCGAAAAACACAAGGACAAGAACGGATGGAAGTGTAAAGCCAATCCAAGCGACAATTGCTCCTAGTATTCCTCCGCGTGACAAGCCAATCCCGATACCAACTTGGCTACTTGCAGGGCCGGGCAGGAATTGACAGAGTGCCACTAAATCTCCATAGCTTCTCTCATCCATCCATTTTCGCTTTTGTACATATTCATGATGGAAATAACCGAGATGAGCGACAGGACCTCCGAACGAAGTGAGCCCAAGTTTGAGCGAAACGAGAAAGATTTCTATTAACGAGTGCACGGAATGTTTTAGCGTTTTCAAGTGAACCTCCTAAAGAATCATCAAATCTACGATGAATTATACAGGACTTACAGTGGTGAATGGAATAACTGGAATGTAATGATTTTGTAAATGTTCCAGAAGAGGAATTAGGTACCCTCATGAAAAAATCAATCGTGAATGAGGCATAATTGATCGTGTCCTAGCCATAAGTTAGTTAAAGAGGATATTCAAAAAGTCCGGTAAAGATAGCTGTCGCATTTCTTCGTTACGTCGCCAGTCCGGTACTCATGTAGTTCCAGCTACACTCCGTATCCTCCTGGCTTCCGTGCCTCGAACTGCTCGGCTATCTTTATCCTCCTTTTTGAACACGAAATAGAGGATATTCAAAAAGTCCGGTAAAGAGAGCCGCCCTATTTCTTCGTTGCATCGCCAGTCCGGTACTCATGTAGTTCGAGCTACACTCCGTATTCTCCTAGCTTCCGTGCCTCGAACTGCTCGGCTATCTTTATCCTCCTTTTTGAACACGTACTTAAAGAGATGTGAGCATTGCGATGAAATTTATATAAGGAGTAGGTTGCTAGCATGATAAAACATTTCTTTGCTAGACTAAAAGGACGATATGAAATACCTCCTGTGAAAACAAAAGCGTATGGCGTAACAGAATTTATCTTTAATGATAATTTTACAAGGCTGCATTACAGGGTCACATTGAAGGATATTGAGAAGGTAACCGCTTGTCATATTCATTTAGGAACAGCAACGCAGAATGGTCCAGTTGTTGCATTTCTATTTGGTCCTGTTAAGCCGGGAATTAGCGTGAATGGAGGCGTGATTAGGGGTATGGTAACGAATGAGGATTTAGAAGGTCCTTTGCAAGGAAAGACGCTTGAGAACCTCGTACACGAATTCTATGAGGCGAATGCCTATGTAAATGTTCATACAGAGGAATATAAAAGAGGTGAAATTCGAGGAGCGATAAAGGAAATTGGTTCATAATTCTTTTCGTTACGAAATAGGAAAAACTCTCTGTAATAAAACATTCCCGTGAAGGTCGAGATTCACAGGAATGTTTTTTATTTTATTCTTTTTTGTCTGGTTGATTTTTAATGAAAAAGTCCATGATATAAAATACTTCATCATCTGGAATTTGTATTTCAAACGTGTTTTCGATGGGTTGCAGTGCTTTTTTAATTTTCATGTACATCCAATATTCGTCATGTCTACGCGTTTCTTTGTCGGGATAAGGAAGGAGTTCTTCTCCCTTTTGGAGACGATCAACCATACAGCTCATATGCAGAATAACGCCCATTAAACTATTAGGGTTTAGCTGCAAGGAGATGAGCTCTTGAATTGTATTTAATGAATAACGAATCGTTTTAATCATAAGTGCGCCATCATCGCGCTGCATTTGTTGGCCGAGAATATCAGCCATTTTTGCATATGTTTCCTCGTACGTAATCAGCTCTTGAATTGGTTGAATTGCTTTGTAATTCAAGATATCTTGGAAATGGTAGGTTAAGCACGGTACTTGTACATCAAAGTTTGTCACAATACAGATCATATTGCGTTCCTTCTTAATGTTTTCAATCATTTTTGTTAAATCTTTTTCATGAACGATACTTATTGGAATAATTTCAATTAGATCTTTATCAAAGCGTAAATAGTTTTCGAGCATTTTTTGAATAGCGAGTGCACTTCCTTCACCTGTTAAACAGGCTGTTAAAATGACCGATTTCATTGGAGAGAGTGGCATTTTCTTCTCTTCTTGTATGTTGAGATAAAACGGCGTTAAGTTTTTCACAGTTTCATATAGCGCATCTAATGAATAGCCAAGCTGAGCTTTTCGGGCTGCTTCTAACACATGCGGTGTGCTCGTCATGGAAAGAACGCGTACAGGAATATGAAATTCTGTCTCTAATATATCCCCGATATAAGCGAGTGATCCCATATCAACAAGCAAGAGAAGTCCGTTGATATGCTGCAAGGTTTTCATGTACACTTTTACTCGTTCTAGGAAGTCTTTTGGTGACTCGTGAAGTGGCATATCAATTCCTGTTACTTCATCAATACCAAGCAATTCGTTAGCGACATTTGCCATTTCCGTTGCAATGCCATTGCCATGAGCCAAAATTAATACTTTCACTTCTGTTTGGGAAGTCGGGATGGGATCAACGACGAAAAACATCGTTAAAAATCCAGCTTCATCAATCGGCATTGTTATTTGTAATTCTTCTTCTAAAAGCTGAATGCCCTGCATCGCTACTGAGAAAGCATCTTTGTATTTCGTACGAATTTGACCCAGCTGCGGGTGATGAATTTGTTTGCCGCTCTGCAATCGTTGTAAAGTTGTCTGTACATGTAAACTTAAAGTAAGAAATACTTTTTCGTCAAACGTCTTAGCTAAATGTTTTTCTGCTAACGCTGCAATTTTTTCACATACTGCAACAATATTTCGATCCACAATTTTAAAGACGTTTTCATGAATTGTCTTTTTGGACATTTGATTAAAGTAATGGACAAAAAAGCTTTGAATATCATTTTCTATTAGTAGTTCTAATTCTTCTTCCTCAATACCGCGTGCTTGCAGTTCTTCATATTTATGATCGATGTAATCATAAATGGAGGAACGGGTATTTTCTGTTTTGTGCCGGCTCCATCCTTCATCACTTGTAAATACAAATGTCTCATTTGGCACTTGGTACAGGTGTCGACTTTTTCTTTCGATAAATAAGCCTTCTTTCATGTACCATGGTAGGTCGGTACTAGAAACACGGACGTGCTCTCGTTTTTTTGTTACAAAGTCAGAATAGGCTTTGGCACAGGCGATTTGTACATCCGTTTTTAACTGTCCGATGTTGTTTGGACATTGATAAAAGACGAAAGCGCGCATTGCATTTGGACTAACATGAATTTCTTTTCGCAACCGAATCGCTTCACTTGTAAAAAAGAGTTGTAACAATGCGAAGCGTTCCTGATGAGTCCGCTCACGAAGCGGTGGAAGTGTTACAGTCATCGGGATGCGTCTTGTGAATGTTTTGAGTAAAAATGAGTTCGGTTCTTCTGTTGTTGCGGTAATAATTAATACTTGTGCACGGCGCTCATTCTCTGTTTCTCCTAAACGACGATATACACCGCGATCAATAAATGTGAAGAGCATTTCTTGTCCTTCTGGTGGAAGGCGATGTACTTCATCAAGGAAGAGAATGCCTTCGTGTGCTTTTTCGATTAAGCCTTTTTGATCATTCGCACCTGTGTAAGCTCCTTTTTTAATCCCAAAAAGTTGTCCCAGTAGGAGCTGTGGGTTGTTGGCGTAATCAGCACAGTTAAAGACAATGAACGGTGCATCTTTTGGAAGCTGATTCACTTCAATCGCGTATTCATGCATTAAAGAGGCGAACATAGATTTCCCGACACCCGTTTCCCCAAGAAGAAGCGTATGCATGCCGTTTGGAGGATAGAGAACAGCTGCTTTTGCTTTTTCAACCACAATTTTCAAGCTTTGATTTTCTCTCGCAAAGGCATCAAGTGAAGTTTCATCCTGTGAATGCGTTTCCATAGAAGCATTAGTTCCTAAATAGAAACGGACGGGACGTGTTCCTGTTTTAGATAAACGGCCATCTTTCACAAGTTTATTTAAATCACTGCTTACATTTGCACGGTCTAACTGTAAAAGTGTAGCGAGTTCAGATGCTGTTACACCTTCTTGATATATACCCTTTTGTATTGCGTCATAAATGAGGTCCATTCTTTTCATTATTTTTCACCTCGAAACTTCATCACTATTTAAAATTTTACACAAAAATAGGAATTGTGGGAAGGGAAAAACAGCAAACAGCTTTAGTATCTACTAAAGCTGTTACAATCTTGCGTCCCTCCAGAAATTTACTTCTACATGAGAAGAAGGATTATAGGACAGAAGTGTATATCCTTTTGCTAGGAGATAGTCAATTACCTTTGGGAGAATTTGTACGGTAACGTTAGAATCGTGCATTAATATGACCTCTACTTGTTCATCGCTTTGATTCACAATCCGTTCTAGTACAGCTGACGGATTATGATAGCTTTTCCAGTCATATGTATCGATTGTCCAATCCCACATTTTATATTGAGCGGAAACAAGTGCATCGCGATAATTTTTCTTTAAATAAGGCATGCTACCGTAAGGAACACGAACAAGGTGTGAGTCTAAAGTTGTTGCATGACGGACGATTGTTCGGGCTTGCTCCATTTCTGCAATCAAAACGGATGGATCACCATTGTATAAACGTTTTACGTCGTGAGACATGCTATGCAAACCAATATAATGGCCTTCTTGTATAAGTCGTTTTACGGTTTGTGGATAGCGTGAAACTTTTCCACCAATTACAAAGAAGGTTGCCTTCCCGTTTTTTTGTTTTAAAATGTTTAAAATTTGTGATGTGTATTTGTTTGGTCCATCATCAAATGTTAAGTACGCTATTTTTTGTGGAAGACTGGTAGTAGTATGAATAGTAGAGCGATGTTCACTTGAGGAGTTAGCGGCTGCTTCAGTATAAGATATAGAACATGTAATAATACTCAAACACAAACAAATACATCGAAACATTTGCTTTGTCATGATACTCACCCTCAGTTTAACAGTCAAAAATGTAAAGAAAGAAATAAAGATACTTTTTCTACTATCACTTTTGTATTTATATCTTTCTCCAATAGAGGGACTCTCAAACAAACTATATTTTGGAAATGAAAAATGGCATCCTTTCTAGAAAAGGATGCCATTTGAATATTTTATGAAGATACGGGTTATACTATTTTTATTCTTCGCGCTTTTTTACTTTTTTATAGAATGCGATAATTGGTTTATAGCGATCGTGCACAAGGCCAATTACTTCTGCTACAAGTTCAGTAACGAAGATTAAAGCGAACAGAAGGATAATGGATAACCATAAAGTTGCACTAGAGAAAATAATAGCATTTACGCTAAAGAAAATACCGAATGCGTAAATGATGAGAACCGTCATACGATGAGAGAAGCCCATTGCTAATAGACGATGATGTAAATGTGATTTATCCGGTGCAGAAATCGGCTTTTTATTGACAACGCGCCTGATAATCGCAAACGTTGTATCAAATACAGGTACGCCTAAAATAATAATTGGAACGATGAAACTGAATAACGTTACGCTTTTGTATAAACCGAGTAACGATATGACAGAAATGCAATATCCTAAAAATAATGCGCCTGTATCTCCCATGAAAATTTTTGCTGGATGGAAGTTATAGAATAAAAATCCAATTGTACTTGCAAGGATAATCAATGCGAGTGGCAGAATGATGACAGCGCCAGTACCAATCGGACTCGTAACAGCCATATATGCTAACGTTGCAAGGACGATAGATGAAATTCCAGCTGATAATCCATCTAATCCATCAATTAAGTTAATGGCATTTGTAATACCTACGATCCAAAAGACTGTAATTGGATAAGCAAGTATCCCAAGCTCAGTCTCTCCCAAGATTGGAATATATAGCACTTGAACTAATAAGCCGCTTTTTACAATGAGTGCTGCGACTAATAGTTGGCCACCAAATTTTACTTTTGCAGATAATTCGTACATATCATCTAGTATACCGATAACAACAATGATGATGGCACCTACACTAATTGACATCATTCTCTGCTCGTATAATCCACTAATGAAATAGCCGACAGCTACGCCAATAAAGATTGCTAATCCGCCAAGACGAGGCATGATTTTTTGGTGTACTTTACGTGCGTTTGGCTTATCCGTTGCTCCAATTTTAAATGCTAACTTAATTATAAAGGGAGTAATGACCAGTACGGTAATGAAGGATGCCAAAATTGCATAAATCACTTGTGAGTCCATGAATACCCCACCTTTTATATTTTAACGTAAATTTTTAAAAGTTAATTGAAAATTATGACGTTTATTTTTTGACTCAAACATATGTTATCACAAAAAGACTAGAATTCAATCTTTTTTTCTTTTCACTGTAATTGGAAATAGGTAAAATATATGACAAATCCATGACGAATGTTAATTCATATAAAAAGGTTACAAAATCTTTACAATATACGTTGTAAAGATTTTTTGCTTTAAATCATTTGTTTTTTGTTTATATAAATACAAATTAAAAACCCGACATAAAACCCTTCTTTTTAGGTGGGAGAGAGCATCCGGCCATGCATAGAGGCGGTCAGATCCTTTTCCTGTCCAGACATAGTGAAAACAAAGAGAGAAAGTGAGTGCAGGTCACCTTTTGTTATCCATATAGCCGCAGCTATATGTCGAAAAATCAAAATGGATTTATATAGGTGTAGTACGGCTTACTGTGCTGGGCTGAAAGTTATATTTGAATGTTTTTTCTAGCAGGGATTATAGATTGTATGGAC
Organism: Bacillus sp. DX3.1; assembly: GCF_030292155.1. NCBI lineage: Bacteria > Bacillati > Bacillota > Bacilli > Caryophanales > Bacillaceae > Bacillus > Bacillus sp. DX3.1. The sequence continues at coordinate 4,809,834 of NZ_CP128153.1, read as the reverse complement.
GATAGCGGATTTCTTTATTATAAGTGTTGCACGTTCATATCCGTATGTTCCGCGTTAAAATATGGAAAGTTTTATTTTACAAAATCTTAAAAAAAGAAAGAGAAGACGTTTCATATAATAAAGAAGTGAGAAAGCGAATGAACTATTGTGTATGCGAACCTAATAAATCATAATCAGGAAATGTGAAGTGATAGTCTTTTTTATCCCGCTATTCGCGGGTAGTAATACCCCACCTCAAGATTTTAAGGAAACTAAAGAAGATAGGTGAGGGCTAATTCTCAGTGGGGGATGCAGAAAACTCCATTAATCACAGTTTCACTTTATGATTGTACGCAAAGTTAAGAAATAAGAGGTGAAGTATGAAAATTACCGTTATAGGTACTGGGTATGTCGGATTAGTCACTGGCGTAGGTTTAGCGACATTAGGTCATCCAGTTACTTGTTTTGATATTGATCAAGGGAAAATTGAAAGAATGATGCAAGGCGAATTACCGATTTATGAGCCAGGTCTACAACAATTAGTAGATAAGGCTGTTCAAAAGAAACTTTTAACATTCACATCAAGTCAAGCTCAGGCGTTTGAAGGGGTAGATTACTTATTTGTAGCAGTAGGAACGCCCTCATTGCCTGATGGAACTGCAGATTTAACTTATATTCGTAATGTGTGTCATGATATTGGAACGTATGTAAATTCGGATGTGATTGTGATTACGAAGAGTACTGTTCCTGTAGGGACCAATGACAAAATAAAGGAATGGATTTTGGAGAAGTTAGAGCGAAAACACAGGATACATATTGTATCGAATCCGGAATTTTTACGAGAAGGTTCTGGTGTGTATGACTTTTTTCATGGTGACCGTATTGTGATTGGGGCCGAAAAAGCAGAAATTGCGAAGAAAGTAGAGAACTTATATAGAGAGTTAGCGATTGAAACGTTTGTTACGGATATTCGAAGTGCGGAAATGATAAAATATGCTTCAAACGCTTTTTTAGCTACAAAGATTAGTTTTATAAATGAAATTTCAAATATATGTGAAAAGGTAGGAGCGGACGTGTTAGAAGTAGCGGCCGGTATGGGAAGGGATAAGCGAATCGGTCCACATTTTTTACAAGCCGGTATTGGCTATGGCGGCTCGTGTTTTCCAAAGGATACAAATGCTCTTGTTCAAATCGCAGGGAATATTGCGCATGATTTTCAATTACTAAAAGCAGTCATTGAGGTGAATAATAAGCAACAAATGATGCTTGTGAATAAAGCGAAAAAGATGATGAATTTAAACGAGAAACGTATTGCGGTGCTGGGAGCGGCTTTTAAACCAAATACAGATGATATACGAGAAGCACCTTCTCTTCTTATTATCAAGGAGCTTTTAAAGATAGGCGCTAACGTTATTGTATATGATCCACAGGCCATTCCTCATATGAAGCAGTTGTTTGCGAAGCAAGTGCGATATACAACTTGTATGGATGAGGCAATTACAGGAGCGGAAGCGGCGTTTATCGTAACCGAATGGGAGGATATACGAACGTATCCTATAGAAAAGTATGTGAAGCTTATGCGTGAACCTATTATATTTGATGGGAGAAATTGTTATAGCCTAAAAGATGCTGAGAAATACGGAATGGATTATTATTCTGTTGGAAGAAAAAGGATTCGTAATAGGAAGACTTCCACTATCTATTAGGAATGATTCCTTTTATCATCTTACCTTTTCATATATAATGGCAATGTAATAATGCTAACATATATGTGAATTAGTGAGAGAAAAGAGGCAATGAAATGACAAAGCGTTTGAAAGTTATGACAATTTTTGGGACGCGCCCAGAAGCAATTAAGATGGCACCCCTTGTGTTAGAGTTGCAAAAACACCCAGAGCAAATCGAATCGATTGTAACAGTAACGGCACAGCATCGCCAAATGTTAGACCAAGTATTAGAAATTTTTGGTGTTACGCCAGATTTTGATTTGAATATCATGAAAGATCGTCAAACATTAATCGATATTACAACACGTGGTTTAGAAGGTCTAGATAAAGTAATGAAAGAAGCGAAACCAGATATCGTTCTTGTGCACGGTGATACAACAACGACGTTTATTGCGAGTCTTGCTGCATTCTACAATCAAATTCCTGTTGGTCACGTTGAAGCAGGGCTTCGTACATGGGATAAATATTCTCCATATCCGGAAGAAATGAACCGCCAATTAACAGGTGTAATGGCAGATCTTCATTTCTCTCCTACAGCAAAATCAGCAACGAACTTACAACAAGAAAATAAAAATGAAGCACGTATTTTCGTAACAGGAAATACAGCAATTGATGCGCTAAAAACAACAGTAAAAGAAGAATATAGTCATCCGGTATTAGAGCAGCTTGGAAATGATCGTCTTGTATTAATGACAGCGCACCGCCGAGAAAACTTAGGTGAACCAATGCGTAATATGTTCCGTGCCATTAAACGTCTTGTTGAAAAGCATGAAGATGTGCAAGTTGTGTATCCGGTTCATATGAATCCTGTTGTTCGTGAAACAGCAAGTGAGATTTTAGGGGATCATAACCGCATTCATTTAATTGAACCACTTGATGTAATTGATTTCCATAACGTTGCAGCACGTTCATACTTAATGTTAACGGACTCTGGTGGTGTACAAGAAGAAGCACCTTCACTTGGTGTACCGGTTCTTGTTCTTCGTAATACGACAGAACGTCCGGAAGGTATTGAAGCTGGCACATTAAAACTAGCTGGTACAGAAGAAGAAACAATCTTTACGCTAGCAGATGAATTATTATCAGACAAAGAAGCGCATGATACAATGGCACAGGCATCGAATCCTTACGGTGACGGTCATGCGTCTGAGCGTATTGTTGAAGCGATCTTACAGTATTTCAATAAATAAAAAACAAACAAAAAGAGCTGATTCAAATACCACTATATTGGTACTAGAATCAGCTCTTTTTTTATCCCGCTATTTGCGGGCAGTAATCCCCCTACTGATTAAAGTTTCACTTTATTCAAGAACCTGTCTTCATTTTCCATTCTGTACTCGTACTGTTAGATGATGGCTCTTCTTGTTGTTCATGAGATGAGTTCGGTGTATTCTCATTTGTGTTTGATTGTTCTTGTCCTAAGTTTTGCATAAATGTTTGACGAGCAGCTTGTAGGCTCATTTCATCTGGAATAAAGTAATACACATCGTTTAGCTTTTTGTCTTCACCCTCTAATTTAACTGTTTGTATGCTAGAAGGATCAAATCCGGACAACTTGTTATATAATGCAAGTCCATCAGATACAGGTATATCGGTTTTTACATATTTGCCGACTACGGTTGTTAAATCTTTAATTTTAAAGACTGTTGAAGCGGAGTTTAATTTGTGCGCCACCGCAGCAAGTGCTTGTCGTTGTCTTGCAGCGCGTCCATAATCTCCTTGTGGATCTTGTTTTCGCATGCGGACGTAGGCCAATGCTTCTTCGCCATTCAACTCTTGCTTCCCTTGTTTAAAGTGGATTTGTTTATAATAATCTACATCAGAACGTTCCCAAAAATCGAAAGGAACATCGACAGTAATGCCACCAACGGCATCGACAATACCTTTAAAGCCTTTGAAGTCAATTTTAATATAATGATCTACAGGCACGTGTAAAAAGTTTTCGACAGTTTCCAATGCCATTTTTTCCCCGCCGTAAGCATGTGCGGCGTTTATTTTATCTTTTTGATTTTTTCCTGCAATGGTAACGCGGGAATCACGTGGAATACTCATGATTGAAATGTTTTTCGTTTTCGGATTAACTGTTGCCATCATGAGGGAGTCCGTCCGTCCATTTTGTCCATCTGTTGCATAATCTTCAATTCCCATAATGAGTATACTGAAAGGTTCTTTTGTAATTTCTACATCTTCCGCACGTAATTTTGACTTATCACGAGTAAATCCACTATATATTTCCATAAGAGAAGAATAGGAATTAAAAAGATAGAGTACGCCGCTACCAATCAGGCTAGCGAAAATGAGAAAGATGAAAAATTTGCGTCTCCGTTTCTTTTTAACTCTTCTTTTTTGGAGATGATAATAACGCTCATCCATACATGATCTCCTTTAATTTTATAAATTATTGTTTTGCTATATCCTGCTCTAAATACAGCATGTCGTTTTCTTTAATTGTACATTTCCCATTTGTTAGTTCAATCATCCATTCTGTGAATGTTTGCTTTTTGTCTTCTTCCACATAGGTGTCAAACGTTACGTTTTCTAGGTAATGTATATCTTTAAGTGCGTAAGCGGAGTGACGTAATTCGTTTTCCACTTTTCCAAGTAATGTATAATCTACTTCAGTCTTCATGACACGCATCAACTTACGTTCCACAACACCTACGTGATTTACACCTTCACTTGTACATTTTCCATATGCGCGAATTAAACCACCAGCACCAAGTTTAATGCCGCCAAAATAACGTGTGATCACAACAACTGTATCTTTTAGATGACGTTTTTTTAATACTTCTAAAATCGGTACGCCGGCTGTACCACTTGGTTCACCATCATCATTTGCCTTTTGGATTTGATCATGTTCTCCAATTAAATAGGCAGAGCAGTTATGCGTTGCATTCCAGTGTTGCTTTTTTATCTTTTGAATAAATTCTTGTGCTTCGTCTTCTGTTGTAGCCCGGCTTACATGGCAAATGAACCGTGACTTTTGAATAATAATTTCGTGTTCACCGTAGCCTTTTATTGTTAAATATTGTAATAGCAATGGTATACGCCCCTATCTTCCAAAATGACTAGTACTTTTTATTGTAAAAGGGCTGGTTTTCAGATTCAAACCTTTTTTGTAGAAATGTAGCAATTTTTATTATAAATTTAATCTTTTTGTTGTAAATTATTGAAATTTTTATTATAATCTTAAATTGGTATTTTTTATACATTAATGTACGATTTTCCTATTTTCATCTTTTTCGCATAGGATACCCTTTCCACAAAAGCATGAAGGTACGGTAGTGTCAGCTTTAGGTGGGGAAGGAATGTGCGTTGGCGTAAGCAAAAGCAAAAACAAAAACTCCTTCATTTCTCTCCTTTTAAGATATGTCTCTGTGTCTTGGTCTTTCTACCAACTGCGTCAAATGCTTGCATACAAGGCATTAATGGAAGGTTCAAAAGTAATTGCAGTAGATCCAAAATACACTTCTCGAACATGCCTGAAATGTGGGCACACTGAGAAAGCGAACTGCAGTAGGAAAACACATACTTTTTGTTGCAAGAACTGTAAATACACATCTAATGATGACAGAATTGGAGCCATGAATCTGCAACGAAAAGGAATTGAGTCCATTGTTGCAGTAACGAAAGAAACATGACTTCTCTTGTTGGGTAGCTGTCAACCTGCCCTTGATGTGACACAAATTTAAAGTAGGAGTCGTAAGACATTCGTACTACTGGGTAGTCACAAGCCCCCACTTCACACAGACTGTAAAGTTGTTAAGCGGGGATAGTTGACGTACAATTGGATAATAAAAACTTTTTTATAAGGTAGGTACGAAAATGAGAACAGCTATTGTTACTGATAGTACAGCATATATACCAAAGCATATTCGTGAAGCACTTAATATATATATGATCCCATTAAATGTTATTTTTGGTACAAATTCTTATCAAGAGGAAGCGGAAATTACAGCGGATGATTTTTATGTAAAAGTGCGTGAACATGAAGAACTTCCAAAGACTTCTCAACCAGCTATTGGAAAATTTGTGGAGAAATTTGAAGAACTAGCAAAAGAATACGATGCTGTTATTAGTATCCATCTTTCAAGTGGAATTAGCGGTACATATCAAACAGCGACGGCAGCTGGACAAATGGTTGAAGGAATAGACGTATATACGTATGATTCTGAAATTAGTTGTGAAGTGCAAGGGTTCTATGTACGTGAAGGTGCAAAAATGGCAAGCGAAGGGAAAACGCCAGAAGAGATTTTAGCTCGATTTGATGAAATGAAACAAACAATGGACGCTTATTTTGTTGTGGATGATTTGCATCATTTGCAGCGCGGAGGCCGTTTAAATAGTGCACAGGCGTTTATCGGCAGTTTATTACAAGTGAAACCAGTCTTATATTTTAGAGATAAAATCATTATTCCGTTTGAAAAAATTCGTACGCGTAAAAAAGCATTGAAGCGTATCGTTGAAATTTTTGATGAGCAAGCAAGCAAAGGTGTACCGATGGAGGCTGTTATTATTCATGCGAATCGTGAAGAGGAAGCAAAAGAATGGCAGCAAGAATTACAAGAAAAGTACCCTCATGTTACAATTCGCATCAGTTATTTTGGTGCAGTAATTGGAACGCATTTAGGAGAGGGAGCACTCGGTTTAGGATGGTATACAAAATAATAGAAATGTAAAAGCTCTCTTGTTGTAGAGAGTTTTTTTACAGATAGATGTATGTGTATTTGACAAGTTAATATTTGGAAGTGATAAAATGTACGTAATCTTTCATACGGAAAGTTTTATTACTTACTTTTTATAAGAAACTATTTTATAATAGAGGAGAGGTGAAACGTATGGAGCATAATTCTTGTTTATGTCCAAAGTTTGAATCGGCTTTTACACTTCTAAGTAAAAAGTGGACGGGATTAATTATTAAATCTTTGTTAGAAGAGCCGAAGCGATTTCGAGAAATTGCAGATATTATCCCAAATATGAGCGATCGTATGTTATCGGAGCGTTTAAAGGAATTAGAGAGTGAAGGTGTAGTCGTACGTTCGGTTTATCCAGAAGTGCCTGTTCGTATTGAATACGGGTTAACAGATAAAGGTAAAGCGTTAGAAAGTGTTATGGATGAAGTCCAAAATTGGGCTGAAAAATGGGTGAAATAATGAAAAGGTGTGAGGAAGTTTCCTTACATCTTTTTTATTTGTGTAACAAAGAAATGACATTTCTATAAAAAATATTTTTATTCATAAAGAGCTTTGGGATAAGAAAAGTAGTCATGATATTTTCTTAGAATTCTACAAAATAAAACAAAATCGCTAGAATTGTGCCAATAAGTTACAAGCGTAATATTACATTTATTTTACAAAAGCGTAACATTGATAAAAAACCTTCCGGATTATGGTATAAATTTTAGTAGATAAAGACGGAAAAGAAAAAAAGAAAGCGGTGTAAAAAACAAAATGAAAAAATTAAAAATCGCATCTTGCGCATTAGCGGCAGGATTTATGATGTTTTCAGTAGTAACACCAAATGTATTTGCGGAAAAGATTGAGGACGTAAAAACAGAAATCAACTCACAAAATGACACTTTACATAAACAACAACAAGAACGTGATGAGCTTCAAAAACAAATGAACGAATTAAATAAAACAGTTGAAGGTTTAGATAAGTCTGTTAAAGAGAACGAATCGAAACTTGCTGACACAACAAAAAAAGTTGAAGATACACAAAAATTAATCGATACAAAAAATAAAGATATCGCAGAATTACAAACGAAAATTGCAAAGCGTGAAGAGCTTTTAAGAAAACGTTTAGTTGCACTTCAAGAGCAACCAAATACGAATGTTGTAACAGAAGTTGTTGTAGGCTCTAAAAACATTTCTGATTTGGTAGATCGTTTAACTTCTATTTCTAAGATTCTTGAATCTGATGAAGATATCATGAAAACACAACAAGAAGATCAAGCGAACGTGAAAAAAGATGTTGAACTTGTAAAAGAAAAACAAAAAGAATTAAAAGAAGCACAAGCAAAAATCGAAGATGCTAAGAAAGAACTTGACGCTGAAAAAGCGAAAAAACAAACAGCAGTAAACGATTTAAGCGGTAAGATGGATACAGTTGTAAACGGCATGACAAGCACAGAAAATCAATTAAAAGAGCTTGAAAAACAAGCGTTATACTTACAAAGCTTAGCTGAAAAAGAAGCGCAAGATAAAGCAGCACAAGAAGCAGCAGCGCAGAAACAAGCAGAGCAAGCACCAGCTGCTCCAGCAGCACCAGCACAAGAAAAAGAAGCACCGGCACCACAACCAGCTGCTCCAGCTCCAGGAAATAATGGTGGTGGACAAGCTGAAAAAGAAGAATCTAAGCCAGCACCAGCGCCAACACCAGAACCATCGAAGCCTGCAGAGGGCGGTGTAATTGCTAAAGCGCAAAAATACCTTGGTATGCCATATGTTTGGGGTAGTGCATCCCCATCAAACGGTGGTTTTGACTGCAGTGGTTTCATTTCTTACATCTTTGGTGTAGGCCGTCAAGATGTTGCGGGTTACTGGAATTCTGTTCAAAAATTATCTAGCCCACAACCTGGAGACTTAGTATTCTTCCAAGGTACGTATAAAGCAGGTCCATCTCATATTGGCATTTATGTTGGTAACGGACAAATGATTCACGCTGGTGATAAAGGGATTGCATACTCTAGCTTGAACAGCAGTTATAACCAAAAGCATTTCTTAGGTTACGGTAGATTATAAGATTTTTAACTAAATAAAATATGTGTATAAAGTCGATAGCTTACTATTTTAATAGTAGGTTATCGGCTTTTTTGATTTTTTACGAGCGGAATAGAAAAGATTATATATAAATACAAATTAAAAAACCGACATAAAACCCTTCTTTTTAGGTGGGAGAGAGCATCCGGCCATGCATAGAAGCGGTCAGATCCTTTTCCTGCCCCATGCCAAGTGAAAACAAAGAGAGAAAAAGAGTGTAACTTATCCAGATTCTCTCCTGAAATAGAGAAATCAAACCGTTCCAATCGACCCCCACCAGGCTTCTTTCGTTTCCCTCATATTTAGTATCATATAGTTCAAGAACTTGGAAAAGGAAAATAAAAATACTTGATGATGGTCATCTCTTTTAAAAGGAAAGAACCGTATCATAGGAGTATAAAGAGCAGAAATAAAAAAACAAAAGAAAGAAATAACCAATTTGGCGAAAGGACTCTTTCAATTGGTAACAATTGGTTGTGTTAGTTGCGGTAAAAATTTGATGATTAGTTAAAGCATCAAACGAAATCATATCGATCAAAGTTTCTCCTAGATTAGGAAAGGCCCAGCCGAATTCGATGAAACAAAGGTATTTGTAGAATAATTAGAAAAAATTCTGACAAGCTTGGTACCCGGTTCAATCAAACAAATTGACTAAATAAATACAAATTAAAAAGCCGACATAAAACCCTTCTTTTAAGGTGGGAGAGAGCATCCGGCCATGCATAGAAGCGGTCAAATCCTTTTCCTGCCCAGACATAGTGAAAACAAAGAGAGAAAACGAGTGCAGGTCCCCTTTTGTTATTCATAGCCGCGGTTATATGTCGAAAAATCAAAATGGATTTATATAAATAAGGGGGAGAAAAAATGATTGAAACCATATATAAAAATAAAAATTATATTACTGCGATTTCATTTATTTTAATCGTAATTGGTTTTGCTACTGGAGCAATTGCAAATGGTGATATCAAAAATATAATCCTAATCATTGGAACGATAATCGCTGGTATTCCGATTGCAATGAAGGCCTATCAATCATTACGCATGAAAGCTTTTAGTATTGAGCTATTGGTAACAATTGCAGTAATTGGTGCTCTTTATATTCAAGAGTATACAGAGTCAGCAGTTGTTACATTGCTATTCTTATTGGGGGATTATCTAGAAGCACGTACATTGGAAAAAACACGTTCATCTCTAAAGGAATTAATCGATATGGCCCCACAAGAAGCCATCGTTATCCGTAATGGAAATCATATAAAGATTTCAATTGAAGAAGTAGTCGAAGGAGACCGAGTGGTTATTCGCTCAGGCGGCAAGGTTCCAGTGGATGGAAGGGTCTTATCTGGTCAAGCATCATTAAATGAAGCAACCGTAACAGGTGAATCAGTACCTGTATTGAAAAAGGTAGATGATCAAGTCTTTAGTGGAACGCTTGTTGATAATGGTTATATTGAAATGGTCGCAGAAAAGGTCGGCGATGATACAACTTTTGCAAAAATTATTGAATTAGTGGAAGAAGCACAAGAGTCAAAATCAAAAACGGAAAAATTTCTTAATAAATTTTCCAATATCTATACACCAGCGGTTGTTATCTTATCGATTCTAGTCTTTGCCCTGACAAGAGATCTTCAAATTGCCATCACATTCCTTGTAATTGCTTGTCCGGGCGCCTTGGTTATTGGAGCGCCAGTTTCAAACGTTGCTGGAATTGGGAATGGAGCTAAAAACGGTGTTCTGATTAAGGGCGGAGAAATCATGGATAAATTCTCGAAAGTGGACATACTCGTCTTTGATAAAACAGGTACTTTAACAAAAGGGAAACCAGAGGTTACTGATATTAAAACATTTGAAACTATAGATGCTAATGAATTACTAAGATTAGTGGCGCAGGCTGAAACTATTTCAGAGCATCATTTAGGTCAAACGATTGTCAAGGAAGCGAAGGCGCGAAACTTAAACGTTACGAGTGAGCCTGAAGTTGCTGAAGTCATTAAAGGAAAGGGAATTCGTGCAAAAGTTGAGGGCCATGTCTTAGTGATTGGTAACCGTAAATTATTGAACAGTGAAAACATTGGGCTTTCAAATGTCATTGCGAATTATTCAGCCGACCGTGAAAAGGCTGGGAACACCGCTATTTTTGCAGCAGTGGACGGCAAAGTTGCAGGCGTGTTCTCGATTGCTGACCAGATCCGTGAAGATGCACCGAGAGCTCTAGCAGAAATGAGGAAAAATGGTATTAAGAAAATCATTATGTTGACTGGTGATAATCAACATACAGCTGAATTAGTGGCAAAAAAACTAAGATTAGATGAATACCATGCAGAATTATTACCAGAAGATAAAGTAGAATACGTGAAAAATTTAAAGGAAAAAGGCCTTGTCGTGGCAATGGCTGGGGATGGAATTAACGATGCACCTGCGATTACGACAGCTGATATCGGTTTAGCGATGGGTGAAGGTGGTACAGATATTTCAATGGAAACTGCTGACGTCGTTCTAATGGCCGATAAGCTTACGCAACTCTCGCATGCTTACTCTCTATCAAAAGCAACAATTCGTAACATGAAACAAAACACGTATTTCGCAGTTGGAATTGTCTTTGTTTTACTACTTGGTGTATTAAATGGATCTGTACATTTAGCGTTCGGTATGTTTATTCACGAAGCCAGCGTGTTACTTGTTATTTTGAATGGGATGAGATTAGTTAGATTTAATCATAAGAGCACAAAAGTAGAAATAGAATTACAAGCTGTACATGCATAATCAAAATTATATAAATACAAATTAAAAGACCGACATAAAGCCCTCCTTTTTAGGTGGGAGAGAGCATTCGGCCATGAATAGAAGCGGTCAGATCCTTTTCCTGCCCCATGCCAAGTGAAAACAAAGAGAGGAAACGAGTGCAGGTCCCCTTTTGTTATCCATAGCCGCGGTCTATATGTTGAAAAATCAAAATGGATTTATATAGATAGGATTTTAAAAGTGAAAGGACTCATACATTTCTTAGGTTACGGCAGATTATAAGGGTTTCAACTAAATATATAAATACAAATTAAAAAACCGACATAAAACCTTTCTTTTTAGGTGGGAGAGAGCATCCGGCCATGCGTAGAAGCGGTTAGATCCTTTTCCTGCCCCATGCCAAGTGAAAACAAAGAGAGGAAACGAGTGCAGGTCCCCTTTTGTTATCCATAGCCGCGGCCTATATGTTGAAAAATCAAAATGGGTTTATATACAATTGAAAGTTTATTTTGATAGAGGTAGCGGAAAAGGAAGAGATACCTCCATTTTATCCCGCATTAACGGGCAGTAATACCCCCACCTCAAAATTCAGCGGAAGCAAAGAAGTTAGGTGAGGGATAAACTGCCCGTAAAAGCCCGATTGGTTCAACTAATAATCAGTGGGGGATGGAGAAAACCTCCACTGATTAAAGTTTCACTTTATCCTCTTTAAAAATTCATTGATGTGATGGACACCAATTCTTTGCTTTTCTTGATGTAGGTCAAGGTTATTGAGATGGACTCTCAATTAAAATGAAAGAAAAAATAAGAGGTGTTTTTATCATGAATGCTACTTGTTTAATTATTTATGTAAGTATGAGCGGCTTAGATTTAAATGGAAAAATAGCTGTTTCTTTTGGATCATCTGATTCTTCCTATGAACATTGGGGGAGAGCAGTCGATACTTTAACATATAAATTGGCTAAATTAGGTGCAGTGGTCCTTGATGGGTTGAAAATAGATCTTGCACCAACATATTCTGAGAAGGAACAAAGTATCCAGTTCGGCCAATCCTTCGTGGAAAGAATGGGAGGTATTTCACTTAAATGAGTACCATTCAATTGGCATTAAACGATGTTGCCTGTATCGGATGCATCGGGAAAATAAAAAGAAAGATGAAAAAATACTGCGGAGTTGAACAAGTGAAGATTATATCAGGCAGCGGAAAAATGGAAATAAACTTTAATGAAAACATCATCCAACCCGAGGAAATCGACGATAAAATACAAAAATTAGCATTTCGCATATTTGATTAAAATTTTCTCGCTGTGAGGCGTTATATGATTAAATTGGACTGATTCTTAATTGCTGGGGATATCATGATTTTAGAAGAGGTTGCGAAGTACGCAATCAACCATGAAAAAGCGGGCGATTTCAATTTTAAAAAATTATATTTTGGGATGTTACAATTATACCTAGGAAATGATAGAAGAAGGTAAAAAACAGGACGACATTAATCAGACAGCATTCATTCAAAATAAGGAGAGGTGACTATGGAAACAAAAAATATTCATACCCATGACAATGCTCATTGTGGTCATCATAGGTGTGTTTCGTTGGTTCCAATATTTAATCATTTAGAAAGCGAACAAATGGATGAGATTATGGTAGCAGCTCAATCGATTTCGTACAAAAGAGGGGAAATCATTTACCATGCAGGCGATCAAGCTGACACCCTTTATATTGTAAGTAAGGGAAAGATTAAGATTTATCGACTTTCTGAATCAGGAAAAGAACAGCTGGTTCGAATTTTAAATCCAGGAGAGTTCACAGGAGAACTTGCTTTATTTAAGAAGGATTTTTATGAATCATTTGCAGAAGCAATGGAAGAAACCAATGTTTGCATGATCAAGCAGTCAGACTTACAAGAATTGCTTTTAAAATACCCATCCATTTCATTAAAAATACTAACTGAATTTTCAAATCGACTAGAACAGTCGGAAAAACAAATGACTAAATTCGTGACGGAGAAAGTAGAAACACGGTTGGCTCATTTCTTAGCCGAATGTTTAAGTGATGATCAATCAAACGAGTTTACACTGCCTATGAGTAGAAAAGATTTAGCTTCTTATTTGGGAACATCGCCTGAAACCATTAGCCGTAAGTTGTCTGACCTTGAGATTCAAGGTTATATCAAACAGAAAGCACATAAAAAACTTGAAATTTTAGATTTAGACGGACTGTTGCTTGTCTGAGGGACAAAAATATAATAAAAGCTAAAGCTTCTTAATTGAGTCAATTTCATAATTGCTAAATAAAATATTTAAGCTTACCGAATTTCAACTTGTGTTTTTAAAAAATTAGGCAACTAAATTAAAGTATGTACAACCTGATTGTGAGTGCGAATGCCGAATACTACAGCATAAGAGAGAAAGAGTGCATCTAAGATTTGAAGGAGAGGGAGACCCTATAGAGTAGATACTTAAAAAAGTCTATTCTATAGGGTATTTCTTATACAATAAGAGGAAAATCGGGATTAGGGAAATTATAAAATGAGTAAAAAAGTATCACAAATATTTTCATGAAAAAAGGAGCTATTGCTATGTTTTTATCAAAAGAATTTCTTGCTAACTACAAAAATAAACAAACACAAATGACCGATTTAGGTTCCTTTGTATATACCCGCACTTATAGTAGATGGTTACCTTACGAACAAAGAAGAGAAACATGGGTAGAAACACTTGAACGGGTGGTAAATTACAATATCGGATTAGAGCTAAAACACAATCCAAATGCAAATATGGATAAGCTAAAAGAAGAAGCGGAAGAATTATTCGATAATATGTTTCATCTCAAGCAGTTTACAAGTGGTCGTACAATGTGGATTGGTGGGACACCTATATCAGAAATATACCCTACGGCTAATTTTAATTGCTCTTTCTTAGTAATTGATGGGTTTGATGCGTTTAATGAGTTGTTCTATTTACTCATGATTGGTAGTGGTGTTGGGTTCCGTACAATGCCTAATGATGTAGACAAACTTCCAAATTATCGAACAGAGGTTGTTCTATCACATCGAAAGTACACTCCTGTCCCTAAATATCTTCGAAAAGAATTTTCTTTTATCAAAATGAAAGAAAATAAAGCAACGATTCACGTTGGCGATAGCAAAGAAGGTTGGGTTCAATCATTAAGTCTTTATTTTGATATCTTGACGAAAAACGAATATCAACACATTACCGATATCGAATTAAATTATGATAATGTGCGACCAAAAGGAGAAAAACTTGTTCGCTTCGGTGGAAAAGCCAGTGGACATACAAGCCTGCAACAAATGTTCTTTAAGATTGATAAAATCATGAAAAAGGCGAATGGTAAACTAAGCCCTATTCACGCATTAGATATTGGTAACATCATTGGAGAAAACGTGGTCTCAGGTGGTGTAAGAAGAACTGCTGAAATCAATCTTTCTGCATTAGAAGATACGGATATTGAATTAGCAAAAACAAATCTTTTTAAAGAAGTAGATGGTGAATGGAAAATTGATACAGAGATTGAACACCGTACTGTATCGAATAATTCTATTTTCTTTGAAAGGAAACCAACCAGAGCTCAACTACATCAATCATTTAAAAATATGCAATTGACTGGAGAACGAGGGCTCATCAATGCTGAATCTGCTCGTAAGCGTAGAAAAGATGCAGAGGGTCTTAATCCATGTGCTGAAATCATCCTTGCAAACAAGGGTCTGTGTAACTTATCTACAGTGAATGTACTTGCTTTTGTTAAAGATGGTGTGTTAGACATACAGGGGTTATATAGAGCATTTCAATTATCTGCTCGTATTGGTCTTCGTATGACATTAGTCGAGTTAGAAATGCCTCTTTGGAACGAACAACAGAAGAAAGACCGCTTAATTGGTTGTTCTGTAACAGGTTGGTTTGATATGGTTGATGCTGTTAATTTATCTATAAAAGAACAACGTATTTTATTACGCCATTTAAAAGAGATTGTTCGGAATGAATCAAATAGCTATGCTGACGGATTAGGTGTCAATCACCCTCTATTAGCAACAACTGTAAAGCCAGAAGGTACGATTTCTTGCTTGCCAACTGTATCTTCAGGCGTACATCGTTCACATGCAGACTATTACATCCGTAGAGTACGCATCTCTGCTTTCGACCCATTGGCAAAAGTCGTGCAAGAATTGAATTATCCTGTATTTCCTGAGAATGGACAAACATGGGATAACGCATCTACGCTTGTCGTTGAATTCCCTGTCCACTCTCCTGCAAAAGTGACAAAACATGATGTATCGGCTATTGAGCAATTAGAAACATATAAAATGTTCCAAGAAGAATATGTTGAGCATAACACATCAATTACGGTAACCGTGCGAGAAGAGGAATGGGATGAAGTCGAAGAATGGGTTTGGAATAATTGGGATTCCTTTGTGGCCGTATCTTTCTTATCTTTATACGACAGTGTATATCCATTAATGCCATATGAAAAAATTTCAAAAGGGGAATATGAGGAACGAAAAGAAAACATGAAGCCTTTTGATGCTTCATTACTAACGAAATACGAGCTAAAAGAAGTCGATTTAGACATTGGAGAAGAAGGTTGCGAAAATGGAGTTTGTCCAATTAGATAATAAAGTGAAAATTTGATCAGTGGGGGTAGTATTAATGAAAATATATACAAAAACAGGAGATAAGGGAACAACTTCCCTTATCTATGGGTCAAGGGTTGCGAAAAATGATGCTCGAGTAGAAGCTTATGGAACCTGTGATGAAACGAATTCCATGATTGGATTAGCTCTCAGTTATTTAAATAGAGAAAGTTTTCTTGGAAAAGATAAATTGGAAGATGTATATCATAAAATACAAACCAATCTTTTTCATGTTGGGGCAGAGCTTGCTACACCTAAAGGAAAAGAGGTGAAATGGACGGTTTCCTATTCAGATGTTGAAGAATTGGAACAACAAATTGATGAATGGGATATAAAGCTTCCTCCATTAACGAATTTTATTTTACCAGGAGGTCATCCGGCAGGTGCTGCCTTTCATGTAGCTCGGACAACTGCTAGAAGAGCGGAGCGATGTGTGGTTTCATTGGGAGATGGAGTAAATCCTGTTGTGCTTTCTTATTTAAACAGGCTTTCGGATTTATTATTTGTAACGGCTCGTTTTGTGAATGTAATGCTTGGCTTTTCTGAAAAAGTGTTACATAAAAGCTAAGGTGCTACAAAATGTTTAATGAATGGAGTATAAAACTGATTTTAAATTATTGATGACCACATGTTTTAACGGAATCTAAAAAAGGGAGAATTATCGTGATTCTCCCTTTTTTAGATTCCGTTTGTCCATTGACCACTCCCACGGCTGAAGCACATGGGCTTTCCCGCTCATAAATTCTGTAAATTCGTTAAGATAATTTCTCTTAATGCTCAACTAACATAGAAATACCAATTCCGCCACCTACACATAGAGAGGCAAGTCCCAAATGAGATGCTCTTTTTTGCATTTCGTATAACAAGGTAACAAGTATTCTTGCACCGGATGCCCCAATGGGGTGTCCTAATGCTATGGCACCACCATTAACATTTACTTTTTCTACATCAATGTTTAAGTCTCTTATTACGGCGATACTTTGGGAAGCAAAGGCCTCATTTAATTCAAAGAGATCAATATCGTCTAAAGTTATGCCTGTTTTATCTATTAGCTTACGAATGGAATAGTATGGAGCGTATCCCATTAGGGACGGATCCATTCCGATTTCTATATAACCCTTTATCGTTGCTAAATAAGGGATATTTCTTGCTTCGGCTATTGATTTCCTCATGAGGACAAGAGCTGCCGCACAATCATTAATACCAGAAGAATTACCTGCAGTGACTGTCCCATTTTCGATAAAGGCTGGTTTGAGTTTCTGTAAACCTTCCATAGTCGTATCTTGGCGCACATATTCATCTTCGCTAAATAAGCTTTCTACGCCCATAGCATTTTTAATTTTTACGGGTATGATTTCCTCTTTAAATTTGTTGCTTCTTTTCGCGTTTATAGCTTTTTTTTGTGAATGTAAAGCAAATTGATCTTGTTCTTCACGAGAAATACGAAATCTTTCGGCTAAATTTTCAGCTGTTACTCCCATATGAATTTGCTCAAAGGCATCGGTGAGGCCATCATGTAACATACTATCGATCATGTATGTATCACCTGATTCGTGATCCCAACGATGATTAGGCAAAAGATACGGAGACTGGGACATATTTTCTGTTCCGCCCACGACAACGATATCTGCTTCTCCTAATTGAATAGCCTGATTACCCAGAATGACAGACTTTAGACCCGAACCACAAACTTCATTGATTGTCATAGCAGGTGCTTCATAGGGTATACCCGCGCGTACTGCAATTTGCCGTGCTATATTTTGACCAAGCCCTGCTTGCAAAACATTGCCGAAAATAACAGATTCTACTTCTTGTGTGGAGATGCAGGCTCTGCGGATGGCTTCCTTCACCGTCAATGCGCCTAATGTTTCAGCAGATATATTTTTTAAGCTACCCCCAAACTTTCCGATGGGGGTGCGAACAGCACTGATAATTGCGACTTCTTCCATCCTATGATTCGCTCCTTTATATTAAGATTTTTAGGTCTTTTATTCCTTTGTTGAAACTAAAATTCTTTAACTACTGTCTCTTTTTGAACGCTCCTATTATAATGCTTGTTGTATTTTAAATAATTGACCTAGCTCAATTAACTAGGATGATTGATTTAGTATAGTAAAGCTGATTACGAATGAAAAAGGCTTCAGTATATTTTATGAAAATATAATATAGAAAGGTCTGAATGTATTTGAAAATAGGAATTGATAAAATCAGCTTTTATACTCCACATCTGTATGTTGATATGAATAAGTTAGCTGTTGCAAGAGATGAGGAACCAGAAAAAATCACCATTGGTATTGGACAGGAAAAAATGGCTGTTCCTCCTATTACACAGGATGCAGTTACTTTAGCGGCTAACGCAGCATTGGAAATTTTGGATGAAGATGATAAGACGAAAATTGATTTTGTCATTTTTGCTACGGAATCGGACATTGACAATTCAAAAGCAGGAGCCATTTATGTTCATCATTTATTAGGATTAAATCCTAATGCACGCTCGATTGAAGTAAAGGAAGCTTGCTATGGGGCTACAGCTGGCATCCAAATGGCAAAAGGGCATATTGCATTAAATCCGGAAAGTAAAGTGCTGGTTCTGGGTTCGGATATTTCCAAATATGGCTTAGGAACATCTGGAGAAGTTACCCAAGGAGCCGGAGCTGTTGCAATTTTAATGAGTGCCAATCCGAGGATCATGACTATAGAAGATTCAAGTGCGTATTATACAGAAGATGTTATGGACTTTTGGCGTCCTATATACTCTGATACGGCTTTTGTCCAAGGCGAGTATTCTGTTAAACAATACATTGCCTTTTTCCAAAATGTTTGGGGGCAGTATAAGAAGAAAACAGGGTTCGAATTAAAAAATTTTGAATCTATTTGTTTCCATTTGCCTTATACAAAAATGGGCTTGAAAGCATTAAGAACAGTAATTGACGAGGGAACGGATGCAGATCGAGAACGACTATTAGTCAACTTTGAAATCAGCAAGAGTTATAACAAGGTTGTTGGCAACATTTATACAGGTGCTTTGTACTTGAGTCTGCTCTCTTTACTTGAATTAAATACAGACATCGAAGCGGGTTCAAGAATTGGCCTATACAGCTATGGCTCAGGGTCGGTTGGCGAGTTCTTTTCTGGCATTCTACAGCCTCATTATCGGGATGCTTTACACACTGATCAACATGCGAAATTATTGTCAGAACGTAGAGAAGTCAGCATTTCTGAGTACGAAGAAATGTTCCAAGAAACTTTGCCTGTTGATGGTTCAAGTGTGACATTGCCTATTGAAAAAGATTCAGCTGTGATTTGCTTGGCAGGGATAAATGAGCATATGCGTCAGTATGTGAATAAAAACAATTAAAAAAGATGGCATCTTTAAGTCAATAATTTGCCTTAGGGATGCCATCTTTTTTAACTCAGAAATATAGCCTGTTAACATTTCTCTTTTAGTCGTATGATTTTAGTTGCTTTAAAATTTCTTTTGCAGTAGCTAAGTCCATGTCTTTTTTTTGTTTTAATTTTTCCGAAACATAGTCGATTTCCTTACCTTTAGCTCCGGCATTAATAGCAAGAGATTTTGCTTGAAGACCCATATGTCCTTTTTGGATTCCTTCGGTTACAAGTGCTTTAAGGGCTGAAAAATTTTGTCCGAGTCCAACTGAAACAATAATTGATTCTAATTCTTTCGCATTTTGGTAGCCTAACAGTTGCTTGCTAAATTGGGCAGCAGGATGGATGTTAATGGAACCACCAACGGCACCAATTGGCAAGGGAATGGTCAGAGTGCCCATTAAGTTTCCGTTTTCTGCCTTACTCCAAGTTGATAGGGAACGGTATTGTCCAGACCGTGCAGCATAGGCATGAGCTCCAGCCTCAATAGCTCGCCAATCGTTTCTCGACGCCAAAACGACTGGGTCAATCCCATTCATAATTCCTTTGTTATGGGTGACAGCCCTGTATGGATCAACAATAGCAAATTGGCAAGCTTCAATAATCCGGTCACGCACCTCTTCGCCAGAATAGTCTCCTTTTTTCAGTAAAGAAACAGGAATATGACAGCTCGCCGAGGCTAAACATTCTGTTGCATAGTTGGAGAGAATCCCTATTAAGGCCGTTCCATTTGTTAATTCCTCCAGATAGGGTTTAATGGCTTCAACCATTGTGTTAATGATATTCGCCCCCATTGCTTCCATGGTTTCAATATGAAGATGGACGACTAAAAAGGAAGGCGTATTTGCTTTTTCATCTGCGGCAATAGGTCGAATCATGACCTCTTTTGCCCCGCCGCCTCGTTTTACAATGGAAGGGTGTGCTTCATTTGCTTTTCGTATAATGTCTACTTTGTGTTCTATTAATATTTTTTGAGCATATGTCATATTTGGAATATCCTTTAAAGCTACCTGCCCAATCATGGTGCGTTTTTGAATGCTTGTTTGAAAGCCGCCTGCTTGATTAATAATTTTAGCCGCGGAACTAGCTGCTGCAATGACTGAAGGTTCCTCGACAGCCATTGGTACAACATATTCCTTTTGATCAATTAAAAAATGTAAAGCTACACCGAGCGGCAGTTCATAAGTTGCAATTTGATTTTCAATCATATGATCAGCAACTTCTGCGGGTAGTTGTAATCCATCTTTTAAGAGCATAGCATCTTCTTTAGAGATAACTTTAGCTAAAGCTAATCCCTCAATTCTCTCAACACGATTTTTTTTATAGAATTTATTTAAATATTCTTTCTTCATTTTTTCTCCTTCCGATTTGTTTATCCCGCATTAACGGGCAGTAAACCTCCCACCTCAAAATTCAGCGGAGGGTGGAGAAAACCCCCACTGATTAAAGTTTCACTTTGTATAAAAACAAACCTTTCTGTGCAGAACCCCCTTCAAAATCCAACAGTGGAACCTGAAAATAGCAAAAAAATAGTACGTTCATTTAAAGTAAAGCTACTCTCATTGTTTCATAAAAAAAAATTCAATAACTTGATATAGGTCAAAAATAATTTTCGTATGATGGTGTATCATTTTACATGTGGAATTTAAAAATTATATAAATACAAATTAAAAGACCGACATAAAACCCTTCTTTTTAGATGGGAGAGAGCATCCGTTCATGAATAGAAGCGGTCAGATCCTTTTCCTGCCCAGACATAGTGAAAACAAAGAGAGAAAACGAGTGCAGGTCATCTTTTGTTATCCATAGCCGCGGCTATATGTTGAAAAATTAAAATGGATATATATAGTATCAGCTTCATATGAAACTAATTCTCTATGTTTTAGAAAATAAAACGCCTTATCCCGCATTAACGGGCAGTAAGACCCCCACCTCAAGATTCAGAGAGAAACAAAGAAGATAGGTGGGGGATAACTGCCCGTAAAAGCCCGATTGGTTCAACTAATTATCAGTGGGGGATGAAGAAAACCCCCCACTGATAAAAGTTTCACTTTATTTGTATGAGGTAATAGAAATGAAACAACGTATTAAATATGACGATATAGTGCCAGAACCGAGAAATCTCCATCAATAAATAGTAAGGAGGGGAATATTCTACGACTCATGTGACTTCATTATTCACTGAGAGAAACATGTAAGGTTCCCGTGTAATAGATCGATTGCCGCAAGGTTAGAAAGCTGGAGAGAATATGAGACGAATTTTAGATATGACAAAAACACTTTTCGGTGTAAACGAGATGAACTTAAACAGAGAAATTATAAAGGCTGAACCATGTAAGAATTGCGGTCGAGAGCTTAAAACCTACAGAGTGAAGCTAGTGGGCGGTCCGAATAAAGGTAAATGTACTGCCGTAACAGAGGAATGCAGTTGCTATTTAGCAAAACAAGCATTAGAAACGACTATAAGGACAAAAATTAAATATTTTAAAGAGCTATCCACAATTAATCATTCTTTAATAAATGCAACCTTGCAAAATTACTCTCCTCATAACGATTCTCAATCTCACGCAGTTAAAAGAGCCATTGAGTTCATTGAACAATTAGCTCAAAATAAAATAGCTCGTGCCATTTATTATGGAGAATCAGGGTTAGGAAAGTCACACTTGTCAGTGGGAATAAGCAAGATTGTCGAAACGAAATTACAAAAAACTTGTTTATTTTTAGAAGTTCCAACACTAAAACATATGATTAAGTCTTCTTGGTCAAAAGATAGTGTTTTTACAGAATTAGAAATCATGCGGGCAATTGCTGAAGTTGACTTGTTAATACTTGATGATTTAGGAGCAGAGGGGGACACACCATGGACGAAGGAATTATTGTTCACTATCCTCAATTCTAGATTATCAAAAAGTCTTCTTGTGACAACCAATCTGGAGATCGAAGACATATATTTGGAATATGGGCCTAAAATTACGGACCGTTTAATCCAAGGTATGTCAAAACAGAACATTATAAAAATACAAGGTAGGCATAGCTATCGTTTGAAAGAACTGTTAGAGGATGATTGGTAGGTAATTGAAATGAACAAAACGATCAAAAATAAATTAATGCTTCTTCCTAAGGAGCCAGGGTGTTATTTAATGAAAGACAGCCGTGGCACAATTATTTATGTTGGAAAAGCAAAAGTATTAAAACATCGTGTTTGTTCCTATTTTATGGGTTCACATGAGGGGAAAACACGGAGTCTCATTAATGAAATCGAAGACTTTGATTATATTATTACTTCATCCAATACTGAAGCACTTATTCTTAAAATGAATTTGATTAAAAGGAATCAGCCTAAATATAACGTCATGTTAAAGGATGATAAAAGCTATCCCTATATAAAAATTACAGATGAGCGTCATCCGCGTCTTATTATCACCCGAGAACTGAAAAATGATAAAGGGAAGTATTTTGGACCCTACCCGAATGTTAAAGCAGCAATAGAAACAAAAAAGCTACTAGAACATATTTATCCATTAAAAAGATGCCCGCCTTCGTCCAAACGCCCCTGTTTATTTTATCAGTTAGGTCAATGCATTGGTCCATGTGCAAGAGAAGTAAGTGAAGCTGAATATAAGGAAGCCACTGACGGAATCGTTCATTTTTTTAATGGTGGTTATAAAGAGATCAAGAGACAATTAATAAGGAAAATGCAATTCGCATCAGAAAGATTAGACTTTGAGAAAGCAAAGGAATATCAAAAGAAAATTGCCCAAATCGAAATAGTAATGGAAAAACAAAAAATGCTTACAACTGACGATACAGAAAGAGATGTATTTGGTTATGATGTCAGAAACGGTTGGATGTGTGTACAAGTATTTTTTGTCCGACAAGGGAAAGTGATGGGACGAGATGTGTCTACTTTTCCGATTTCTGATAAGGTAAACTTAGAATTTGCCACCTTTCTTAAACAATTTTATTTGCGAGACAACATTATGATGCCAAAAGAGATATTGCTTCCCGTGTTAATTGATAAAGAGTCAGCGCAACATTTGTCACAAGTGAAATTAATTGTGCCAAAACGTGGGCAAAAAAAAGAACTAGTAAAATTATCCTGCGAAAATGCTTGTGCTGTGTTAAAAGATAAGTTTGCCTTAATGGATTTAGGAGAAGTGAATACGAGCTTGTAAAAAACCTTAAAAGAGGAAAACAACTGTAATAAAAAGAGGTACCGGCATGATTGATAAAAATACTTTTTCCAAAATAGGAAGAGCCAAAGAACATACTTCTTTTGTGGAGAATGGAAAGCATAGTTATTGTTTAAAAGAATTTGATGACTGGTGAGTTAGTTTGGAGGGAAGGAGGACTCGTAATGATTACATCTACGCCTAAAGCAGCAGTGGGTTATGCACATAGTAAATTGATTTTAGTTGGCGAACATGCAGTTGTCTACGGAAAGCCTGCGATTGCCATTCCCTTTCCACTGGGGGTAACGTCTACCATTGAAGAGAAAGCAGGGGAGATTATGATTGCCTGTGGTCATTACGTTGGTCCTATTAACAGAATGCCAGTGAGAATGCAAGGTATCGCTGCTTGTATCAGAGCAACGTTGAATGATTTGAAAAAACCTCTTAATGGATTATTGATTCGACTTCATTCATCAATACCGATAGGTCGGGGCTTAGGATCTAGTGCAGCGATTGCCATCGCCATTGTAAAAAGTTTATTCTCTTTTTATGGACAAAAGGTTTCACAAAAGGAATTAATGGCGCTTGTTGAAATCGCGGAGATTTATGCCCATGGAAATCCCAGTGGAATTGATATGGCTGCAGCATCGAGTGAATTACCGATTTGGTTTAAAAACGGAAAAGAGATAATTCCGCTAAACGTAGGCTCGCCCCTTAGTATCGTTGTAGCTGATTCTGGTCGGATCGGGAACACACATACTGCTGTTAAAAAAGTGAGGGAGAAATTTCTCTTAGAGCCGGAAAAAATGCAAAGGTCACTGGAACGGATTGAGAGAATTACACTGGAAGCGAACGGTGCTCTTGCGGATGGGAATTCCTATTTACTTGGCAGATTATTAAATTTAAACCATGCAGAACTCATTACACTTGGTGTTAGCGATGATGGTCTTAATCGATTGGTTGAGGCTGCCCGAAGTGCGGGCGGACTAGGAGCTAAATTGACAGGTAGCGGCCTCGGGGGCTGTGTAATTACCCTCGCCCCTAATCTTGAGCATGCAAAAGTCATTGCTGATGTATTAATGAAGGCAGGTGCGAACAAAACCTGGTATTTTTCAACCGATTCTCGTTTTTGTTAGAAAAAATCCGTTTGGAGCGTTCCTTAAGCCACACAGTTATTTAGTCAACTGTGCGGCTTTTTACTGTTTTCCCCCCATTTATCAATCCTCGTAGATTTATCCCGCTATTCGGGGGCAGTAATACTCCTACCTTAAAATTCAGCGGAAGCAAAGAAGTTAGGTGGGGGATAAAGAAAACTCCCACTGATTAAAGTTTCACTTTATTTTATGCCATTTGAAAAAAACAATGTTGATGGCAAAAAATTGACCTATATCAAGGTTGGATCTCCCTATCCGCTGTAAGCTTAGATCGTTCTTAAACTATAAATAATAATAATAATCATTATCATAAACGATATAGAGTTTATTTTTAGGAGGAGTCAAAAAGTATGGTGGTACAATTTACAAATCATTTAGCATTGAAATATACACCACGTTGGAATGAACTTGCAGAGCAAGAGAAAAAAGCTGCGATAAAGGAAGTAGTTGGGCTATTCGCTAAGTACGAAGGAAAAGTTTGGCTGCGGGGAACTTATGTGACACAAGCTTTTCAAGCACATACCGATATTTTACTTTGGATGTATGCTGATCGTTTTGAAGATATCCAGGATTTACAATTGGAACTGCGCCGTTCTACCTTTGGAAAGGCTGTTGATAGTCCTTATGCCTTTACAGGGATGACAAAGCCGTTTGAATTCTCAGAGCACCCCACTTCCTTCCAAATGGGGATTCCGCCACGGGATTATCTTTGTTTCTACCCATTTATTCGTACTCCTGAATACTACCTGCTTCCTAAATGGGAAAGGGAGGCACTTCTGCGTGACCATGGGTTAGTAGGCCATGCATTTGTTCCAGGGATTTTAACAAATGCTGTCCACGCATTTGGATTAGGGGATTATGAGTGGCTGCTGTCGTTTGAGACAGATGACTTAGGTTCTTTGGTAGACTGTGTTCGAAGTTTAAGAGATTGTAAAGCTAGATTATATACGAAGCATGAATGGCCATTTATTGTTGGCAGACATTTTACATTAGAGGAAGCACTGTCACAGTATATTTAATGGTTATAGCAGATTTTATTATATAAATACAAATTAAAAAACCGACATAAAACCCTTTTTTTAGGTGGGAGAGAGCATCCGGTCATGTATAGAAGCGGTCAGATCCTTTTCCTGCCCCATTCCAAGTAAAAACAAAGAGAGAAGACGAGTGCAGGTCACCTTTTGTTATCTATAGCCGCGGCTTATATGTCGAAAAATCAAAATGAATTTATATATTACTGTTTAAAGCAAATGGTAGTCCTATTGCTCTGTTAATCTTTATCATTACATTTATTGAGGTTACAGAATTTATCCCGCTATTCGCGGGCAGTAATCCTCCCACCTCAAGTTTCTAAGAATAGGTGGGGGATAGAGAAAACCCCACTGATTAAAGTTTCACTTTATATGGATAAGCTGCATTCGATTAGTTGTTTTTAACCATATTGAAGGAAGTGATTTATAAGATGACATTGGATCTAATGAAAGCGACCGCAAAAGCTTATACCAATATAGCGCTGATTAAGTACTGGGGAAAACGGGATGAGTCGCTTTTTTTACCAATGAATAGCAGCCTTTCTATTACCCTGGATAAGTTTTATACAATAACGACCGTTCAATTTTGCCCAAGGCTTAAGGAGGATCTTTTCATTCTTAATAAAATGATAGCTGGTGAGGCTGAAACCCTTAAAGTTTCTCAATTTCTAAATCGAATTAGGGAAATCTCCGGAAAAGAAATCCATGCTATCGTACAATCGACAAACAAAGTGCCGACTGCTTCAGGGTTTGCTTCCTCTGCTTCAGGTTTCGCTGCATTAGCAGCGGCAGCAACAAGAGCGATTGGCTTAGAGTTAGGTAAAACGGAGTTATCCCAACTAGCACGGCAAGGCTCAGGGTCTGCCTGCCGATCCATATTCGGAGGTTATGTAGAATGGAAAAAAGGAAGAAACGAAGATGGAACGGATTCTTATGGAATGCCTATTGAAGAGAAACAAAACTGGAACCTTAGCATTCTTTCTGTTTTTTTGACAACCGAACAAAAGCAAGTTTCAAGCCGGGAAGGAATGAAACGAACCGTAGAAACATCTCCATTTTATTCTAGTTGGGTGAGGGAAGCTGAAAAAGATTTGCTTATCGCTAAAGCTGCCATTAAGGAACGGAATTTAAAAAAACTTGGTCAGACTATCGAGGCAAATGCATTGAAAATGCATGTGACGACACTTGGTGCAAAACCGCCGTTTTTCTACTGGCAAAGTGCCACAGTAGAGGTGATGGGGCAAGTTCAAGCACTCCGAAGCTCAGGGATTGAAGCCTATTTTACGATTGAAGCCGGGCCAAATGTCAAAGTCCTTTGCCAACCAAAGGATGAGCAGGTTGTTCGTGATAAGCTTTTATCTATACCTTCTGTTCGTGACGTTTATGTGTGCCATCCAGGGCCAAGCGTCACGTACTTACCTAATTCATTAAGTTAAAACAAATTGAAAAAATGTTGGGCGATGAATGGTAAAAAATCAAAAATAAATCTACCACATGTGAAGGAATGAATGATCATGACTTTTTCAGGATATTGTGTCAAAGTACCAGGGAAGCTGCTTATTGCCGGTGAATATGCCGTTCTTGAACCTAAACAGCAAGCTGTCGTTATGGCGGTTAACCGCTATGTTACCGCTTATATCAAACCGAGCAGACAGAATCAACTTTCCCTTCCACAGTTAGGGTTAGAACACATTACATGGGATAAATATGTTCAATTCAATGTTTCCGATTCAAGATTGAACTTTATTCAAAATTCGATTGCAGTCGTTAACCAATTTTTATCGGAAAATTCGGTTCCACTGCAGTCGTTTCATTTAATCATTAAAAGTGAACTTGATGACCCTTTAACAGGCCGAAAATATGGTATGGGATCAAGTGCGGCAGTAGTCGCAGCCGTCATTTCCGCCATGTTCATGTTGTATGGTAGCAAGATCTCCCCACCAACACTTGACCAAGTTTTTAAGCTAGCAGCACTTGCTCATTTAAAAACACAAAAAAATGGTTCCGGTGTCGATATTGCGGCGTCCATTTTTGGCGGTATACTTGTGTATTCTTCTTTTCAACCGAGTTGGGTTTTAAATGAATTAGACCAAGGAGTTAACCTAAGTGAGCTCATTGAGAAGCCGTGGCCTAATTTATCCATTCGTACATTAACCGTCCCGCCACAGCTAAAATTATGTCTTTTCTGTAAACACACTTCAAGGACGTATCAAAGTACCATTTGAAACAAAAGGAATGGAACAATACTTTGACAGTTCTTGGTCGTTCGGAACTGCAAAATTAGTAAACAAATACAACAAATGGTTTTTGCATATTCCAATGACAAAAGAATATAAAGAAGCGTCTGAGCATGAGATAAATCAAGTAGTAGGTGTTGATTTTGGTATTGATTTTGTTACCACTTCGTATGATTCAAGCGGCTCAATTTCTTTTTTTAATGGAAAAGAAATGAAGCATAAACGAGCGAAATACAAACGTCTTCGCAAACAATTACAAATGAAACAAACTCCGTCTGCTCGTAGACGATTGAAAGTAATTGGAAATAGAGAAAACCGTTGGGTGACAGACATTAACCACTCTGTTAGTAAGGCACTCATTTCCAAATACGGAGCAAACACGCTATTTGTAATTGAAGACTTAACTGGTGTTCGTCATGCAACAGAAAAAGTACGTGTAAAAGATAGATACGTGTCTGTCTCTTGGGCTTTCTATCAATTGCGCCAAATGCTGGAATACAAAGCACTGTTACATCAAGCAAAAGTAATTGCAGTAGACCCTGCGTATACATCTCAAATATGCCCAAAGTGTGGACATACAGAGAAGGCAAACCGCAATAAAAAGACACATACATTCTGTTGTAAAACATGCAACTACACATCAAATGACGACAGAATCGGAGCAATGAATCTGCATCGAAAAGGAATTGAGTACATCGTTGCAGTAACAAAAGAAGCATGACTTCTCTTGTTGGGTAGCTGTCAACCTGCCCTTAATGTAACACCACTCTAAGGTAGGAGTCGAAAGGCGTTTGTACTACTGGGTAGTTACAAGCCCCCACTTCAAGCCTCGTTAGAGGGTAAGTGGTGGGTAGTTGACGAGCGAACAGTGTCACTGTTCGCTTTTCATTTGATTTGAGT
This sequence comes from Bacillus sp. DX3.1, assembly GCF_030292155.1. Taxonomy (NCBI): domain Bacteria; kingdom Bacillati; phylum Bacillota; class Bacilli; order Caryophanales; family Bacillaceae; genus Bacillus; species Bacillus sp. DX3.1. The sequence goes on along the minus strand of NZ_CP128153.1, from coordinate 4,781,096 downwards.
TTTTCATCTATTTTCTAAAAGGTTGATTGAGGTCAATTCTTTTAAACATAAGAGGCATTAAGATAGGAGTATAAAACAAAGGGAGGAAAACAATATGACAAAAGCAGTATTTCAATTAGAACCATTAACATGTCCATCTTGTATTAAGAAAATTGAATCTACACTTACTAAAAAAGCTGGTGTAGAATCAGTAAAAGTATTATTTAACTTAGGCAAGGTAAAAACACAATTTGATCAATCTCTAACTAATGCAAAAAATATCGAGGAAACGATTAAAAATTTAGGTTATATTGTAATTTCAGCTAAAGTAGCTTAAATCCGTTTATATCAATAAGATTTTAAAGGTGAAAGAACTATATAAATATAAATTAAAAAACCGACATAAACCCCTTCTTTTTAGGTGGGAGAGAGCATCCGGCCATGCATAGAAGCGGTCAGATCCTTTTCCTGCCCCATGCCAAGTGAAAACAAAGAGAGAAAACGAGTGCAGGTCACCTTTTGTTATTCATAGCCGCGGCTTATATGTCGAAAAATCAAAATGGATTTATATAAAATATGTGTATAAAGTCGATAGCTTACTATTTTAAAGGTAGGTTATCGGCTTTTTTGATTTTTTACGAGATGAATAGAAAAGATTATAGTAAAGCAGGAGGTGCTTTACTATGTTAGAAGGGCGGCAAATGCTATTAGAAGAACTTTCGTTATCAAAGGATGAACTAGATCGTTTGCAGCGGCAAGGGGATGTTTCTTTGGAAAGAGGTGTTGTACGGAAATCGCCCTACTATTTGTGTCAACGCTGCGGAAATTCGGAACAACGGTTGTTTGCTTCATTTTTATGTAAACGATGTAATCAGAATTGTACGTATTGCCGAAAATGCATCATGATGGGACGAGTGGGAGAATGCACAGTACTTGTTCGGGGCATCCGGGATTTAGAAAGAATCCCAGTGCAACATACCTTGCGGTGGGAAGGAACATTATCGCAAGGACAGGAACTGGCAGCGCTTGGCGTAACGGAGGCTGTGCGGCAAAGAGAATCATTTTTTATCTGGGCAGTGTGCGGAGCTGGTAAGACAGAGATGTTGTTTTACGGTATAGAAGAAGCGCTTCGAAAAGGCAAGCGCATATGTATTGCGACACCACGTACCGATGTTGTACTCGAACTATATCCGCGTCTTCAAACGGTTTTTCCAGGTATACCTATTGCTGCGTTATACGGTGGGAGTTTAGAACGTGAAAAGGAAGCTAGACTTGTCGTTTCCACAACGCATCAGTTGCTGCGCTATTATCGGGCATTTGATGTCATGATTGTCGATGAAATTGATGCTTTTCCCTATTCTATGGATAGGACGCTACATTATGCTGTCCAGCAAGCGAGTAAAGAGCGAGCAACTCGCATTTACTTAACAGCAACTCCATCAGATAAATGGAAACGAAAACTTTGGAATGGAAAACAAAAAGGTGCTATTATTCCAGGACGTTATCATCGTCATCCTTTACCAGTTCCTCGTTTTCGGTGGTGCGGAAATTGGAAGAAATCACTAGGGAAAAAAAGAATACCTCACGTTGTCTTAGAATGGCTCCATATGTGTCTCCTCAAGCAATATCCCATCTTTTTATTTCTTCCACATGTACGTTATATCGAAGAAGTAAGTATGCTGTTAAAAGAATTTGATGTACGAGTTGAAGGTGTTCATGCAGAAGATCCAAGGCGAAAAGAGAAAGTCGCTGCGTTTCGAAAGGGGGATATTCCATTGCTAGTAACAACGACGATTTTAGAACGTGGCGTGACAGTAGCAAATTTACAAGTTGCTGTATTAGGGGCAGAGGAAGCCGTTTTTTCAGAAAGTGCACTTGTACAAATTGCAGGTCGTGTTGGCAGAAGCGGTAGCGCACCAAAAGGCGATGTGTTCTATTTTCATTATGGGAAAACAGAGGCGATGTTACGTGCAAAAAGGCATATTCAATCTATGAATAAAAGGGCGAAGAAGCAAGGTTTGATTGACTGATGCATTGTTTACTTTGTGACGATATAATTTCGAACTTTGCTAGTTGGTATTCGTTTTTTGTACAAGCAGAAATGCGTTATATATGCGAACAATGTGAACAAAAGCTTTCCTATGTAATAGGAGAAATTTGTGACGACTGTGGACGTCCCTTTCAGGCTCTTTCTCGTGAATATAGAGAAGGGGATATTTGCCGAGATTGTTTAAGATGGAAGGAAGACGAAACATTTCAACCTGTAAAAAATCGATCCCTGTATGCATACAATGATTGGATGAAAGAAGTGTTAGCCCGTTTTAAATTTCGGGGTGATGCTGTGCTCGTTCAAGTTTTTGCGGCTGCCTTTGTCACCTCGTTCCAAAAGTATTTTTCTGATTGTCATCATATTATTCCAATTCCTCTTAGTGCAGAGCGTGAATATGAACGTGGGTTTAATCAAGCGGAGTTGTTAGCCGCTTGTTTACCAATCCCGATTTTGCAAACATCTTTAAGTAGAAAAGATACGGAAAAACAAAGTAAAAAAACGCGGATAGAGAGACTTTCGCAATCGAACCCCTTTTACTTTCAGAAAGAAGAAACGTTTGCTGGACAACATATTTTACTCATTGATGATGTGTATACGACCGGGATTACAATCAGACAAGTTGCGCGGTGCTTGTATGAAGCTAAAGCCAAAACCGTTTCTAGTCTTACTCTTTGCCGGGGATAAAATAAGATTATTAAAGGCTATCCTCACGGTGAGAGAATGTCGAAAAGTACAATAAAAAGACGACAAGTCTTCTTTGACTTGATGGTTTGTCATTCGTTATAGTCAAACCATGGGGCATATACCCTTATTTTGAGAGTGAAGGGAATGGAATGAACATGCAAGGAAAAGTAAAATGGTTTAATGCAGAAAAAGGTTTTGGCTTTATTGAGCGTGAAGACGGTGATGATGTTTTTGTTCATTTTTCTGCAATTCAGCAAGAAGGGTATAAGTCGTTGGAAGAGGGACAAAAAGTTGGATTTGACATTGTAGAAGGCGCGCGTGGACCACAAGCAGCGAATGTTGTGAAGTTGTAAGGGTTATAGAGAATTGTTTCTATACAAACATAGAGCTGCTTTTGTGGCAATCGTTTCATATAGCTAGAAAACCCCTGTAGCAATGCGGGGGTCTTTATTGTACAGAAAGTATTGTCAAAAAGTTGTTTCTTTTCTGTAACGAATTGTCCATACTTATATTCTTTATTTATGATGTAAATAGGATAAACTAATAGTAGAAACGATGCATCTTTTCTTTTCAACAAAAAACGATAAAAAATTGCAATTTCGCTAGCTTTTTTAAAAAAGTTAGAAGGAGTTTTTAACCCTTTGTCGAAAGTGTATACATAGGCTTGAAAGGAGGAATTCATCTATGAAATTCAACATTCGTGGTGAAAATATTGAAGTAACTCCAGCATTAAAGGATTATGTAGAGAAAAAAATTAGCAAATTAGAGCGTTATTTTGATACATTTCCAGAGATTAAAGTTAACTTAAAAGTATATTCTGACAAGCAACGTGTCGAGGTAACAATCCCATTCCCGGATTTATTACTTCGTGCAGAAGAAACTCATAGCGATATGTACGCTGCAATTGATTTAGTAGTTGATAAAATTGAGCGACAAATTCGTAAACATAAAACAAAAGTAAATCGTAAATTCCGTGAAAAAGGATCTACTAAAAATGTCTTCATTCTTCCAGAGCAACCAACAGTTCAGGAGGAAGTTGTAGAGGATGAATTAGAGCTTGTGCGTACAAAACGGTTTGATTTAAAACCGATGGACGTAGAAGAAGCGATTCTACAAATGGATATGCTAGGGCATAATTTCTTCGTCTTCACTAATGCGGACACAGATGAAACTAATGTTGTATATGGCCGTAAAGATGGAAAATATGGATTAATTGAAACAAAATAATAAGTAGAAAACGCAGCTGTAATAGGCTGCGTTTTTTTAATGTGCAATTTGCATGCAGGGCTTCAAGTAAGGGTCAGGGAAATATGTGAAGGCTTCTTATTTTTTATTTTAGGATGGTGCACGTGGTCGATTGTTGTCATAGCTATAAAACAAGTGTTACAATTATCATTAGGTTTATACTTTTTTGGGGTTTTTAAAATTAGGAGAGAAAATGGCAGAAAAATAAATTTAGATTTATATAACGACTGATTGGTGAACAGAAATAAATAGCACTGTCGGAAGTTTTATTTTAATAAAAGAGGAGCGTATTTCCCATGATCGGTATTTTAAAAAAGGTGTTTGATGTAAACCAACGCCAAATTAAACGTATGCAAAAAATCGTGGATCAAGTAGAAGCACTAGAGTCATCCATTACACCGCTAACTGATGAACAGTTAAAAGGAAAAACGATTGAGTTTAAAAATCGTCTTACAAAAGGTGAGACAGTAGATGATCTATTACCAGAAGCTTTTGCGGTTGTTCGTGAGGCAGCGACACGTGTTCTGGGTATGCGTCCGTATCCTGTACAAATAATGGGTGGTATTTCCTTGCATGAAGGGAATATCGCTGAGATGAAAACAGGGGAAGGTAAAACATTAACTTCTACATTACCTGTTTATTTGAATGCTTTAACAGGTAAAGGTGTTCACGTTGTTACAGTCAACGAATATTTAGCACAGCGTGATGCAAGCGAAATGGGAAAACTACATGAATTCCTCGGTCTTACAGTAGGAATCAACTTAAATAGCATGTCACGTGAGGAAAAACAAGCCGCTTATGCTGCAGATATTACATACAGTACAAACAATGAGCTTGGTTTTGACTATTTACGTGACAACATGGTGCTATATAAGGAACAACGTGTACAGCGTTCTCTTCACTTTTCCATCATTGATGAAGTCGATTCTATTTTAGTCGATGAAGCACGTACACCGCTTATTATTTCTGGACAAGCACAAAAATCAGCAGAATTATATATGTTTGCAAATGCATTTGTACGTACATTAACAGATGAGAAAGAGTATTCATTTGACGTGAAAACGAAAAACGTTATGTTAACAGAAGAAGGGATCAATAAGGCAGAGAAAGCTTTCCATATTGAAAACTTATTCGATTTAAAACATGTTGCACTTCTTCATCATATTAATCAGGCCCTTCGTGCACACGTTGTTATGCACCGTGATACAGATTACGTTGTACAAGAAGGCGAAATCGTAATTGTAGACCAATTTACAGGGCGTCTTATGAAAGGTCGTCGCTATAGCGAAGGTTTACATCAAGCGATTGAAGCAAAAGAAGGCGTAGAAATTCAAAACGAAAGTATGACGCTTGCAACAATTACATTCCAAAACTACTTCCGTATGTATGAAAAGTTATCAGGTATGACGGGTACTGCAAAAACGGAAGAAGAGGAATTCCGCAATATTTATAATATGAATGTTATCGTAATTCCAACAAATAAACCGATTGTTCGTGATGACCGTGCTGATTTAATTTTCAAAACGATGGAAGGGAAATTCAATGCAGTTGTAGACGATATTGTAAAGCGCCATAAAAACGGACAGCCTATTCTTGTTGGTACGGTTGCGATTGAAACGTCCGAGCTCATTTCAAAAATGTTAACGCGCAAAGGTGTACGTCATAACATCTTGAATGCGAAAAATCATGCGCGTGAGGCGGATATTATTATAGAGGCAGGTTATAAAGGTGCAGTAACAATTGCAACAAACATGGCCGGTCGTGGTACGGATATTAAACTGGGCGAAGGCGTAAAAGAAGCTGGTGGCTTAGCTGTTATTGGTACGGAACGTCATGAGAGTCGTCGTATTGACAATCAGTTGCGTGGTCGTTCTGGACGTCAAGGGGACCCTGGTGTAACACAATTCTACTTATCAATGGAAGATGAACTGATGCGCCGCTTCGGTTCTGATAATATGAAAGCGATGATGGATCGTCTTGGTATGGATGATACACAGCCAATTGAGAGTAAAATGGTATCTCGTGCTGTAGAATCTGCACAGAAACGAGTAGAAGGAAATAACTATGATTCACGTAAACAGCTGTTGCAATATGACGATGTACTTCGTCAACAACGTGAAGTGATTTATAAACAGCGTCAAGAGGTAATGGAATCTGCCAACTTACGCGGCATTATTGAAGGTATGATGCACGCTACTGTAGAACGAGCTGTAGCACTTCATACGCAAGAAGAGATTGAAGAGGATTGGAATATCAAAGGTCTGATGGACTACTTACATGCAAACCTTCTTCAAGATGGTGATGTAGTGGAAGAAGAAATACGTCGCCTTGCGCCAGAGGAAATGAGCGAGCTTATCTTTGCAAAAGTAAAAGAACGCTATGATGAGAGAGAAACAATTCTACCGGAAGAACAAATGCGTGAATTTGAGAAAGTTGTTGTATTCCGCGTTGTAGATACGAAATGGATGGATCACATCGATGCAATGGATCATCTTCGTGAAGGTATTCATTTACGTGCGTATGGTCAAATTGATCCGTTACGTGAATATCAAATGGAAGGATTCGCAATGTTTGAATCAATGATTGCTTCCATTGAAGAAGAAATTTCTCGTTACATCATGAAAGCCGAAATTGAACAAAACCTAGAGCGTCAAGAAGTAGCACAAGGTGAAGCAGTTCATCCGAAAGATGACGGTGAAGAAGCGAAAAAGAAACCAGTTGTAAAAGGTGACCAAGTCGGACGTAACGATTTATGCAAATGCGGAAGCGGAAAAAAATATAAAAACTGCTGTGGTATTGGGAACTAGACAATAAAGAAAAGCAGGCGACTCACAAAGTTTTCCTCTAGAAATGGAAAATTTTTAAGAATGTCCATATAATAAAAAGAGCTAAACTCTCTCTGTAAAAAGCGGGGAGAGTTTCCCTTGTTTCCATATAAAAGTAACAGTAATCACATAGAGGTGAAGAGAATGGAATTAGTAGAAATTAGACAGGAATTAGAGAAAATGGCTAAGAGATTAGCGGCTTTTAGGGGGTCTCTTTGACCTCCCTGGAAAAGAAAAACGTATCGCAGAATTAGAAGAAGTGATGATGGGTGCAAGCTTTTGGGATGACCAAAAAGGTGCACAAGTTGTTATTAATGAGGCAAATGCATTAAAGGATATGGTTGGTAAGTTTACGGATCTCAATGAAATATTTGAAAATCTAGAAGTGACACATGAACTTGTAAAAGAAGAATATGATGAAGAGTTACACGTAGAACTTGAAGCTGAAGTAAAGTCTTTAGTCGAAGAAATGAATGAATACGAGCTGCAATTATTGCTGAGCGAAGAATATGATAAAAATAATGCAGTTTTAGAATTACATCCGGGTGCAGGTGGAACGGAATCACAAGATTGGGGTTCTATGCTGTATCGTATGTATACGCGTTGGGCTGAAAAACGCGGTTTTAAGGTGGAAACATTAGACTACCTTCCTGGTGATGAGGCGGGTATTAAAAGTGTTACGATATTAATTAAAGGTCATAATGCTTATGGCTACTTAAAAGCAGAAAAGGGTGTCCATCGTCTTGTACGTATTTCACCATTTGATGCATCTGGACGTCGTCATACATCTTTTGTATCTTGTGAAGTAATGCCGGAATTTAGCGATGATATTGAGATTGAAATCCGTACTGAAGATTTGAAAATAGATACGTACCGTGCAAGTGGTGCAGGTGGCCAGCACATTAATACGACGGACTCTGCGGTTCGTATTACGCACATCCCGACAAACGTTATTGTAACGTGTCAATCTCAGCGTTCGCAGATTAAAAACCGTGAACATGCTATGAAGATGTTGAAAGCAAAGCTATATCAAAAGAAACTAGAGGAACAACAAGCAGAATTAGATGAAATCCGTGGAGAACAAAAAGAAATTGGCTGGGGTAGTCAAATTCGTTCTTACGTATTCCACCCATATTCTCTTGTGAAAGACCATCGTACAAATACGGAAGTTGGTAATGTTCAAGCCGTTATGGATGGAGAAATTGACGCGTTTATCGATGCGTATTTACGTTCTCGCATTTCCTAAGAAAAAAAGCCAACATATTGTTGGCTTACATGCGAGGTAAATAGAAAGAATGAAGAAGTATATCTTTTCTTTTATTTAGAGGGAAAGAGCGAGGAAGAGAAGTTGGACTAACAACTTCTCTTTTTGGTGGGCGTAGTTTTATGATACAAGGTCGCATATTGTTTTGTAAAAAGTAGAAAATATAAGAATCACACATGCAATTGATAAGGAAATCATACAAGATTTTTCCTTTATGTTTTTAAGAAACGGATTCTTTGTAATAGTTTGCAGTTGTTCACAGAATTGAAACAATTGCAGAAAAGCGCTGTACTAGTAGGTTTCTTATGTGTGTTGTTAAAATTATCCTGTATAGGTTAGTTTTTCTTTGCTAGGAAAATTATTATAATGCTAGTGAGAGCTCGATTGGTGAAAGCTTCCCATCAGTGGGAGATGAAAAACTTTTCCACTGATAGAAGTTTCACTTTAAGACAAGTAAGACATCAACAGTGGGGAGCGATATATATGAAAAAGAAATTGTTGGCTATTGTGTTAGGAACATCATTAGTTCTTGCCGTAGGAGCGTGCGGGAAGAAGGAAGAAAGTAAATCTTCGAATCAAGCTGCAAGTACCGATAGTGCTGAAAAAATTTATCAAAAAAGCTGTGCAGGTTGTCACGGTAATGACTTAGCTGGTATTACCGGACCTAGTTTAGAGACAGTAGGCGGTAAATATGGAAAAGAAGATATTGAAAAAATTATTGCAAAAGGTCGCGGTAGTATGCCAGCAGGCTTGATTCAAGATGAAGAGGCAAAAAAAGTGGCAGAATGGTTAGCGGAAAAGAAATAAGAGAAGCGAATAAAAATTTTGGCAGCAGGAGCTAGACCGTAAGAAAAGTGAAGCTGACTGTTTAGCCCTAAGAAATGGATGGAGACTTTAGTCACGGGAACTGATTGCTCAGTCTTGTTGGCTAAGTTTCTTTCTTTTGTATGAAGGTTTTTTAGAGAAAAAGCTAGATTGAAAGACAAGAACTATTTATCCCGCTATTTACGGGCAGTAATACCCTCACCTCAAAGTTCAGCAAAAAGCGAAGAAGTTAGGTGGGAGATAAACTGCTTGTAAAAGCAGATGGACTTACCGTGTGATAGTTATATAAATCCAAATTAAAAAACCGACATAAACCCCTTCTTTTTAGGTTGGAAGAGAGCATCCGGCCATGCATAGAAGCGGTCAGATCCTTTTCCTGCCCCGTGCTAAGTGAAAACAAAGAGAGAAAACGAGTGCAGGTCACCTTTTGTTATCCATAGCCGCGGCTTATATGTCGAAAAATCAAAATGGATTTATATAGAAATAACCTCTTGTTGACAATAGGATTTTTGAATTACCGCTGTTTTGTCGTGTTTTTGCATGTTGTGTAACACAACTGTAATAAAAATGTATCCGAATTGGAAACCGAATAATGTTACAATATAGTTTGTAGAATTTTGCTGAAACATGTACATAAAACAGTGGCAAGAGGAAATGTTACTGTTGTTTTGGAACAAAAGACATGCTTCGATAGGTTTGAAGTTACAACAAGATCATGAGTAATAATGGGAGTATTTGCTTTCATGTGAAGATAAGTAGAAAAAGTATGTCGAAAAAAATCATTAGTATTGGGTGATAAATAATGATAACAATGACGAATGTGTATAAGGAGTATCCAAATGGTATGAAAGCCATTGATGGGCTCACAGTTAAAATCAAGCAAGGTGAATTCGTATATGTAGTTGGACCGAGTGGAGCCGGAAAATCTACGTTTATTAAGATGATGTATCGTGAAGAAAAACCATCAACAGGGTCTATTAATGTGAATGGGCTTGTAATTGAAACGTTGGCTGAGCGAGATGTACCCTATTTCCGACGTCAACTAGGCGTAATTTTCCAAGACTTTAAATTACTACCTAAATTAACGGTATATGAGAATGTAGCGTTTGCTTTAGAAGTAATTGAAGAAGAGCCTGAGGTAATTCGTGAGCGTGTTACGGAAGTATTAGGTCTTGTTAGTCTTGAGGATCGTGCAGATGCACTTCCAAATGAACTTTCAGGTGGAGAGCAACAGCGTGTTGCAATTGCAAGAGCAATTGTGAATCGTCCGAAAGTTGTAATTGCCGATGAACCAACAGGTAACCTTGATATGGAAACGGCATTGGATATTATGAGTATTTTCAAGCGCATTAATGAACGTGGTACAACAATTGTAATGGCGACGCATAACTCGGATATCGTAAATACAATTCGCCATCGTGTTATTGCAATTGAAGGTGGAAAAATTGTTCGAGATGAGATTGAGGGAGGATACGGATATGAAGACTAAAACCCTTAGTCGACATTTACGAGAAGGTGTAAAAAATCTATCCCGTAATGGATGGATGACATTTGCTTCTGTAAGTGCGGTAACAGTTACATTATTACTTGTAGGTGTCTTTTTAACAGCGATTATGAATATGAACCACTTTGCAACGAAAGTGGAGCAAGATGTAGAAATGCGTGTACACATTGATCCAGCAGCGAAAGAAGAGGATCAAAAGAAATTAGAAGAAGAGATTGGCAAGATTGCAAAAGTAGATTCTGTTAAATTCTCTTCAAAAGAAGAAGAATTAAAACGTTTAATTAAAAGTTTAGGTGATAGTGGGAAAACTTTCGAGTTATTTGAACAGGATAACCCATTAAAAAATGTATATATTGTAAAAGCAAAAGAACCAACAGATACAGCTACAATTGCGAAAAAAGTTGAAAAAATGCAATTTGTATATAACGTACAATATGGTAAAAATGAAGTAAAGAAACTGTTTGATACAGTAAAAACAGGTCGTAATATTGGGGTTGCATTAATTGCTGGTCTTTTATTCACAGCGATGTTCTTAATCTCTAACACGATTAAAATTACAATCTATGCGAGAAGCACAGAAATTGAAATTATGAAACTTGTTGGGGCGACAAACTGGTTCATTCGTTGGCCGTTTCTATTAGAAGGTTTATTCTTAGGCATATTGGGTTCACTTCTTCCAATTGTCGTGATTTTATCTTCTTATAATTCACTTCAAGGCATGTTTAATGAGAAGCTTGGTGGAACGATTTTCGAACTTCTTCCATATAGCCCGTTTGTATTCCAACTTTCAGGCTTATTAATGCTAATCGGTGCGTTAATTGGTATGTGGGGAAGCGTTATGTCTATCCGTCGTTTCTTAAAAGTGTAAAAAGTTGCAAACATAATTCGTACAAGCTTATCATATAGTAGAAATAGGAAAAGGCATCGCACAATGTGTGATGCCTTTTCCTACACCATTGTGTGTTTTGGAAAGGGGAACTCCGCATTGAAACGTAGAGTTGCGATTATTGGAATGATTGTGGCATTTTTAGTTGGTGCTGGCGGAATGTTTGCGGGAATGTATGTATTGGGAAGTAATCCATACATGGCGCAAACGATGACAGGAGATAGTACCGGTGTAAAACAAGCGGATTTGAATAAAATTCGTGAGGCGTATGCACTTATTGATTCACGTTATGTGGAAGACGTGAAGGATGATAAGCTTGTTGAAGGAGCGATACAAGGGATGCTGTCAACGCTGAAAGATCCGTATTCTACATATATGGATAAAGAAACAGCAAAGCAATTTGAGCAGTCGCTTGATCCTGAGTTAGAAGGTATCGGTGCTGAAGTGAACAAGACAGATGGTAAACTTATCATTGTATCTCCAATTAAAGGTTCACCAGCTGAAAAAGTAGGCATTAAACCGAATGATCAAATTTTATCGGTAGATGGAAACAGTGTAAAAGATTTATCACGTGAAGAAGCAGTATTAAAGATCCGTGGTAAAAAAGGAACGACTGTTACACTTGAAGTAAAGCGTTCAGGAGTAGTGGATCCACTAGAATTTAAAATTAAGCGTGAAAAAATTCCTATTTTTACGGTGTTTAGTTCTGTAAAGAAAGAGAATGAGAAAAATATTGGCTATATGCAAATTACATCTTTCTCTGAAAATACAGCGAAAGAATTTACAGATCAATTGAAAGAGCTTGAAAAGAAAGATATGCAAGGGCTTGTCATTGATGTCCGTGGAAATCCCGGAGGCTATTTAAATAGTGTTCAAGATATTTTGAAATTAATCATGACAGAGAAAAAGCCAATGATGCAAGTTGAACAACGAAATGGAAAAAAAGAGAAGTTTTATACTTCACTAAAAGAGCGGAAATCATATCCAATTTCAGTATTAATTGATAAAGGAAGTGCATCGGCTTCAGAAATTTTAGCAGGAGCATTAAAAGAAGGCGAAGGGTATGCACTAATTGGTGAAAATACATTTGGGAAGGGTACTGTTCAGCAAGCCGTTCCATTTACAGATGGTAGCAATATTAAACTTACAATGTTTAAGTGGCTTACACCAGATGGCAATTGGATTCATAAAAAAGGAATTGCCCCAACTGTGGAAGTAAAGCAACCAGATTATTATCATGCAACGCCAATCCAAATCGAGAAGACACTTTCTTATAATGCAAACGATGTACAAGTGAAACATGCACAAGAAATGTTGAAAAATTTAGGATATGCAACAGGGCGTGAAGATGGTTACTTTAGTAAGGAAACAGAATCTGCAATAAAAGCATTCCAAAATGCGAACGAAATGGAAGCGACAGGAAAGCTTGATAAAAAGACAGCAGAAGCGATTCAAAATAAAATTATTGAAAAGATTCGTTCCGGCGAAAATGATCTACAACTACAAGCGGCATTAAAATTAATGGCGAAATAATAAAGTTGAATCAATCGGGCATTAACGAGCAGTATTACCCCCACCTCAAAGTTCTGCAAGAAAAAAAGAAATTAGGAGGGGGATAAACTGCCCGCGAATAGCGAGAGAAAAAATACAGGCGTGTTTTATCGCCTGTATTTTTTTATGCATGTTAAACAAACGTTTGTTTAGTTGTGATAAGATAAAAAGAGATTACTATACAAATGGTGGTGAAGCGGTTCGTGGAGGCATGGTTGTTTGAGGTAATAAAGGCAGTTGGACGTTTTTTCTTGCACCCTGCTGTTTATGTATTTTTTATAAGTAGTATTTTTGTTGGATATTTGCGTGTATTACGAGAACGAAAAGATTTTTCTTTTAAAGTATACGATGTTTTGTTTGAAATGCGGACATCAATGTTCGCTGGAATTGGATATGGATTTCTTGTATCAGTGATCACAATTGGAGCTGGACTTGTTCTCTCGCAAGCTAGTATATGGGCGATTCTAATTTGGACGCTATTATTTGGACTAGCCGCTCAATATAGATATTTGTCTTCTGCATACACATTCGGCATAGCGATTGTAGCAGCAATGTTATCATCTAAGCTACCCATCCCTTTTTTACAGCTTCAAGATGGGGAAGAGCGTACGATTCCTTCTCTTGCAATTTTACTTGGCGTGATGCTGATTGTAGAAGGATTATTGATTTCTAAAAATGCAGTGCGGCATTCAACGCCAAAACTGCGACAAGGAAAGCGCGGTTTAAATATTGGGTTACATGAATCAAAGCGTTTATGGCTCGTTCCTATTTTCATTCTTGTGCCGGGAGATGCCGTAACACAATTTGTTTCATGGTGGCCTGTCGTTTCTGTTGGCTCACAAACCTATTCTCTGTTCCTTGTTCCATTTTTAATAGGTTTCATGCGAACAATTAAAAGTTATGAACCGACGGAAGCATTATTATTTACAGGGAGACGTGTATTTGGATTAGCTGCCCTTGTTCTGATTCTAGGTGTAGCAAGTTACTGGTGGCCCCTGTTAGCGATTGTAGCGATGGGAGTGGCAATGCTTGGCCGTTTTACAATTTCCATGCAGGAACGCATAGTCGATGAAACCCGTCCAGCGTACTTTGCAGCCCGTAATGATGGATTGGTTGTGTTAGGTACAATTCCAAATACAGCAGGCGCAGAAATGAATCTGAAGCCTGGAGAGGTCATTACAAAAGTGAACGGTGTCATCCCTATGAGTGTCGAGGAGTTTTACGATGCATTGCAGACGAAAACAACAGGTGCATTTTGCAAATTAGAGGTACTCGATACAAACGGTGAACTTCGCCTTGTTCAGAATGCTCTTTATGCTGGTGTACATTATGAATTAGGAATTGTGTTTGTGGAGCAGGAGCATAAATGGGATACGGAAGCTATGTAACGTTTTATAAAAAAGTAAGAATGAAAACGGCCTACGAAAATTCGTAGGTCGTTTTCATTTTATCCCGCTATTCGCGGACAGTAATACTCCTACCTCAAAGTTCGGCAGGAAGCAAAGGAGTTAGGTGAGGGTTAATGATCAGTGGGGGGAAGGAACCCCCCCGCTGATTACAGTTTCACTTTATCACATAGTAACGTGTAGTTTCATGTTGTTTAAGTGAATGTATGATAGACAGGTAACGAGAACGTTGTTATGATATAATTGATAATGGTTATCATCTTGAAAGACTTTGTCATGATGCAAGGTCTTTTTATTTTGAATGAAGGAGGGATGTTATGCTTCGCCGTTTTTTTGCTTACTATAAGCCGTATAAAGGGCTATTTGTACTTGATTTTACTTGTGCTGTAATTGCAGGACTTCTTGAACTTGGGTTCCCACTTGTGGTGAATCAGTTTATTGATAAATTACTGCCAGGACAAAATTGGACGTTAATTCTATGGGCTTGTATCGGATTATTTGCAATTTATGTTTTAAATGCTGGACTTCAATATGTGGTTACATACTGGGGACATATGCTTGGGATTAATATTGAAACAAATATGCGTCAAAAATTATTTGATCATATTCAAAAGCTATCATTTCGTTTTTTTGATAACAATAAAACAGGACACTTAATTTCTCGTCTTACAAATGATTTAATGGAAATTGGTGAAATTGCCCATCATGGACCTGAGGATTTGTTTATTGCGGTTATGACTCTCATTGGTGCATTCTCATTCATGCTGGCTATTAACTGGAAGTTAGCACTTCTTACGTTCTTCGTTATTCCATTCTTGCTTTGGTTAGCAATCTATTTTAATCGTAAGATGACAGGTGCTTTTAGACGTCTATTCTCAGATGTGGCTGATTTTAATGCATGTATTGAAAATAACGTGGGCGGTATTCGTGTTGTACAAGCGTTTGGGAACGAGAAGTTCGAGAAGGAGCAATTTGCAGTGAATAATGCTCGTTTTCGTACGACAAAGTTAATGGCTTATAAAATTATGGCTTTAAATTCATCAATTAGTTACATGCTAATGCGCCTCGTTACATTGTTTGTATTAGTATGCGGAACTTGGTTTGTCATTCAAGGTGAATTAACATATGGCGGATTTATTGGTTTTGTATTATTAACGAATGTTTTATTCCGTCCGATTGAAAAAATTAATGCTGTTATTGAAAGTTATCCAAAAGGAATTGCTGGCTTTAAAAGGTACATTGAACTATTGGAAACAGAACCTGATATTGTAGATGCACCAAATGCAATTGAAGTCAAACATGTACATGGTGAAATTCAATATAGCAACGTTACATTCGGATATGAAAAACAAGAACCCATTTTAAAAAATATTGATTTGAAAATTCATGCTGGAGAAACGGTTGCTTTTGTTGGGCCATCTGGTGCAGGGAAAACAACATTATGCAGCCTGCTGCCACGTTTCTATGAACTTGAATCTGGATCTATCAAGATTGATGATATTGATACGCAAGAAATGACACTATCATCACTTCGTAAACAAATTGGTATCGTGCAGCAAGATGTGTTTTTATTCTCTGGGACGATTAGAGAGAATATTGCTTACGGAAACTTACAAGCACCCGAATCTGAAATTTGGGAGGCTGTAAAACGTGCTCAATTAGAGGACTTAATTTATTCACAACCAGATGGACTAGATACGGTAATTGGCGAGCGAGGCGTGAAGCTTTCTGGTGGTCAAAAGCAACGTTTAGCAATTGCACGTATGTTTCTTAAAAACCCACCAATTCTCATTTTGGATGAAGCGACTTCTGCGCTTGATACGGAAACAGAATTGGCAATACAACAAGCGCTTGCTGAGCTGTCAGTTGGCCGTACAACGTTAGTTATTGCACATCGACTTGCAACGATTAAAAATGCGGACCGTATTATCGTTGTAAATAAG
Organism: Bacillus sp. DX3.1; assembly: GCF_030292155.1. Taxonomy (NCBI): domain Bacteria; kingdom Bacillati; phylum Bacillota; class Bacilli; order Caryophanales; family Bacillaceae; genus Bacillus; species Bacillus sp. DX3.1. The sequence goes on along the minus strand of NZ_CP128153.1, from coordinate 4,764,934 downwards.
GATGGTATTGCTGAGCAAGGCTCACACGAAGAACTGATTGAACAAGGCGGAGGTTATAGTAGGTTATATGAAGCACAATTTAGTTCGTAAGTGACCAACTTCCGCATGATGGGGAATGTGACAATACTTTTGAGTCTAACAAACTGAAAGATGAATGTTTGGGTAGTTGTCACAAATAAAAGGGTTTCATATATATAATTTCATCAAAAATAGCGTACCATACAGGTAGGAAATACAAATATACATATATAGGAGGAAGTAAAGGATGATCGTAACGACAACTTCTGTTATTCAAGGGAAAGAAATTATAGAATATATTGATATCGTAAATGGTGAAGCAATTATGGGTGCTAATATCGTGCGCGATTTATTTGCTTCTGTTCGTGATGTTGTCGGTGGCCGTGCTGGTGCATATGAAAGTAAATTAAAAGAAGCTCGTGATATTGCGATGGAAGAGATGAAAACTCTTGCGAAGCAAAAAGGTGCGAATGCCATTGTTGGTATCGATGTGGATTATGAAGTAGTTCGCGAAGGTATGTTGATGGTAGCAGTAAGCGGTACAGCAGTACGCGTGTAAGAATAGATAGAAAAGAAGCCGTGCTTGGTGCACGGCTTCTTTTTTTATATGTCGAATTATCGATATTTCTTGGGAAATGTCAGGACGCCTGTCGACATATAGGGAAGACATTTGAGGGCTTCCTTACAATTTTTAATTTGTTCCACTAACTGTTCGTATTCTTTTTCAAGAAGCGCAATGTCATCATGTCGATCGGGCATGGAAATACGGCCGATGATTTCTGTTAACTTTGTTTGTAACCGTAATAGTTCTTGCTCGGTAGTGTTTACCGACGTTTGTTCCGGGCGTTTCATGTACTGCTCATAATTTCCGTGAAAGAGCCGAGGTGACTCCGTATCTACATGTAGAATGTGGTCTGCTACTGTGTGAATAAATGCTCGGTCATGGCTAATAAAAAGAACGGTGCCAGGATATTCTTGCAACATTTGTTCCAATTCCTCTTGCGTTGCTAAATCTAAATAGTTTGTTGGTTCATCAAGCAGGAGCATGTTGTAGTTTCCTAAAAATACTTTTGCGAGTGCGACCTTTGTCCGTTCACCGCCGCTTAATACATGTACTTGTTTATGGACATCTTCGCGCCGAAAGAGAAGGCGTGCAAGTATTGTTCTCACGAAAGCCTCCGTATAATTCGTTTCTTCCATCACATTTTCTAAAATTGTTTTATCATTTTCTAAGATGGATAACGTTTGTTCAAAGTAGCCGATTTTACAACTTTTTGAAAGCTGAATACCTCGCTCTTTGGCAAGAATCATGTTGAACAATGTTGTTTTACCACTTCCGTTTTTTCCTAGGATAGCAAGTTTTGCACCTGGGGGAATACTGCCGTTCATATTGTGGAACAAGGTGCGGTTTCTAAGTTTTTTTGCTGTTTTATTAAATTGCACAGCTGTTTTACTATGAATCGGAGCATGATGTTGTATATCAAATTGTGCATGAGAAAAATCTTTCGGTTTCTCTTTCTTTTCGAGTTGTTCGAGTCTTGTTTCTATCGCTTTTGTTGCTTTTTGCACATTTCCTTGACTATAAGCAGCATCCGATTTATATAGTTTAGACTCAGAAGAACTAAAGCGGGTTGGAATTTTCGTCATACTAGCAGCACGTTGTTTCCTACCTATGATGGATTGTTCTAAGCGTCGCTTTTCTTGTACATATTGCTCATAATCAGCCTGTTGCTCTATCCGTTCCCGTTCTTTTTGCTCTCTATAAGTAGCGTAATTTCCTTTATATTCACGAACAACACCATCTTCAATTTCAATGATCTTTGTACAAACTGCATCGAGTAATGTTCTGTCATGAGAGATTAAAACGATTGCCCCTCTATAAGATTGTAGTGCTTTTTCTAATTGCTCTGTACCGTACAAATCTAAATGACTTGTCGGTTCATCTGCAAATAAAATTGCTGCTTCTTGCTCAAGGGCATGTGCAATTTTTAAACGCATACGCTCGCCTCCGCTCATCGCACTTGTAACGTTAGAAATGTTCCATTTTCCTTTTGTAAGAGAGGAAGCCGTTTCTACTGTATCCTCATTGAACTGAGGAATGATTGCAATAGAGCTACGATGAGTAACCGTACCGTCATCAGGTTCTATTTCTTTACTTAATATTTGTAATAAGGTAGATTTTCCAGCACCGTTTACACCGACAATGCCAATACGATCACGTGCATGAATGTCGAGTGATTGTAATGTAAATAAAGTGCGGTCACCAAAGCTTTTTTCAATGTTACGTGCGAATAAAATAGTCATAAAAAAACCTCCCTAGTTTCACTAGAGAGGATAGACGTCGCCCATATATGTAAAAAGGTGTACATAAAGAAACGATACACGTATTTTTACATGATCTTGTCAAAAGAAAGTATCGACAAATGGACATACTAATCCCCTTCTAGTTTTCATCATTTTGTTTCACTATGCGTGATGGATGAATAAAAAAGAGAATTAGAACTTCATTGGCCAGGTACCTTCCTTTCATAATCTTACGTTCATTGTATGCGTATACAAATGAATTTGTCAAACCATTTAGAAAACAGTAGTGGGTTATTTTGTCTGCAGTAATTCGTTGTATATTTTTACTTTTTCGATTACCTGCTCATCAAAGTCACGATAACCATTCGCTAGCCGTTTTGAAGGTAACAACCCTTTTTCTTCATATATGTCGTAATGAGCGTTCACTAACACCGGTTTGCTTTGACAATTCTCCGATTCGCAATATCGTCACTCCTTTCACATTCATTTTAAATCCTCATACTAATTTGAAGATCAACTCTGTTTTTTTGCAAAAGATTGGACGTGATCTAAAAAGACTTGAATGGCCTTAGAAGGAATAAAGTATTTTCCGCGAACGATAGAAAAAGGACGAATTAGTTGTTCATTTGGAATCGGGATGTGAAAAATCTCGTTTGCCTGCAATTCTTTTCGCACGGTCCAATCTGATAATATAGCGATGCCAAGCCCGGCAGCAACGGCTTCCTTGACACTTTGTATGCTGCTAAATGTAAAGTGACGTTTCATTTTTAAATGATGATGATGGATAAAGCGGTCGCTATAGGCGCGTGTTCCAGATCCGGTTTCACGCAGAATCCATACTTGGTCTTGTAGTGTATGTTCATTGATTTTAGCTATGCTTAGCAAAGGGTGCTTTGGTGGGACGACGAGCTTCATTTCATCTTCCATAAAGGTTTCCACATCGATATCAGTGTACACGACCTGACCTTCGACTAAACCGATATCAATTTGATTGGAGCGGATGCTCTGCAAAACTTCTTCTGTGTTGGAGATGAGTGTATGTACTTCTACGCGTGGATTTTCATTTGCATAGTTCGCTAATATTTTGGGGAGTAAATATTCACCAATTGTAAAACTAGCACCGATGCGAAGTGTTCCTGTGACAACGTTGTCGAGTTCGTTAATTTCCTGTTTCGCTTCTTCATATAGCGATAGCATTTGCTTTGCATGTATGTATAAAATGTTGCCAGCCTCTGTTACTTGCACGTGCTTTGGAGAACGCTGAATAAGTGTTTTGCCAAATTCATTTTCTAAATTGCGAATATGCATACTGACGCCAGGCTGTGACAGATTTAATAGTTCAGCAGCACGTGAAAAGTGCTTTTGCTCTACGACAGTAACAAATATTTTTAAAATATCGACGTTCATTTTGTTGTCTCCTTTTGTTTAATAAGCAGCTGATCCCGCTTTTCTTGTATCTAACTCCAGTGGCTAAAATCTTTGGTTGTTTCACACCCTCAGATGAGGCAAAAAGTGTCTCTCTGTCGTGAGCTCCAACGTTCTACAATTTTGAACAAGCTGTCTCCGCCTTTCACGCATTGTATCATAAGTTTTATTGATGATTGAGATTATTTATTGGTATTAAACTTATGATTAAGATTCTTTTATACTAGAAGTAGAGAGAACATGCATGTTTCAATACGATTATTGGGGTGGTACAACATGGAACAAACACTTGTCATACAAAAGAGGAAGCGTCTCGGTTTTTCGCAAGGAATTGGGATTACCTTGTTAATTGCGATTGCGGCAAAGTACTTAGCGCAGCTTCCATTTTTAAATATTATGGGACAATTGGTCATTGCTATTCTGATCGGTATGATATGGAGAGCGACAATTGGTGTCCCTCATGAAGCGATAGCAGGAACGAATTTTGTGAGTAAGAAATTGCTTCGGTTCGGGATTATTTTACTTGGTATGCGTTTGAATTTAGTAGATATCGCTAAGGCGGGACCAAAGGTATTGGTGATTGCTGCGATTGTTATTGCATTCACACTTGTTGTTGTATATACGTTAACACGTGTTTTTAAAGTAGAGAAGAAACTTGGGATTTTAACAGCATGCGGGACAGCGATTTGCGGGGCGGCAGCGGTTGTAGCCATTGCGCCACAAGTGAAGGCGAAGGATGAGGAAATTGCAGTTGGCGCAGCAATTATTGCAATTTTAGGAACGATTTTCACACTACTTTATACATTATTATATCCGGTGCTCGGTTTATCTCCTTATGGCTATGGTGTGTTTTCTGGGGCGACATTGCATGAAATTGCGCATGTTATTGCTGCGGCCGCACCAGGCGGGAGTGCGTCTGTCGATATTGCAGTCATTGTAAAATTGACACGTGTTGCAATGCTTGTACCAGTCGCAATTTTAATTGGACTATGGTTTCAGCGTAGTGAAGGAGAAGGCAAAAAAAGCTCATGGCGTGATATTCAGATTCCGTGGTTTATTTTTGGCTTCCTCGCAATGAGTGCTTTTCATTCATTAGGAATTGTACCGGAAGTTGTGGCAGGATATATAGTAACCCTTGCTTACATGCTTATCGCCATGGCGATGGCAGGGCTTGGTTTAAATGTCGAGTTTACGACATTTCGTAAGTTGGGAAGTAGGGCATTTGTTGCGGGATTGATTGGATCTGTCGCACTTTCCGTTGTTGGGTATATTCTTGTATACGTACTAGGTTTTGTGTAAAAAGACTTGCAGTTGCAAGTCTTTTTTATTTGGATTTAAGTAAAGATATCTTTACTTAAAACTGGAAAATATTTATAATTAAAGTAAAGATATCTTTACTTTAAGGGTGGAGCCTATGGGTGTGAAAAATAGAATTAAGGAACTAAGAAAACAAAATCATATTACGCAAGTTGAGATGGCAAAGGCGATGCAAGTGACAAGGCAGACGATTGTTGCGATTGAAAACAATCATTACAATCCGAGTTTGGAATTGTCACTAAAGATTGCAAAATATTTTGGGATGAGCGTGGAGGAGATTTTTACGTTGGAATAAGGATATAAAGATTGGATAGAGGTGGAATACAGTGCGAATGCAAGATGAATTTGAAAGACATCAGTCGGATAAAGCTTTTAAGTTTTTAGGTGTGTTTTACGCACTTAGCTTAGCGATATGGGGAATGTATAATCTGATTGTCCATGGCAGTGCGGGTACGCCGTTTGTTCTGTTTGTTGTAGGACAATTTATATACTTGTTTGTGAATTATTGGCCAAAATGGAAGTTTGGTAAATGGAAAGAGGATGAGTAACTATATAAATACAAATTAAAAAAATGACATAAAACCCTTCTGTTTAGGTGGGAGAGAGCATCCGGCCATGCATAGAAGCGGTCAGATCCTTTTCCTGCCCAGACACAGTGAAAACAAAGAGAGAAAACGAGTGCAGGTCACCTTTTGTTATCCATAGTCACGACTTATATGTCGAAAAATCAAAATAAATTTATAATTATGATGATAGGAAATATACTATTCTTTTTAATTTGTTTATGGGAAAAGCGGAAAATAAAAAATCTTGAAGACGATGAATAGAGGGGTATACGGGATGGGATTACCGATTTTATGTATTGTTGCAGCTCTGTTTGCATTTATTTGGGGTAGCCAAAATATTGTTCGCAATCCTGTGCCAAGCGCAGTTATTGTGATTGGAGTAGTGGGATTGTCGTATTATTTGTTGGATTTGGCACATTATCATAAGTTTGCGACAAGTATTTTAGTTGGGATTGCTGCCCTATCATGTGGGCGAGTGATTCAAAAAATGTTGTTTCCATAAAAAGCTGTTTACATCGAAGGAGATGTAAACAGCTTTTTATATTTTCTTTTTCATAAAAACACTTGAAAGTTACGCTGCGTCATCTTTTACAATGGAGAGGAAAGGGTGATGGGGATGATCTCGATTCAGCAGTTGACAAAGGAGACGGGTGTTACGGTAAGGACACTTCGATATTATGACCAAATTGATTTATTAAAGCCAAGTGGAAAAACAGAAGGTGGACATCGTTTATATAGTGAATCGGATGTTATTCGCTTGCAACAAATTTTATTTCTAAAAGAAATGGGCTTCTCATTAAAAGAAGTTGCGAATATGTTAGTAACGGATGAATTGAGTTTAAAAGAATCATTGCAAAATCAATTGCAATTTGTACAAGAAGAACAGAAGAAATTCAATCGTATGGAAAAGATTTTGCAGGCTGTCGTCTATTCAGCAGAGCTTGAGGGTGAGTTAGATTGGAAAATTATGTTCGAGCTCATTCAACTTTCACAACAATCTCCTCGTATACGCGAATTATTTCAAAGGCAAGTATTTTCAGATGAGGAGCAAAGGCTTCTTCACAATTTGCCAAATATGAGTGAGGAGGATGAAAATGTCGGTGAATGGGTTGCTCTGTTAAAGCAATTACGTCGTTTAATGCAAGAGGGAAAGGCCCCATCCCATAATGAAGTACAAGAAGCTACCAAAAAATTAATGGAAAAATGTATAGAGATGGCAAATGGTGATGAAGCATTTTTAGATAAATTATGGGAAGTGCGAAAATCGAAAGAGGATTCACAAAAGATGCATATGTATCCAATCGAAGACGAACTTCTGCAATATATGGATGAGGCTTTTCGTATATATGATGAAAAAGGAGGGGGGAAGAAATGAGTGTGCTTGCTGAGTATCGCTGGTTTTTATTAATTGGGGCAGAAATTGTATTTTGGGTCACGGCAATCGGCTTCTTTTTACTGCGTTACGGGTTTCGCTTGCGAAAAGTTAGTTTCATTGTTGGAATCGTATTACTTCTAAACGAGGTATTTATTTTAGCTTTAGGTGTTATGGATTATTATGAAACCGGTAAGTTTTCTAACTTTCAAGTTATTGTTGTAGTTATATTGTTATATGCGCTTTTTTATGGAAAAAAAGATTTGAAGAAGCTTGATCATCGTATGCAGAGACTGGTAGCGAAGTGGCGAAATGAACCGTTGCCAGTTATAGAAGAGCCAGCGGAGCTAACGGGCTGGGCGTATGCGAAGCAAGAACTGGGACAATGGGGTTTACATCTTGTTTTATTTGTTGCGATACATCTTATTTTTTTCTTTATGTACGGATTGGCACCGTTTGAACAGTGGGTGAATTGGCTTGAAAAAGGCATCGTTTTAAATGAAGCGGCAAGTCGTGTGAGTCAAGTATGGGGCGTTGTATTTCTCATTGATACAGTGATTACATTTTCTTATGTCATTTTCCCAAAAAAAGAAAAGAAGCTGCTGTCCTAATTGGACAACAGCCTTTTATTATGCAACGTCTTCTTTTTGTTTATTTTGCAGATTACTATTTTTATAACCGTAGCTGAAGTAGACAACAAGTCCAATTACAAGCCATAAGACAAAGCCAATCCATGTTATTGCTGGTAGCTGCAATGCTAGGTATCCGCAGAATAGAACAGCTAAAGCCGGAATCCATGGTACCAATGGCACTTTAAAGGCACGCGGTAAATCAGGTTGTTTTTTGCGTAAGATGATTACACCAATTGAAACAACGCTAAATGCGAATAGTGTACCTATATTTGTTAATTCAGCTAGTTTACTTAAAGGAATAAAACCAGCAAAGAAAGCAACCATAGTGGCAGTAATCCAACTATTAAGAACGGGTGTTTTTGTTTTTTTGTTTACGCGAGAAAAAGCTTTTGGTAGTAATCCATCACGGCTAATTGCGTAAAATAAACGTGTTTGTCCAAATAACATAACAAGTAGTACCGTTGTAATCCCAGCCATTGCTCCTAAAGAGATAAAGCCAGCAACCCAATCTTGATGAATATATTGCAGTGCAAATGCAACTGGGTTCTTTACACCTAACTGATCGTAGGGAACGATTCCAGTTAATATTAATGAAACAACGATATATAAAATTGTACAGATTGTTAAAGAAGCGATAATACCAATTGGCATGTTGCGCTGTGGATTTTTCACTTCTTCAGCAGCTGTTGATACAGCGTCAAATCCGATGTAAGCAAAGAATACAGTTGCAGCTCCAGTTGCTACGCCAGAGAAGCCAAACGGCATGAATGGTGTCCAGTTTTCAGGTTTTACATAGAAAGCACCAACGCCGATGAATAGAAGAACAACAAATAGTTTTATAGCTACCATAATAGTATTGAAACGAGCTGATTTTTTTGTACCTTTTGTTAATAACAATGTTATTAGAAAAATGATACAGATTGCCGGTAGATCTACGTATGTTCCGGCTGCAGGATTATATGCGCTTGTTAAAGCGGTAGGTAATGTAATACCGAATCCACTTAATAGTCCTTGGAAATATCCGGACCACCCTGATGCAACAGCTGAGGAAGCTAAGCCATATTCTAGAATCAAATCCCATCCTAAAATCCAAGCAATTATTTCTCCAAATGTTGCGTAGCTATAAGTGTAAGCACTACCTGAAACCGGTACAGTTGAAGCAAATTCAGAATAACATAATGCCGCAAATACACAGGCTAAACCGGATAAAATAAATGATAAAATAAGTGCTGGTCCTGCGTATTCTGCTGCAGCAACACCGGTAAGAACGAAAATGCCGGTTCCAATAATAGCGCCCACACCTAACGTTGTTAGATCGAGTGCGCCAAGCTCTTTATTTAAAGATTCTCCTTTCTTTTGCGACTGTGCTAACAGTGCAGAAATCGATTTTTTACGAAATAAATTCATATAGATCTCTCACTCTCCATTCGTTATAATATTCTGAACATTAAGACCCTGTTGTCGTATAATGTCGAATCTTGTAATACGTATTTTAATATGAAAAGCGGACGTTGTAAATATTATTTTTTTCAGAAAATTCTACCTATCTGAAAATACAAATTAAAAAACCGACATAAACCCCTTCTTTTTAGGTGGGAGAGAGCATCCGTCCATGCATAGAAGCGGTCAGATCCTTTTACTGTCCCATGCCCAGTGAAAACAAAGAGAGAAAACGAGTGCAGGTCACCTTTTGTTATCCATAGCCGCGGCTATATGTCGAAAAATCAAAATGGATTTATATAGGTATTTGTATTGCTACTTCAAGTCATTTCATTTTGAATGGTAGTATAAAGCCGAAACAAGCTGGGGAGGATCAATATGAAAAAGGGAATTGTCTTATTATGTTTGCTAGTATGTATTGGCAGTTTGGTTGGTTTTTTATTTTCTACAAAACTAGTAGAAAATAGTGAGAACCATGGTGCAGCAAAAGTTGATAAAAAGAATGATATTGTCGGAAAAATGGATGAAGTGTCTAATTTAGATAAGTTTGAGCAGTTTCTGAATCATGTGAAAAGTGGCCAAGCTGATCAAGTACGCATTGTGAATTATACAGATGAGGGGGATCCAATCTTTCAAACGTTAGACTATGATGGAACCAATATAAACTATATTTTCGATGATTCTAATGACAAATTTGGAGGAATTCATAAAGGGAAAAAACGTGATGTGTGCAGAGGGATTATGAAAGAGGAAAGTAATGAAGGCATAAGCTATAAATTAAGTGAATGCAAAGAAAATCATGAATATATAGGCTATTTTTTGCTGAAGGCGCCTAATGAATAAGAAGGGAAAGATGCTTATATGAATAAGTGTCTTTTTTTGCTGCTACATATTGGGTTTTGTAGAAAGAATGTCGAATTCTTTACCGAATATCTGTTCGTTTTTTTGGTTTTTTTATGTGCGTTCGTGGTAAAATAATAATACAGATTTTTTACGAGGAGGTACGGTGAATTTGGAACATCAATTTGAGATTGTATCAGAATATTCCCCGCAAGGTGATCAGCCGCGAGCGATTGAGCAGCTGACAGCAGGGATTCAAAATGGTAAGAAGCATCAAGTGTTGCTTGGGGCAACGGGAACAGGAAAGACATTTACAATTTCAAATGTCATTAAAGAAGTAACGAAGCCAACACTTGTGATGGCCCATAATAAAACGTTGGCAGGACAGCTATACAGTGAGTTGAAAGATTTCTTTCCAAACAATGCTGTAGAGTATTTTGTTAGTTATTACGATTTTTATCAGCCGGAAGCATATGTACCGCAAACCGATACATTCATTGAAAAAGATGCTCAAATTAATGATGAAATCGATAAACTACGTCACTCGGCAACGTCTTCTTTGTTTGAACGTAATGATGTAATCATTGTAGCGAGTGTTTCGTGTATTTATGGTTTAGGTTCACCAGAAGAATACCGAGAACTTGTTGTTTCTTTGCGCGTTGGTATGGAAAAGGAACGAAACCAATTGCTTCGTGAACTTGTTGATGTACAGTATGGACGGAATGATATTGACTTTAAGCGTGGGACGTTTCGCGTACGCGGGGATGTAGTTGAGATTTTCCCAGCATCGCTTGATGAACATTGTATTCGAATTGAATTTTTTGGCGATGAGATTGATCGGATTCGTGAAGTGAATGCATTAACGGGTGAAGTGCTAGCAGAACGCGAACATGTTGCTATTTTCCCGGCGTCTCACTTCGTTACACGTGAAGAAAAGATGAAAGTTGCCATTGAAAATATTGAAAAAGAACTGGAAGAACGATTAAAGGAATTGAATGCTAACGGGAAATTGTTAGAAGCGCAGCGGATTGAGCAGCGGACACGTTACGATTTGGAAATGATGCGCGAGATGGGCTTTTGCTCTGGAATTGAAAACTATTCCCGGCATTTAACGTTGCGCCCAGCGGGATCAACGCCATATACATTAATAGATTATTTCCCGGATGACTTCTTGATTGTCATGGATGAGTCACACGTAACATTGCCCCAAGTAAGAGCGATGTATAATGGGGATCAGGCGCGTAAGCAAGTGCTTGTTGAACATGGTTTCCGCTTACCTTCAGCGCTGGATAATAGACCGCTTATGTTTGAGGAATTTGAAGAGAAAACCAATCAAGTTGTGTATGTATCGGCAACACCTGGTCCATACGAACTAGAGCACGCACCGGAAGTGGTGGAACAAATCATTCGTCCGACTGGGTTACTTGATCCGCAAATCGAGGTGCGTCCAATAGAAGGACAAATTGATGATTTACTAGGAGAAATTCACGACCGTATTGCGAAAAATGAGCGTGTTTTAATTACGACATTAACAAAGAAAATGTCAGAGGATTTAACAGATTACTTAAAAGATGTTGGAATTAAAGTAAACTACTTACATTCTGAAATTAAAACGCTTGAGCGAATTGAAATTATTCGTGATCTTCGTCTTGGAAAATTTGATGTGCTTATTGGTATTAACTTATTGCGAGAAGGACTTGATATTCCAGAAGTATCGCTTGTGGCGATTTTAGATGCGGATAAAGAAGGATTCTTACGTTCAGAGCGCTCGCTCATTCAGACGATTGGCCGCGCAGCACGTAATGAAAATGGTCATGTAATTATGTATGCTGATCGCATTACAAAATCGATGGGAATTGCAATAGAAGAAACGAAGCGTCGTCGTGAAAAACAAGAAGCTTATAATAAAGAACACGGAATTACGCCGAGAACCATTCAAAAAGAAGTGCGTGATGTCATTCGTGCAACAATGGCCGCAGAAGATACAGAAACGTATGAAGCAGCACCTGCTAAGAAAATGACGAAAAAAGAACGTGAAAAGACGATTGCGAAGATGGAAGTAGAAATGAAGGAAGCGGCAAAAGCGCTAGACTTCGAGCGTGCAGCTGAACTAAGAGATTTACTACTAGAATTAAAAGCGGAAGGGTGAAGATGGTGAGCAAAGGTTTTATCGTTGTAAAAGGTGCAAGGGCACATAATTTAAAAAATATTGACGTAACCATTCCGAGAAATCAACTTGTTGTTGTGACCGGATTATCTGGTTCCGGGAAATCATCTTTAGCATTTGATACGATATACGCGGAAGGACAGCGCCGATATGTAGAATCTTTATCGGCGTATGCACGCCAGTTTTTAGGACAAATGGATAAGCCGGATGTTGATGCAATTGAAGGGCTGTCTCCAGCAATTTCAATCGATCAAAAAACGACGAGTCGTAACCCGCGTTCAACGGTCGGAACGGTTACCGAGATTTATGATTATTTACGGTTACTATTTGCTCGTATTGGGACACCAATTTGTCCAAACCACGGAATTGAAATTACATCACAAACAGTAGAGCAAATGGTAGACCGTGTTTTAGAATATCCAGAACGTACGAAATTACAAGTGTTGGCACCAATCGTATCAGGACGTAAAGGTGCGCATGTGAAAATTCTAGAAGATATAAAAAAACAAGGTTATGTCCGCGTTCGTGTGGATGGAGAGATGTTGGATGTATCTGACGAAATTACGTTAGATAAAAATAAAAAGCATTCAATTGAAGTAGTCATTGACCGAATTGTTGTAAAAGAAGGTGTTGCGAGCCGACTTGCTGACTCTCTTGAAAGTGCGTTAAAGCTTGGTGAAGGTCGCGTGTTAATTGATGTCATGGGTGAAGAGGAACTGTTATTTAGTGAGCATCATGCCTGCCCGCATTGTGGTTTTTCAATTGGGGAGTTAGAGCCGCGCATGTTCTCCTTTAACAGCCCATTCGGTGCGTGTCCATCTTGTGATGGACTTGGTGCAAAATTAGAGGTGGATCTAGAACTCGTGATTCCGAACTGGGATTTATCTTTAAATGGTCATGCCATTGCACCTTGGGAACCGACAAGTTCCCAATACTATCCACAATTACTGCAATCGGTTTGTAATCATTACGGAATTGATATGGATATGCCGGTGAAGGACATACCGAAAGACTTATTTGATAAAGTATTGTATGGAAGCGGAGATGAGAAGGTTTATTTCCGTTATGTGAATGATTTTGGTCAAGTGAAAGAGAGCGATATTTTGTTTGAAGGTGTGATTCCAAACATTCAGCGTCGTTATCGTGAGACGAGCTCCGATTACATTCGTGAGCAAATGGAGAAGTATATGGCGGAGCAAGCGTGTCCGAAATGTAAGGGCGGCCGTTTAAAGCCAGAAAGTTTGGCTGTTTTTGTTGGTGAAAAAACAATTGCGGATGTAACGAAGTACTCTGTACAAGAAGTATACGATTTCTTTACACATGTAGAGTTAACGGAAAAACAGCAGAAAATTGCACATTTAATTTTGCGAGAAATTAAAGAGCGTGTAAGCTTCTTAATTAACGTAGGACTCGACTATTTAACATTAAGTCGTGCGGCAGGATCATTATCGGGCGGGGAAGCACAGCGTATTCGCCTTGCTACGCAAATTGGTTCTCGTCTAACAGGTGTACTTTACATTTTAGATGAGCCTTCTATCGGTTTGCATCAGCGTGATAATGAGCGTCTTATTCATACTTTGCAGGAAATGCGTGATTTAGGGAATACGTTAATCGTTGTAGAGCACGATGAAGATACAATGATGGCAGCTGACTATTTACTTGATATTGGTCCAGGTGCAGGAATTCATGGCGGACAAGTTGTATCAGAAGGTCTGCCATCAGAAGTGATGAATGATGACAATTCATTAACAGGTCAATATTTGAGCGGTAAGAAGTTTATTCCGGTTCCAGTCGAAAGGCGTAAAGGGGACGGACGTAAAATTGAGATTATCGGTGCAAAAGAAAATAACTTAAAAAATGTGAAAATGTCATTCCCACTCGGTACATTTGTTGCAGTAACGGGTGTATCTGGTTCTGGGAAAAGTACAGTGGTAAATGAAGTTCTGTATAAATCGTTAGCACAAAAATTATATAAAGCGAAAAGTAAGCCGGGTGCACATAAGCAAATTAAGGGGCTTGAACATTTAGATAAAGTAATCGATGTCGACCAATCGCCAATTGGGCGTACACCGCGCTCGAATCCAGCGACATATACAGGTGTATTTGATGATATTCGTGATGTGTTTTCAAACACGAACGAAGCAAAGGTCCGTGGTTACCAAAAAGGTCGCTTTAGCTTTAACGTAAAAGGTGGGCGCTGTGAGGCGTGCCGCGGTGATGGAATTATTAAAATTGAAATGCACTTTTTACCAGATGTCTACGTTCCATGTGAAGTGTGCCACGGAAAACGTTATAATCGTGAAACATTGGAAGTGAAGTATAAAGATAACAATATTTCTGATGTACTTGAAATGACAATTGAAGATGGCGTGGAATTCTTTGCGAACATCCCGAAAATAAAACGGAAGTTGCAGACGCTTGTAGATGTAGGACTTGGCTATATGAAATTAGGTCAACCAGCAACAACGTTATCAGGCGGAGAAGCGCAGCGTGTCAAGCTTGCATCTGAGTTACACCGTCGTTCTACAGGGCGGACATTGTACATTTTAGATGAACCAACAACAGGCCTACATGCTCATGATATTGCGCGCCTCTTACAAGTATTGCAGCGCCTCGTTGAAAATGGTGAAACGGTGCTTGTTATTGAGCATAATTTAGATGTGATTAAGACAGCTGATTACATTGTCGATCTTGGCCCAGAGGGCGGAGATAAAGGTGGACAAATTGTTGCTTCAGGTACACCGGAGCAAGTTGTAAAAGAAGAGCGTTCGTATACTGGAAAGTATTTAAAACAAATTTTAGAGCGCGATACAGCACGTATGAAAGAGAAAATGAAAGAGAGCGAAGTATCAAAATAAGGAGCTAAGCCCATGGGGCAGCTCCTTATTTTTTGTAGTTAATATTTTTTGCAAGGTGGCTGATAGGATGACAGGTATACAAGTAGGAAGGGATGAATAAGCTGTTATAGAATAAAAGGCGGAGACTCTCTATTCTGCATGGATACTTGGCGTTTGTTTACCATTAGCGTATGATTAAGTATATATGTCAAAAGGATGTGTAAGAAAATGAGATGGATTATATCACTTCTTGTAAATAGCATCGTGTTAATTGTTGTATCAGGTCTTCTGAAAGGAATTGCACCAGATGCGTTTTACATAGCAAACATACAAACCGCGATTATTGCGAGTGTCATTTTATCGATTTTAAATGTGTTTGTAAAACCGCTATTAATTTTAATTACATTGCCAATTACTGTTTTAACATTTGGTTTCTTCTTAATTGTGATTAATGCGATCACATTAAAAATAGCAGATTCATTATTAGGTGATGCGTTTAACATATCAGGATTTGGTGTAGCGATTCTTGCTGCAATCTGTATTTCTATTTTAAATATGTTAATTGATAAAGCAATTGTGGAGCCACTATCTGATAAGAAATAAGTGAAACTGACAAACAGAAAAACATTTCATGAGCCCTATGAAATGTTTTTTTTTATTTTCTAGAAACGATATTTCTTGTTTTCAGAAAAAAATGGTACAATATCCGGTAGAATGGAATTCTACAGAAAATGAGACTGAACCCGCAGCGGAGTGGAGGTTTACATATGCCCAAAGTTAGAACAAAAGATTTAATTGAACAGTTTCAATTGGAATTAGTAAGTGGTGAAGAAGGAATTCATCGTCCAATTGATACGAGTGACTTATCGCGACCTGGAATTGAAATGGCAGGATTTTTTACATACTATCCAGCTGATCGCGTCCAGCTTCTAGGAAAAACAGAGCTTACTTTTTTCGACACATTAACAAGTGAACAAAAGCAAGAACGGATGCAAGCTCTTTGCACAGAAGAGACGCCTTGTATTATTGTAACTCGTAGTCAAGATGTACCGGAGGAATTACTATGTGCATCACGTCAATCTGGAGTACCGCTTTTACGTTCTTCACAAACAACAACAAGACTATCGAGTCGTTTAACAAACTATTTAGAGGGTAAGTTAGCACCAACAACTGCTGTTCACGGTGTATTAGTGGATATTTATGGAGTTGGTGTCTTAATTACAGGTCAAAGTGGTGTTGGGAAAAGTGAAACAGCACTTGAACTTGTGAAACGTGGTCATCGCTTAGTTGCCGATGATAGCGTAGAGATTCGTCAAGAAGATGAAGATACTCTAGTAGGGAGTTCGCCAGACTTAATTGAGCATTTACTAGAAATTCGTGGTTTAGGTATTATTAACGTAATGACGTTATTCGGTGCAGGGGCAGTTCGAAATTATAAGCGTATTACGCTTGTTATCAACCTTGAGATTTGGGATCAAAAGAAAAACTATGACCGTCTTGGTCTCGATGAAGAGAAAATGAAAATTATAGATACAGAACTTACGAAGATTACACTTCCGGTGCGTCCTGGTCGAAACTTAGCTGTTATTATCGAAGTAGCAGCGATGAACTTTAGACTAAAACGTATGGGAGTCAATGCCGCTCAACAATTTTCTGAGCGCTTAATGAGTGCAATTGAACTAGGGAATCAGGAGTAATTGTAAGAAGGGAGTCATACATATGTTGTTAGGGTCTGTACCACAACTAGATCGTGTGGCGATTCAACTTGGACCATTCCCAGTCTATTGGTATGGGGTTATTATTGGTACAGGTGTATTGCTTGGATTATGGCTTGCGGTTCGCGAGGGTGAACGATTGGGCATTCAAAAAGATACATTTGTCGATCTTGTTTTAATCGCTGTACCAGTTGCTATTCTTTGCGCACGAGCATACTACGTTATTTTTGAATGGGAATATTATATGCAAAATCCAATCCAAATTATTAATATTCGTCAAGGTGGTTTGGCGATTCACGGTGGTTTAATTGGAGCGGTCATTACAGGGATTTTATTTGCCAAAAAACGTGGTCTTTCTTTTTGGAAGCTAGCTGATATTGCAGCGCCAAGTATTTTACTTGGACAAGCGATTGGACGCTGGGGAAACTTTATGAACCAAGAGGCTCATGGCGGTGAAGTGACAAGACAATTTCTAGAAGGTTTACATTTACCAGAGTTTATTATTAACCAAATGTATATTGATGGTGTTTATTATCATCCAACGTTCTTATATGAATCATTATGGAATATCGCAGGTGTTATTTTATTATTGTTACTACGAAAAGTAAATTTATGCCGCGGTGAACTATTCTTTACTTATTTAATGTGGTATTCAGCTGGGCGTTTCTTTGTGGAAGGGTTACGCACGGATAGCTTAATGTTAGGACCGCTTCGTATTGCACAGGTTATGTCCATCGGGCTTGTTGTCATTTCTATCATTTTCATTATTGTAAGACGTAAAATGGGACAAGCTAATAAAAGATATTTAGAAAAGTAGAGAAAAGTAGCATCTTACATGAGATGCTGCTTCTTTCATATAAAGAATTCTTTAGCAACCTAAGAATGAGCAGAAGGGATCGAGAATATGAAAATAAATACAGTGTTATTTGATTTAGATGGAACGTTAATTAATACAAATGAACTTATTATTTCTTCTTTTTTACACACATTAAACAAGTACTATCCAAATGAGTATAAGCGTGAAGATGTATTGCCATTTATCGGTCCATCTTTGCAAGATACGTTTGGCTCGATTGATCCAAACCGAGTGGAAGAGATGATTCAATGTTATCGTAAGTTTAATCATGAGCACCATGATGAACTAGTCGAAGAATATGAAACTGTTTATGAAACAGTACAAGAGCTAAGAGGAAAAGGTTATAAAGTTGGGATTGTGACAACAAAGGCGAGACAAACGGTCGAAATGGGCTTACAGCTTTCAAAATTAAAAGCATTTTTTGATGTTGTTGTGACAATTGATGATGTGGAACATGTGAAGCCTCATCCAGAACCAATTCAAAAGGCATTGCAATTACTGGATGCAAAACCGGAAGAAACGCTAATGGTGGGCGATAATCACCATGATATTGTAGGTGGACAAAATGCAGGCACGAAAACGGCTGCAGTTGCGTGGACGATTAAAGGAAGAGCATATTTAGAGTCATATAAGCCAGATTACGTATTAGATAAAATGAGTGATTTATTATCAATTTTGTCTTAAACTGCGTGACTGTGTTGAAACTTACATCCGCGTTCGGTTCATCTTCGTTGATGCATCGAACGCTAATGGGTTTTAAAGCCCGTTAGAGCGGGAATAAAGGGAGAGAGAAAGGTGCGACGTACAACGCGCTATCCTGTTTCAGGAGCAAATTCATTATGGAATGTGTATAAGACGGTATCTTTTTGGAAGGTAATGAAAAACTTTATTATTATTCAAATCGCACGTTATACACCATTTTTGTCCATGAAAAACTGGTTATACCGCACGTTTTTACGGATGAAAGTGGGTAAGCAAACATCCTTTGCAATTATGGTGATGCCGGATATTATGTTTCCAGAAAAGATTACGGTTGGAAATAATTCAGTTATTGGCTACAATACGACTATTTTAGCCCATGAATATTTAATTAAGGAATATCGTCTAGGAGAAGTTGTCATAGGAGATGAAGTAATGATTGGGGCGAATACGACTATTTTGCCTGGTGTTATAATCGAGGACGGTGCCATTGTTTCAGCAGGTACGCTTGTTCACCGTGATGTACCAAGCGGTGCTTTTGTTGGTGGAAATCCGATGCGTATCATTTACACGAAAGAAGAAATGGCAGCGAGAGAAGGATCGTGTTAAAAATGTAACATTTTCCTTCTCTTTTTATGAATAAAAAGGAAATATTTGCGTATAATATACTGTTTTGTTTTTCTAGGAATCGTTTATACTTATAAATAGAAGAAAGTATGAACGAAGAAAACAAATAATGGAGGATATATGGGGAAAAATCAAAGGATATATAAGGGGAGCGGACAAGTTATCTCTTTTAACCAATTAGCCGATTTCTTTTATAAAAAAGGGATGAAATCGTATCGTAATCATAAATTACAAGATGCAATTAAATATTTTCGAAGAGCGGCACAAAGTGAGAAAGAGCCGTTTATTTTATGTCAATTGGCAACGGTATTATCGGAAGCGGGAGAGTATCAAGAGTCTAATCAAATTTTCTTGAAGCTGATTCGTTCTGGAGCGGATATAGAACAATGTTATTACTTTGTGGCAAATAACTATGCATATCTCGGATTATTTCAACAAGCAAAGAAGTATGCGGATCAGTATTTAGAAGTAGCAACAGAGAAAGAGTTTGTGGAAGAAACGTTAGAGCTACTAGAGATTATGGACGAAGAAGCATTTGATGAGGAAGAGTTTGAAGATGAAGATGAACTCATTGTGATGCAGGAGCAGGCGAATCGTTACATTCGCAACGGACAGCTAGAAGAAGCGATTGAGACACTTGAAATCGTGACAAAGGATTATCCGGAATTTTGGTCGGGTCATAATAACTTAGCAATTGCTCATTTTCAATTAGGGAATGTAGATGAAGCGTTAAAGTTAACAGAGATGATTTTAGAGAAAAATCCTGGCAATATGCATGCGTTATGTAATACGCTTATTTTTCTATATTCGATTGGAGAGCATAAACAAGCAGAGCATTTAGCGGAGCAATTAGAAACGGTATATCCGATATCATTTGAGCACCGCTTAAAGTTAGGGACAACATTTGCAACAATTGGTCACTTTGCATCGGCTTATAAATGGCTGAAATTATTAAAGCGTCAAGGATATGAAGGAGATGTTAGCTTTTACTATTGGTTTGCATACTCTGCTTATATGGTAAAGGATCAACATACAGCCGAAAAAATGTGGCAGTCTGTTGTAGAATTGCACCCTGATAAAAAAGGGAAAGAACCGTGGAATGCTTTGAATTTAGCTGATGAAGGGCAAAACATTTTGTTCGAGGAACTACGGAAATCTTTCCAGCAAAGTGAAACGCTAGAAGAACAAATGTTAGCACTGTATTTGATGAATGAACTGACAACACCAGAAAAAATTAGCTTTTTCTTTGATGCGGCGCAGTCTTTGAATCGTGTACCGATTGTTTCACAACTGGCAAAGTACTTCTTTTTAATCAATAGTCATAAGAGTATTACGGCGGAATTACAACCGTTTGAGCAATGCGTTCGTATTGCAGATGCTCTATATAACTATACGAAAAAAGACGATGAACTGATTGAAGAGTGTTTGCATTTTTGGTTTTGTACATTTATACGTTTATATACATCCGGAACGATGTTTACGAACGTATTTGGCTGGTCATCGGCAATCGAATATATTGTACGCGGAGAACAGCGAGACAAGATGACACAAGCAGAACTTGGAAATATATATAATGTATCTGTAGCAACTGTGAGAAAATATGTGCAAGCAGTAAAACGTACCCATGCATAGGCAAATCATTGGGAAAAACCAGATGTGAACAGTATAATGAAGGTAAGTCATGTGTAGGAATGAATAGGAGTGAAGACTGTGTCAGAAGAAAAAATTTATGATGTCATTATTATTGGTGCTGGGCCAGCTGGAATGACAGCTGCTGTTTACACATCTCGTGCAAACTTAAGTACGTTGATGCTGGAACGCGGTATTCCAGGCGGTCAAATGGCGAATACAGAAGAAGTAGAAAACTATCCAGGATACGAACATATTTTAGGACCTGATTTATCTAACAAAATGTTTGATCACGCGAAAAAATTTGGTGCTGAATATGCATATGGTGATGTGAAAGAAATCATCGATGGCAAAGAATATAAAACAATAGTAGCTGGTAAAAAAGAGTATAAAACACGTGCGATTATCGTTGCAAGTGGTGCAGAGTATAAAAAAATTGGTGTGCCAGGTGAAAAAGAACTTGGTGGCCGCGGCGTATCATACTGTGCAGTATGTGACGGTGCTTTCTTTAAAGGGAAAGAACTTGTTGTTGTTGGTGGGGGAGATTCTGCGGTTGAAGAAGGTGT
The DNA here is from genome assembly GCF_030292155.1 of Bacillus sp. DX3.1. Taxonomy (NCBI): domain Bacteria; kingdom Bacillati; phylum Bacillota; class Bacilli; order Caryophanales; family Bacillaceae; genus Bacillus; species Bacillus sp. DX3.1. The sequence continues at coordinate 4,743,924 of NZ_CP128153.1, read as the reverse complement.
ATATTTAACACGCTTTGCATCAAAAGTAACAATTGTTCACCGTCGTGATGCATTACGCGCACAGAAAATTTTACAAGATCGCGCATTCCAAAATGAGAAAGTAGACTTTATTTGGAATCATACTGTAAAAGAAATTAATGAAGAGAATGGTAAAGTTGGCAGTGTAACACTTGTAGATGTAAACAGCGGTGAAGAGCAAGAGTTTAAAACAGATGGTGCCTTCATTTATATCGGTATGTTACCACTTTCTAAACCATTTACTACGCTTGGGATTACGAACGAGAACGGTTATGTTGAAACAAATGAACGCATGGAAACGAAGGTTCCTGGTATTTTTGCAGCAGGAGATGTTCGTGAAAAAATGCTTCGTCAAATTGTAACAGCAACTGGTGATGGTAGCATCGCAGCGCAAAGTGCACAGCATTATGTAGAAGAGCTGTTAGAGGAATTAAAAGCTACAGAAAAATAAAGGGATAGGGTGTAACTCCCTTTAGAAAAGAAAGCTACCTTCTTTGGAGGTAGCTTTCTTGTGTTTGAAATGTCAAATATTTTCCAGCGTTTTCTTTGTCTAGGTGATAAGACATTGTTATACTAGAATTTACAGAAAAAGTGATTAATAGAAATGAGGAGTTTATTCAATATGGAATGGCGTAATGTATATCGTGGATTTTGTATGGGAATTAGTGATTTAATTCCTGGTGTCAGCGGAGGAACAATTGCTGTTGTGTTAGGTATTTATGAGCAATTGCTTGCTGCAATTAGCGGATTCTTTAGCCGTGAATGGAAAAAGCATTTGGGCTTTTTGATACCACTTGGTGCCGGTGTTGCTGCGGCATTTTTGACATTAAGTCATGTGATTAAATATTTGCTGGAAAATCACTATGAGCCAACACAGTTTTTCTTCCTTGGTTTAATTTTAAGCATTTTACCGATGCTTATGAAAGAAGCTGATGCGAAAGAAACATTTAAAGGAGGACATATTGTTGTATTAATTATTGCAGCGATACTAGTAGCAGTTACAGCCTTCTTTAAGCCAGATAAAACAGCAGATCCAATTACAACGTTAACAATTTTAAGTGCGATTGGATTATTCTTTGCGGGATGGATGGCTAGTATGGCTATGTTACTTCCGGGAATTAGCGGATCATTTATTTTATTAATCATTGGTGTATATCCAACAGCAATTAACGCTTTAACAACATTGAACCTACCACTTATTGCAGTAATTGGTGCAGGGGTTATGGTTGGGTTTGTTGTAAGTAGTAAAGGAATTAGTTATTTATTAGAACATTATAAGAGTGTAACCTTCGCTGCGATTATTGGACTAGTGATCGGATCGATTGCGGTGGTGTTCCCGGGAATACCAACAGGTGGCATGTCGATTGTAACTTCTATTATTACATTTATATTAGGGTTTGCAATTGTATCATATTTTAGTAAGAAATAAGTGATTGAGGGATAGCCCTCAATCGCTTTTTTTGTCTGGTGGATCAACCGAGTTCCTTCATTGTGACAAACTGTTTTTGATAGTATAATGAAGTAAGTATAGGACGGAGAGATTCGTCATAAGTAGCTGAGGTGAAGAAGCTTGCAAAGAGTAACAAACTGTGTGTTAATCAAAGATAACGAAGTTCTCCTATTGCAAAAACCTCGTCGAAACTGGTGGGTTGCTCCAGGTGGAAAAATGGAGCGCGGCGAAACGGTAAGAGAATCGGTAGTTCGTGAATATCGTGAAGAAACAGGGATTTATTTGAAAAACCCCGCATTAAAAGGGGTGTTCACTTTTGTTATTCAAGAAGGTGATAAAGTTGTTTCGGAATGGATGATGTTTTCCTTCTTAGCAACAGATTTTGCAGGGGAAAACAAATTGGAAAGCGAAGAAGGCATTATTGGCTGGCATACGTTTGATAAAATTGACGAGCTGCCAATGGCACCGGGAGATCATCATATTATTGATTATTTAATTAAAGGAAATGGCATCATTTACGGCACATTTGTATATACACCAGACTTTGAATTACTTTCATATCGATTGGATCCAAGCTAAATCGCCAAGGAGGGATACAATGACAGCACATAATGATATTAAAATGGTAATTATTACAGGAATGTCCGGTGCAGGTAAATCGGTAGCCCTGCAAAGTTTTGAAGATTTAGGCTATTTTTGTGTAGATAACTTACCACCTATGTTATTACCAAAGTTTGTTGAGTTGATGGCAGACTCAAAAGGAAAAATGAATAAAGTGGCACTTGGGATTGATTTACGAGGTCGTGAATTCTTTGATCATTTATGGGGAGCACTAGATGACTTGTCAGAGCGTACGTGGATTATTCCTCATATTTTATTTTTAGATGCAAAAGATAGTACACTTGTAACACGTTATAAAGAAACGAGACGTTCGCATCCGCTTGCAACGACAGGTCTTCCGTTAACAGGAATCGAGGCGGAGCGTAAGTTATTAACGGATATGAAGGCGAGAGCAAATATTGTACTCGATACAACAGATTTAAAACCGAAAGAATTACGTGAAAGGATTGTTCATCTCTTTTCAACAGAAAGTGAACAAGCATTTCGTGTAAATGTGATGTCATTTGGATTTAAGTACGGCATTCCAATTGATGCAGATTTAGTATTTGATGTTCGTTTTTTACCAAATCCATATTATATTCCACAAATGAAACCATTAACAGGACTCGATGAGGAAGTTTCGTCATATGTGCTCAAATTTAATGAAACACATAAATTTTTAGAGAAGTTGACGGATCTTATTACTTTCATGCTTCCGCATTATAAAAGGGAAGGAAAGAGTCAGCTTGTAATTGCAATTGGATGTACAGGAGGGCAGCATCGATCTGTTACGCTTGCAGAATACCTTGGGAAACATTTGAAACCAGAATATATCGTTCACGTATCCCATCGTGATGTGGAGAAGAGAAAGGGCCATTAAAGGATGAAAAAAGAGAGAAAACCTAGAATTGTCATCATGGGAGGAGGAACTGGACTATCCGTTTTATTACGAGGGTTGAAAAAGTACCCTGTTGATATTACGGCAGTGGTAACGGTTGCTGATGATGGAGGCAGTTCAGGTAGATTGCGTGATGAGTTAGCAATTCCACCTCCAGGCGACATTCGTAACGTACTTGTTGCGCTATCAGATGTCGAACCGCTTGTGGAGGCTTTATTTCAACATCGTTTTACATCTGGAGAAGGATTAACGGGGCATGCGCTAGGTAATTTATTATTAGCTGGTATGACGGCGATCACAGGAGACTTTTTCCACGCTATTACAGAAACAAGTAAAGTGTTGAATGTGCGAGGGCGTGTACTACCAGCAGCGAATCAAAGTGTTGTGCTCCATGCAGAACTTGAAGATGGACAAATTGTAACGGGTGAATCGAAAATCCCGTATTTTGGAAAGAAAATCAATCGTGTATTTTTAACACCAGGTGATGTCGAACCGTTGTATGAGACGTTAACTGAAATTCAGCGAGCGGATTTACTTGTCTTTGGTCCTGGTAGTTTGTATACAAGTATTTTGCCAAATTTAATCGTAAAAAAAATTGGGGATGCTGTCCTTGCTGCAAAAGCAAAAAAGGTGTATGTGTGTAACGTTATGACGCAAGCAGGTGAAACGATGGGCTATACGGCATTTGATCATGTGCAAGCATTGCATGACCATCTTGGAAAATCATTTATTGATACGGCGATTGTAAATAATCATAAAATTCCTGCTGAATTGCGTGAACTTTATGCAGAGGAAATGTCTGAGCCTGTCGTGGTTGATGAGGATTGCTTTGTGGCAAATCATATTAAGTTAATTCAAGATGAATTAGCGAAATATGATGATAAAGTTGTGCGTCATGATACATTAAAATTAGCCTCTATCTTATATTCGTTGTTATAGCATGCGTTATCTCTCTCGAGATAACGCTACTCATTCATATAGGACATGATTTCTTAGGCTACAACATGTTCCCAAGTACAGTATAAGGAGGTGTTACTGTGTCATTTGCATCAGAAACAAAGAAAGAGCTGACAAAGCTTGAAATGAAGGAATGCTGTGAGAAAGCAGAACTATCAGCGTTGCTTCGAATGAACGGATCACTTTCCTTTTCAAATCGTCGCCTTTCCATTGATATTCAAACAGAAAATGCAGCAATTGCGAGACGGATTTATACATTGTTGAAAAAAGGATATGACGTTACGGTAGAATTGCTTGTTCGTAAAAAGATGCGACTTAAGAAAAACAATGTATATATCGTTCGGTTGGTTGAAAAATCTCGTGAAATATTAGCGGATTTGCATATCGTACGAGAGGATTTTTCATTTATTCGCAATATATCGCAGAGATTGATTGAAAAAAAATGCTGTAAGCGATCTTATTTACGAGGTGCATTTTTAGCAGGTGGTTCGGTAAATAACCCAGAAACATCATCTTATCATTTAGAGGTCTTTTCGTTATATAAGGAACATAATGATTCTATATGTGAACTGATGAACGGATTTGATTTAAATAGTAAGACGCTAGAAAGGCGTAAAGGGTACATTACGTATTTAAAAGAAGCAGAGAAAATTACAGAGTTTTTAAATATTATTGGTGCACATAATGCGCTTTTAAGATTTGAAGATATCCGTATTGTTCGCGATATGCGTAATTCCGTAAATCGTTTAGTGAATTGTGAAACAGCCAATTTAAATAAAACAATTGGAGCCGCATTAAGGCAAATTGAAAATATTCGTTATATTGACGAAACGGTTGGAATGGATGTATTACCAGATAAACTGCGAGAAATTGCACAACTGCGTATTAGTTATCAAGATGTAACATTGAAAGAATTAGGTGAAATGGTATCTGGGGGAAAAATTAGTAAATCAGGTATCAATCATCGTTTGCGTAAAATCGACGAAATTGCGGAGAAATTACGCGCGGGGGAACCGGTAGCAAAAAAATAACGGTAAAGGGGAAATGGAGCTGTGGTTCAAAAACAGGTAGAGGTTTCATTAAAAAACGGCTTACAAGCACGTCCGGCTGCGTTGTTTGTACAAGAGGCAAATCGCTTTCATGCTGATATTTTCATTGAGAAAGATGGCAAAACAGTGAATGCGAAGAGCATAATGGGGATTATGAGCTTAGCGATTGGATCTGGCAGCAACGTAACTATTATTACAGAAGGTTCAGATGCAGAAGCTGCTTTAGAGGCACTTGCAGCTTATGTACAAAATGAATAAAGCGAGAAAGAAATAACCAGATGACACACATTTGTGTCATCTGGTTATTTTTACTTTGTGGTGAATACCGATTCATAACGAAAAAACGGCCATCCTTCATGGAGAATCCATGGAAGGATGGCTGCTTTTATTTCGAAGATTTTGTAAAGATTTTATCGATAAGACCGTATTCTAGTGCTCTTTCAGCTGTCATGAAGTTGTCGCGATCTGTGTCGCGTTCAAGTACTTCTAGTGGTTGACCTGTGCGCTCAGCAAGAATTCGGTTTAGTTTTTCGCGTAAGAATAGAATGCGTTTTGCAGCGATTTCAATTTCAGTTGCTTGTCCTTGTGCGCCGCCAAGTGGTTGGTGAATCATAACTTCACTGTTTGGAAGAGCGAAGCGTTTTCCTTTTTCACCTGCTGCAAGTAGGAATGCACCCATAGATGCTGCCATACCGATACAAATTGTTGATACTTGTGGTTTAATAAATTGCATTGTATCGTAAATTGCCATACCCGCTGTGATAGAACCGCCAGGGCTGTTGATGTATATGTGAATATCTTTTTCTGGATCCTGAGATTCCAAGAATAAAAGCTGGGAAACGATTGAGTTTGCTACGTTGTCATCAATTGCACTACCAAGCATAATGATGCGGTCTTTTAATAGGCGTGAGTAAATATCGTAAGCGCGTTCTCCACGATTTGTTTGTTCAATTACTGTAGGAATTAAATTCATCTGTTATTTCCTCCTTTAAAAGCTTTCTTAGTCTTATCATACAATTATGGTCAATAAAGGTCAAACGAAACCACTTTAAATCAAAAAAATATGTAGTTGTACCATGATTTATTCGCTATGTTTTTGGAATTCCCTGCTTATGTATCTTCAACATCATAACCGAATTATATAAATTTAAACGTATTTTATCTAGGAAAGAAAATAGCAAATGAAAGAACGCCTTTATAGAGGATGTTCAAAAAGTCCGGTAAAGATCGCCGCCCGATTTCTTCGTTGCGTCGCCACTCCGGTACTCATGTAGTTCAATCTACACTCCGTATCCTCGTGGCTTCTGTGCCTCGAACTGCTCGGCTCTCTTTATCCTCCTTTTGGAACATCATTTATAAGTAGAAGCGTTCTCTCATTTGCTATTCTTTTAACAGGTAGGTTACCTTGTTTAAAATGTCTTCAATTTGTTTAGCATTTTTGCTATACATTTTTTGAGCGGATTGTGATTGAGTTTCTAAGGAAAATAATTCAAGATCAGCCTGACATTTTTTTAAGGATGCTAATAATAATGGTTTTCCTTGCGGAGTAGGCATTTGAATTTGATCATTATATATATCGACGGTTAGTTGTCCATAAGAATCAACTTGTCCGATAAATACGTTATCTAGCGCTACGCCAATTTTTTCGAGTTCGGTGTGTAGCCAACCGCGGTTATGGCCGCTAGCTGAAAGTGGTTCATCTAATATTTTTCCATCCATAATAACCGTTTGTGTTTCTTTAGCAGGTGCTATTTGTAAACCAATATCTTTTGGAGTAAGAGGTTGTTTGTCTCTTTTTAACAAGACATTTAGTTCGCCGCCAGATTCTAATACAGCAAACTCAACGTCAGCTATGTTAAACGCATTTTTCTTTCTAAGAAGCTCTAGTAGTTCATCGATTGTATAATTCTCTTTTTTTAAATTATCCTCAAGAACTTTCCCATCTTTTATAAAAATAGTCGCTTTTCCTTCAATGAAATTTCTAAGCTTCTTGTTTTTTAAGGCGATCATACCTGCGAAAAATGGAACAAGAGAAAAAACAAGCATGCTAGAAATGCCGTGCCAAAAATTTCGCTCAAGCCCTGTTGTTACTTCAGCAGCGATGTTCCCAATCGTCAAGCCCGCGACATATTCAAAAAATGAAAGCTGTGAGATTTGCCTTTTTCCAAGCAATTTTGTCATTGAAAATAAAATAGCTAAGAGAGCGAAGGAGCGTATAATGACAAGCAGCCAGTCTGGTACATGAGGCATGTTAATTCCCTCCCGTTTACCTAAAATCCTTTATATTGTGGTTCTTCCCGTTCTAATGTGGAAATTCGCTTTTTAAGATCAGTGATTACACTGTCCATTTCTATCATACATTCATGGAAAACTCGTTTTGCTTCTTCGTCAGCAGTATTTTGTGAAAGTGTACTTAAACTTGCTTGGGCGCCTTTTAAACTTGCGAGGCATGTTTTTACACTAGCAACAACAGTCATCCAAACACCTCTTATCCTTTTGGTTTAAATAATAATGCTCCGATGAATCCGAAGATAACCGCAGCCGATACACCGGCACTTGTAACTTTAAACATACCTGTTATGACACCGACGAGCCCGTGTTTTTCTCCTTCTGCCATCGCTCCATGAACAAGGGCATTGCCGAAGCTTGTAATAGGAACTGTTGCTCCAGCACCTGCAAAATCAATTAAAGGCTCATATAGATTGAATCCATCGAATATTGCACCAATAACAACGAGTGTAGCCATTGTATGAGCAGGAGTAAGTTTAAAAACATCAAACATAATTTGACCGATTACACAAATCAACCCACCGATTACAAAAGCCCAAAAAAAGATCATTTATTGTACACCTCCAAATTCAATCGATACGGCATGAGCAATGCATGGAATCGTTTCTTGCTGTTGGAATGTCAGTGGAGATAGCAGTGCTCCAGTAGCCACTACAAGTATTTTTTTGAACTCTCCTTTTTTCATTCTGTTCAACAAATGTCCGTATACGACGGTTGCTGAGCAGCCTGGGCCACTCGCTCCTGCTATTACAGGCTGATCTTCTCTATAAATAAGTAATCCACAATCTTGAAACTGGTCATCGGTTACAGAGATTCCGTGCTTATGCAGCAAATCGTAACTAATCTCACGTCCAACATGACCAAGGTCACCTGTTACAATTAGGTCATAGTAGGATGCGTCAATTTGTCTTTCTCGTAAATGTGCTTCTATTGTATCGACAGCAGCAGGAGCCATCGCACCTCCCATGTTAAATGGATCTGTTAAGCCCATATCAATGACTCGTCCGATAGTTGCTGATGTAACACGTGGGCCTTCTCCTTGATCGCTCAAAAGGGCAGCGCCAGCTCCTGTGACAGTCCATTGAGCGGTAGGAGGTTTTTGTCCGCCGTATTCAGTAGGATAACGGAATTGTTTTTCAACAGCAGTATTATGACTCGATGCGCCTGTTAATAAATATTTTGCCCCTTTTGCATTTACAATACTTGCACCGAGGGCGAGACCTTCCATGGAAGTAGAGCAAGCACCAAATAATCCAATATAGGGAGTGCCCAGTGTTCGGCAAGCAAAGCTAGAGGGGGTGATTTGGTTGATAAGGTCACCTGCTAAAATGAATTGAATATCTTCTTTACGAAGCTTTGCTTTTTCAGTTGCGCGACTACAAGCTTCTTCAAATAAAACTTTATGTGCTTTCTCATAGGAATCTTGTCCGAGCCACAAGTCTTCATGAAGGGTGTCAAAATCCTCGGGAATTTTCCCTTTTGCTTCAAATGGTCCACCAATAACTCCTGTTGAGATAATGACTGGTTTATTTTCAAATATCCATGTTCGATGTCCTTGCAGCATTTAAAAACCTCCCCATTGAACAAGAATGGTCTTAATAATGGCGATAACAAATGCGGCAAACACGCCAAATAAAATAACAGATCCTGCCAATTTGAACATATTGCCACCTACTCCAAGAACAAAACCTTCTGTTTTATGTTCAATACAAGCTGATATAACTGAATTACCAAATCCAGTAACGGGTACAGCTGTACCAGCACCGCCAAATTGTGCGAGGCGATCGTAAACACCGAAGCCTGTTAACAACATAGAAATAAAAATCATTGTAGCTACGGTAGGATTTCCTGCTGAGCGCTCGGTGAAATCAAAATAAGTGATATAAAAAGTGGAAATAAGTTGCCCGATTAAACAAATCAAACCGCCAACAAAAAAAGCTTTTATACAATTTTTTAAAACAGGACGTTTCGGTTCACGCTGTTGTTCAAATTTTTTATATTTTAGTTGTACAGGTGTTAAATCTTTGTCTTTACTTGGCATGTGAATTCATCCTTTAGCTTTGTGAAAAGTAGTATTACGTATCGGATTTCATTTCTGACTTTACTATTTTTAATTGTTTTTTAAGACCTTCTTTTGTGATTTCTTTGTTCTTAATTTTGGTTTCTAATTTTCCGAGTAACATCAGAATTTTTTGATCCGTACAAACAGTGATTTTTAAATTAGGGTACATTTCTTTTAGTTGTTGTTTCATTTTTTTTCGTATGCTTTTTAGTTGGAATCGCTCATGATGTTCTGGTTTAGCAGCTACTAAAAGCTCCTGATCTAAATAGACAGCTTTCGCGTCTATTATTTCTTCCATGGCAAGGATTTTCTTTTTTGCTTCAGCAGCTATAGACTGATCGATGGATTGCGTGCTAGTTTTTGTTAGTTTTGTTTCATCTTTCTTAGTCTTCTTGTCTACATCATTACTGCACCCCAGCATGGAATGTAATAAGAGAATAGATAAAAAAACTTGCGTGATTTTTCGTTTTTTTTGCATCTTATCATTCCGTTTCTGTTGCGAATATGTAATTTGAGGGGCAAAAAGGATGATATGGAATCACCCTTTTTGCCCGCTCATAAAGTGTGCATACTTTATCCCGCTATTTGCGAGCGATAATACCCCACACCTCAAAGTGCAGCAAAAAGCAAAGAAGTTAGGTGGGGAATAATCAGTGGGAATGAAAATGAAAAATTCCCACTGATGAAAGTTTTACTTTATAGTTGTGTGTATTGAGGTTCTTCGTCTTGCACTTGTTCAACACGTGGACTTAAAGAATCAATCACGGATTGTGTTTGTTGAGCTGCTGTTTGAAATAGTTGCTTCGCTTGTTGGTTATCCGTATCAAGGACAAATCCCTCTAAGCTCGCTTGCGCACTTTTTAATCCAGCAACGGTTTGTTTCAATTTTGTAATTACAGTCATTAGTTGAAGCCTCCTTGTGAAATATGAATTCAAAGATTAGAATCTGTGAAATAACGTGAAAATATAATTTCCAAATTAAGGTTTTTCATGAGCTGTTGCCATTTTGCACTTAATTATCAAGAGAAAAGAAGGTTGAATCGTGAAAAATGAATAAAAAATAGATTTATGGTTTAGAAAATAGGTTATGTATTTTTTGGATGATAGTAGTTGCGTACATTGGCATAAGAAGATATAATTACGGATATATCATTCATGCGCCCATAGCTCAGTTGGATAGAGCGGTGGTTTCCGGTACCACGTCTGTCGGGGGTTCGAATCCCTCTGGGCGCGTTTTTTTATTACAGGGCTTATTGTACTCACATTCCTTCAAGAAATACTTTGGATAAACGTCATACATCCAGCGTTACTGTGACACGTTCTATTCCAAAGTGGAAGGGTTTAGGGTATTAAATAAGCGGCACTCAATAGCGTGAAGAACGTGTTGAAAATGAATAGTGAAATTTGGGAGACCCCTTGTATGTGATTAGAAATAATCGTGTACAGGGGTTTTTTGGTGTGAAAAGAATCAAAAAACGTGCTGTTGATACAGACATGGTTCTATCAAACAATTTTCAAATCATGAGAATTACAGTAAGAAAAATTGAAAAGTAAAACACCGCCAATAAGGTGAAAAATATTTACACCTTATTGGAATTAGACAAATTATCAGCTATTAGTATTAAAAAAGGAAAACATAATCCTCTCTTGTTATATCTAATAATAAGGGTTACTATTAGTATGTGGTTATAAAAATGTCGGTTTGAGAATTTCTTCTATAATGAAAACATCTTTTTTATCGTTTTTTTTCAATATTATTCATTTTATAGTTGTAAGATGTAAACAGAATTAATACATATGAAATAACAATATGTGGAGTTGGTATCTTTGTAAGGATTCTCCTTTCAGGAAACTTATTGTACAATAGAGACGAGGGGGAGATTAGATTGAAGGCAAGTCTTTTACAAGAACAAAGTTTACGTTTGGCCATGACACAAGAGTTAAGACAAGCAATTACAATGCTCCAGTATAATGTGCAGGAATTAACGGAATTTTTGTATGAGCAATCATTGGAAAATCCCCTTATTGAGTTGGGTGGCTTTGATAGGGAGAAGAAAAAGAGTAAAAGTACAAGCAAACAAGTTGAAAATCAAATAGAAATTTACAGTGTAGATTCTACGACGATTCAGCAACATTTATTAGATCAATTACAGTATTATAAAATAGATGAGAAGCAGCGAAAAACGGCTTCTTTCATCATTATGAATATGGATGAAAATGGTTATTTACAAGAAACAAACGAAGAATTAGCAGAGTTACTTGCGGCATCTCTCGATGTAGTGAATGGTTCTATGGAGCTTGTTCAATCATTAGAGCCAGCAGGGGTGGGAGCACGGAATATTCAGGAGTGTCTAACACTTCAATTGAAGCGCTTACAAAAAAGAGATGAGCTTGCAGAACTGATTGTGGATGAATACTTTACATATTTCATCAAGAAAGATTGGCGAAAACTTATTCATGTTATGAAATGTAGTAATGAGGAATTACAATCAGCTGTTGATAGCATTACATCATTGCAGCCAAAACCAGGGCTTGCATTTTCTTCTGAAAAACCGCTTTATATTGTTCCTGATATGACTGTGAAGAAAGAAAGTGATCGGCTTATTTTACAAATGAATGAACGTAACATGCCGAGAATTGAAATTCATTCAGAATATAGTGCGCTTCTTCATAATAGTGAAAGTGAAGTTGCCTCTTATGTATCTGAGAAGTATCAACATGTCCAGTGGATTATGCGCAGTTTGAAGCAACGGAAACAAACGCTTTTAAAAGTGATGGAAGTTATTATTACAAAGCAACGTGATTTCTTTTGGCAAGGTCCAGAGTATTTAAAACCGCTCGCTTTAAAAGAAGTAGCGGAGGAACTAAGTGTACATGAATCTACAATTAGCCGTGCTACACGTAATAAATATGTGCAAACGCCGCATGGGTTGTTTGAAATGAAGGCTTTTTTTAGCAATGCGGTGGTTACAACGGAAGATGAGGCTGTTTCTACAAAACGTGTCAAACAACTGATTCAAGAACTTGTAGAAAAAGAAAATAAGAAAAAACCACTTTCAGATCAAAAAATTTCAAAATTGTTAGAAGACGAGCATGAAATCGCTATTTCTCGAAGAACAGTTGCGAAATATCGAGAACAGATGCATATTCCTGCTTCTTCTCTTCGAAAAACAATTGGATAGGTGAAGAAGATGAAGGTTGTTTTATATACGAAAACGGACTGTGGCCTTTGCGAGAAGGCAAAACAGCTGTTGAAAGAAGTGCAACATGAATATTCTTTTGAAATTGAGGAAATAGATATATATGAAGATGATGAGCTTTTAGAAAAGTATCAAATTATGATTCCTGTTGTGGAAATTGACGGAAAACAGGCGGAATGCGGTGTCATTCACAAAGATGTCATAATAAACTATATAAAGAATGCAGTTAAGAGTTGAATAAGTTTCTATCTCCTGTTACAATAATACACGTAGCAGGGATTATTTTTTTAAACCTAGTGGGACACAAAATGTCACTACGGGACACAAAGTGACCACGAAGGAAAATGAACCGATGCAGTGAGGAGAAAAGATATGCGCTCATGGATTCAAAATACAAAAAAATTATTACCTGATCTGCTACCTGTTATGCAAACGAGAATGCAAATTCTTCAGCACATTCGTCTCATGCAGCCGATTGGAAGAAGAAACTTATCTGCAAGTCTTGGTATGACAGAACGAGTATTGCGAAGTGAAGTACAAGTTTTGAAAGAACAAAACTTAGTTCACGTCGCCTCTTCTGGAATGACTTTAACAGAAGAAGGAACAACTGTGGTTCTTGCTTTGGAAGACTTTATGAAAGAAATTTCCGGGTTAAAGGTTTTAGAAAAACAACTTAAGGAAACATTAGACTTGGATGAAGTTTTCGTTGTCCCTGGTGATAGTGATGAATCACCCTGGGTCAAACTGGAGATGGGCCGTGCTTGTGTGACTTGTATAAAAGACCGTCTGACAGCGAATAATATCGTTGCTGTGGCTGGAGGAACAACGCTAGCTGCTGCTGCGGACATGATGCAACTAGATTGCAAAGATTTACATATGCTATTTGTCCCAGCACGTGGTGGAATTGGAGAAGGCGTCGAATTAGAGGCCAATACCATTTGTGCGAAAATGGCACAGAATACGATGAGTAATTATCGCTTATTGTATGTTCCAGACCATGTTAGTAGCGAAGCATATGCGTCCATTGTGACAGAGCCTTCCGTGAAAGAAGTTCTTGAGTTGATTCGATCTTCCAATATCGTCATTCATGGAATAGGTGATGCGTTAACAATGGCACGTCGTAGAAGTACTTCAGAAGCAGATTGGATGAAAATTAAAACAAGTGAAGCAGTCGGCGAAGCTTTCGGTTATTACTTCAATGAACAAGGTAATGTCGTTCATAAAGTACAAACAGTTGGCATGCAACTGAAAGATTTACAAAACGTATCTCACGTTGTTGCAGTCGCTGGAGGATCTTCAAAGGCAAAAGCAGTACAGGCTGTAATTAAACAAGGGCACACTTCGATTCTAATTACAGATGAAGGTGCAGCAAAACAATTAACAAAGGGTATTACCCTTTAATATAATCCCCCAAGGAGGAAATTCAAATGACTAAAATTGGTATTAATGGATTTGGACGTATCGGACGTGTGGTATTCCGCGCAGCTCTTAACAACCCTAACGTGGAAGTAGTAGCAATCAACGACTTAACAGACGCTAACACTTTAGCTCACCTTTTAAAATATGACTCTGTTCACGGAACAGTAAACGCAGAAGTATCTGCTAACGGCGACAGCATCGTTGTTAACGGTAAGGAAATCAAAGTTATCGCTGAGCGTGACCCAGCTCAATTACCATGGAGCGACTACGGCGTAGAAGTAGTAGTAGAATCTACTGGACGCTTCACTAAAAAAGCAGACGCTGAGAAACACTTAGGTGGATCAGTTAAAAAAGTTATCATCTCTGCACCAGCTTCTGACGAAGATATCACAATCGTTATGGGTGTTAACCACGAGCAATATGATGCAGCTAATCATAATGTAATCTCTAACGCTTCTTGTACTACAAACTGCTTAGCTCCATTTGCTAAAGTATTAAACGAAAAATTCGGTGTAAAACGCGGAATGATGACAACAATTCACTCTTACACTAACGACCAACAAATCTTAGACTTACCACATAAAGATTTACGTCGTGCACGTGCAGCAGCAATGAGCATGATTCCAACTACAACTGGTGCAGCTAAAGCAGTAGCATTAGTATTACCAGAACTTAAAGGTAAATTAAACGGTGGCGCAGTACGTGTTCCAACTGCTAACGTTTCTCTTGTTGACTTAGTTGTTGAACTTGACAAAGAAGTAACAGTTGAAGAAGTAAATGCAGCATTCAAAGCAGCAGCTGAAGGCGAATTAAAAGGTATCCTTGGATACAGCGAAGAGCCATTAGTATCTATCGATTATAACGGATGCACAAATTCTTCTACAATCGATGCATTATCTACAATGACTATGGAAGGCAACATGCTTAAAGTTCTTTCTTGGTACGACAACGAAACTGGTTACTCTAACCGCGTAGTTGACTTAGTAGACTACATCGCTTCTAAAGGTCTTTAATTCTTAAGTTTATCAGTTATCAATGACAAAACGAGGGAGAGGGTTTGTTCCCTCTCTCTTCTTTCGTTTTAGAAGCAAATGTGATAAGCTTTTGAATGGGTTTTGTCAATCCTAACTAGTCGGAGGGAAATCCAATGAACAAAAAATCAATTCGTGACGTAGATTTAAAAGGTAAACGAGTATTTTGCCGCGTTGACTTCAACGTGCCTATGAAAGATGGCAAAGTTACAGACGAGACTCGTATTCGTGCAGCTCTTCCTACAATTCAATATTTAGTAGAGCAAGGTGCGAAAGTTATTTTAGCAAGTCACTTAGGTCGTCCAAAAGGCCAAGTAGTAGAAGAAATGCGTCTTACTCCAGTAGCTGCACGTTTAGGTGAGCTTCTTGGTAAAGACGTGAAAAAAGCGGACGAAGCATTCGGACCAGCTGTACAAGAAATGGTTACAGCAATGAACGAAGGCGACGTATTAGTTCTTGAAAACGTACGTTTCTATGCGGGCGAAGAAAAGAACGATGCAGAACTAGCGAAAGAATTTGCAGCGCTTGCTGACATCTTCGTTAACGATGCATTCGGCGCAGCACACCGTGCACATGCTTCTACAGCAGGTATCGCAGATTACCTACCAGCAGTATCTGGTTTCTTAATGGAAAAAGAGTTAGAAGTATTAGGTAAAGCACTTTCTAACCCAGAACGTCCATTCACAGCAATCATCGGTGGTGCGAAAGTAAAAGATAAAATCGGTGTAATTCGTCATCTACTTGATAAAGTTGATAACCTAATCATCGGTGGTGGTCTTGCTTACACATTCGTAAAAGCATTAGGTCATGAAATTGGTCTATCTCTATGTGAAAA
Source organism: Bacillus sp. DX3.1 (assembly GCF_030292155.1). Taxonomy (NCBI): domain Bacteria; kingdom Bacillati; phylum Bacillota; class Bacilli; order Caryophanales; family Bacillaceae; genus Bacillus; species Bacillus sp. DX3.1. The sequence continues at coordinate 4,728,116 of NZ_CP128153.1, read as the reverse complement.
TGACAAAATTGACTTAGCAAAAGAATTTATGCAACTTGCGAAAGAAAAAGGCGTAAACTTCTATATGCCAGTTGATGTTGTAATCACAGAGGAATTCTCTGAAACTGCAACAACAAAAATCGTGAATATCGACTCTATTCCTGCTGATTGGGAAGGCGTAGATATCGGACCAAAAACAAGTGAAATTTATGCTGATGTAATTAAAAACTCTAAGCTTGTTGTATGGAACGGACCAATGGGTGTATTTGAAATGACTCCATTTGCAGAAGGTACAAAAGCAGTAGGACAAGCATTAGCAGATGCAGAAGGTACATACTCTGTTATCGGCGGTGGTGACTCTGCAGCAGCTGTTGAAAAATTCGGCATGGCTGATAAAATGAGCCACATTTCTACTGGCGGCGGTGCGTCATTAGAATTTATGGAAGGTAAAGAACTTCCTGGTGTAGTTTGTCTTAACGACAAATAATCAGCAGCTAAGAAAAAGGACGGTGCAAAGCATGCGTAAACCAATTATCGCAGGTAACTGGAAAATGAATAAAACTCTATCTGAAGCAGTTAGCTTCGTAGAGGAAGTAAAAGGTCAAATCCCAGCAGCTACAGCTGTTGATGCAGTAGTTTGCTCTCCAGCTCTTTTCTTAGAGCGTCTTGTAGCAGCAACTGAAGGAACTGACTTAAAAGTAGGTGCACAAAACATGCACTTCGAAAAAAATGGTGCATTCACTGGCGAAATTAGCCCAGTAGCACTTAGCGACTTAAAAGTGAGCTACGTAGTACTTGGCCACTCTGAGCGTCGTGAAATGTTTGCTGAAACAGACGAAACAGTAAACAAAAAGACACTAGCAGCATTTGAACATGGTTTAACACCAATCGTTTGCTGTGGTGAAACATTAGAAGAACGCGAAAGCGGAAAAACATTTGATCTTGTAGCAGGTCAAGTAACAAAAGCACTAGCAGGCTTAACAGAAGAGCAAGTAAAAGTAACTGTTATCGCATATGAGCCAATCTGGGCTATCGGTACTGGTAAATCTTCTTCTTCTGCAGATGCAAACGAAGTATGTGCACACATCCGTAAAGTTGTTGCTGAAGCTGTTTCTTCGGAAGCTGCAGAAGCAGTTCGTATTCAATACGGCGGTAGCGTAAAACCAGAAAACATTAAAGAGTACATGGCACAATCTGACATCGACGGCGCTTTAGTTGGCGGTGCAAGCTTAGAGCCAGCTTCCTTCTTAGGTCTTCTGGGGGCGGTAAAATGAGAAAGCCAACAGCTTTAATTATTCTTGATGGTTTCGGACTACGTGAAGAAACTTACGGGAATGCTGTAGCACAAGCGAAAAAACCTAATTTTGATCGTTTCTGGAACCAATACCCTCATACAACGCTTACAGCGTGCGGTGAAGCGGTAGGTCTTCCGGAAGGTCAAATGGGTAACTCTGAGGTAGGTCACTTAAATATTGGTGCCGGCCGCACTGTATATCAAAGTTTAACACGTGTTAACGTTGCAATTCGTGAAGGTGAGTTCGATAAGAACGAAACATTCAAAAATGCAATTAAACACGTAAAAGAAAAAGGTACAGCTCTTCATTTATTTGGTTTACTTTCTGATGGTGGTGTGCATAGTCACATGAACCATATGTTTGCTCTGCTTCGCTTAGCTGCAAAAGAAGGCGTGGAGAAAGTATACATCCATGCATTCTTAGACGGCCGCGATGTTGGACCACAAACAGCAAAAGGTTATATCGATGCAACAAATGAAGTGATTAAAGAAACAGGAGTAGGACAATTCGCGACAATCTCTGGTCGTTATTACTCCATGGACCGTGACAAACGCTGGGATCGCGTTGAAAAATGTTATCGTGCTATGGTGAATGGTGAAGGCCCTACTTACAAAACAGCATATGAGTGTGTAGATGATTCATATGCAAACGGGATCTATGATGAATTCGTATTGCCATCTGTAATGGTAAATGAAGATAACACGCCAGTTGCAACAATCAATGATGATGATGCAGTTATCTTCTATAACTTCCGTCCAGACCGCGCAATTCAAATTGCACGTGTATTTACAAACGAAGACTTCCGTGAGTTCGATCGTGGTGAAAAAGTACCTCACATTCCAGAATTCGTTTGTATGACACACTTTAGTGAAACAGTAAAAGGTTACGTGGCATTCAAGCCAATGAACTTGGATAATACGTTAGGTGAAGTTGTTGCGCAAGCGGGATTAAAACAACTTCGCATCGCGGAAACTGAAAAGTATCCGCACGTTACATTCTTCTTTAGCGGTGGTCGTGAGGCTGAATTCCCAGGAGAAGAGCGTATCTTAATTAACTCACCAAAAGTCGCAACATACGACTTGAAACCTGAAATGAGCATTTATGAAGTAACAGATGCTCTTGTAAATGAAATTGAAAATGATAAACATGATGTTATCATTTTAAACTTTGCAAACTGTGATATGGTTGGCCATTCTGGGATGATGGAACCAACAATTAAAGCAGTAGAAGCAACTGACGAATGTTTAGGAAAAGTTGTAGAAGCGATTCTTGCAAAAGATGGTGTAGCACTTATTACTGCTGACCATGGTAATGCTGATCAGGAGTTAACTTCTGACGGTGGGCCAATGACTGCTCATACAACAAACCCGGTTCCTTTCATCGTTACAAAAGAAGATGTACAGCTTCGTGAAGGCGGTATTTTAGGAGATATCGCTCCAACAATGCTTACACTTTTAGATGTTGAACAACCGAAAGAAATGACAGGTAAAACAATTATTAAATAATTTAATTACACATATAAAAGGAGAGAAATATTATGCCATCAATTATTGATATTTATGCTCGCGAAGTACTAGATTCTCGTGGTAACCCAACTGTAGAAGTAGAAGTATACACAGAAAGCGGCGCATTCGGACGCGCACTAGTACCAAGTGGTGCATCTACTGGTGAATACGAAGCAGTAGAATTACGTGACGGTGACAAATCTCGTTACTTAGGTAAAGGTGTTCTTAACGCAGTAAATAACGTAAACGAAATTATCGCTCCAGAAATCGTTGGTTTTGACGTAACTGACCAAGCTGGAATTGACCGTGCTATGATCGAATTAGACGGAACTCCAAACAAAGGTAAATTAGGCGCTAACGCAATTCTTGGTGTATCTATGGCAGCAGCTCATGCAGCAGCTGACTTCGTAGGTCTTCCATTATACCGTTACCTTGGTGGATTCAATGCAAAACAATTACCAACTCCAATGATGAACATCATCAACGGTGGTTCTCACGCTGACAACAACGTAGACTTCCAAGAGTTCATGATCTTACCAGTTGGTGCTCCATCATTCAAAGAAGCAATCCGTATGGGTGCTGAAGTATTCCATGCATTAAAAGCTGTATTACATGACAAAGGTCTTAATACTGCAGTAGGTGACGAAGGTGGATTCGCTCCAAACCTTGGTTCTAACCGTGAAGCATTAGAAGTAATCATCGAAGCAATCGAAAAAGCTGGTTACAAAGCTGGCGAGAACGTATTCTTAGGAATGGACGTTGCTTCTTCTGAGTTCTACAACAAAGAAACTGGTAAATATGACCTTGCAGGCGAAGGCCGTGTCCTAACTTCTGCAGAAATGGTTGATTTCTACGAAGGTCTTTGCAACGACTTCCCAATCATCTCTATCGAAGATGGTTTAGACGAAAACGACTGGGATGGCCACAAGTTATTAACTGACCGTCTTGGCAAAAAAGTTCAATTAGTTGGTGACGATTTATTCGTAACTAACACTCAAAAACTTGCTGAAGGTATCGAAAAAGGTATCTCTAACTCAATCTTAATTAAAGTTAACCAAATCGGTACTTTAACTGAGACTTTCGAAGCAATCGAAATGGCTAAACGTGCTGGTTACACAGCAGTTGTATCTCACCGTTCTGGTGAAACTGAAGATGCTACAATCGCTGACATCGCAGTTGCAACTAACGCTGGCCAAATCAAAACTGGTTCTATGAGCCGTACTGACCGTATTGCGAAATACAACCAATTATTACGCATCGAAGACGAACTAGGCGAAATCGCTGTTTACGATGGTTTAAAATCTTTCTACAACCTTAAAAAATAATTTAAACATGGTTTCTAACCGTTTAAATTGAGTAATAAAAAACCTCCTATCATGATAGGAGGTTTTTTGTATATTTGTAATGAATGTGAGTCAATAAGAGGCATGAATATACCGTTTATTTGCATAGTTTAATAAAAGAATCAAATATAATGGACCTATGACATGTAAAATGATACGAATAGAAAATGTTTACATCAAGAGGAGGAATAGGTTCGTGAGAATAGTTAAACTGAGTACAGCAATAGATAATGAAGAGTCTAATGAAATTACAGAATGGTTAGAAAAATATATTTTTCCAATTGATTTTCTGGAAGACTGCTACTTTGGTGTAAATACTATTTTATATTCAGTCAATTTAGCCAAACATCATACAACATTCTATTCAATTGTCCACAACTCCAAACCCGCCACTTTTTCTCCAGATGAGTTAAATACAGCTATATTGGAAGGGTGTAGAAAAACAGGACTAAATGAAGGGTGTTACTATTTTAACGTTAATGTTCACGATAATATTGCAAGGGAAGTAGAAGGTATTGGGACATATAGCTTAAAGAGAGCAGACAAGAGCTACGCGCTATTTCCGTTGTATTACCTATTAACAGAAAACAGCGCAGTTGAAGGAGGGACAAGTTATACGGGGCTTATTGGAAGAAATAAAGATTGGATGCTAACAATTGAATTTGAGAAGGAGATAATCTTTAGAGTACATGGAAGTAAAGAATTTTGTGATGTAGTATATCATGCACTATATAAAATATAAATAAAAATAGAGTGATTTTTTATTGCCTGAAGAAGAACACTAAGTAACGTCTTAGTGTTTTTTTATGCTTTCTTTTGGACAAGGTTTTGATCATATCCTCTTTATTAAGGACAAGATTATAGGGATATTGTGAACTCGATTAATATATTTAAAGAGGTCTATCCACATTGGGATGTTGCACATTTATATATTTTGAGAACATATCCACTTTGATGGTGAGTTCTTTCCTAGAATAGCAAATCCTAAAATTCAGAAAATATAAACTTTTTATATTAGGTCAATGTTTTTGACTTAAATTTCACTCGGAAACGCAGTCATATCAACGTTGTAAGCGCATAACATATACCGTTTTCTTTGTCAAGTTGATAAATTGCAGGTTTTTACAATTTATACTATGATAAGGAAGCTAACAGAAGATCGTATATATTATGAAGGATGATGGAGCATGAAATTTACAAAGATTATTGTCCAAGTTGCAGCTCTTTATGTGTTTTACATGATTGGGACATGGGTGCAAGAGATGTTACAGATTCCAATTCCGGGGAGTTTAATCGGAATGTTTCTATTACTTGTCTTACTAGGACTAAAAGTCCTTCCTGTGAAATGGTTCGACTTAGGCGCAGAAACGCTCGTTGCTCTTATGCCGTTTTTATTAATTCCACCGACGATTGGTTTAATGAATTACGGTGCTTTTTTTATGAGTAAAGGAATTTCCCTTTTCATTACTATTGTTGCAAGCACATTTTTAATTATTATCGTAGCAGGACATACAGGACAGTATCTTGCGAATAGAAAGGAAAAAGAAGTGAAATGAGTAATATAATAATCGGAATTGGTTGGATTATTCTTACAGTCTTACTATATCAATTATCTAAGAAAATTTATCAATGGCTACCAACACCGTTTACAGTTCCAATGCTTGTAGCAACAGCATTGATGATTGTTTTATTATTAGTGTTAGATATACCATATCAGCAGTATATGCAAAGTGGTGGTGGCTGGATTGCTAAATTGCTTGGTCCAGGTGTTGTAGCATTTGCAATTCCTCTTTATAAACAACGTGAAGTTTTAAAAAAATATGTTGTACCGATTGCTGGGGGCGTGCTAGTTGGAACAACAGTTGCAATTGCAAGTGACTTGGTTATTGCGACACTTATGGGAACAGATAAAAGTTTAATTTTATCTTCATTACCTAAATCAGTGACAATGCCAGTTGCGATGAGTGTATCGGAACAAGTAGGTGGTATTCCTTCATTAACCGCAGCGTTCGTTGTTGTGGCTGGGGTTACAGGAACAATTACAGGGCCGCTTTTACTAAAATGGAGCCGTGTAACAAATTCTGTTGGTAAAGGAATCGGTTTTGGCTGTGCTTCTCATATTATGGGCGTTATGCGTGCAATGAAAAATAATGAGCATGAAGGTGTGATTGGATCGGTAACAATGACATTGACAGCTATATTAACATGCCTGCTCGGTCCATTATTCGCAACATTTTTTATGTAAGATGATGAAATGATTAAGAATAAGAGTTACATGAACGGCTCTCGCTTTTCTATAGGATTTATGCTACATTTAAAATAACTGAATTCTTGTAGGAGGTACGCCAAGTGCATACGTTATTATCAGTTTTACTTATTACCGTATCGATTTTATTAATTGTGCTTGTACTTATGCAATCTAGTAATAGTTCAGGTCTTTCTGGTGCAATTTCAGGTGGTGCGGAGCAGTTATTTGGTAAGCAAAAAGCACGCGGGATTGAAGCAGTCTTAAACCGCATTACAATTGTTCTTGCTGTATTATTTTTCGCATTAACAATTGGGGTTACGTACTTGAACATATAAGTTAAGGCTTTGCTTTTTAAAAGATATGAAAAAAGAAGAAGCGTTAGCACATTTGTGTTAATGGTTCTTCTTTTTTTGTATTCATGTTTAATTTTATTATGTGAAAAAAGTTTCTAATTAGATTATGGAAATGGAACTATGGTAAACTAAGGATAGAAACAATACGACTAGATTACACGAGAGAGAAAGAGGAGAAGAAGATGAAATTAGCATCTCCAAAACCATTTACGTTTGAAGGTGGAGACCGTGCTGTTTTATTACTACATGGATTTACTGGAAACTCAGCTGATGTACGTATGCTCGGGCGTTACTTAGAGAAAAAAGGCTACACTTGCCACGCCCCGATTTATAAAGGTCATGGTGTGCCTCCAGAACAGCTTGTTCATACAGGTCCCGAAGACTGGTGGAAAGACGTGATGGCTGCATATCAACATTTAAAAGATCAAGGATATGAGAAAATTGCTGCTGTTGGATTATCACTTGGTGGTGTATTCTCTTTAAAACTTGCTTATACGATGCCCATTTTAGGTGTTGTACCAATGTGTGCCCCTATGTACATTAAGAGCGAAGAAATTATGTATCAGGGTATATTGGCGTATGCACGTGAGTACAAAAAGCGTGAGCAAAAATCACCAGAGAAAATTAACGCAGAGATGCTTGAATTCAAACAGACACCGATGAATACATTGAAAGCACTGCAGGAATTAATTCGTGACGTGCGCAATAATATCGATATGATTTATGCGCCAACATTTGTTGTACAAGCACGCCATGACGAAATGATTAATACAGATAGTGCAAATATCATTTATAACGGTGTTGAATCAAGCTTAAAAGAAATCAAATGGTATGAAGACTCTACGCATGTTATTACGCTTGATAAACAGCGTGATGAGCTACACGAAGATGTATATGACTTCTTGGAGCAACTAGATTGGTAAGATCTAGTTGCCTCTTTTTTTCATAGGAAAAAAAGGACGTAAAACCATTCTTTTGTGGGTGGTGGAGAGCGTCCGACCATGGATAGAGGCGGTCAGGGCCTTTTTTAGTCCCATGCCAAGTGAAAACAAAAGGAGAAAATGAGTGGAGATCTTCTTTTATTTTCATAGCCGCGACTTAGGTATCAGTAAATCGAAATGGATTTATATAGAAATAAACTTTTAAGATGAGAATGAAGCAGCAGAATAAATGATGAAAAACAAGGGTTTATGGAAGTTTCACTTTATACATATGCCGTATTTCGGATACACTAAATAATATAAGGGTTTAAAGGAGGTATTTGTGCTTGGAAGAAATTATTCAAGAACATATTGATAAGTTGTTGTTATTCATGAAAGAAGAAGCGTATAAGCCACTGACGATACAAGAGTTAGAAGAAGCTTTTGGTATTCAAGATTCAGCTGGTTTTAAAGACTTTGTAAAGGCACTAGTTATGATGGAGGAAAAAGGGTTCGTTGTTCGTACACGTAGCAATCGTTACGGTCTTCCGGAAAAGATGAATTTGATGCGTGGTAAAGTAATTGGACATGCACGTGGGTTTGCGTTTGTTGTACCAGAAGAAAAAAAGACAGATGATATTTTCATTCCGCCGACAGAATTAAACGGTGCACTGCACGGTGATACAGTGTTAGCTCGCGTTAATTCACAATCGAGTGGTTCTCGCCAAGAAGGTACGATTATTCGCATTATAGAGCGTGGCACAACAGAATTGGTCGGTACATATACAGAGTCTAAAAATTTCGGGTTTGTCCTTCCTGATAATAAGCGATGGACAAGTGACATTTTTGTCCCGAAAAGTGCTTCTATGGGTGCGGTAGATGGTCATAAAGTAGTTGTGAAAATCACAAGTTATCCGCAAGATCGTTTAAGTGCGGAAGGTGAAGTCATTCAAATTCTCGGCCATAAAAATGATCCAGGTGTAGATATTCTATCTGTGATTCACAAGCATCACTTACCATTAGCCTTCCCAGAAGATGTAATGGAGCACGCAAACAGTGTACCAGAAACAATTTCAGAAGAAGATTTAAAAGATCGTCGTGATTTACGTGATGAAGTCATTGTTACAATTGATGGTGCAGATGCCAAAGATTTAGATGATGCGGTAACGGTAACGAAGCTTGAGAACGGTAACTATAAGCTTGGCGTTCATATTGCGGACGTGAGTCATTATGTGACGGAAGGATCTCCAATTGATCGTGAAGCTGCGGAGAGAGCGACGAGTGTGTATCTTGTTGATCGTGTAATTCCAATGATTCCACATCGTTTATCAAACGGAATCTGTTCGTTAAATCCGAAAGTAGATCGTCTAACACTTTCTTGTGAAATGGAAATTAACCATCTCGGTGATGTTGTCAATCATGAGATTTTCCAAAGTGTTATTAAAACAACAGAGCGTATGACATACTCTGATGTAAGAAGCATTTTAGAGGATGAAGATGAAGCGTTATTGAAGCGCTACGAGCCACTTGTGCCGATGTTCCAAGAGATGGGTAAGTTAGCATCAATCTTACGCGAAAAACGCATGAGACGCGGTGCAATCGACTTTGACTTCAAAGAAGCAAAAGTATTAGTAGATGAAGATGGAAAACCAACAGACGTTGTTATGCGTGATCGTTCTGTAGCTGAAAAGTTAATTGAAGAATTCATGCTTGTTGCTAATGAAACAGTGGCAGAACATTTCCACTGGATGAACGTGCCGTTTATGTATCGTGTTCATGAAGATCCGAAAGAAGATAAACTAGAACGTTTCTTCGAGTTTGTAACAAACTTTGGTTATGCGGTGAAAGGGCGTGCGAATGAAGTACATCCTCGTGCTCTGCAACAAATTCTTGAAATGGTACAAGGGCAGCCAGAAGAAGTGGTGATTTCAACAGTTATGCTTCGTTCTATGAAGCAAGCTCGTTATGACGCGGATAGCCTAGGCCATTTCGGTTTATCAACAGAATTCTATACGCACTTCACTTCACCAATTCGTCGTTATCCAGATTCAATTGTGCATAGATTAATCCGCACGTATATCATTAACGGTAAAGTAGATAACGAAACGCAAGCGAAATGGCGTGAAAATTTACCGGACATCGCTGAGCATTCCTCTAATATGGAGCGCCGTGCTGTTGAAGCAGAACGTGAAACAGATGAACTGAAAAAAGCAGAATATATGCTTGATAAGATTGGTGAAGAGTACGACGGTATGATTAGCTCTGTCACAAACTTTGGTTTATTTGTCGAACTGCCAAATACAATTGAAGGTCTTGTCCATGTTAGTTATTTAACAGATGATTATTATCGCTATGATGAGAAGCATTTTGCGATGATTGGTGAGCGTACAGGTAACATCTTCCGCATCGGTGACGAAATTACGATTCGCGTTGTCAATGTCAACAAAGAAGAGCGTGCAATCGACTTTGAAATCGTTGGCATGAAAGGCAGTGTGAAACGTAAATATAAAGATCGTCCGGTTGTCATTGAACAGCCAAAAGGCGGCAGAAGGAAACGTAACGGACGCAGCGACGAACGTAACGAAGGGCGCGGCAGTGGACGCAGTGGTGGACGTAATAATGAACGCGGTGGTCAAGGAAATGGATCATCTGGTCGCCCAGCGCAAAAAGATGGCAAGAAGAAAAAGCCATTCTTTGAGAATGTACCAGGATTTAAGAAGAAAAAGAAAAAGCGTAAGTAAGAAGATGGTGGCTTCGTTTTAATTACAGGCGGGCCACTTTCGCTTTTTATGGGATCCAGCTCCAGTGGCTAGAATGTTTGGTGGCTTCGCTTCTGACTTAGAGGCAAAGAGCGCCTCTAAGTTAGAAGCTCCATCCCCCTCACATTCTGAGCGAGCCACTTCCGCTTTTCATTATCTTTTGTTACAATAGTAAAAATAGAGGAGGGACAGATAATGCCAAAAGGTAGCGGTAAGGTTATTGCACAGAATAAAAAAGCATTTCATGATTATTTCATTGAAGAAACATACGAAGCAGGGCTTGTCCTTCAAGGAACGGAAATTAAGGCAATTCGCGCTGGGCGTGTTAACTTAAAGGATGCGTTCGCACGTGTGCAAAATGGTGAAGTATGGGTGCACAATATGCACATTAGTCCATATGAACAAGGGAATCGTTTCAATCACGATCCGCTTCGCACAAGAAAGTTACTTCTTCATAAAAAAGAAATCGAAAAGCTTATGGGTTATTCAAAAGAGACAGGTTATTCGTTAGTTCCAGTTAGAATCTATTTGAAAAATGGATTTGCGAAAATGGCACTTGGTTTAGCAAAAGGTAAGAAACAATATGATAAGCGCCATGATTTAAAAGAGAAAGAAGCAAAACGTGAAATTGCACGTGCATTCCGCGATCGTCAAAAAATGTAATACAGAAATTTACATTTGTAAAACGACGAACGTATGCTATAATAATTCTTGTAAGGTCAGTTGAACTTTGAAAAACAGCTCATTAGTAGCTATCACGAATACTTCTTCGTGCGCTCCATTTCTATCATGGGGACGTTACGGATTCGACAGGGATAGTTCGAGCTTAAGTTGCGAGTCGAGGGGATCGGCCTCGTTAAAACGTCACAGCCAATAACTGGCAAACAAAACAATCTTTCTTTAGCTGCTTAATTGCACTAAAGGTTCCTCCCTCCATCGCTCATGTGGTAGGGTAAGGGACTCAAACTAAGTGAGCTACGCCGGAGTTCGCCGTCTGAGGGCGAAGGAAGAGAATAATCAGACTAGCAATTCAGAAGCCTGTCGATAGGCCGAAGAGTTCGCGAAATGCCAATATATCGACTACACTCGTAGAAGCTTAAGTGCCGATATTTTTGGACGTGGGTTCGACTCCCACCGTCTCCACCAATACATATTTGGTGGTTTTTTTATTTTTGTGTGATTTGAACCATAACTTTGCCGAAATGGCAAGGTTATGGTTCTTTTTGTTTTTTGGCAAAGTTATGGTTCCAAAAATAGAGTATATGTATACTGATAATAAAGTTATTTAATTTTAGCTCAAACAACTTTAGAAGCTTTCTGTAGCTTTATAAAAAAGATTGATCATATTAAAAAAAGTTCGATTATTTAAAATAAAGATTGATAATTTATAATAAAGTTTGTTTAAAAATCCTGTTTTTTTCTACAGGATTTTTTTCTTTAACTATAGAAGCAGGATAGTTGAATAAGAACGTGTTAAAAATAAAAGACATACAAGGTGCTTATAAATTTAACTTGATCCCCATTGAGGATTGATGCACTTTTTTGTTGAAATTCAGTTTATATTTCTGTAATGGTTCAAAATTACAATTATGTGACTTTAACTTGTTAAGATTGCATAATACGGTTCCTTTATCATGTAACTTTACAGTTGCCTATTGTTGACGGCAACCATATGGTTGCTTATACTTGATATATGAATTGGGACAAAGACGCTATATTCAAAGCACTTGGCGACTCGACTCGGCGGCTTATATTAGACGAACTATCCGAACGCAACGAGCTGACGTTGTATGAACTTACGGCACGTCTTATTATGAAGCACGACCTTTCCATTTCGCGACAGGCGATCGCTAAACATCTTACTACATTGGAAGATGCAGGGCTCGTAAAATCAATGCGAAAGGGAAAATATCGAGTACTTATGTTTAACAACGAACCACTTAAAAACTTACTGAAAGGATGGATAGAGTAATTTTATAATATCGTAACAGGACTTTCTGACGAATGTGTGGGTTGTTTTGCGTGAAACCAGACTGTTAGTACAGCACTATGCGTCACAAATAAAAAGGGAGGCAAACACAATATGAAAATCGTTGTTACTAGTATATTCGTACAAGATCAAGACAAGGCACTGGAGTTTTATTCAGAAAAGCTAGGGTTTGTAAAAAAGGAGGACGTTCCCGTAGGAAAATTTAGGTGGATAACGCTTGTTTCTCCTGATGATCAGGGCGGTACTGAGCTTTTACTCGAACCGAATGAACATCCTGCCGCAAAAGAGTATCAAAAGAAAATATTTGCTGAAGGCATCCCAGCAACAATGTTTGGTGTTACAGATATTCATAAAGAGTACGAACGATTATTGGAAAAAGGCGTGAAGTTTACTATAGAGCCGACAAAAATGGGCGAAGTCACAATAGCTGTCTTTGACGATACATGCGGCAACTTTATTCAGATAGTGCAGAAGTAACTTCATGACGAAGTAACCTAGTACTAAACGAATTTATTGGCAAGTTTTAAGTTAGGTGAAGTGTTTTTTATCATAAAATAAAAACACTTATGTTAACTCTGTCCTACTTTTAGGATGGGGTTATATGTTTATAAGGTCTAAAATTAAATGAGGTTGTTATCATTCCACAATGGAAATGTAACATTGTGAATATGTTCACTTCAACTTACGACCCCGTTAGTTGAACAAGGAACATCAAAATAATCAAACTTTTTTATAAAAAGTAGTTCCTAAACTAGAAGGAAGCCATTGTTTTGATCAATCTTTTTTTCAAAACACGCTCTTTTCTATGATCGTTTATCAAGGTTATTAGTATCAATTTGATCAAACTTTATTTTAAAGCAACACTTTCTAAAGTTGTTTGAAAAATCTAGTTGTATCATAGAAAATGAATTTCTAAATTAATAACAAGCTTATTTAATTCAAGAGCTAACAAACGCGAATTACTCTTCTTGTTAAGTGACAAAAAAAATAATAAAGTTGTTAAAAAAATGCAGGTCATCCTATTCCACAATCGGGCCATATTGTTGAAGATGAACTGGGAATAAAAATCAGAATACATAGTTAAGGAAACAATATTTAAGGTCAAGGTAACAGATGATCCTGGAAGAAATTTTGAGATGATTAAAAAGTATTTACAATAAATCAGCTTTGCATGAAATTTTCATTTTTAAGGAAGTGGATGGATGGATTTATTAACTTTTACTGAGGAATTTTTTAATTATGTAAGGAAGTTTTTACTTTTAAGATTTACACTATTTGCTTTGGTTCTCATGACCTTTTCCTTTGTCATAAACCGTATTATTGATTGGTTCTTTAGGAAGTCAAGTTTTTTTGATGAAGAAGTAGAACAGACGATTCAAAGTGTAATTCGATCAATTTTTAGGTATGGAATTATGATCAGCCTTGTTATTTATCTAATTAGTCAATTTGTAGATATAAAAGGTATTCTTGCAGGTGCAGGGATTGCCGGAGTTATCGTCGGTTTTGCTGCACAACAGATGCTAAAAGATGTTATATTAGGGTTCGCAAGATTAACGGACAAAGAGTTTCGTGTCGGCGATTTTGTTACTTTTAACGGAACAAGTTCAGGTACCATTGAGGAAATCAGTATTCGCTTTATGCAAATTCGTGAATGGTCGGGAAAACTCCTTACCATCCCACATGGAGAGATTAGAACGATACAAAATTTTAAAAAAGGCTGGATGCGGGTTATTGAACGGATTACGGTAAGTTATCAGGAAGATCCTACAAGAATAAAGGAATTGTTAGAAAAAGTAAGTGTTATCTGCAATGAAAAATTGGATCAAAGCCTATATAGGATAGAGGACGAGGCTGTTGAACCATTTCAATATATTGGTATTACAGACTTAAATCCAAACCTTAAATATGTTGGGTACGAATTTTGTATTGTAGGCTTGGTTAAACCTGAAGAGTATTTTGAAACTTCCAGGCAAGTAAGGTTTGTACTAATGTCTATATTCCATAAGAATCAAGTACAAATGCCAACAGCGAACATGTTCGTTCATACTGAAAAATTACAGGAGATTCCTGGAGAGCAGCTTTCACCAAGCAGGTAAAGAAAACTAGCTGATTGGAGGTCCTAGGTCAGTTCATGAGGCGCGATTGCAAATTATATTTAGAATTTGGGTTTGTAGACCGGCAGATTTCGATGAGCTTAAGGGTTTAAACAATATCTCCTAAAAAAAGTAACTTCCGCACTCGGGCGTAATTCTGTAGCAAGAATTGTGCTCATTTATGGTTCTTTTTGTTTGCGGCAAGCTTATAGCGCTAGCAGCATGTTTTGGAATAATGGCGATTGCTTTTGTAAAAGATGTATTGATACAAGGTGGAGTGCCATATCGGACAGCAGAAAAAATTGGTGTTGAACAATTATCAATGTATGCTGTTCATTTCTTGCTATTTGAAGAATTGTAAATAATAGAAGAAAGACGTTTTAAGATCTATTGTCTTATGAACGTCCTTTTTTCGGTAATATAATATTGAATGATGTCCCTTTAGAAAGTTCGCTCTCAACAGAGATTGTACCATCATGAGCATGAACAAGTTTATGGACAATTGCCATTCCAAGTCCAGTGCCATCAGAGGAGGAATCAGTTGTTGTGCCACGGTAATATTGTTGAAAGAGATTTTCTATCATATGAGTGGATATGCCAACACCATTATCCATAATGTGGATCACTACATTTTCACCTTTGTCGGAAAGTCGTGTATATATATCGGTATGTTCAGGATTGTGCAAAATGGAATTCATTAGAATGTTTTGTAAAATACGTTGCATGAATTTATGATCAAATTCAACGTTAATCACAGGTGTATCCGTTTTAAAGTGCAGTTTATAGTTACTTGCTTGTGGATTATGACTAATGCTGGCAACAACCCTTTTTGTAAATTCAACTAAATCTTGATTCTTCTTGTTTAAAGGTAGCGCACCGTTAGTGTTATTGAGTCGTAATACGAGGCTTAAGTCTTGAATTAATTCTTCCATATGTTTTCCTTTATCGTCAATTTCTTGAATAAAAGAATGAACCTCTTCCTTTGACCACTCATACTCATCATTCAATAAAAGCGTTGAGTAACCTTTGATATATGTTAAAGGCGTTTTTAAATCATGAGAAATACCAGCAATCCACTCTTGTTTGGCATTCTCTATTTTTTCCCTTTCTATTTCAGCAGCTTGTAATTTTACAGCTAATAATTGGAGGTGTTGAAGTACCTCCTGATACAGAAGGTAACGCATACGAAGTTTTCCTTTTTTAGTATAAATTTTTTGCAAATCTACAGGTTGCTCGTAGTTTTCTTGTGAGAGTTGATGAATCCAGGCCATTATGAATCCAATCGGACCACCAAAATACCATCCAAACAAACCAATACAAATAATTGTACTAATACCAAAAATCCAAGCCGAGAGCAAACCTTCATCATTTGTACTAAAAATGATATCAAACAGTGGAAGAATACCTTCAATAATAATGACAATGCCGAAACCAGTTGCAAGCATCCAAAAAACAAGTCCTAATGCTAAATGGAAAGTAAATCGAGTTTTTATTCGCATATAAACGCCTCATTTGGAGGGATGAGTTTATAGCCAATTCCTCGTAAATTTACAATGATTTTTGGTTTACGTGTATCATCACCAAGTTTTTTCCGTAGCTTGGATATATGGATCGTGACGGTTTTTTCTTCTCCAAAAACATCATTTCCCCATACGAATTCGTAGAGCTGAGCAGTCGTGAAAATACGATTCGGATTTTTGCAAAAGAAATGTAGTAACTCCAGCTCTTTTGCTGTGCATTCTACTGGTTGATTTTTAACTGTTAATGTTGCAGATTCAGGATTAAAAGTGAAGTAGTCATAATCGTATAAAGTGTCCTGTTGCTGTGAATTTTCATACATTTTTTGGCGACGAAGGATGACTTTTATTCGAGCAATGACTTCTAAAGGATTAAAAGGTTTTGTAATATAATCATCTCCACCTATTCCTAACCCCATTAATTTATCGAAGTCTGTAGAACGCGCGCTAATAAAAATAATAGGTGTATTTGTATGTTTTCGCATTTCCGTACATAGTTCAAATCCACTTATATCTGGGAGCATAATATCGAGCAAAATAATATCATATACTTTTTCTTTAATACGCTGTAGTGCACCTTTACCCGTTGATGCGGTGTCTATATGAATGAAGTTCTCTTTCTTTAATGTGATTTCTAGTAATTTCAATATACCAATTTCATCATCTACTGCTAATATTTTTGCAGATTCCATGTTGATCCCCCCATTTCAACCCCATCATACCAATTTATTTTCTGTATGTGTTTACTCTAATAAAAATATTACAAGCATTTTCCATAGCGTTTACTTTGATTTTACTTTCATTTATTAAGCTTATTGTAACACGGCAATATAAACGCAGGAGGGGATATGAGTGGAATCGGTTATTCAAATAAATAAGTTAAGTAAGACATTTAAGGGAACTGAAACAGTTTCTAATGTCAATATGAAAATTAACAAGGGAGAAATTTATGGGTTTTTAGGCCCGAATGGGGCTGGAAAAACAACCATTATGAAGATGATCTTAAATTTAGTAAAACCATCTTCTGGTGAAATCGTAGTATTAAATCAGCCTGTTTTACCAACATCTTATCAATATTTAAAGAAAATAGGCAGCATCATTGAATACCCAGTGTTTTATGACCGGCTAACAGCAAAGGAAAATTTAGACTTTCACTGTAAATACATTGGCTATCATGATAAAAGAGCGGTCAATGAAGCTTTGGAAATTGTCGGTCTTAAAGATGTGGAAAATAAAGAAATTCATGAATTTTCTTTAGGGATGAAGCAACGATTAGGGATTGCACGAGCGATTGTTACGAAACCGGAGATTTTAATTCTTGATGAACCTATCAATGGACTTGATCCAATCGGTATTAAAGACATTCGCGAACTTTTGTTACTTTTAAAAGAGAAATATGGAATTACCATTTTAATTTCAAGTCATATTGTTTCAGAAATTGAATCTATCGCAGATACGATTGGCATTATTAATCATGGGAAATTCATAAAAGAAGTGAAAATGGAAGAAATCAGAAAAGAAAATGTCGAATATCTTGAAATCGAAGTAGACAATTTGCAAAAAACGACACAAGTACTGGAAGGTAAATTAGGAATCAAAAAGTATGAAATAGTAGACCAGAATACGATTCGGATTTTTGACCAAGAAATTTCTCAATATCAAATCAATAAAGAATTGATTATGAATGAAGTCGTCGTAAACGGAATTGAAAAAAGACAACACAATTTAGAAGAGTACTTCTTAAACCTTATTAATGGAGGCGGTCAACATGTTTGAACTTATGAAACTAGAGTGGCAAAAACATCACTTATCTAGTTATTTTAAAGGATTAGCAATATGCATTTTGGGAATTTTCGCTGCTGTCGGTCTTATGGCAGTAGAGTCTAAAGGTGAGAGTGAGCAAATGTTTCCAGATTATGCGGGATTCATGGCTTTAACGGATATTCTTATTAGAATAACATTTATCATTTTTTCAAGTGTAATTTTATCACGTTTAGTAATTGATGAATATAAGAGCAAAACGATTCAATTAGTGTTTACCTATCCACTACAACGGAAAAAATTACTTCAAGCCAAGTTATCAATTGTCTTTGGATTTTGTTTTTTTAGCATAATTATTACTACTTTTATTATAAGTATGTTAACTTTCTTCTTAAATCCAATTATAGGATTCTTTGAAACACCTGTTAGTATGAATGAAATAATCGCTACAGTTCCAACTACTTGTATTAACGCATTTATGATGGCTGGAGTAAGCCTGATTCCTTTATATTTTGGTATGAGAAAAAAATCAACTGCTACAACAATTACTTCAGCTGTATTAATTGGATTTTTGATTAACTCAACTGTTTCTAATGGCGGTAGTTCGGTTAGTTTGTTCGAATTCATTGGAGTACCAATTGCATTCTGTCTATTTGGTCTTATAATTGGCTATCTTTCTTATCATAAAGTAGACAAAATTGATGTGGCCTAAATAAAGTGAAGGTGGAATAATATTCAAATTTAAAATGAAATGAGGAATAAAAATTGAAAAAAATCATATTAGCTTCTACTGCATTAATTGTAATTGGTGGATTAGTTTTTAGCATCAAAGGAGTAGGAGCGAAGAGTTTTGAAAAAAAAAATTCCTTTGAAGTAGATCGTATTGAAGAAGTAGAGATAAATAACGAATCTTGGGATATTGAGTTCAAAAATACAAAATCAAAAAAAATAACAATCGAAGTTGAAGGAAAACAAAAAGACAAGAAGAACGATCCTGTAACAATTACAAATGATGGGAAGAAAATTGAAGTGAATCAGAAAGACCAAAAGGGGATTTTTGAAGGATTCAGTTTTGGAAAGAAAGGTACGATCTATATTTCTATCCCAAATAATGAAGTTGATACGATTACATTGAATAATAGCTTTGGTGATATAAAAATGAATGATGTAACGACTAAAAACATTGTAATTTCAAACGACTCTGGTGCTGAAAAGATTGAAGGACTGTCAGCAGTCAAAGGTAAGTTTACCTCAAAAGATGGGGAATTAAGTTTGAAAGATAGTTCGTTAAAGGAATTAACTGTAGATTCCAATACCGGTGATAACTATCTTACAAGTGTGACTAGTCCTAAGATGAAAATTACTTCAACAGATGGTGAAGTATCGATCAAAGGCGTAAAAGAAGGAAAGTCATTATTTGTAGAAACAAAGTCAGGAGATATCTCTGTATCTTATAAAAAAGCTCCCACTTCATTAAAGCTTACTGCTAACAGTGATTCATCTGATATAACAGTTGATTTAGATAGCTTTAAGAAAAAAACAAATACTGAAAAATCAAAAGAAGGTACGATTGGTGATGCATCAAATAAATTGGAGCTCTTAAGCAAAGATGGAGTTATAAATGTAAAGTAATAATTATGGTATGTTAACACTAAATTGGACAAATAAAATAAGGTCTTTAAAATAGATATCAAAAAACAGAGAAAAAAACTATTATGAGACAAAATGCGTTTTTACTGTTCTCTTGCTCTTCAAGTTACTTGAAGGTTTAGAATGTGAGCAGAGAGCCGTAAGAGAGCGTTTTGAAAAGAAAAAATTGAGGAATTAAATGGGGGTCGGAGGAAGGGTTGTCAATATGAGAAGACTATGGCAGTATATAAGCATATAAGGAGCACCTTATAGTTTTTTTGTGAATTTCAAGTTCGTAATTGCTATTCTTACGAAGTTGTAAAACGGAAATTGAAAATAATTCTTGTATATTAGAATTAATGATAACGAGTGGAGGAAATAAAATCATGTCTAATTTACCAAATTGCCCAAAATGTAATTCAGAATACACTTACGAAGATGGAAGTCTTTTCGTTTGCCCAGAATGTGCGCATGAGTGGACTTTAGCATCAGAAACTGAAAATAGTGAAGATACAAAAGTTGTTAAAGATGCAAATGGAAATGTTTTAAACGATGGTGATTCTGTAACAGTAATCAAAGATCTTAAAGTAAAAGGAACTTCATTAGTTGTAAAAATTGGTACAAAAGTAAAAAGCATTCGTTTAGTAGATGGAGATCATGATATTGATTGCAAAATTGATGGTTTCGGAGCTATGAAATTAAAATCTGAATTTGTTAAAAAGGCATAAAGTGAAACGTTTATAGATGATCGCAGAAAAATTATAAAAGGAAGCATAACTTTGCATAAAATGCAGGTTTACGCTTCCTTTTTTTGTATGTAAGAATACGTTTTCTCAGAATTATTTATCATAAAGGACAAGACAGAATTGTTCTATCTGTTTGCATTGCAAATTAATCCATTGCTTTTCTCCTCACTATCTGCCAAGCTTAAGAAGATAAAATACTTCATAGAAAGAAATGTATAGGTGACTAATATGATTGAGATAAAGACTTCCACGCTCAGCGATGGAGAATTCAATAGAGGCGTATTTGCAACGCGCGATATAAAAAAAGGCGAACTTATACACGCAGCGCCAGTTATTTCTTACCCGAATGAAGAGCATGTTTTCATAGAGAAAACGTTACTTGCTGACTACGCATTCGAGTATGGGGTGAATCATACTGCAATCCTTTTAGGATACGGCATGCTGTTTAACCACTCCTATAAGCCGAATGCGACGTATGAAATCGTTTTTGAGAATCATACGTTTAACTTCTTTGCTTACAAGGATATAAAAGCAGGAGAAGAGATACTCATCAACTATAATGGTGAGGTTGATGACGATGAGTTATTATGGTTTGATAAGGAAAAAGAAGAAAACGATAAGTAATAAAGTATGTAAAGAGCACATTCTATTGGATGTGCTCTTTTGTATGCAGTAAAAACTTTGAAAAAAATATAAATTGTTGAAACCAAATAGCTATGTAGGCTATCTAATAAATGGAAGGAGGGATACGATGGACGAGATAAAATTAGTTAAAAAAGCGAGAAAAGGTGACGATGTAGCTTTTGAACAGCTTATTAGTCTACATCAAGACAGGTTGTACCGTACTGCTTATATGTATGTACAGAATAAAGAGGATGCACTAGACGTTGTACAAGAAACAGTGTACAACGCGTATTCATCCATAGAACAGTTACAGAAACCAAACTATTTTTTGACATGGTTGACACGTATTCTTATACATAATGCCTATCAGCTATTAGGTGAGAAGAAAAAAGTGAAGAAGATAGAAGATGGAAGAGAAGCCGATGCATATGAGGCGATGCCTAACAAGTTACATCAAATTGAGCAACATATTGATTTGCAGGGAGCAATTCAAAGGTTGGATGAAAATTATCAAACAGCAATCATTTTATATTATTATTATGATCTTCCAATCAATCAAATTGCTTGGCAAATGAATATACCAGAGGGAACGGTAAAGACATATTTGCACCGAGCGAGAAAGGCTCTAAAAAAATTATTAGGGGGGAGTGATGAGAATTGGATAAACAGTGGTTTGATGACGAAATAAATAAAATTGATGTACCGAAACAAGAACTGAATATGAGTATACAAAAAGGAATTGCTAGGGCAAAGGCAGAAAAACCAGTTAAAAAGATATATAAGAGAAGAAAAATTGCTTTGTTAACTGCAGCTTCAATATGTATAGGTGTACTAGGCTCTGGATTTGTGTTTCCACAAATGAGCCGTGTATTGGCGGAAGTTCCGATTATCGGGAAAATTTATTCGCATTTTCATGATACAATTGGTCAAAATTTATCGGCAAGTAAGCTTGTAACAGAATTAAATCAGCAAGCGGTGAGCAATGGGATTAGCGTAACGATGAACAGTGTGTATTATGATGGTGGTAGAATTGGCGTTACATTTAAAGTAGATAATCCAGATCAAGTAGTGATAAGAAATAATTCTGGTAGGGATTTTTATTATGATTTTAAGCTTGTTGATGGGAGTCCGAAATGGATGAGTGCAGCTTCATTTGATGGAAAAATAACAAAAGACGGTTGGTTTGGGAATATTCACATTGATTATCCAGAAAAAGAGCTTCCACGAAATACAACGTTACCAATTACCATTACATCTATCGGGGACACAAAAGGGACTTGGAAATTTGATATTCCAGTGCAACAATTAGAAAATAAAATCATTAACCCCCACCAATCCATAAGTAGTGAAGATAAAGAACATACATTCAACTTTGAAAAGATTACAGTTGGAAAAGAATCAATTGCAATCGACTATAAAGCAATTTATCCGCTTATAGGGGAGAATGATTTAGCGAGAATTGGAAAAGTGACTGATGATAAGGGAAATGAAATAGATTTTAAAACGTCAGGTATTGAATTTGGAAGAGAAAAAGTCGGAAATCAGATAGAATCTGATGAAAGATCTATTTTTGGGAAAATTCCAGTGGGTTCGAAATTTATTACGCTACATCCAAATGTGCGATTGTCTGAAAAAACATCTATTCAGGCCTTAAATAAAAAGACACCATTTGAAATACAAAGTACTCGTAGTGATTTGAAGATGATCGTTAATAAAATTCAGCATAAAAAACAGCGATTAATTGTGCAATATACACTTCAAAATGTTGATACAAAACATAAATCTATGGACGAATTGATAAATTACGGAGAAGTTATGAATTTGAAGGATTCTTCATATTTGGATAAAGAATTTGCACCAATTGGTCATGTTATAAAGGGCTGCGATGTAAAGGTATTGAATAAGGAAAAGTTACAATTCCAAGCGACATTTAAGTTAGATGGGGAATATGGTGTGAAGAATTTTAGTTTAAAGAATTATGTATTAGATATAGGAATGTCACCATATCATCCTGAAAAGTCATTGCGACCAGTCAAAATTCAATTAAAATAATATGAAAAAGGATGCCCTTAACATATAAGGAGGCATCCTTTTGTGCTTACTTCACACTCCTTTAAACAACTGGCATACAATATGAAATTTCTTTGCAACAGAAAAGAGTGGGTAGTTATATTCAACTCATTCAAAGGTGTTACGATAAAGTGAAATTTTGATTAGTGGGGATCCATCCCTCACCAATCAGGCGTTTATGGGCAGTTTAGCCCTCAACTAGCTTCTTTATTTCTTGCAGAACTTTAAGGTGAAGCTATTAATGTCCGTTAATGAGAGGATAAATTTTCTTTCGTTGTGTCATATATTTTTTTTGCATTGCTTTCTTAAAAAAATTATAATTTAATATGAGTATAAACTTTATAAAGTGTAAAAATAAGCTGTATAATATTTAAGTGCTTTTATATGAAACGTAAATAGGGAGATATCCGTATTGAAGCTTGCTTAACTATGCTGGCGAATCTATACGATAAGTAACTATCTGTCTCTTTTCAACAATGTTTACAAGATGAAATTATATTTGCCACATTAGATGAATGGGTGAAATAGTTCGAAGAGGATAAGTGGATTGCTTTAAATTTGTTCGAGCTCCCTATAGTATAGAAGATAATACAGGATGATACTTTTTCAAAATAATTATTTAGTAGAAATAGAGGAAATATATTATGGATATTCATGTAGTGTATAAACATTTACAGAAAATGCTATCAAAAGAAAACATAAAAAAGAACGAACCTTTAAAAAAACATACGTATATAAAAGTAGGAGGAAAAGCTGATATCTTTGTGACACCTTCTACATATGCTGAAATTCAAGGTGTTGTACAATATGCTACTGAATACAACATTCCACTTACGTTTTTAGGGAACGGATCCAATGTCATTATAAAAGATGGTGGAATTCGTGGAATCACATTAAGCTTAATCAACATAAAAAAGATTACTGTGACGGAGCATACAATTACAGCACAAAGTGGTGCAGCGATTATTGATGTATCGAGAGCCGCGTTAGAACACAGTTTAGCAGGACTTGAATTTGCCTGTGGGATACCTGGAACTGTCGGGGGTGCACTGTATATGAATGCAGGTGCGTATGGTGGTGAGATTGCGCATGTATTAACAAAAGCTATTGTAATGACAAACGAAGGTGAGTTATACGATTTATCAAGAGACGACTTTGATTTTGGTTATCGTAAAAGTACGTTTGTAAACAATCATTACATTATACTGGAAGCGACTTTTGAACTTGCAAGTGGTATCGATAAAGATATTAAAGGAAAGATGGATGATCTTACTTATCTTAGAGAAACAAAACAACCATTAGAGTATCCATCGTGCGGGAGTGTTTTCAAGCGACCGCCTAATCACTTCGCTGGGAAACTCATTCAAGACAGCGGACTGCAAGGAACAAAAATCGGTGGTGTGCAAGTTTCGGAAAAGCATGCCGGGTTTATGGTGAACGTTGATAATGGAACAGCACAGGATTACGTGGATTTAATTCACTTTGTTCAAAAGACGGTTCAAGAAAAATTCGGAGTGACATTAGAAACAGAAGTAAAAGTAATCGGTGAAGACTGATTCGATTGTTCAGGAAAAATGATGACAACATCGCAAATGGATGAATGTAAGTAACCGTATCATGACTATCACAATTGTGTATTTAGGTCTCTAGCAGAATAAGATTGCGTTGGCTATTATGGAAATAAGAATTGCTTTGAAATAGGTCTGTATGTAATTGACAATAATATTTTAATTCAATATAATGACTATAATATTATACATAATATACGTTGAAAGAGCCCAGTAGCAGTTTGTCACTGTTATCAAGAAAGCTAGGGGTTGATGCAACCTAGCACAAACAAACTTGTGAATTACACTCTCGAGTATCTTAGGTAATGCTAAGCGGAGTAGCAATCGATACTATTGCTAAGAGTGGTATGAATGTGTGCTTGTAGCGCTATTCATACAATTTGGGTGGTAACACGGTTAAAAATCGTCCCTATGTCTAATATAGACATAGGGACTTTTATATGTATCAGCATTCATTTGAATTATAAGGAATTTGCAAATTAAAGGAGCTGGATAAACATGAATATTATTGATGAATTAGACTGGCGCGATGCCATTAACCAACAGACAGATGCAGAAGGATTACGTAAATTAGTAGAAGAGAAAAAGATTTCCTTGTACTGTGGTGTTGATCCAACTGGTGACAGTATGCATATTGGACACTTAATTCCATTTATGATGATGAAACGTTTTCAATTAGCTGGACATCATCCTGTTATCTTAATCGGGGGAGCAACAGGAACGATTGGTGATCCAAGTGGACGTCAAACTGAACGCCAATTACAAACATTAGAACAAGTGCAAGATAATGTTGATGCACTAACAGCACAAATGAAAAAGCTATTCGATTTTGGCGGCAATAGTGAAGTGAAAATGGTAAACAACTACGACTGGACACATAAAATAAATGTCATCGACTTCTTACGTGACTACGGTAAAAACTTTAGTGTGAATAGTATGTTAGCAAAGGATATTGTAGCAAGCCGTTTAGATAGTGGAATTTCATTTACAGAGTTTGCATATCAAATTTTACAATCTATGGATTTCCATCATTTATACAAAGAAGAAGACGTACAACTACAAATTGGTGGTAGTGATCAGTGGGGAAATATTACGAGTGGTTTAGATTTAATTCGTAAAAAAGAAGGCCCAGAAGCGAAAGTATTCGGATTAACGATTCCATTACTATTAAAATCAGATGGCACAAAGTTTGGTAAATCAGCAGGTGGAGCAGTCTGGTTAGACCCTAAGAAAACAACACCGTTTGAATTCTACCAATTCTGGGTGAATTCAGATGATCGTGATGTAATTAAATACTTGAAATTCTTCACATTCTTAACGAAAGATGTGATTGATGAACTAGAAGGTAAGGTTCAAACAGAGCCTCATAAACGTGAAGCACAAAAAGTATTAGCAGAAGAAATGACAAAATTTGTTCACGGTGAAGAAGCGTTTGTACAAGCTGTAAAAATTACACAAGCATTATTTAGTGGAGATATCAAATCATTAACAGCAGATGAAATTGAGCAAGGATTTAAAAATATGCCTACTTTCCATGCTTCAAAAGAAACAAAAAATATTGTAGAGTGGCTAGTGGATTTAGGGATTGAGCCATCTAGACGTCAAGCTCGAGAAGATATTAATAACGGGGCTATCTCTATGAATGGTGAAAAAGTGAATGATGTAAACACAGACGTAACAGTGGAAAACTCATTCGATGGCAGATTTATTATTATCCGTAAAGGGAAAAAGAAATACAGCCTAGTGAAATTAGGAGAATAAAGTAATATTTGCATGAGAGAAGAGTAACGATTGGTTACTCTTCTTTTTTGTAGTGTTAGCGGGTGAAAACAAATAAAAAACCCGAATAATGGATTCCATTATTCGGGTTACAGTTCAGATTAATAAGCTAAGCTGAATAGTCCTTTAATATGTGTTAAGTAACGAACGTTACTTGCTTCTTTCATTAGAGATGCTGGAAGCCCTTTAAGTGGAGTTGAACTTGCTCCAATTGTAGCAACTGCATCTTTACGACCTAGGCTTGCAAGTGTTCCAGAGTTTACTGGTGCAAACTCTTCAAACGATTTGCCTTCTAGGTATGCGTATAAGTTGTAGCCGATAAGTTCGCCCATTTGCCAAGCAATTTGTGCAGTAGGTGGGTATGGACGACCTTCTGGACCGAAGACAACAGCACTGTCGCCTGCAACGAATACGTCTTTATGAGAAGTAGATTGAAGGTATTCGTTAACAGTTGCACGGCCACGATTTACTTCAAGACCTGATTCGCCAATTAACGGATTACCTTGTACGCCACCTGTCCAAACGAACGTATTTGCAATGATTTTTTGTCCATCTTTTAAATCGATTACATTGCCTGCAACATTTGTTACAGGAAGACCAGTTAAGAATTTAACACCGCGTGCTTCTAAGCTAGTAGTTGCACGTTCAATTAAATGATCTGGTAAAACTGGAAGGATCTTTGGACCTGCTTCTACAAGTAATAGTTTTACTTCTTTCGGATTTACACCGTGGCTTTTCGCAAGCTTAGGCATAATATCAGCAAGTTCACCAACTAGCTCAACACCAGTTAATCCACCGCCGCCGATTAAGATAGTAGCATCAGCTTCATTTTTTGTTTTTGCATATTCACGAATACGATCTTCAATATGCTTATAAATTTTGTTTGCATCATTTGCAGATTTTAATACCATGCTATTTTCTTCTAGTCCTGGAATACCGAAGTAAGCTGTTTTACTTCCTAATCCAACTACAAGAGCATCATATGTTAAAGTAGTGCCACCTGCTAGTTTCACTTCTTTTTTATCTACTGAAAATGAATCAACTGTTGCGATCTTAAGATCAATATCAAGGCCTTTGAAAAGTTTCTCAAGCGGCATTGCGATAGCTTGTTCAGAAACGTTTCCTGCTGCAAGGCGATGTAGTTCTGTGATGATTTGATGTGTTGGATATTGGTTGATCACAGTAACTTGTGCTTCAGATTTACTTAAGTGTTTGCGAATGTTTAAAGCGGCTAGGAGTCCGCCATAACCAGCGCCTAAGATGACAATTTGTTTTGACATTATTATATCTCCCGTCTTTACTAATAGTAATGTAAGTAAGAACTATTTATTATCACGTTCTGCAGTGATTTGAAGGTAAGCGTTTACAAAGCGAAATAGCTTCTGTGCCTGTGGGTCTTTTAGCATTTTTAACAGACCAAATAGACCGATTACGTCAGTGCTTACCTCAGCACGATCCTTCGCTTCAATAGCAGTTGCTGCGATAGTTTTCACAGTGTCTTTTACAGGTTCTACAATTTCTTGGATCGCTCCAACTGTATCATTTTTTAAGACTTCATCAGTAGCGACTGCTTGAGCGAAGTCATAAGACTTAGTTAAAACATTTACAAGCTCAGTCAATTTTGGAAGCTGTTCTACTAAGGCTGTTAAGGACTCCTGAACCTCAGGTTTTAATAACTGATCAAGTACATCAAGTTGTCCCTGGCTAGCAGAAAGTTGTAATGATTCTTGTTCAGGCTTTGTTTGAGTGATTGTTTCTGACATCTCCAATTCTCCTTTACGATAGCAATGCTTCTGTATTTTTGGGAATAAAACATTATCCCTGATGGGAGGTAAGATTTCTCGATATGAAAGGAATCGAGAAAATTTGCGAAACTTTACACAAAGTTTTACAAATAATAACTTTTAAACTTACTATTGGTAGTGAATGATTCATGATGTCCTATTTGAAGGAGCTATAAAAAATCACCTAATCTGAAATAATAAATTCAAAATCATGATTTCTTACCTGTAGCTTATGGACTTGTCCTGTAAAAGAAGTTGTCTATAAACTGGGACCCTCCTTAACCGGGAAGGTTTTTATAACATACATTATATATTATATACTATATAAACTCAGGTTAACATAAAAATGATTTCTAAGATTTTGACTTATGCAAATGAATAGGATGATATGCCTATTATATCAATAAAATAAAAAATGAAAAGCTAATCATGATGATGGTTAGCTTTTCATTTTGTAGCTTTTTTATTTATCTACTTGCGTCATAAGCATGGATAAATTCCCTTGTTTTTCAAGATGACATTCGCCCCAAGAGCAAAGCGAATCAAGGATTGCTTCTAAAGACCAACCATAATCGGTAAGAGAGTATTCAACTTTGGGCGGAACTTGATTGTATACCTGTCTTTGTATGACACCATCTACCTCTAACTCCCGTAACTGCTGTGTTAACATCTTTTGCGTAATCCCAGGCATTAAACGTTTTAATTCGCTTGTACGTTTCGTTCCCTTTGTTAAGTGGCAAAGAATGACCACTTTCCATTTTCCACCAATAACCTCTAGGGTTGCTTCTACAGGAATATTATATTGCTTCATAATAAAACCTCCTTTTGATGAATCTTTGTGTAACTAGGTCAACAAAAGAAGCTGCATTCATGTACATAAAGATCTCTAAGTTACTTTTTAGTGCCTATCGTACTTTAAAGTACGTACTAGTTCTTAGGATGAATCTATTTCATAATAGCATAGGTAAGAGGAAAGAGAGTAGTACGGTACTAAAAAGTATCTAAGTTACTTTTTAGTACCTATAGCACTTAAAAGTGCGTTCTTTCTAAAAAGAATGAAACCATTCATAATAGCATTTACGAGCGGTAGGAGCTGTTTGGATTCGAAGATAAAAAGGCCTTTTTATCCCGCATTAACGGGCAGTAAGACCCCCTATCTCAAAGTTCAGCAAGAAGCAAAGAAGTTAGGTGGAGGAAACTGCCCGTAAAAGCCCGATTGGTTCAACCACTGATCAAAGTTTCACTTTATCATGCTGTTATTATAGGTTTTCTTATATTAAGGAGGTATTCGTTTGGGTTCATATATCGTATCTTCTTCAAATTCTCAAACAGATAGAAGAAGTATATTAGCTTTATTGGCATTAGCAATTAGTGCTTTTGGAATTGGTACAACTGAATTCATAAGTGTAGGTTTGCTACCATCTATAGCAAGTGATTTACATGTTTCCGTTACAACAGCTGGTTTAACAGTTTCTTTATATGCGTTAGGAGTAGCGTTTGGTGCTCCGGTATTAACATCTTTAACAGCTAGTATGTCACGTAAAACGTTATTAATGTGGATTATGATTGTGTTTATTATCGGCAATAGTATCGCAGCTATGGCAACAAGTTTTGGCGTGTTACTTGTAGCGCGAGTGATATCGGCATTTTCACATGGTGTATTTATGTCGATTGGTTCTACCATTGCAGCTGACCTTGTACCAGAAGACAGGCGCGCTAGTGCAATTGCGATTATGTTTACTGGTTTAACAGTTGCAACAGTAACGGGTGTACCAATTGGTACATTCATTGGACAACAGTTTGGTTGGAGAGCTTCTTTCATGGTCATCGTTGCAATTGGAATCGTTGCCTTAGTGGCAAACAGTATATTGATTCCATCTAATTTACGAAAAGGTGCATCAGCATCATTTCGTGATCAATTAAAAATTGTAACAAACGGTCGATTACTTCTTGTGTTCATTATTACAGCATTAGGATATGGAGGTACATTCGTAACGTTTACGTATTTATCTCCATTACTACAAGAAGTTACAGGCTTTAAAGCAGGAACGGTTACAATCATCTTATTGGTATACGGTATTGCGATTGCAATCGGGAATATTATTGGCGGAAAGCTATCCAACCGTAATCCAATTCGATCCTTATTCTTTATGTTTTTCATACAAGCAATTGTATTGTTTGTATTAACCTTTACAGCCCCGTTTAAAGTGGCAGGTCTGATTACTATTATCTTGATGGGACTATTTGCATTTATGAATGTTCCTGGATTACAGGTATATGTTGTTATATTGGCAGAGCGTTTCGTTCCAAGTGCTGTAGATGTTGCGTCTGCAATTAATATCGCTGCATTTAATGCTGGGATTGCCCTCGGTGCTTACTTAGGTGGTGTTGTAACCGACTCTTTAGGATTAATTCATACCGCATGGGTAGGAGCTATTATGGTAGTAGGCGCAGTTGTTTTATCAGCATGGAGCATGAGATTAGAGAAAAAAGATCAAGAAACAGCAACACGTTAACAAGACTCTCAGTTGTAAAAGAATTGAATAAAAGTTTTGATAATAACATTTAATTATATTATAAGAATTAAATAATGAAAGAGGAGAACTTACTATTATGATGAATAATTTACAGGATACAACAACATTGCATAACGACGTAAAAATGCCTTGGTTTGGCTTGGGTGTATTTAAAGTGGAAGAAGGTCCAGAACTTGTACATGCGGTCAAAACAGCAATTAAACAAGGGTATCGTAGTATTGATACAGCAGCTATTTATGGCAATGAAAAAGCAGTCGGACAAGGAATTCGAGAAGGTATAAAAGAAGCAGGGATTTCAAGAGAAGAGTTATTTGTTACTTCGAAAGTTTGGAATGCGGATCAAGGGTATGAAGCAACATTAGCAGCGTATGAGGAAAGTTTAGAAAAAATGGGATTAGAGTATTTAGATTTATACCTTGTTCATTGGCCTGTAGAAGGGAAATATAAAGAAACATGGAGAGCGCTAGAGACACTTTATAAGGAAGGGCGAGTACGTGCAATTGGAGTGAGTAATTTCCAAATTCATCATTTACAGGACGTCATGCAAGATGCAGAAATGAAACCAATGATAAACCAAGTCGAATATCATCCGCGTTTGACGCAAAAGGAATTGCAAGCTTTTTGTAAGGAACAAGGCATTCAAATGCAAGCCTGGTCTCCGCTTATGCAAGGGCAGCTATTAGATAATCCTGCACTACAAGAAGTGGCAAATAAGTATGGAAAATCAATTGCTCAAGTTATTCTACGTTGGGACTTGCAAAATGAAGTTGTAACCATTCCAAAATCTACAAAAGAACACCGCATTATTGAAAATGCAAGCATATTTGATTTCGAATTAACAAAAGAAGATATGGAACAAATAGATGCTTTGAACCAAAATCACCGCGTTGGTCCAGATCCAGATAACTTTGATTTTTAATAGAACGTACAAAAAGAGCGTAAATTCGTGTTTACGCTCTTTTTGTATGTATAATAAAAAACTAAATATTCACACAAAAAACATTTACTCTCTATCAAGAATAAGATATCTTTAATTTATAATATAAAAAATCTAGAGTATATGGGGAGAAACACATGAATAGTCATCAAACAAATCGTTTTCGTATGTTAATTGTTACAGCATTATTTGCGGCTATTACCGGTATTCTTGCGCAAGTTACAATTCCATTGCCTCTCGTTCCGATAACTGGACAGACGTTAGCGATTGGTCTTACAGCGACCATTTTAGGTTCGCGTTATGGCACTTTATCTGTATTAGTATATGTTTTAATTGGAGCGACAGGGATTCCTGTTTATGCAGGATTTAGCGGGGGCTTATCAGTTTTGTTTGGACCTACAGGTGGTTTTTTATTAGCATTTATCCCGGCTACCTTTTTAATTGGTTTTGTAACAGAAAAAACAAAGCTTACATTTTGGAATTCGTTAATGGCTAATATTTTAGGGATGTTTGTGACATTATCTATTGGGACAGTATTTTTAAAATATGTAGCGTCTTTAAGTTGGCAAGCTGCATTTATGGGTGGTTTTGTTCCTTTTATAATTGTAGGTGTAATAAAGGCTGCTTTAGCGGCTTGGATTGGTATTAAAGTGAGAGAAGCATTAGTACGTTCTAGGCTTATATTGCAAGGAAACTAAATGATGTAAAAAGCATAAATTGGGTCAATTTATGCTTTTTTTATGTGTACTGTTAAAAAATGTCTTATCAACAATAACGCATAAAAAAGCCCCTTAACTAGATACTATACGTAGTAAATTCGTTATGTTTAATCATAATGTAAGGGGTTGTAAACATGAATGTAAAACAATCGTATAAGCTGTTGATTGCCTTATTGAGCGTGTTATTTGTTTTTGTAAACTTACTGTTCCCAATGCAAAAAGCATGGGCAGAAGTAATGGATCATACAAAATACCAAATGGATTGGAGTTATAGTAAATCGTTAAAGAAGCCAATTCGAACAGAACTCATTAAAACAGCAGATGGAAAAATAGCTTATTGCTTAGATGTTTTTTTGAAGTCACCAAGCGGGCAGGATTTACCTGAGATGGGGAAAGTGGACATTGGGGTATACCGAGTGTTATTAAATGGATATCCACAAAAAAGTCCACAGGAGTTAGGAGTATCTGATTGGAGAGAGGCTCACTATGCAACGCAACTTGCGGTATGGAATGCGTTAAAACAAATTGACGTAAATGATTTAGAACATCGTAATAAAAATGTAGAAAAAGTAGTGAATGATATTGTTGCAAAAGCGGCAAGCAGTGAAGAAGTACAAGAGATCACGATGAGTGTATCTCCAGCAGAAAAACAAGAAGCTGTACTGAAAGATGAGTTCTTTGAAACAGGTTTATATACTGTACAAACAAATGCGAAAAAGGGAACGTACCAAGTGCAAGCAACTGGTGCACCTGAAGGCGTAAAGTTTGTGAATGAAAATGGTGAAGCGAAAACACAATTCAATGTAGGAGAAAAGTTCCGTGTTTTAATTCCAAAGGCAACGAAATCCGGTGAATTTAACTTTAAGGTACTAGGGAATTTAACGAAATTGCAAGGGATTGCTTATAAGGGAACAGAAACGATTCAAGATGCGGTTCTTCTGTTGGAACGAGGAGAAGAGAAAACAAGTCCGGAGTTAGCGGTAAGTTGGAAAACTGTCGAAGTTCCGCAAAAACCAAACAAGCCATCTACACCGTATAAAAGATAAAATAAAAAGTGCTGGCAAATGCCAGCACTTTTTATTTTATCTTTTAATTATTCAGCTTCTGATACAACTGTGAAGCGTTCGTTAACGTGTTTTGGATTTTCAATTTCGTCGAGCGTAGCTACAGCATAATCTTCGTAACTTACATAGCTATCGCCTTTTGCGTTAACAAGAAGGTGATCTTTTCCTGCTTTGTAAGACCCAGTGCGTTTTCCAAGTGCGAACAATGCAGAAGGGCTAATGAATGTCCAATTGATTTCGTCTGTTTGTTGTAAAATTTCTAAGTTCTTTCCTTGGTTTTGAGCAGTTGCAAGGTATTCTACTGGGAAACCTGGTGTGTCAAATACGCGTGTTGTTTTTGCTTCATCTACAAATAAGCTTCCTGCTCCGCCAACAACAACTAATTTTGTATTAGGAGTACCTTTCATTGCTTCAATTAATACATTTCCTGCATCGACATGAAGATGTTCTTTACCAGCAGGAGCACCGAATGCGTTCACTACAACATCAAATGCTTGAAGATCATCTGCAGTTAGATTGAATACATCTTTTTCTAAAACATTTACATTAGCTTCTGTAATTTTTGATGCACTTCTCACGATTGCAGTTACTTCATGACCTCTATCAAGTGCTTCTTTCATAATACGACTTCCAGCTTTTCCGCTTGCTCCAATAATTCCGATTTTCATCAGTAATCCCTCCGAGTTTTCTATAGAATAGATTTTTTAAAATGTATGAATAAAAGTGAATAGATATATTTGGTCAGTTTTTCCACAACCTGTTGTAACCATTCTAGTTACATAATTGGTTTTTGTCAATTGGTTTGTTTAAAAATGTAATTATTATGTAGTATGCCTTATTTTATAAGTAAAAAAGAGTATTTTTGAAGCGTGAAATGGTTACTTCAAAAAATGTTATTTTATTTGTTTATTTCATAAAGTTACATAGCGATGTTAGAAAATCTAACATTTGGAAGTCAGGTTCTGTCGGAAATTGTTGATTTTTGAATGTTTTTTGAATATAATTCAACTTATGGAAGTGGAAAGGGAGGTTACAATATGATAGGCATTTTAGAAAAATTCGTTGAGGTAACGAATACAATTCTTTGGTCTTATATTCTTATTGCAATGTTAATTGGCCTAGGGCTCTATTTTTCTTTTAAATTGAATTTTGTACAGATTCGTCATCTAGGGGAAATGGTACGTTTAATGGGTGATGGATTAACAGGGAAGACACGCAAAAAGGGAAGTGTTTCTTCTTTCCAAGCTTTCTGCATGAGTTCGGCGGCCCGCATTGGGATCGGAAACTTAGCAGGGGTAGCACTAGCGATTTCTATGGGTGGTCCAGGAGCAGTCTTTTGGATGTGGGTGATTGCTATTGTTGGAGCATCTTCAAGCTTTGTAGAGAGTACGTTAGCTCAAATTTATAAAATAAAAGATGGAAGTGGATTCCGTGGTGGTCCAGCGTATTATATGGAAAAAGGTTTAAATAAACGCTGGATGGGAATTTTATTCTCTATTTTAATTACAATTAGTTATGGACTTATTTTTAACGCAGTACAAGCAAATACAATTACACTTGCCTTCAAAAATGCATTTGGTATTGAGCGTTACGTTGTAGGAATCGTAGTATCTGTATTAATTGCAATTGTTATTTTTGGCGGTGTGAAAAGTATCGCACGTATTTCAGAATTAATCGTGCCACCAATGGCATTAATTTATATTGCCGTAGCTGTTTTTGTTGTTATTAAAAACTTTGCGTTACTTCCAGACGTGTTTACAGAAATCTTTATGAATGCATTTGGTTTTAAAGAAGCGGTGGGAGGCGGCGTTGGTGCCGCAATTATGATGGGTATTAAACGTGGCCTATTTGCGAATGAAGCTGGTATGGGGAGTGCACCGAATGCGGCGGCAACAGCTGATGTGACACACCCTGCTAAGCAAGGATTTATTCAAACAATTGGTGTATTAGTAGATACATTCTTAGTATGTACATCGACAGCGTTTATCGTATTGTGCTCTGGCGCGTATAAAGCATCAAATTTAACAGGGATTGAGCTAACGCAAGCAGCTTTAAGTTCACAAATTGGGGCTTGGGCAAGCAGCTTCTTAGCAATTATTATTTTCTTATTTGCTTTCAGCTCATTACTAGGAAACTACTATTATGGTGAAACAAATATTGAATTTATTCAAAGAAGCAAGACATGGTTAACAATGTATCGTTTTGCAGTAGTTGGGATGGTAATGTTTGGATCTATCGCAACGGTACAAATTGTTTGGGACCTAGCTGATTTATTTATGGGCTTTATGGTTATTACGAACTTAATTGCGATTACACTTCTTGGTAGATTTGCATATGCAGCTTTAGCAGACTATTTGAAGCAAAAGAAACAAGGAAAAGATCCTGTCTTCCATGCAAGCTCTATTCCAGGCTTGAAAAACACAGAGTGCTGGGAAGATTCTGCGGTAGAAAGCGAAAAACAAGTAGGATAATTGAAGTATAGACGAGTATCAGGATGAGCCTGATACTCGTTTTTGTTATTTCAAAAGTTTTTTATGCTATTGATGAAAACTAATCGAATGTTGTTTCTTCATTTGGATTAAGGCTTGTATACAGTGCGACATTAGTAAGTATTCTATATAAATCCATTTTGATTTTTCGACATATAGCCGCGGCTATGGATAACAAAAGGTGACCTGGACTCGTTTTCTCTCTTTGTTTTCACTATGTCTGGGCAGGAAAAGGATCTGACCGCTTCTATGCATGGCCGGATGCTCTCTCCCACCTAAAAAGAAGGGTTTTATGTCGGTTTTTTAATTTGTATTTATATATCAGCGATTATCGTTGGTGTTATGTTATAAAGTGAAACTTCTAACAATGAACGTTTGTCTTCTTGGATTACCTATATATTTGGTTCGTGAGAGCAGTGAAAAAAGCAATGTGTTCATTGCTTTTTTGGGTATCCAGTAGGCATAGCAAGAACCGGATTGTGAAGGGGAATCTAAGGGGAGTCGAGAGGGAGAATTTTACATACTATTTTTTGAAAAATTATGTTGCATTTCTTAAAGGTAACGCTTACAATTTGATTGTGGGTGGTATCATTTTCATACTTTAAATCGAGTAGAGAAGAAGAGACTACTAATTATAAATTGCAATTTATGTAATCGCTTACTTATTTTAGGTTACAGTTTAAAGTAAATAGTATTTTAAGGGTTTTTATTTTTTAATATCAATGGTCAGACGTCATTCGTTGGACGACCAATAACTCATGGGAAGTGGAGGATTCACATATGAAGCTAGTTATGTTTCTAGTCGGTTTACTTGTTGTATTTGTACTAGGTTTTCTTGTAAGTTCAGATCGGAAGAAAATTAAATATAAACCAATTGCAATTATGCTTGTTATTCAATTAGGATTAGCATACTTCTTACTGAATACAAAGATTGGATATGTGTTAGTAAAAGGAATTTCAGATGGATTTGGTGCCATCTTAAAATATGCAGAAGCAGGGGTTAACTTCGTATTTGGTGGTTTAGCAAATGATGGACAAGCACCGTTCTTCTTAACGGTATTACTACCAATCATTTTCTTAGCAGTATTAATCGGGATACTGCAGCACATTAAAGTTTTACCGATTATTATTCGTGCAGTTGGATTCGTATTAAGTAAAATTAATGGATTAGGAAAACTTGAATCATATAATGCAGTAGCAGCGGCAATAGTTGGTCAAGGTGAAGTTTTTATTACAGTAAAAGATCAATTAAGCAAGCTACCAAAAAATCGTTTATATACACTTTGTGCGTCTTCTATGTCGACAGTATCGATGTCAATTGTCGGTTCGTATATGAAAATGATTGAACCAAAATATGTAGTGACAGCACTAGTATTAAACTTATTTAGTGGATTTATTATCGTTCATATCATCAATCCTTACGATGTGAGTGAAGAAGAAGATATTTTAGAACTGCAAGAAGATAAAAAGCAAACGTTCTTTGAAATGTTAGGCGAGTACATTATGCTTGGATTTACAATTGCGGTTACAGTAGCAGCAATGTTAATTGGATTCGTTGCTTTAATTACAGCTATTAATGGTGTGTTTGACTCTATCTTCGGTATTACATTCCAAAGTATTTTAGGGTATGTGTTCTCACCACTAGCGTTCATTATGGGGATTCCAACATCAGAGATGCTAGCAGCTGGACAAATTATGGCGACAAAATTAGTAACGAACGAATTTGTTGCAATGCTTGATTTAGGAAAAGTAGCAAGTGATTTATCAGCTCGTACAGTTGGTATTTTATCTATCTTCCTTGTATCATTTGCAAACTTCTCATCAATTGGAATTATCGCAGGTGCAACGAAGAGTATTGATGGAAAACAAGCAAATGTTGTATCTTCTTTCGGATTAAAACTTGTATACGGTGCAACATTAGTAAGTATATTATCAGCGATTATCGTTGGGGTTATGTTATAAAGTGAAGGTATTACTGTCCATTAGTGCAGGATGAAATTAAGAAAAGCAATGAGCGATATGCTCATTGCTTTTTTTGTTTACTCAGCAGGTGGCGTAAATGTGCGCTTTTCTAATTCGGCATCTAACATAAATAGAGCATTAGAATCACTTGTAATACGTTTTAGTTTTTGGATAATGCTATCGAAAGAGGCTTCTTCTTCTACTTGTTCGTCAACGAACCATTTCAAGAATGTAATTGTAGCATGTTCGCGTTCATCCCAAGCGATATCTGATAGGTTATAAATACGTTTTGTTACTTCACGTTCATGCTCAAGCGCGATTTCGAATGCGCTTAAAACAGATTCGTATTCATTGTTAGGATTTTCAAATCCAGTAATAATAGCACGCTCACCGCGGTCATTAATATAATTGTAAAGCTTCATTGCGTGGAAGCGCTCTTCTTCTGCTTGTACGAGAAAGAAGTTCGCAAATCCATCATAGCTTTCTGCTGTGCAGTAAGCAGCCATTGCCATGTAAACATGCGCAGAGTAAAACTCAAAATTCATTTGATCATTAAGCGCGTCGTGTAATTTTGTAGATAACATAATCATCCTCCTTCATGTTCATTCTGAAACATCATATCACAATTGATAAAAGTTTTACTTTATTGGAAACGGTTAGAAAGTTTCTCTACATGTGCCTCCATAATATCTTGTAAGTCTAAATCATATTTTTGAGAAAGAACGATGAGATTAGCTAATACATCTCCAATTTCTTCTTTTAAATCAATCAATAATTCATCTTCTTGCTTCGCTTGTTCATCAGGGCGATCACGTCCAATTTCAATGGCACGTACAACGCGTGAAACTTCTCCTACTTCTTCAGTTAAGAAATTTAAGCGGATAAAAGAGTTATATTGCGACCAGCTCCGCTTTTCGTAAAATTCCTCAACCCATCTTTGAAATTCGGCTATATTCAATTCTTTCCCATCCCCTCAATATGTTGTACAATGTTTATTGTATCATAACAATATATAGTTTTGGGGTGTGGGTATGAGAAAGATTTGTGTGTTTGCCGGTTCCAACCTAGGGGAACGATCAGAGTTTCAAGCGCAAGCAAGAAAACTTGGTGAAGTGCTCGTTCAAAATAACTATGAATTGGTATACGGAGGTTCATGTGTTGGATTGATGGGCGAAGTAGCTAATCAAGTATTACAACTAGGTGGCCGTGTAACAGGTGTTATGCCCCGTGGTTTATTTCGAGGAGAAATTGTCCACGAGGGATTAACAGAGTTAATTGAAGTAGAAACAATGCATGAGCGTAAAGCAAAAATGAGTGAACTCTCAGACGCATTTATAGCATTGCCAGGAGGATATGGAACATTCGAAGAATTATTCGAAGTTGCATGTTGGTCACAAATTGGGATTCAGGAAAAACCAGTAGGGGTCCTAAATATTGCAGATTTTTATTCACCGCTATTACAAATGATTGATCGTGCAGCGGAAGAAGGATTTATGAATCCATCGAATAAAGAGCTGATTGTTTCTGCGGCAACTGTTGAGGAATTGATTTCCCAAATGCGAGACTATAAACGCCCAGTTATGGGGAATAAGTGGAAGCAATTATCATAATATAATGAGCAAGTAATTACATTTAAAACGCATGAATTTTCGCATGGAAAATGACATGCGTTTTTTTGTGGGTATATGGACGTGCTTGATTGAATAGCTTGGTTATTTATGTGAAAAATAATGAAGATATTGTAAAGTTAGAAAGAAAGGTTCTGAACGATTGGAGGAGAAATAGATTATGGAAGAGGTTGTATTTCCAGAGTTTATTTTTTTAAGGCCTATCTTTATTGCCTTTATAGTTGCTTTAGTCCTTTTATTATTTGTTATAATGCTCCAAAGAAAGTACCTTATTAATGGTTTTTCGCTTGTTTTTATATTATTGATTTGTTTAGTGACCTCTGCGGTAACACTTTTTGCATCGGGATTTATTGTGGATGAGTATAATTTAGCGGGAGACGAACAATCTTTTTATATGTTCTTGATAATTGTAGGTTTATGTATCATTAATTATATCGTTTACGTTATGAAAGGTCTTAAACGTAAACGAGGAAAATAGATGAATGACCGATTTGTGTTAGTAAAAGAAAACAGCATACAAAAAAGGAGCTTGGAAAGAATGTTTCCAAGCTCCTTTTTTTGAGTGAGCCGCTTTTGCTTTTCTTAGTGATTCAAGAACGCACGTAGCATCCAAGCGTGTTTTTCTAGTTCTGTGTAGATGCCTAATAGTAAGTCAGAGGTCATTTCATCGTCAGTGTTTTGAGCGATTTTCATGCCTTTTTTCAATTCGCCTAGCATCATTTCGTAGTCTTTCATAATTGCTTCGACCATCCCTTCTGCAGTCTCTCCGTAAGCCGCTTCTTGAACAGAAGATAGTTCTAAGTATTCTTTCATTGTTGCTACTGGTTTACCACCAATTGCTAAAATACGTTCAGCGATTTCATCAATGTGTCCAGCTGCTTCTGTATAAAATTGTTCGAATTTCTCATGTAGTGTAAAGAATTGTGGTCCTTTTACATACCAATGGAAGTTATGTAATTTTGTAAATAAAACACTCCAGTTTGCTACTTGTTTGTTTAATACTTCGATTACTTGTGTGTTCATATGATCAATCTCCTTTTGAGTTTTTATATTATATTATTTATTAATTTATAATTATTATAATCTAGTAATTGGTATAAATCAACCTTTTACAATCAGTATTTTTGAACATTTTTTGAACAAGATGTAGTGTTATATTGCAGTATGTGTTTATTTTTTACTATATTGTGGCATATATATAGAAAAAGAGAATTTTGAAAGGGGAATGGAGGGTAATGGAACTCCAATTTCAAAACGTATATCAACAAGCTGGGAATTGGTATGTGTTGGATTCGGAATTTCCTTGGGATATTCAGCGGGTGAAAAACGATGTGTTTTCGCTTATTGAGAAACGTGAAATCCCAGTTATTTTTTGCGATACATGTGATACGAATGATGTGCTTGTAAAATTGGGAGAAGAGGAAGAAGAATTTTTATTTCCTTTAAGCGGTTTTTATCATAAAGAAAAACAATTAATTTTTGTTTG
This sequence comes from Bacillus sp. DX3.1, assembly GCF_030292155.1. Taxonomy (NCBI): domain Bacteria; kingdom Bacillati; phylum Bacillota; class Bacilli; order Caryophanales; family Bacillaceae; genus Bacillus; species Bacillus sp. DX3.1. Next base: position 4,687,331 of record NZ_CP128153.1, on the reverse strand, counting down.
TATGTGGGAACAGTATGAGCAAGTGCTCAAAACTTTACTGCATGAGTTTCGTCACTCTATGCAGCATGAGCAAGATGTATTATACCTCAGTAAGGAAGCTTATGAAGACCGTTGGATTGAACAAGATGCAAGGACGTTTGCACAAAGGAAAATTAATGAATATATAAGAAGAAACATAAATTAAAGCATAGTGATGGTTTTATCACTATGCTTTAATTTATAACTTACTAAAATATAGTAATTGACATTTGTGAAGTTTAGGACTAAACTTAAGTCATCAAGTAAGCGAGGTGATGGAATGAAAACAGAAGAAAGACTTGGTTTATTGTTATGGTTTCGTTTATCCCGCTTTTATAACCGAAGTATTCGCGAGACAAATCAACATTTGAGAAAATGGGATTTATCAGCTGCACAGTTTGATGTATTAGCTCAAATTGGAGGACAAGATCGTTTAACGCAGCAAGAACTTGGGCGAAAGCTATTTGTTACAAAAGGAAATATCACGCAGCTTTTAAATAAAATGGAGCAGCTTGATTTTATTCGAAGAGAGCAAGAGGGACATGCAAAATATCTTTCGTTAACAGAAAAGGGAAGAGCTTTATATGAAGAGGTTGTTCCACCACAAGAGACTTTTCAAGCAGAGCAATTTTGTAAGTTGGATCGCGGTGAGCAGAAACAATTACTGGAATTACTTCGAAAGTTACAATGATAAAAACTTTAAATAAATATCTTGAATTCGAGATAATATGAGGTGAAAAATATGTTTAAGAAAATTGATCATAAAAAAATGGGAAGAGCAAATCACGGTTGGCTAAATACACATTTTCATTTTTCATTTGCAGACTACTATAACCCAAATAACATGAAATTTGGTGCACTACGCGTGATAAATGATGATTTAGTAGCAGCACAAACAGGATTTGATATGCATCCGCACCGTGATATGGAAATTATTTCTTACGTTGTCGATGGAGAATTAACACACCAAGATAGTATCGGAAATCGCGGTACAATTGAGCGTGGTCATGTACAATATATGAGCGCTGGTACAGGTGTATTTCACAGTGAACATAATTTAGGGAATGAAACGTTACGTCTGTTACAAATTTGGATTTTACCAGATCGTGCTGGTTATACACCAAACTATGGTGAGTTTAAATTTGACTGGAACAAACGTGAAAACACATGGTTCCATATGGTCTCTCCAGTTGATGGCGGTGCACCAATTGCCATCCATCAAGATGCAAACTTATATTCTCTTTCATTAGAAGCTGGAAAAGAGATTAGCTTCCCGGTTGGCGAAGGCCGCCAATTGTATCTTGTGCAAATTGAAGGAAGCAGTGTTGTAAATAGCGAGACTCTTGTTATGCGTGATGCAGCAGAAGTGATTGAAGAGGATGTTCGTATTCAAGCGACAGAGCTATCTCACTATTTGGCAATTGAAATGAAGAAACAGTAAGTAAGGAAAAGGAACGTCTAACACGACGTTCCTTTTTTTTTTTCTTTTTTGGATTAAATTGTAAGATAGGATGTTTCTCAACATTTTTGAGTAGGAGTTACTCTCTTTTTTTCGAAATGTATAAGAGTGTCAAAAATTTTCGGGAGAATGGGGAGTGTTAGATTGAAAAAGAAAGTGGTTTCTTCAGCATTAGCTTTATCCGTAATTTTTGGGGGATTTGGTGCATTTGGTACAACAAAAACACAAGCAGCAGAACAAAAAATTCAATATCATCAAGAATTTAAAACACCAGCTTACATAGGTGAAGAATGGAAAGCACCGGAAGGCTTAGATAAAAAAGAGACAGTGTTTCAATATTTAGAGAGTAAGAAGGAAATGTTTAAATTAGCAGGAAGTATAGAAAAGCATTTTGAAGTTGTAGGGGAAGAAAAAGATGCTGAATCCAATACAACACATGTGAAATTAATTGAGAAACATAATGATGTACCTGTATATGGATCTGATCAAACGGTTGCGCTTGATAAAGACAATAATGTGAAAGCATTCTTCGGGCAAGTTATCCCGAATCTAGAAGATAAAAATATTCCGGCTGGGGTAAATATTACTGATGAGCAAGCGGTAAATGTTGCGAAAGCTAGTATTGAGAAGGAAATTGGAAAAGTAGATAACTATGATGGTATTAAAAAAGATTTATATGTGTATGAAAAAGATGGGAAATACTATCTTGCATACCTTGTAAAAGCATCTATTTCAAAACCAGCACCAGGCTATTGGCATTACTTTATTGATGCAACAAACGGAGATGTAATTGAGAAATATAATGCTGTTGATAACATCAACGGTTTCGGTGAGGGTGTATTAGGGAATAAGGTAACTTTTGAAATTTCACAAGATGCAAAAACAGGTGCGTTTAATTTATTTGATGGCAAACGTGGAAAAGGTGTTCATACGTTTGACGCACAAAATATGGATGAAAATTGGTTTAATATCTTCTCACAATGGTTTGGATATACAGGTGAGGAAATAGAAAGTAAATCGAAGTACTTTGAAGATAAAGCTGCTGTTGATGCACACGTAAACGCAGCGAAAGTATATGACTATTATAAGAAGACATTTAACCGTAATTCTTTTGATGATGAAGGGGCGAAGCTAATTTCTACTGTTCACGTAGGTGAAAGCTGGAATAATGCTGCCTGGAACGGAGTACAAATGATGTACGGTGATGGTGATGGAGAAACATTCATTCCATTATCTGCAGGGTTAGATGTTATTGGGCATGAATTAACGCACGCTGTAACAGAATATACAGCAAATCTTGTTTATAAAGATGAGCCAGGTGCATTAAATGAATCATTATCTGATATTATGGGTGTAATGGTCGAGAAACGTAGTTGGCAGCTTGGCGCAGATATTTATACACCTGGTGTTGAAGGAGATGCATTACGTTCATTGAGCGATCCAGCATCAATTCCAAACCCATTAAAACCTGGGGAAGGTTACCCAGATCATTACAACAAACGTTATACAGGACCATATGATAACGGCGGTGTTCATATTAATAGTAGTATTAATAATAAAGCGGCATATTTAGTGTCTGAAGGTGGAAAACATTACGATGTAACGGTAGCTGGCGTTGGACGTGAAGCAACAGAAAAAATTTACTACCGTGCTCTAACAAAATATTTAACTGCTAACTCTAACTTTAGCATGATGCGCCAAGCGGCAATTCAATCTGCAGAAGACTTATATGGAAAAAATTCTAAAGCGGTACAAGCTGTAACGAAAGCTTATGATGCAGTTGGTGTAAAATAAGAAACGAAAAAGACCTGACTTTGATAATGTCAGGTCTTTTTTCTCCCTTTGCTTAATCGCGAATTCCTAGTGCAATTTTCGCCATACGTGACATACGTTCTTTTGACCAGGGGGGATTCCAAACTACATTTACTTCTATTCCATTTACCTCAGGTACATTTGTCGATAATACTTTTTTGACATCCGATACGATTTGTCCAGCCATTGGACAACCGATGGAAGTCATTGTCATCGTAACGACAGCATTATTTTGTTCATCAGCTGTAACATCATATACTAAGCCAAGGTTGATAATATCAACACCTAATTCAGGATCAATAACAGCCTCTAAATTGGCAAATAATTTATCTTCGAGCTCTTGCGACATATATAACACTCCTAATATTAGTGATATCCATTCTCATTATAAAGGAAATAGGAGAAAGATGCAGTGAAATAGCTCACAGTCTTTTTCGTAATTCTTTTTATACTAATACGTATGTGTAAAGAGGCGATTTTGAAAATGAATTAGAATAAAAATTCTTATAAAAAATAAGAAAATGCTATTGTGTTTTTAGAAAACATCCTGTATACTTCTAATTAGTTGATAATGATTTTCAGTATCAACTAAACGTTGCTCTTCGCTATGTTGGTCATACCCCTTTTGACTGCGTAAGTCAGAGACAAAATGTTGAAATACCTTGTGTCCTATTCTACAGAATTATGGTAATCTCCAACCTCAACTTATATGCGTTAAGCGTGCAAAAAAAGAATCCCAACCGTGAAGGGATTCTTTTTTGCATGCGTACAATTGACTCATTTTGTAGCAATTAATGTATAAAGTCCAGGAATATGGTTTTCAATTCCTTCTGGAGCAGAGGGAGGGAAGACCCATCGTTGGTGTGGACCACGTTCTTCAATAAATTCTTTAATACGTAGGTTCGTCTGAGCAATTTCTGTAATAATTTCTCCTAACGTCCAGCGGCGAATTTTATTTTTAGGTAATGAGGCTTTTTGTGTTTCATCAAGGAGAATACTGTAAGCAACTTCAACTTCAACAATTTCTTCATGAAAATAATTGCCGTTTGCTAGAAATGTTATGTCATCCATTGCTAGCAACTTTGTATAGACAGGGTGATAGTCACGCAATATAAACGTACCACCATCTTTTAGCAGTTGAAAGATAAGCTGAAATAGAGGTTGTAGATCTATAAAGTAATGAAGTACGCCTAGTTCTAATAAAACAACATCGAATGTTTTTGTAGGTTGTATGTCTAACACATCAGAAACGATATATTCAATAGAGGTTCCCGCAGCATCCGCAAGTTCATTCGCATATTTTGCGTTGCTTTCAGAAATATCCACAACGGTTACGTCAGCTCCTAGTAATGCGAAGGCAACAGCTTTATTTCCTTTTGAAGCAAGTAAGTTGATGATGCGTTTTCCTTGTATACCTTTTATGTATGGTAAGTAATGGGATACTGTATGGGCGGGCTCTTTTACTAGTTGCTGAGCATATTCGTGCGGTGTTCCATGCCGACTGGTCCATGCTTCATAAGCGGCTTTATTCCAACCTTCTTTATTATTTGTACTTAATTGTTGTTGGTTCAATGATATCTCTCCTTTCTCTGAACGTGTACTTATTCTTTGACGATGTTTTATTTCCTGCTTTTACACTAGTTCAGGTGTAGAAGTATAAAAGAAAAATAAGAAAATAGTTTGTTTTTTCTGTTTATTATGTGTAGAATACATGTTACATACGAAAGCATTGAAGAGGAAAAGTAGAATGGAATTATTCTTTCCAGAGAGCTTCGGAAGCTGAGAAGAAGCAAGAATATTCATTTGAACAATGGCCTTTGAGCTTCGTCCTGAACTTATCATTTGATAATAGTAGGCGGCGACGAGAGTTGGTTCTCGTTATCAAAATCACAGTATAAGAGCACATGTTGCTCCGTACTTGTAGAGGTTAGTTGTGTGAACAACTGACGAAATAAGGTGGTACCGCGACTGTTTATACAGCCCCGCCCTTATCTTTTTAGAAGATAGGGACGGGGCTTTTTTATATGTAAAGGAGGAATGAAAGATGAGTATTTTTATTGGTGGAGCTTGGCCTTATGCGAATGGCTCTTTGCATCTTGGACATGTTGCGAGCCTATTACCAGGAGATATTTTAGCACGATATTACAGAGCGAAAGGTGAAGGGGTTCTTTACGTATCAGGAAGTGATTGTAATGGAACGCCGATTTCTATTCGAGCAAAGCAAGAAAGGGTTACTGCAAAAGAAATTGCAGATCATTATCATGAAGAATTCCAGCGATGTTTTAAGCAGCTTGGTTTTACGTATGATTGTTATACACGTACAGATACAGAGCATCATCATCAAACCGTACAAAAGATTTTCTTACGTTTATTAGAAGAAGACTTTATTTATAAAAAGACAGTTGAACAAGCATACTGCGAAACATGTGTGCAATTTTTACCGGATCGTTACGTAGAAGGAGTTTGCCCACATTGTCATGAACAAGCACGTGGTGATCAATGTGATGCCTGCTCCGCTATTTTAGATCCGCTCGATTTATTAGAAAAGAGATGTAAGTTATGTGGAAATACACCAGCAGTTAAGGAAACAGAACATTTCTATTTTGCATTGCATAAATTTCAGCAGCAGATTAAAGATGCAGTAGTGGTTGCAAAACAACAAGGAGCATGGCGTGATAACGCAATTCAATTAACAGAGCGTTACTTACAAGAAGGTTTACACGACCGAGCGGTATCACGTGATTTACCAATTGGAGTTTCAATTCCTGTAGAGGGATATGAGGATAAGAAAATTTATGTGTGGATTGAAGCTGTTTCTGGTTATTATTCGGCGAGTAAACGTTGGGCAAAAGAAACAGGACAGGATGATCAAGAATTCTGGAATAGTAGTGCGAAAACATATTATGTGCACGGGAAAGACAATATCCCGTTTCATTCCATTATTTGGCCGGCTGTATTACTTGGAGTAGGAGAGGAAGCAACGCCACGTCATATTGTTTCCAATGAATACTTAACTGTTGAGAAACGAAAATTATCGACAAGTAAAAACTGGGCAGTATGGGTACCAGATATATTAGAGCGGTATGATCCAGATTCGATTCGGTACTTTTTAACGGTAAATGCACCGGAAAATCGCGATACTGATTTTTCTTGGCGTGAATTTATTTATAGCCATAACAGCGAATTACTAGGAGCGTACGGGAATTTTGTAAATCGTACATTGAAATTTATTGAGAAATATTATGATGGTGAGGTGCCAAAAGGGAATGTAAATCTAGAGCTGAAGGAGAAGGTGGAGGAATTATATCGTAAGGTAGGGAATGCGATTGAGCAGGCTCATTTTAAAGTTGCGTTAGAAACAATATTTGAAACAGTACGATATGCGAATAAATATTTTGATGAGCAAGGGCCGTGGAAGCAAATAAAAGAAAACCCTTCAGGTTGTAACGAGACAATCTACCATTGCGTATATTTTATTGTGAATTTTGCACAGTTGTTACAACCATTTTTACCGTTTTCTAGTGAGAAAGTAAGGGAAATGCTATCTATTTCTCATACAGATTGGGCATGTGAAACTATTTTCCCAGAGCGAATTAGCAATGTACAACCACTATTTGAAAGAATTGATGTAGAACAAATTGAAAAAGAAGTAGAAAAGCTACACGCAGCATTAAAATAAAGTGAAACTTTAATCAGTGGGGGTTTTACTGCCCATTAATGCGGTTTAAAAAAGAGCACATGATGTGCTCTTTTTTAGACACTTTGTTCAATGGTTCGTCTCTTTTTGTCTTCAATTTGTGTTCCTGTATTTACGACTTCTAACGTGTAGCCATTTGATGTACTCGTGTATATTATTTGGAATATACGATGAAATTACCTTTATGTTTTTTATCATAATTAGATAAAGTGAAACTTTAATCAGTGGGGGGGTTCTTCATCCCCCACTGATTATTAGTTGAACCAATCGGGCTTTTATGGGCAGTTTATTCCCCACCTATCTTCTTTGGTTTCCTTAGAATCTTGAGGTGGGGGTATTACTGCCCGTTAATGCGGGATAAAAGTAAATAAATAATAAAATATAGGGAAAGTGAGAAAAGAATAGAAAGTATAACTGATTTTATAAAAATCTTTCTGGTGATGTTTTCTTGCTTGTTTTTACGAATCCAACTTATATCCAATGCCTTTTACCGTCTTAATGTATGGAATATTTAATTTTTTTCGTATGTTTTTAATATGAGTATCTATTACTCTTACATCACCATAATACTCATAGCCCCATAGTTTATTTAACAAATCACTTCTTGATAGTACTTTCCCACGATTTTGTAACAGTGTATACATGATCTCGAATTCTTTCGTTGTTAGTTCAATTTGATTCCCATGAACATAAGCTGTATAAGCTTTTAAATTTAATATAAACTCGTTAAATTGTAGTATATCATTATCATTTTCTAAAGATGTTTGCCTTCTTAGCACAGATTCAATTCGCTTTATAAATATGGTGTAATGAAAAGGTTTTGTTATGTAATCGTCTATTCCTAATTCAAATCCTCTAATTTCATTTTCCACACTATGTAACCCTGTTAGCATTATAATAGGAACAATAGATTGTCCTCTTATAATTTTACAAACACTATACCCATTTATATCAGGTAGCATAACATCGAGTAGAATAAGGTCATATGAATTTTTTTGAAAAAGGAGTATACCTTCTGTGCCAGTACCTACAACATCAACTCTAAAACTGTGTACTGTTAAAAGTTCTCGTATTAGTTTTTGAATATCTGGATCGTCTTCAATCACAAGTATGTGCTTCACAATCCCACCTCCTAAAAGCACAATTTAGTAAGAGTATTTCAGCTTATCGTTCTTGCCGGTTACAATGGTTATTTTCTTTACTACATAATAAGACCCCCATCTTAAGAGTTAAAGATAGAGGAGGGAATACAGTCTAATTCATTTAACTCATTCTTCATGTTGAATGAAGAATGAGTTAAATGAATGGAAGTTTCACTTTATTATATAAATAAATTGATGATTATGATGGTGCAATTGTAATGTTTATTTTGGCAAGTGCGAAGCATGAAATTCTTTATATCTTCGTTTCAATTATATATGTAAAGCTAGCTGTTTTGCTACTTTAAATGAAGAAATAAAAGAAGCCAAGAGCAAAGTTCTTGGCTAGGATATAAACTTGTTCTTTAGGGTATCTATCCTGCTATTTGCGGGCAGTAATCCCCCCACTGATTAAAGTTTCATTTTATTTTTTTACAACTACAGTAGCTTTTTCTCCAATACGGTCAAATAGCCAATGAATATCTTCGTTATACATACGAATACATCCTAATGTCGTATTTTTTCCAATTACTGTGTTTGTATTTGTACCATGAATCGCATATGTTGTTCCCCACGTTTTATTCATATTCAATCCAAGCCAACGATCACCAAGGGGATTGCGTGGATCTCCACCTTTAATATGTCCAGTATAGTAAGGGCGATTTTTTATTTTGTTTACAATGATAAATGTTCCTAGTGCTGTAGGAGTATTTGCTTTTCCTGTAGCGACAGTAAAACTTCTTATAAATTTACCATCTTGATAAAAGTCCATCTTATTTGTACTTGTATTGACAAATAATTTTTGATTTGGTGTAGGAGCTGCTGCCTCTGCTTTTTCATATGGGAATACCCATACACTCAATAGTAAAATAGCTAATAATATCTTTTTCATGGTTTTCTCCTTACGATAATTCGTTTTATTTTTAGATATAGAATTTAAAATAAGAGCGTAAAAAAAAATAAACATAAAGAAACATAGATTCTTTGTGTTTCAGGCTTAGTAAGCTTGAAAATTATATAATGCCCGATATATATTTTCGTTAATTGTTTCAAAAAATGTTTGTACCTTAAATTTGTGATTTAGATTTTTGTTAATGAATAACCTATTATTCAGCAAGAACTCACCATTTTTACCAAAAATCTGTACATGAACAATTATTTCTTCATCATTTTCACAAATAGTAGGAAAAAGGTAATGAAATGCCTGGCTAGGAATAATGTAACTTTTACTGTCGATACTGTCAGGTTTATAACTTATACTTTTTTTGATCAAAACCTTTACAGTTTCTCGGCTCACGATAAAGGATAATGTAGTGGATTTTCTTAAGCTTGAATCAAATTCATTTTCTTCACATATATGTAAGCTAAAAATTGTTTCACTTAGGTTGGATTTAGCTTGCGTGTGAACAACATTATGGATGTTATATACTTGCAGTTTTTCTCACTCCTTGTCTATATTTCCGAAAATTAAAACGTGTTCATTTATTGCTTAAACGTGATACATAATGTGAATAGTAAAATTTCATCCTAAAATTCAACAAAGTCCGCTATAATTTTACAATATGAATATGAAGATAATATGAAGTTAATATGAAGTTAATATGGAACTAGTTTAATAGTTAGATATCATACTTAATTATATAAATACAAATTAAAGTCCGACATAAACCCCTTCTTTTTAGGTGGGAGAGAGCATCCGGCCATGCATAGAAGCGGTCAGATCTTTTTCCTGCCCAGACATAGTGAAAACAAAGAGAGAAAACGAGTGCAGGTCACCTTTTGTTATCCATAGCCGCGGCTTATATGTCGAAAAATCAAAATGGATTTATATAGAGAAGCATTGAAAAATGCATGATACAGGTCTATATTCTTCTCATAAAATGGGAAAGAGTGAAAAGTGTCTCCGTGCAAAAATAAGTGGAAACCGCAATCTTAGTTTATCCCGCATTAACGGGCAGTAATACCCCCACCTCAAGATTCTAAGGAAACCAAAGAAGATAGGTGGGGGATAAACTGTCCGTAAAAGCCCGATTGGTTCAACTAATAATCAGTGGGGGATGAAGAAAACCCCCACTGATTAAAGTTTCACTTTATCCCGCTATTCGCGGGCAGTAATAACCCCACCTCAAAGTTCGACAGGAAGAAAAGAAGTTAGGTGGGGGATAAAGAAAACCCCCATTGATTAAAGTTTCACTTTATATAAGAAGAAAAATGAATTGTTTTTGGTAATACAGGACAAGAAGAGTATGTGTATAGGAAAGATGAATTTAATTGGAAAAGAATTTGTTCTATGTATGTACAAGCTGTGTGAAGTTTTCTCAAAAGTAGTTTGTTATATGAGAACAAATTCTTTCTATATAAATACAAATTAAAAAACCGGCATAAACCCCTTCTTTTTAGGTGGGAGAGAGCATCCAGACATGCATAGAAGCGGTCAGATCCTTTTCCTGCCCAGACATAGTGAAAGCAAAGAGAGAAAACGAGTGCAGGTCACCTTTTGTTATCCATAGCCGCGGCTATATGTCGAAAAATCAAAATAGATTTATATAAAACAAATATATTAGCAATGAAAAATTAGAAGTGAGTATAAATGCGCTAAAGGAATTTACGAATAACAGATAAAAATACCTATTCTTACAAAAATGTAATCTAAATGTAAGTTATTGTGATAGTTATTTCGACAAAATTTTTATACAATAAAAGTAACAGTTCGTACGTGATTTATGCTGCCAATTAATGAGAAAAGGAGAGAGCGACATGGAGTGGGTTTATGAATTATTTCAGCAATACGGCTATTATGTTGTACTTGTTGGATTGCTGTTGGAATATATTGCACTTCCGTTTCCAGGAGAACCAACACTAGCATATGCAGGGTACCTAGCACATACCGGAGAATTACAATTGCCAATTTTAATTCTATTATCATTTATTGGTACGAGTATTGGGATGACGATCCAATACTTTCTAGGAAATAAACTTGGTATGCCATTTGTGCAGAAATACGGAAAGTATGTATTTTTAACACAAAGAAAAATTGATTTAACAAGAATGTGGTTTGATAAATACGGATATTTTCTTATTTTTATCGGCTTCTTTATCCCGGGCGTTCGTCATTTCACAGGCTATTTTGCAGGAATTATTAATTTACCGTTTCGCCGCTTTGCACTGACAATCTACTCCGGTGCTCTTTTCTGGGTTTCCTTCTTCTTGGTCAGTGGCTATTGGTTAGGCGGAAATTTAGATGATATCTTCAGTTTACTTGGACAGCATATCGGTAAAATCATCTTTGGGATTATCGTAATTACAGTGATTACTGTAGGAATTCGTTTCCGTAAACAATTAAAGCGTGTATTTGTACAAAGTGTAAATTAATAGGGAATCCATTCTATGTCAAGAATTGAAAAAGGCAGTGCTGAAAGCACTGTCTTTTTTTATTTTACCTTGTATGAATGGGCTGTAATTCCTTACTTAGAAAAGTTTCATTTTATCTTCCAGTTCGCTTTTATTTTTCCTGTAAGGTTTTCACCAGTAACTGTAATATAATACGCTCCGGTCCTATAGGCTAAAAGTTGGTATGTATTTTCACTTATTTCTATATGATCTTCAATTCGATTAAATTCACTTGATGTTTGAAAGCTGTAGCCATAGCCATTATTTCCACCAACAAGAAAAGTGATTGAAAATTCAACAATGTCTCCTTGCTTGACATGAATTGGAATTTTATGTTCCCCGTGAAAATATAGAAATGTTGCCTCAAATTCATTGGCAGTAGTATGTTCTACCCATTGTTCTTTCTTTGTAAAATCAATATTGGTAATTGTGATAAATAGAATAGCAAGAAGAATGGGAACCATGTAACGAAACCATTTAAATTTTTGCCCAAGGTAAGTTCCGAAGTAATAGTAAACAGAACAGATTGCTCCAATTGAGCCAGCGATAAGAAAGAGAATAGGGTGTTCATTACTGAAAATCCAAAATGGAACAAAGCATAGATAACCGAATCCGATATAGAGAAGTAGTTTCGTTTTTATTGTTCTAGCGTTCAGTTTGTATCCTAGTAGATCAATTATAATGGAACAAGAGATTGCATAAGCGAAAAGACCGTAAATCCAGGGATTATACAGAGATTCAGACAATAAGTCTGAGAGTCTATACAAATCAAATGCATCATTTAGAAATAAAATACATAAAAAAGAGAAACACAGAAAACTGGCAGCTGCTAGTTTTATAGAAATGTAAGAGAAAATCGATTTTTTATCCATGTGGACCTCATAATATTCTGTTTTTATATTTATTGTATATGATTCATTATGAATATAAAATTTTTTCGACATATATTAATGTCAAAATGACAATGATAATTGACAAATGAAAGAGAAGTCTTTACAATTTTAACTAAATAAAGGAAAACGAGGTTAGATATGAAGCTTCAAAATCGGGTAAGAGAGTTTCGTGCAAAGCACCGAATGTCACAAGGAGATTTAGGGAAAGCAATCGATTCATCGCGGCAAACGATTAGTTTAATTGAACGCGGTGATTATGCGCCGTCGATTGTTCTGTCCTTAAAGATTGCACATATTTTTGGGGTACCGGTTGAAGAAATTTTTATGTTAGTTGAGGGGGAAGAGGATGATGGAAAGTAGGGTGCAATATACAATACGTTCTATGATAAAGATTCTTGTAGGGATGGTATTTGGATTTTTAGGCGGCTATATATTATCAGCTGTTTTTGCGGCTGGTCCAAGAAAATTACCATCTTATATGGGAGTAATTGGATTTATTGTATTCGGCGTAGGGATTATATATTATTTATGGAAAAATACACGTATATTGGCGAAATTACGTGATGAGGAGGAGAGTGTACAGGGGCGCAGACTAGGAATACTATTAATGTATTTGCGTGCAAGTGAAGTAATTGTATGGTCTTGGGCAATTTGTGCCGGAATTGCGTATTATCGTTCATTCTTAGCAGGAACGACTTCGTTATTTGAAATAGGGAATGCAGGTGTGTCCGTTGTATGCTTGATTCTTGTCATATGGATAGGATTTATCATGAAGAATCGCTACAATACACTCTATCCAGAACAAAGTGTTACGTATTCACAGTCATTAGAAATGTGGGCAAAAAATGCAGATGAAGGACAAAAACATATTATCCATGAAGCGGGCTACAAGGCTTATCAATTTACAAATATGGTACTGGCATGGGTATGGATCGCAGCGATTGCCTATACAATCTTAGATAAAACGGATTTCTTTTTAATCGGTATTATTTCATTTGTATGGGTATTACATATCGGAAAATACATGTATGAAATGCATAAGAAAATGATTTATTAAAAGAGAAGTGAAAATTGGAGAAAAATTGCTAGGCTTATCGTTTTATATAGCGGATAGTGAGAAAGAAGTTACAAAAATGTAGCTTCTTTTTATTTGTTTATAAATTGTTTATTTTTACCTCTTATTCTAAAAGTAAGGAGGCGATGACGATGAAAAAAACGATATTAGAAGTAAAAGATGTGACAAAAAAGGTGAAGGGGAGAAGCTTGTTAAATCATATGTCCTTTTCCGTTTATAAAAATGAAATTTGCGGTTTTGTTGGGCCAAATGGTTCCGGGAAAACAACATTAATTCGGACGATTATGGGCCTGATTAAACCGAATGAAGGAGAAATTTTAATTAACGGTGTTAGTGTGCAAAAAAATCGTGAAGAGGCACTTCAGTATGTCGGGGCGATTGTTGAAGCACCGATATTCTTTCCTTATATGTCTGGGCGGAAAAATTTACGAAATTTAGGAAGAATTACAATGAACTGCGGGGGAGAAAACTTAGAGCGAAAGGTTGAGCAAGTGTTAAAAATTGTTGGTTTAGAAAATCGTGCTGATGATAAGGTTGGCACCTATTCGCTAGGAATGAAGCAACGATTAGGGATTGCACAGGCGCTTCTTGGAGATCCGGATTTTATTATTTTAGATGAGCCTTCCAACGGATTAGATCCAGTTGGGATTAAACAGCTTCGAAAAATTGTGCTCGATTTACAGCGTGATAAAGGGATTACTTTTTTCATTTCAAGTCATTTAATTCGTGAGCTAGAGCTTATGTGTGATTCTTGGGTGATGATTCGAGAAGGCGCACTCATTTGGCGCGGAACAACAGATGAACTGAAAGGGGATAGTAAAGATCTAGAGGATATCTTTGTGGAGATGATGAGCTCATGATGATGTTGGTGCGCTCTGAATGGGAGCGATTGTGGGCGAAAAAGGTGACGTGGCTTTGTTTTGCGGCGATACCGGTGATGCTGCTTGGGGCGGCGAAGTATTGCTTGGAACATAATCAAGAGGTACCGGAGACAGCAGTGGATTATGCATATGCAAACTCGTTTCCGGTTCTAGCATTATCTGAAATGCTTATGAGTATATGTAATCTTATTTTACTCGTTATGATTGTTCTTGTATTTGCTCAAGAATATCATAGTGGACAAATGCGTATGGTGTTGCAGCGTTATTTACATACGATTGAGAGAAATACAAATCGGATGGCAAAGCTTCTTCAAGAATTCCATACAGTGAATGAATTGGATAGTTTTGCATTTCAATTATTTTTAAGTGAAGTAAACTTGCAAAGCTTTTACCGTAAAAAGATAGAAGAATATGAATGTATCGCCAAGAAAAAAGAGATAGAATGGGACGTTATGTTCGAAAATAATGATGATATAGAGACTCTTGTGTTTGATCAAGAGAGAATGAGTCAAGTGATGGATAACATCGTGATGAACGGTGTCCGTTTTACGCCAGAGAAAGGCAAAATGTTGATAAAGGTACGTATGGGGCATGATGAATTTCAGTTTCATGTGTACGATTCAGGATCTGGATTTCAATCTGGAGATGCGCAAAAAGTATTCCAGCGCTTTTATCAGGAGGATAGATCGCGTTCAAGCAGTAAAGAGCATTCAGGACTTGGCCTATATATTGCGAAGACGATTGTCGAGAAACATAGCGGAAATATATTTGCGGAAAACAGTGCAGTATGCGGAGGGGCGCATGTGTGGTTTGTGATTCCAAGAACCGTATTTCATGTTACGGATATAAGTATAAAAAAAGCTTGAAGATTGTTATCTTCAAGCCTTTTCATATTAAGAATTGCTTTCTATATGTCTACCATTATCTTCTTCAGGATCTTGTAATAAGTTAAACACATCAGCTAAGCAAAATGCGATAAACCAAGTCCAAAGACCGTGGAAGAAAGCGGAACTTAATTGTAATGGAATCGTGTAGTTCGTCATTAAAAAGGAAATACATCCACCAACAATCCCGATCATGGTTAATAACATTGTTTTTTGAGCGTTTTCTTCTGGGTTAAAGAGGAAGAAGATAAATCCGCCTAAAATTGAAGCGCTTACAACAGATTCGATTCCATTAAAAATGATATGTTCTCCAAGTTGAATATTTGTCCAGAAGCAAATGATACCGCCAATACAAGCGAATAAGGCAGCTATCATGTAGCGTACATATTGATTCATATTCTCATCTCCTTATGTAATAAGATGATTTGGAAGTTCAAAGGTAGGTATAGTAATAGAAGTTGATTTTAGTTGTACGTATCTTTTTATAAGTAAAAAGATTGATAGAAGAATAACCAAGGTGATTGGTTATGTTGAAAATTTTTTGTACTGTGTGATAAAACAACTGAAAACAATTATATATAAATACAAATGAAAAAACCGACATAAACCTCTTCTTTTTAGGTGGGAGAGAGCATCTAGCCATGTATAGAAGCGGTCAGATCCTTTTCCTGCCCAGACATAGTGAAAACAAAGAGAGAAAACGAGTGCAGGTCACCTTTTGTTATCCATAGCCGTGGCTACATGTCGAAAAATCAAAATGGATTCATATAGTTATTACATGAATTTGTATTGAAATATACCTGACTTCTTGTTTCTTTTTGCTTGTAAAAGTAAGAGAAACTCCCAAGTCTATACATTCATTGTGTAAACTTATTTTTATTATAGCATATTTAGACGAGGAATAATAGAAATTATCTGATTTTGTAATAAGTGTAAAATAATTCGAAGAACTATATTTTATGGATTGATATTCCATTTTATTGTACAATTAATTTAACTGAATTTTTAGTTAATGAAAGGAGGACAGTTAGATGGGGACACAGAAACAGCACATTATAGTCACACCTACAAAAAGTATAGGGATTTCTTTAGTATTGACGTTTCTATTTGGTTCTTTTGGAATGCTGTATTCAACAATTATTGGTGCCATTATTATGATTGTTATTGAGTTAATTGTTGGAATCGTAACATTTGGAATCGGACTGTTTATTACACATATTATTTGTATGGTTTGGGGAGCTCTTGCAGCTCATAACTACAATCAAAGATTATTGAGTGGAACAAATACATACACATCGTAAGTTAGGTGATGTAATAAGAAACTTGTATTATCCCTCACCAATCGGGCTTTTATAGGCGGTTTATCCCCTACCTAGCTTCTTTGCTTGCGCTGAATTTTGAGGCGGGCCGCAAATAGCGTGATAAATAAAAACGCAAGGAATCCTAATTCCTTGCGTTTTCTCATATACGTTTGAAACGTCCAACAATTTCAACGGTTTCTGTAATATTCATAAACGCATGACCGTCTACTTGACGAATAATACGCTTCATTTCTCCTAATTCGTAACGAGTTACGACAGTGTAAATCATTTTTTTCTTATGGTTGGTATAGCCGCCGACAGCGTCTACCATTGTTACACCGCGTATGCCGTGATGCAGTAGTGCTCTTTTAATTTCCTCGCCCTTTTCGGTAATTGTCATAATCGTTAATTTAATATGTTTTGTGTGAACTGCATCAATGACTTTACTGACCACAAAACGGCTAATTAACGTATATAGGGTAATATCCCATCCGAAAATAAAACCAGCGGCAACAAGTAGGATTAAGTTGAAGCCAAAAATAATAGCGCCAATTGAAATATCCCTATATTTCGCTACAATCAACCCAATAATATCAAATCCACCTGTTGAAGAGGCGAATCGGAAAATAATTCCTGATGCAGCACCGCAGATTACACCACCAAATACAGAAGAAAGTAAAATATCATTTGAAATTTGGTGTACCGGGATAATATTCATGGCTAAAGATGATACTGCCACGAAATAAGCTGTTAAAAAAGTTGTTTTCTGTCCTAAATAAAAATAGCCTAGAACAAGAAGCGGGATGTTTAATAAAAAGATAAGTGCACCGATATTATAATGCATTAAGTAACCAATAATCATCCCAACGCCAGCAAATCCACCGCTAATCATATTATGTGGGATAAAAAACATATTCATCGAAATGGCATACAAAATGGAAGCTATAAAAATAACAATCAACTGTATCATGAATTCTAAATGAAATGTTCTAGCTGCTGGGAAGGATAAAAAGGCGGTATCGGGAACGTAATCGGCGTCTCCTAATTGACCCATAGTGTGTTTCATCTCCATAATTCATTTTTGATTACAAGAAGAGAATAATGCTTTTTTCAAAAACTGGCAACCGTTTTATTATAATAAGAAAATTTCATAAATTCCCAAAAAAATAAACCTATTCATCGATTTGCGTGAATATACTAAAGAAAGCGAATACAACCGTTCGGTTTGAAAAAATATACAAAATATTTTTTATAGGGAATAAAGGGAAATAGAGATCATATGTGAAATATGCTACAATTGGTTGAGTAAGGATGTGAAGCGATGGAATTTTTATTGCAAGATGCAATTCTATATATATCTGTTGTAACGACAGCACTTTGTTTATTAGAAGTCTTTTTTCACGCTAATGTTTCTCGTTTTGTTCGTCAGCAAACATATGGCGGTAGACAAAAGGTTTTCACATTAGTTGATACATGTGAGGAGCAGGTAAGGAATAGTCCGCTTTTCTCTATCTTCTATAAATATGGGATGGTCCGTTCGGTTCGCAGACAAGAATCGAGCGGAGAGAGTGATGAGGTCGGTCCGTATATGCCAATGTTTCGCTAACTAATTACGAAACATTGGAGGAATGTGAACGTGTTAAAATCATACCGAGCTTGGCTCGTTAGTTTATCATTATTACTTGTTTTTGTTTTATCTGGCTGTAGTAATACAGCAACAATTGATGCACATAGTACCGGGATCTGGGATCATTATTTTGTTTATCCGATCTCGCTTATGCTTCAATTTGTAGCACATCATGTACCAAATGGAAGCTTTGGCATTGCGATTATTATCATTACACTCGTGATTCGTACAGCAATGATACCGTTGGCTGTGACGCAATATCGCGTTCAAATGAGAACGAAAAAGATGCAGCCACAGTTACAGAAATTGAAAGAAAAACATGGTGATGTTAGTAAAGATATTGAGAAACAAAAAAAGTATCAAAAAGAAATGATGGAACTGATGAACACAAGCGGTGCGAACCCAATGATGGGCTGCTTACCACTTTTAATACAAATGCCTATTTTCTCGGCACTGTATTATGCAATTAGTCGTACGGAAGAGATTCGTACATCTTCGTTTTTATGGGTGAACTTAGGACATGCAGATCCATATCATATATTGCCGATCATTGCTGCACTGACAACCTTTATTCAAATGAAGATTATGCAGTCTAATACGGCGGCAGGAGAGCAAGTTCAAATGTTGAAAATACAGCAGTTTATGATGCCAGCCATGATTTTATTTATGGGATTTGCGGCACCATCGGGACTTGTGCTGTATTGGATTACAGGTAATGTATTTACAATGCTTCAAATGATTGTATTGCGTAAAGTAATGGAACGTGAAGAAGGACAATTACAAAAAGCATAGAGAAGAAGCCGCTCTGTTTATGAGCGGCTTTTGTTGTTTTTGAGGCTTTTTTTACAACCTGTTATAATATAAGTAAGGATATATTTTTTATGTTATATAAAAAATATTCTTGATTTTTTTGAAAACTTGAATATAATAAAAATTAACTACAAAATTCGACATCAAGAAGTGATGATGAGGACACGATCAATTTTTTACGATTTTCAGAGAGGGAAGCCTTTGGCTGTGAGCTTCCTAATACGAAAAAATGGATTACCACCTCTGAACTGCAGCAGTGAACGAACATCTAGTAATTGCTTGCCGGCAAAAACCGTTATCTAGACTTGAGAGATTGGTGAAGTGTGTTTTATTTTACTAATTGAAACAAGGGTGGAACCACGAATACAACACTCGTCCCTTTTTTAGGGAGGAGTGTTTTTTTTATTTTATTTTTGTATCATACTAGGATTGGAAGGGGCAAACGCAGTATGCATCATGATGAGAAAAACAAAATTGGTTTAATGGTTGCACTATCTATCGTTGTTGGGACAATTATCGGTTCTGGCGTATTTATGAAGCCGGGTAGCGTATTAGATTACGCAGGAAGCTCTAATATGGCAATCTTTGCTTGGGTAATAGGTGGCCTTTTAACCTTGGCTAGCGGTTTAACTGTAGCAGAAATCGGAGCACAAATTCCGAAAAATGGTGGCTTGTATACGTATTTAGAGGAAATCTACGGGAGCTTTTGGGGGTATTTATCTGGCTGGATGCAAACAATTGTATACGGCCCAGCAATTATTGGAACATTAGGTTTATATTTTAGCTCTTTAGTTATTAACTTTTTCTATTTAGATAAAGTATGGAATTTACCGATAGCTATTGGAACAGTTGTGTTCCTTGGTCTAGTAAATAGTTTTGGAACGAAGTATGGGGGCATCGTTCAAACAATTACAACAGTCGGAAAAATGATTCCAATCGTGTTAATTGTTGTTTTAGGGTTTTGGAAAGGGAATAGCGATATCTTTAATGTAGTTGTGCCAATATCAGAAAATCAAAGCATTGGGATGGCGATTTTAGCAACTTTATTTGCTTATGATGGCTGGATTTTACTCGCTTCTATCGGCGGTGAAATGAAGAATCCAACAAAGCTATTACCAAAGGCAATGACAGTAGGGATTTTAATTGTAACGGCTGCTTACGTATTAATTAACTTAGCGTTACTGAACGTATTACCTGCAGCGAAAGTTGTGGGTCTTGGAGAAAATGCGACAGCGACAGCGGCAGAGATGCTGCTTGGAGAATATGGTGGAAAAATTATTAGTATCGGTATTATCATTTCGATTTTTGGATGCTTAAACGGAAAAATTTTAACATTCCCACGTATTCCAATGTCGATGGCAGAACGCGGACAACTTCCATTTTCTAAGTTTATTGCGAAAGCACATGAGAAGTTTAAAACACCAGCAAATGCTATTTTCTTTGAAATTGCACTAGGTATTATTTTAATGATTATTAGTGATCCAAATAAGCTTTCTGAGATTTCCGTATTTATTATTTATATTTTCTATGTGATGACATTTATTGGTGTATTCATTTTACGAAAACGTAATGAAGGGAAAGAGCGTGCGTACAGTGTACCACTATTCCCGATTGTACCAATTGTAGCGATTTTAGGGTCACTGTTCGTAATTGGAAGTGCAATTATCAATGATCCGATAAGTTGTTTCTTATCAATTGGTATAGTATTTACAGGACTTCCGGTTTATTGGTACTTGAACCGAAAAAAACAAACTCAATCTTAAAGATTGAGGATGATATTCAGTAATAAAAAGCAGGTATACTATGTGAAATTAAAGAAATATAGCTAAAAATATCGGCTATAAAAACGGTATACTTTATATAATTGTTGGTACATCACTTATCCAAGAGTGGTGTACTTTTTTTATATACTTCTATATAATCGCATTTTCTATTACAACCAAATACGGATACCCCAACACTTTGAAAAATTAAAATAGATATACTCTATTTTATCTATCCTTATTTTTGTTCTTTACTTTAGGTAAATCTGATATGTCTGCCTTTCGTCTGTAAAAAATTGTTAGATATATAAGAGAGAAATAATGCTTGATTGCTAATGTTCTTTTGGTTACTATTATTGTAGTAACCAGAAGAGAACGAGAGAAAGTGTGGGGAAAAACTTGAATTTTCGTGTATATATATTAGCGATTGCGGCATTCGTAGTCGGGACGGTTGAATTAATTATTGGAGGAACACTAGATTTAGTAGCAAGTGATTTAGGAGTTTCTATTAGTGCGGCAGGACAATTAATTACGATATTTTCGATTGTATTTGCTCTTTCTGGGCCTGTCTTATTGGCAGTGACGGGGAAAATAGAACGTAAAACATTATATGTAGGAGCATTATGTATTTTCTTTGTTGGAAATGTGATTTCAGCTCTTAGTTTAAATTATATGATGCTGATGTTCTCGCGTGTCATTTGTGCAGCGAGTGGGTCTCTTATTATTGCACTGTCGGTGACATTGGCTTCTAGTGTTGTAGAACCACATTTCCGTGCGCGTGCAATTGGAATTATTTTTATGGGAATTAGCGGGTCGCTTGTACTTGGAGTACCACTAGGACTTGTCCTTGGGAATGCCTATGGCTGGCGTGCACCATTTGTTTTAATCTCGGTATTAACGATACTAGCGATTGTTTGCATTTCTTTATTTTTAACAAAAATTCCACCGGCACCTGTATTGTCTGTACGAGAACAAATTGCTACGTTAAAAGATAAAAAGATTGTAAGTGCACAACTCACATCGTTTCTGTTCTTAACAGGACATTTAACACTATATGCATATTTAACACCATTTTTAAAAGATGTCATGCATGTAGAAGCAAACTGGATTAGTGTGTTTTACTTTATTTTCGGAATTGCCGCGGTAATCGGCGGTGGTTTTGGTGGCTGGCTTGCAGATAAATGGGGATCAAAGAAAAGTATTATTTCGATTATTATCGTCTTTGCATGTGCGATTTTTGTATTACCGATGATGACATTCTCTTTCCCGTTATTTATTGTGATGATGGCAATTTGGAGTATGTTAAGCTGGGCGATTTCACCTGCACAGCAAAATTATTTAATTGAAATTGCACCAGAATCAGCTGGTATTCAGCAAAGTTTAAACAACTCGGCACTGCATTTAGGGATAGCTCTTGGCTCAACCGTAGGCGGAGTTGTGATTGAGAAATCATCTGTTATCTATAATGCTTGGGTAGGTGGCGGCTTCGTCATTTTTGCACTACTATGTGCAATCTTCTCGATTACGAGAGGACAATCTACTCATGCAATGAAAAAAGAATCTGTCGTGTGACAGGTTCTTTTTTTTATATGAATGAGGAATAAGGTAGAAAACTGGTGAAAGGGGTTGTTAAAAATGAATCGAATATTGCTATAGAGAGATGAAGGAAGGGGAGGAGATATAATGATAATGACATCTTTCATAGGTTTTATTTTTTCCATAATTCCTTTGTTTTTAATTGTATTTGTATTCCGATGGATTCGCTTCATTTATATGAACTCAGAGGAACAAGTGAAACAAAATGAAAAGATAATTGAATTGTTATCCGAAATAAAAAAACAAAATTAAAAATAGCAAAGGAAGAATCTTTGCTATTTTTAATATCGTAGTTTCATTAAAATGCTTCGTATTTCCTCATCATTCATAAAGAGGTCGTGATGTTTTTCGGTAATTTTCGCAAGAGCAACATCATGATAAAAGAACTCTGTAAAAAATTTCACGAATGGCTGTGACATTGTCTTCATCGCCTGCCAAGATTCTTGTTCTACCCCGGCAAATAAAATTTCACGATCATCAACGATAAGGAGTAAGTAGCGTTCTAACGCGTTATGTTCTTCAGTTGGAATAAGAAAATGAACGTTCTGTAGCTCTGTTTCCACCTCTCCGACGACAAGTGCTTCAATATCTATACCTTGCTTTGCTTTTTCTTCTAATAAGGGAAGATATTCTGAAAACGTATCATTCCAAGCAGAAATCCGAATCGAATGCTTAGCTTCTTCTACAAGTTGTTTACTTTGAACTTGAATAGAAGATTGCATTTTTAAGCTCCAAACACGGTCATCTGTAAAAGATCTTTTTGAAACGGTTGTTTGTAGCTCTTTAATATTAGATTGAAATTCTGCAGTTAATTTTTGAATGGCAAGCTCTAGCGGTAAAGCCGTATACAGCTTTTTCTTTTCCGAGACAGAATCCATTACCATTCCTTTATCGATGAGGCGTGCTAACACCTCATATATTTTGGCTTTTGGAACACCTGAATATTTGACAATCGTTGTTGCATCTAGTGGTTCATCGCTTGAGACCACTATTTCATATGTTTGGCTTTCATATTGTGAGAATCCGAATTTTTGTAACATAATGCCTCCCGAACAAGTTAGACTCTATATTAAGAATAAAGAACTATTTGTGTTTATACAAGTGCTGCTATTTCTGAGGATGTCTATGTAGTCACGATATCATAAGTTGTCCCTTTTGAGAAAGTATCCGGTATAGACAAGAGAATGAACAGAATGAGAACTGCATATTGTACAACGTAGAGTTAAAGAATAGAGTCAGCAATGACTCTATTCTTTAGCAAATATTTAATTGTGAATGGCTTGGAACATAAGCATGCCGTTATTTTCAGATACGGTTAATGTACCACCAATTGCTTGTGTGGAATAGCGTTTGGCTGAGAGGTCTTTCGAACCAAGTTTTTCTAGAATGGATTCTACATCTTGTTCGCTAAGAGGTGAGTCAAGGCTACGAATGACGGTACTTATTGTGGAGTAGAAAGATTTAATTTGTTCTTGAGAAGTGCCTGATCCGACGATAGCAATAGCGCCAATACTACCATTAGATTTATAAATTGTGATGCCAAATCCGAACTTATTGCTGAATAGTCCGTTATATGTTTTTGCTTGTTGATCTTCTGAATATACTTTTATGTTGCTTATATTGATACCGGTGGATCTTCCAACTGTATTTATTGTATTTACAAGATTCTGCATAGCACGGTCTGTATCAACTGTTGGTGGTGGAGCAGGAGCAGGAGCAGGTGATGGGTTAGGAGCAGGTTGAGGAGTAGGAGCCGGTGGTGGAGTAGGTTGAGGATCTGGCTTTGGTGCAGGTTTTTCTACTGGTTTAGGATCTGATTTTCCAGATCCGATTTCACATGCGGCTGTTCCGAATAAGAGAGGTACTGCTAATAATAAAGTAAGAAACAACTTTTTCATGTGTTCACTTCCTTCCAAAAGTATCGGGAATCATGGTGCTTTTTAAAGAGGTAACATCACTATATGCATAATTAATCGGTTCGCGTTACAGTGGATAAGCGTATAGTAAAAAATAAATTTTAGGTAGTTATGATTAGTAAAGTGAGAGAGGGTTCTGTACAATAGAAAAGAGAAACACATAGGAGGGAACTATCATGGCAATTGTTGATGTATCGATTATTCCAGTTGGAACAAGTAATCCAAGCGTAAGTGAATATGTAGCAGAAGTACAAAAAGTATTAGAGAAAAATGCTGATCGCGTGAAGTACCAATTAACACCGATGAATACAGTGATTGAGGGAGAACTTCCCGTATTATTTGAAGTCATTCAACAAATGCATGAGGTACCATATTCAAAAGGTGCACAGCGAGTAGCGACAACAATTCGTATTGATGATCGTCGCGATAAAGAAAGTACGATGGAGAAAAAATTAAACTCTGTTCGATCAAAATTATAGAAAAAAGCAGCGATTTCCGCTGCTTTTTTATGTGGATAAATTAGGCAAGACGGTTGTAGCCGTGATACACTTTTTTATTATCAATTGTGGAATTTAGAGAAGGAGGAAGAGCGATGAATGATAAGTTTAATGAGCAGTTTGATGGCTTGCTTGAAAAGTATACAGAATTATTGCTAGGAGAAAGCAATGAAGAACGAAAAGAACAGGTGCAAAAATGGGCGTTGTATTCTTATATGGCTAAAACAATGCCAGCCTTAGTAAAACATTGGAATGAAACGTATCCAGATGCCAAAGAAGAGATGGTAAAGTTAATAGCTGATATTAAACGATTAAATGAAGAAAATCGTAATCATAGAGAGTAAAAAGCCACTCATAGAGTGGTTTTTTTGTTGTTTTCGACACGATGTGACATTGTAATATTTATATGTTTGATATTATTTATTTAAATTTATATATAAGGGGAGAAATCAAAGTGGATGCTGAAAAGAAGTCGAAGATTTGGGAGTATGTCGGATGGGGCGCAATTGTCGTAGTTGGTACTTTTACTACATTCATGTTGATGATGCTTATCTTTGGTGATCCAAAAACGAAATACAAAGCCGAGGAAGTGACGAAAGATGAACAAGAGGTTCAAGATGCTAAAAAAGATTTGAAAAAAGAATACTCTGTTGGAGAAACAATTAAACTTGGTGATCATAGGCTTACTGTTACAGATGTAAAAAAATCAAATGGTGGGGAACTTGAAAAACCGAAACCAGATCATGAATATATAGTTGTATCGGTAAATATCTATAATGGTGGAAAAGAGGATATCCCGTACAATTCGCTCGATTTCCAAATGAAAAATAGCAAGGGGAATATCACAAGCGTGATATTTTCATCAGTTAACCAAAATAACGCTTTGAATTCTGGTCAATTAGCACCGAATGGCCAGGTAACAGGTTCAATGGTGTTTGAACAGCCAGTAGGGGAGAAGTTACAATTACAATTCACACCAAATTTCTGGAGTAAGAAAAAAATAATGATAAACCTATAAGCAAGGTTAAATTTTGTTAAGAGTGAATCGTTGTAGATCTGTACTTTATATCTTGCGTGAAAGAGTAATAGAAATCTGAAAAAGGCACTCTTTTGGGTGTCTTTTCTTTATGAAAAAATCCCTACAAAAATTGTAGGGATAAAATGTCTTGAATATTAATATTTACGCCCTATATAATCATAGCTTTGGTCTAGTGCCTTGATTAAGTCGATTGCACTCTTTCATTTATGTTTATCATCTTGTAATTCTTCCATTCTTTCACTCCTAGAATAAATAGTTTAATTTAATAAAAAAAGGATGTGAAATTTTGAAAAAAAGATGTTTATATAAATACAAATTTAAAAAACGACATAAAACCCTTCTTTTTAGGCGGGAGAGAGCATCCGGCCATGCATAGAAGCGGTCAGATCCTTTTCCTGCCCAGACATAGTGAAAACAAAGAGAGAAAACGAGTGCAGGTCACCTTTTGTGATCCATAGCCACGGCTATATGTCGAAAAATCAAAATGGATTTATATAGATATATTTTTGGGGAGAGTAAACCCCTACAAGATGGAGAGAAAATAGATCCATATGATAAAACGCAGGTAGTAGCGGCTAATCAATTTACACAAGCTTAATTTTATAGGAGGAAGAAAATAATGAGCTTAAGTTATTTGTAATGCAAGATGGATTTGATAATCGAGTATTAACAAGTAGAGGGCTTACTAGAGAGGAAACGTTTGAATTTTGTATTCTAGCTTTTATAGATGAATTGTATGTATATCTCGATTGTAAAGTGATGGAACTCATGACGAATTATGAGTCAAAACTCAGGTGATGATAACAAACAAATTTTATCTTCATCTGAGTTTCGATGTTTTTACCTTAATAAATAGAGCAGTATTTTTAATTATAATTAAGCATTATGTAGCAAAAGTAATGTTCATTTAGAATAATTAATCACTCGCGTATGCAATTTTATAATCATTTTTATATTCTACACTCGCATATACTTCTTTCTTTTTGTCGCCAGTTACATAGCCATCAACAGTAATCGAATTTCTATTAATATCCGTTGAAAATTCAACTTTTGTCACGGTAATATCCCAATTTTTCTTTGTTTTAAAATATTCGACAGCTGCTTTGGACGCTTTTTCTTTTATCTCTTGTTCTTCCTTTTCAGTGTAAGGATGAGTAGCTTTATAAAATTCATATACAGTACACGAACCTACACCTAAAATTAACAAAAATGCAATTAATAGAATTTTTTTCATTTATTATCACCTCTACTTTTATTATAATTAACATAAGAGTAATTAGAAAAATAGCACTCTCATAAAAAATAAAGTTTGTAGACGAAACATAAAAAAGAGCCCTATTAATCTAGGTCTCTTTTTTACTTTGATAAAAGTTCTTTGACTTCGTAATCTTCCTGAGAATATACTACAACAGAAAAACCCTTATTTTTATCATTAGAGATGTATCCATCAACAAAAACTTGTAGCCCTCCCATTTCACTTGAAAACTCAGCATTTGTTATAGTAACATCAACGTTTTTTTCTTTCTTAAAATATTCAATTGTAGCTTTTTTAGCTTTATCTTTAATTTCTTGTTTTTCTTGAGACGACATCGACAATAAAGGATTCGCTGTATGTATGAATTTTATAACTGTACAAGAGGCCATACCGATAAGAATAATGCCAATAATTATTATAATATCCAGTTAATTTTTCGTTATATTTCACTTCCCTTTGTTATTATACTTATATTAACAAATAAATAAAATTGCAGAATTTGTTAAGAAAAAAGCGGATGAATATAAAAATGTAGATGAAAATTTCCAAGGATTTGGGTGGTTAAAAAAATGAGACAAATGTACTTTAACGAAGAATATATAGAAGAATCTTTTGAACGTTTAAACAAATTAATCACATATATAAATAAGAATCAAGAACGCATCAATGACATTTATAATCTGATCCAAGCCGGTTGGTCACAAAATGGTGTAGGAAAAAAAGCGACAGAGGATTTAGAGAATTTACGTAAAGAATTAAACCATGGTATTAATGAAATACACACAAAGAAAAAAGAATTGAAAAATGATTGGGAACTGATTAAAGCTGTAGATAGAAGTTATAAATAAAAATAGCCGGTTCTATATAAAGGGCCGGCTATTTTTTATTATTTCACAGAAACAATTAATTCTAATTATGCAGAAAATATAAGCATAGAAACTGATTTATCCCGCTATTTACGGGCAGTAAGACCCCCACCTCAAGATTCAGAGAGAAACAAAGAAGATAGGTGGGGGGTAACTGCCCGTAAAAGCCCGATTGGTGAGGGCTAATTATCAGTGGGGGATGAAGAAAACCCCCACTGATAAAAGTTTTACTTTATCTAAAAATTTATGCGTTCACATCAAGCTAATACGGGATGATGACTTTGGTTCTAATCGTGAAAAAATTATTAATTGGGTGCCAGGAGTAACTAAAGCGTTAGTTAAGACCCATACAAAGAAGAAATAAAAGTTGACTAATTTTAGTCAGCTTTTATTTATGGGGGGAATTTAATTAAAAATATAGGCTTTTGAACATTTTATAGTATTTTATAAATTATCTAAATAATTATTTGTATCAAATAATTTTAAAGAATGATATAATTTAGAAGAGGGGTAAAAAACAGATAAATTACAGTCATAGGGGTGGTTTACATGGAACAATTAATGCGCAATTCATTTCTTTTCTTATCAAAAAATAAAGCGCTTACAAAAGTTGCGAAAAAATACGGTTTACGCTTTGGTGCAGGGCGCTTTGTCGCAGGGGAAACGATTGAATTAGCGACCGCTGCTATTAAGCAGTTAAATGAAAAAAATCTTTGCGTTACGATTGATTATTTAGGCGAATTCGTTGATAACGAAGCAGAAGCAAATGAAATGGCAAGCCAGTCTATCGAAGCAATTCGTGCAATTGGACGTGAAGGTCTTGATTCGCAATTGTCTTTAAAGATGACTTCTATGGGATTAGATATCTCAGACGATATAGTAATGAATAATATGCGCCGCATTTTAGATGCAGCAAAAGAAAACGGTGTGTTTGTCACGATTGATATGGAGGACTATTCACGCTGCGGCAAAACAATTGATATCTTTAAACAACTAAAATCAGAATATGACAATATCGGTACGGTTATTCAAGCGTATTTATACCGTACAGAGAAAGACATTGAGGATTTGAATGCATATAGTCCTAATTTACGTCTTGTAAAAGGGGCTTATAAAGAACCTGCAGAAGTTGCGTTCCCAGACAAGAAAGATGTAGATGACAATTATAAAAAAATTATAAAAATGCACTTATTAAATGGAAATTATACTGCAATTGCTTCACATGATGAAGCAATTATTGAATATACGAAAAAACTTGCCGAAGAACACAATATTTCGCGCGATCAATTTGAATTCCAAATGTTATTTGGTATCCGTCCAGAGCGTCAGCTTGAGCTTGTGAAAGAAGGATATAAAATGCGTGTATACGTACCGTATGGAAATGACTGGTATGGCTATTTCATGCGCCGTCTAGCAGAGCGCCCAGCAAACGTTGCGTTCGTTTTAAAAGGAATGATTAAAAAATAACCAAGGAAGAAAAACTTCCTTGGTTATTTTAATTGTTCGAAAGCGTAGTGGGCCATCTTTTTCGTATCAGGATATAGTTCAGTGCGGGTGGAGTAGAACACAACATTGATGATTCGTTTTCCTTCTTTTTCATCAATGGTTACGACTGTGTATTTTCCTAATGCAGATAGACCACTTTTACTACCGATAGCGTATGGATCATCATAAAGCTCTTCACGTCCATAGTTTGCAATCTTTTTTGTTCGCATGGAAGTATGTATTGTCGTGCGAGTTGTATTCATAAGCTCTAGCACTTCTGGGAATTTTAATGACTCTTTTGTAATGAGCGCAATGTCATAAGGTGATACTTTATTGCTAAGCGTATCGGCACCACTTGCATTTTTGAAAGTAGCATGTCTGGTACCAATTTCTTTTGCACGCTCATTCATCATTTTTACAAACTTTTCTTTTGACCCCGCAATATGCTCTGCAACAGATTCAGCAACTGGATCGGCACTGATGACAAGCATGAGCTTTAATGCTTCATTTCTTTTTAACTTTTCACCAGCACGAAGTTTAACTTTTTTGCTTTGGCTTTCTGTTTGTATCGCATTTTCTGTGACAGTAATTTCTTCATCCTCTTTTACATTCTCTAATAAAAGAAGGGCAGTCATCATTTTTCCTACGCTAGCCGGATACGAACGTTCTTGTTCACGCTTTCCATACAAAATTTCACCTGTATTTGCATCGATTGTAATACCATATTTTCCAGTGATAGCAGGTTGCGTATTGTGAACATCTTGTTGCCGCTTTGCGTAAGAAAAGAAAACCATACTTATAAAAAGTGTGGCAATCATCACAATTATGATTATTGTTCGTTTCATTGTATATTACCTCTTTTGTTTCAGTTAACTAACCATCAGTAAAGGATAAAGAAAACCTTAATGAGGTCAATCTTACTTTATGTATACAAAATAAATTGGGCAGGAGAAGCAGCCCAATATTCATTATGCCACGTTCCCTGCCCAAACATATAGCGTTATTTTTCACCCATGTTTTGTTTTTTGTATTGTTGATTGTTTCCTTGGCGACCTTTTTCGATGCCGCGATCTACTGGACCTGCATTTCCTGTTACGCTAGCAGCACTAACACCTGCTTTTGAAGGGTCTTTCTTAAGTCTTGCCATATATATTCCTCCGTTTTCGTCAAATTCTAAAAAGAAAAATGCGTATTCTATTAAAGAAAATACACAATTATAGAATGTCCAAACGTAAAGAAAATAATTTATTTCAGAAAATTTTATTTTTAAATATATTGCGAAAATTTAAACAGTATCATATATTTATTAGTAGAGGCTCATTCATTGATTGCGATGTACGTCGAAAAATTGAATGAGCATTCATTCAAGAATAAGGGGGAGAAGTGGATGTTCCAAATTAAAAAGGCTGCCGTTCTCGGTTCTGGCGTAATGGGTTCAGGAATTGCTGCACATTTAGCCAACATTGGTATACCAACATTATTGCTTGATATTGTACCACCATCGCTTACAAAAGAAGAGGAAGCGAAGGGACTTACGTTAGAACATAAAAGTGTAAGAAATCGTTTTAGTAACGGAGCATTGCAAAAATTATTAAAGCAAAAACCAGCTCCTCTTACAGTGAAACAAAATCTGGCATTAATTGAAGCTGGTAATATGGAAGATGATATGGAACGCCTCGCTGATGTAGATTGGATTATTGAGGTTGTTGTTGAAAACTTAGAAATTAAAAAGAAATTATTTGAAAAAGTAGATGCTGTTCGCAAACCAGGTTCTATTGTGAGCTCAAATACATCAGGCATTTCCGTTGAAAAAATGGCAGAAGGTCGTTCAGATGACTTCCAAAAGCATTTCCTAGGAACGCACTTTTTTAACCCACCACGATATTTAAAACTTCTAGAGATTATACCGACAAAAGAAACAGATCCACAAGTGTTAAATTTCATGAAATTATTTGGCGAAGATGTACTTGGAAAAGGTGTTGTTACTGCAAAAGACACACCAAACTTTATTGGAAACCGCATTGGTACGTACGGACTACTTGTAACGCTGCAAGAAATGATCAAACGTGGCTATAGCGTTGGAGAAGTTGATTCTGTAACGGGTCCATTAATTGGCCGTCCAAAGAGCGCAACGTTCCGCACGTTAGATGTCGTTGGTTTAGACACATTCGTTCACGTTGCGAATAATGTATATGAAAATGTACAGGAAGAAGAACGTGATGTATTTAAAGTACCAGCTTTCATGCATGATATGCTGGACAAAAAATGGCTTGGTAGTAAAGCAGGTCAAGGATTCTTCTTAAAACAAGGAAAAGAAATTTTAGAATTGAATCCCGAAACGATGGAATATGAAGCACGTAAAAAATTGAGAGCTGCTTCCGTAGAGTTAAGCAAGCAAGAAAAAGGATTATCGAACAAATTGAAAGCGCTTGTATATGCGAAAGATCGTGCAGGAGAATTATTATGGAACATTATCACTCCAACTCTTCTATACTCAGCGAAGCTTCATAAAGAAATTGCAGATGATATTGTCGCAATTGACCAAGCGATGAAGTGGGGATTTGGCTGGGAGCAAGGACCGTTTGAAATTTGGGATGCAATCGGTGTTCAAAAATCCGTTCAGAAGATGGAAGAGAACGGCCAAGTTGTTCCGGTGTGGGTAAAAGACATGTTAGAGAAAGGCTTTAGTTCTTTCTATAAACATGATAATGGTGAAAGCTATTACTACGATAACGGTGAATATAAACTTACCCAGCGCAATAAAAAAGCAATTTCGCTTAAACAACTAAAAGAGAAAAATGGCGTGTTAAAGAAAAATAGTGGCGCAAGTCTTATTGATTTAGGAGACGGCATTCTTTGCCTAGAGTTCCATTCAAAGAGCAATGCAATTGGTATGGATATTACGCAAATGATTAATTACGCTGTCGATGAAGTTGAGAAAAATTATAAAGGGCTTGTTATTGGAAATCAATCGAAGAACTTCTGCGTTGGTGCAAACCTTGCGATGATTTTAATGGAAGCACAAGATGATAACTACTTTGAAATTGAGTGGGTCGTGAAAAACTTCCAAGACGCAATGATGAAAATTAAGTACAGCTCTAAGCCAGTTGTAGCAGCACCATATGGCATGACGCTTGGCGGCGGTACAGAAGTTTGTTTACCAGCAGCTAGCATTCAAGCTTCTAGCGAAACGTATATGGGATTAGTAGAAGTTGGCGTTGGTTTAATCCCTGGCGGTGGCGGTAATAAAGAGCTATATATTAAACATCTCAACAAGATGGCAAACGGTGTAGAGTTTGATCTGCAAAAGGTTGCGAATAAAGTGTTCGAATCAGTCGCAATGGCGAAAGTATCTACATCAGCGCAAGAAGCTGTTTCTCGTAACTTCTTAGGCGATAAAGATGGTATTAGTGTGAATGGTGATCACTTACTATATGATGCAAAACAAAAAGCACTTGCTTTATATGAAGCGGGTTATAAAGCGCCAATTCGTAAAAAGGTACCAGTTGTCGGTGAAACAGGATATGCAACGCTTTTACTTGGAGCAGAGGCAATGCATCTATCTGGTTACATTTCCGAACATGACTTACACATTGCGAAAAAACTCGCATATGTCATTGCTGGTGGAAAAGTACCGTATGGAACAGAAGTTGATGAGCAGTATTTATTAGATGTGGAACGTGAAGCATTTATCAGTTTAGTAAGTGAGATGAAATCACAAGCAAGAATGCAGCACATGCTTGTAAAAGGAAAGCCATTACGTAACTAATAACGAGGGGAGATATCGTTCATGAGAGAAGCTGTCATTGTTGCGGGAGCAAGAACGCCAATTGGGAAAGCAAAGAGAGGTTCATTAAAAACAGTTCGTCCTGATGATTTAGGAGCATTAGTAGTAAAAGAAACGTTAAAACGTGCGAATAACTATGAAGGACCAATTGATGATTTGATTTTTGGTTGTGCGATGCCAGAAGCGGAACAAGGATTAAATATGGCGCGTAATATCGGCGGATTAGCAGGACTTTCTTACGATGTTCCAGCGATTACAATTAACCGTTACTGTTCTTCTGGGTTACAAAGTATTGCTTACGGTGCAGAGCGCATTATGCTCGGTCACTCTGAAGCAGTATTATCTGGTGGAGCAGAATCTATGAGTTTAGTACCAATGATGGGTCACGTCGTTCGTCCGAATAGCCGCCTTGTAGAAGGGGCTCCGGAATACTATATGGGTATGGGGCATACAGCGGAACAAGTCGCTGTTAAATATGGCATTTCCCGTGAAGAGCAAGATGCATTTGCGGTAAGGAGTCATCAGCGTGCAGCGAAAGCATTAGCTGAAGGGAAATTTGCTGACGAAACAGTACCTGTAGATGTAACGCTACGCACTGTTTCAGCGAATAATAAAATACAAGAAGAAACAATCATCTTCTCACAAGATGAAGGGGTAAGAGCAGATACGACATTAGATGTCCTTGGGAAATTACGTCCAGCATTTAACGTTCGCGGTTCTGTAACAGCTGGTAACTCTTCACAAATGAGTGATGGTGCAGCATCCGTACTTCTTATGGATCGTGAAAAAGCAGTAAGCGATGGCATGCAGCCACTTGCAAAATTCCGCTCCTTTGCAGTAGCTGGTGTACCACCAGAAGTAATGGGAATTGGGCCAATTGCAGCGATTCCAAAGGCGCTAAAATTAGCTGGGCTTGAACTATCTGACATCGGCTTATTTGAGTTAAATGAAGCATTCGCATCTCAATCTATCCAAGTTATTCGTGAACTTGGCTTAGACGAAGAAAAGGTAAATGTAAACGGCGGTGCAATCGCACTTGGGCATCCACTTGGCTGTACAGGAGCGAAACTAACATTAACTCTTATTCACGAGATGAAACGCCGCAATCAACAATTCGGTATCGTTACAATGTGTATCGGCGGCGGAATGGGAGCAGCGGGCGTGTTCGAATTACTATAAAAAGTGGAAGCGGCTCGTTTAGAATGTGAGGGGGATGGAGCTTCTGACGCAGAGGCGGTCTTTTGCCTCGAAGGAAGAAGCGAAGCCACCGAGCATTCTAGCCGCTGGAACTAGAAAAATAAAAAGTGGAAGCGACTAAAGGGTATAAAAAATAAAGGGAGAGCCAGCTTCTCTTGAAACGAGAGAAGCTGGCTTATGAAAATATGGAGGAGGAAATTTTCATGGAAAAAACAGTAGGAAGCGCAGTAAAAGGTGGTAGCTTTTTAGTTGATGATATTACAATTGATCAAGTGTTTACGCCGGAAGATTTTTCAGCTGAGCATAAAATGATTGCAAAAACGACAGAGGACTTTATCGTAAACGAAGTTCTGCCAGAACTTGAATATTTAGAGAAACACGAGTTTGATCGCTCTGTTCGTTTATTAAAAGAAGCAGGTGAACTTGGCCTATTAGGTGCTGATGTACCAGAAGAATATGGCGGAATTGGTCTTGATAAAGTTAGCTCTGCATTAATTGCAGAGAAATTCTCTCGTGCTGGCGGCTTTGCAATTACACACGGTGCTCATGTTGGTATCGGCTCATTACCAATCGTGTTATTCGGTAATGAAGAGCAAAAGAAACAATATTTACCGCTATTGGCAACAGGTGAAAAATTAGCTGCATACGCATTAACTGAGCCGGGATCTGGATCTGATGCATTAGGTGCAAGAACGACTGCACGCCTAAATGCAGAAGGCACGCATTATGTGTTAAACGGTGAAAAACAATGGATTACAAACTCTGCTTTCGCTGATGTATTCATTGTATACGCTAAAGTTGATGGGGAGCACTTCACAGCGTTTATTGTCGAGAAAGAATACCCAGGCGTATCTACAAGCCCTGAAGAAAAGAAAATGGGTATTAAATGTTCTTCTACTCGTACGTTAATCTTAGAAGATGCATTAATTCCAAAAGAAAATGTACTTGGTGAAATTGGCAAAGGCCATGTTATTGCCTTTAACATTTTAAATATCGGCCGTTATAAATTAGGTGTTGGAACAGTTGGTTCTTCAAAACGTGCATTAGAAATTTCGGCACAGTACGCAAATCAACGTCAACAATTTAAGCAACCAATCGCTCGCTTCCCATTAATTCAAGAAAAATTAGCGAATATGGCAGCGAAAATTTATGCGGCAGAAAGCTCTGTATATCGTACAGTTGGTTTATTTGAAAGCCATATGAGTACATTAACAGAAGAGCAAATCAAAGACGGCAAAGCTGTAGCTGCTTCCATTGCTGAATATGCAATTGAGTGCTCTTTAAATAAAGTATTTGGTTCTGAAGTGTTAGACTATGTTGTGGATGAGGGTGTGCAAATTCATGGTGGTTACGGATTTATGGCAGAATACGAGATTGAAAGAATGTACCGCGATTCTCGTATTAACCGTATTTTTGAAGGTACGAATGAAATTAACCGTTTAATCGTACCAGGCACATTCTTACGTAAAGCAATGAAAGGTGAATTACCACTTCTTCAAAAAGCACAAAAATTACAAGAAGAATTAATGATGATGATGCCAGAAGAAGTGGGCGATGAGCCATTAGCACTTCAAAAATATTTAGTAAATAACGCGAAGAAAATCGGCTTAATGGTAGCTGGATTAGCGGTTCAAAAATACGGTAAAGGTTTAGATAAAGAACAAGAAGTTCTTGTCAACATTGCTGATATCGTGAGCAACTTATATGCAATGGAATCTGCGGTTCTTCGTACAGAAAAAGCAATCAAAGCAACAGGCCTTGAAAAGAATAAGCAAAAGGTTCTATACACAGAAGTATTCTGTCAAGAAGCGTTCAACGAAATTGAAGCACATGCGAAAGAAACAATTATCGCTGTGGAAAATGGTGATATGCTGCGCATGATGTTATCAGCACTTCGTAAATTTACACGTCATACACCGCTTAACGTAATTCCGAAGAAGCGTGAAATTGCAGCGAAAGTGTTAGAGGATGAGCGTTATACAGTTTAATAAGTAATAAAAAACAGTAGTCACGTTTGTGACTACTGTTTTTTTGTTATGTGAAAATATGGAAAAAACACAAAAATAGAGGTGGCTATGAATCAGAGGAGAACTTTATCCCGCATTAACGGGCAGTAAGACCCCCACCTCAAGATTCTAAGGAAATCAAAGAAGATAGGTGGGGGATGAAGAAAATCCCCACTGATTAAAGTTTCACTTTATTAAATAATCTCATTGTGATTCGAGCGGAGAAACGTTGGTCGCAAACAGAATTAGCAAACCGCATGGGCGTTAGCAAACAAACCATTACTTCTATTGAAGCAAATCGATACAACCCGTCTCTCATTTTAGCTTTTGAAATTGCCTATGTTTTTGGTAAGGAGTTTCATGAAGTCTTTCAATATACGATAGAGGGAGAAATAGAATGATGATAGTAATAATCCTAACAGTGGTGAAAAAAAGCCCGTACAAACTACTAAAAATAATGATTTTTACTAATAAAATTAGTTGATTAAACATTTGATAGTGGATGAAAGTCTAATCAATTAATTTGTTAGTTTCATAGAATATAGAGTAATAGAATTTTAGGAAAGGGGTTGTGTTAAATGTCCTTTGAAGAAAGATGCGAATGTAATGAATGTAGAAGTAAAAGAAGAAAAATTGAGGAGGTAGAAAGAATGGGTAATTCTGGGAGAAGATTGGATGGTTTAAGAGAAGGGGATAGAATTGCAGTCGTTTCAGGTGGAACTACGATTGATGGAACAGGAGTTTTTATTCGTATAGAAAATGGATTTCTTATTTGGGTTGATAATGCAGCAAATATTAATGTTACAAGTTTAGATGTTATTAGCATTCGACGAGTTGTTTAATTTTAAATATATAAATACAAATTAAAAAACCGATATAAAACTCTTCTTTTTAGGTAGGAGATAAACTGCCCGTAAAAGCCCGATTGGTGAGGGCTGATAATCAGTGGGGGGATGAAGAAAACCCCCACTGATTAAAGTTTACATTTAGTAGAAAGTAGAAACAAGAAACTTCTATATAAAGAAATTTCAAAATGTAGAAGAGGCTTAAACTTCATTCCACAATTTTCATGAAGAGAGCTTTTTGGTGCATACAATTCGAAAAGAAATACATACTAAATGGTGAATGAACAGAGAAAGGAAGGTTTTTATTATGCCAAATTTAACAGAGCTTGAGTTTGAAAATTTACGCCATCTTATTGGGGGACATGCGACAGTTGCGAACAAATTAGATCAGTATGCGCAGCAGTGTACAGATCCTCAATTGAAACAAATGCTACAGCAAGATGCGCAAGCTGCAAGAAATACAAAACAACAATTAATGTCCTTTTTAGGCTAGGAGGGTGTAGAATATGAACGAAAAAGATATGGTTAACGATTATTTATCGGAATTAAATGCTAGTTTGACTAGTTATGCGAATTACATAGCAGAATCGAATGATGAAAAGTTACATCAAACGCTGATTCACATTCGCAATCAAGATGAAACAAGACAACGTAACGTATATAAATATGCATTGCAAAAGGGATATTATCAACCAGCTGCCCCTGCCAATCCAACGGTAGTACAGCAACTGAAAAGTCAACTAAGCACACAATAATCATGTGAAAACGAGTACTGCGATCATAAGTGGTACTCGTTTTTTGTGTGTCAAGAGCAATATATACGGTATTTTTTTTGAAGTAACAAATATGACATAAGTATGAATCCTTTCTTCACAAAGTGTACATAAAGTTTGTTCGATAATTCACAAAGAATCCATGGTTTCTATAGTGAGAATCCTTATAATAAAGAATATAAAGATAAAACGAAATATAACCAACACCGAAGATTATATTATGAAATAGGGGAGATTCTTATGAATAGAAACACAAGAAAAATCGCAATTATTGGTACTGGGTTAGTTGGATCAAGCTGTGCGTATTCAATTGTGAATCAAGGTATTTGTGAAGAATTAGCATTAATTGATATAAATCATGAACGGGCAGTTGGTGAAGCGATGGATTTATCGCACTGCATTAATTTTACAAATACAAGAACAAAAGTATACGCAGGTACTTATGAAGACTGTAAAGATATGGACATTGTTATTATTACAGCCGGACCAGCTCCAAAACCAGGACAAAGTCGTTTGGACACTTTAGGAGCAAGCGCAAAGATTATGGAAAGTGTTGTATCAGGAGTAATGGAAAGTGGATTTAATGGGATTTTCTTACTAGCATCTAATCCAGTTGATATTATTACTTATCAAGTATGGAAATTATCTGGATTACCAAGAAATCGTGTGATTGGTACTGGAACATCATTAGATTCTTCCCGTCTAACTACAATTTTATCTGAAATGCTTGAAGTGGATCCTCGTAGTATCCATGGGTATTCTTTGGGCGAGCATGGTGATTCACAAATGGTTGCTTGGTCTCATGTAACAGTTGGCGGCAAACCAATCTTGCAAATTTTAGAAGAGCAAAAAGAGCGTTTTGGTGAATTTGATTTTGATGAGATTGTAGAAAAAACTGCAAAAGCTGGTTGGGAGATTTATAAGCGTAAAGGAACTACTTATTACGGCATTGGTAACTCACTTGCTTATATTGCAAGATCTATCTTTAATGATGATCACCGCGTGATTGCCGTTTCAGCAATCCTAGATGGTGAATATGGTGAATATGATATTTGTACAGGTGTGCCAGGAATTATTACAAGAGATGGCGTGAAAGAAGTTGTTGAACTGAACTTATCAGAAGCTGAAGAAAGCCGATTTGCAAAATCAAATGATATTTTACGTGACTACATGAAAACAATCGGTTACTAAAATAGGAGAAGGTGAAACAGATGAAGGAATATATCATGTCTCGTATATTCAAAGGATCTGCCGGAATTGCACAAGGGATTTTCGTATCCCTCGGAATTGGTTTGCTGATAGAAAATATAGGAAGAATCGTTGATATCCCGATGTTAATTACAATCGGAGTTGTGGCGAAATCACTGATGGCACCAGCAATTGGAGCAGGAATTGCTTTTATGCTTGGAGCAAATGGACTCGTCATTTTCTCAGCAATGGTTGCAGGAGCGATTGGAGCTGGATCAATTTCGATTACTGAAGCTGGTCTAATCATTAAAACTGGTGAGCCAATCGGAGCATTATTAACAGCAACTTTAGCAGTTTATATCGGTAAACGATTAAGTGGAAAAACTGCTTTAGATATGATGCTTGTTCCGTTTGCAGCAATATTAGGTTCAGGTGTAGTCGGTATTTGGTTATCTCAAAATATTAGCCCTGTATTAAATGCAATCGGAGCATTTATTAAAGATAGCTCAGCAGGTAGTCCATTTATCGCTTCCATCGTACTTGCGGTTGTTTGGGGACTATTACTAATTTCTCCAGCGTCATCAGCGGCTTTAGCAATTGCACTTAGCCTAGACGGTGTTGCAGGTGGTGCAGCACTTGCAGGATGTGTAGCCCAATTTATTGGATTCTCTGTTATCTCCGCTAAAGAAAACAACTTAGGTGGTATTTTAGCACAAGCACTTTGTACTCCAAAAGTACAGTTGCCGAACATTACTAAAAATCCAATGATTCTCGTCCCAACTGTCGTTGCCAGCGCAATAGTTGGCCCTGTATCGGCACTGATCTTCCAATTGGAAGCAGGTAAAGAAATTGCAGGTCTTGGATTAAGTTCTCTCATTGCACCAATTAATTTAATTTCCA
The DNA here is from genome assembly GCF_030292155.1 of Bacillus sp. DX3.1. Taxonomy (NCBI): domain Bacteria; kingdom Bacillati; phylum Bacillota; class Bacilli; order Caryophanales; family Bacillaceae; genus Bacillus; species Bacillus sp. DX3.1. The sequence continues at coordinate 4,647,232 of NZ_CP128153.1, read as the reverse complement.
GCCAAGGATTCGGCGTTGTACCGGCAATGGTCATTACTTATATCGTAATCCCGGTAGCTGTTTCTTATATCCTTTATATGGTACTACGAAAAGCAGGTCGTATTAAATCTGGCGACATGACTGTACCGCAATCTTAATTAAGACTTCCTTATATTGAAAATCTCCTTCATATAGAAAAAAGCAGACTGAAGAAGCTACAGTCTGCTTTTTTGTTACATTTTATATTGCTGACCAGCGGGAATCGTAACAGTTTCTTGTCGATTTGCTAGTATTAGTTGTACGCCAAAGTATAGTGTGCTGGCAACGGCGATTCCTGAAACAGCGTCTAGAAAGGCGTGCTGTTTTGTGAGCAACGTCGATAAAATGATGAGTGAACCAAAGAAAGTAAGAATCCAATATTCCCATCTGTGCTGTTCTCTTCGCTTATAAGCGGCTAACATAATTACAAATGTTGTTAAGACGTGAATACTCGGAAAACAATTTACGGGTTGATCAATACTATAAATATAGCGAACTAAGTTTGAGAACACATCTGTTCCTACTACTTCTGGACGAGGTACTGTCGTTTGCCACATGTAATAAATTGAAAAGCACGTAAGTTTTCCAAGAATGACACTGCTTAGTGTAACGTAATATTGCTTGCGATCAGCAAAACAATAGTAAATTAAAGCACCGTATAAGTAGGGAAACCAAAGTAAATACGGAATAATAAATACTTTTACAAACGGAATCCAATTATCGACTATTGTTGTGACATCAACAGCAGGAGTGTCAGATTTATTGAGTACATCGTAAAGGGGACTTACGAGTACGAGTAGAAGTATATAACTTAATGGAAGAAGAGATGAAAGTTTATATTTTTTCATGATGATCTCCTATGTTTTAGTAATGTAAGCAAATCCAGTTGATTATAATATAGAAACTCAAAATGGGCTATCGATTTTACTTACATTTTTCTGGATTTACCTTACATCTTTGTCACTTGACTTGTAATGGGGGGATTAGGGATGAAACGTTCATTTAGTTTGTTGTTTCTTATATTGCTATGTCTAGGAGTAGCTGGATGTGCAGAGAAAAAGGATGAGGCATCTGTTTTAGAATATAACGGAAGAGCACTAAAGATTGGGGTTATCGGTGAACCACCTAATGACACGTTTAGAAATATAAAGTTTGTACAGGTAAAGTTAGATGAAATGAAGGAGAAATCTGGGGAAGTCGATGGATTTCTCGTTATGAAAGAGTATTTTGAGCCAGCATCAGAAGACAAATATACAGATCTATTTTTAACGCTAAAAAAGCCAGTATTTTTTATTGGTCTAAAGGATAAGCCATATACGATTTTTATAGAAAAAGATTTAGACTATAACAATGCCCAGGCAGATAAGGCAATGATGTATACACAAGGGTTTGTAAATTTGGAAAATGGTGAAGGACAGTTTTGGGGCACTGGTTTATACAATGATACGATTTCGGAGCAAAGTCTTCATAATATGTATATATACGTGTTTCAAACGATTGCAGATTATTTGAGTAAACAATGAGAAGCTCTAGGTTTGGGGCTTCCTATTTTTTATTCAGGATTTTCGCGCTAAATCTAAATCTCATCTTGTTGCTGAATCGTTCAGGTTAAATAAACGTTTGTTTAAGAGATATGTTCGGTGTAAAGTGTACAAATTGAATCAAGTGAGAAAAAATTTATATATTTTTATGATCCTTATCCGTCTAAAAATGGCGGAAAAATAAGAAAAATTTGCAGGATATAAGAGAGTTGTCGCGAAATAAGTTAAAGTTCGGAGAAGAATCGTTTGAAATAATAAACTATTTTCTATATGATAAAGGTAAAGGTTAGTAAAAAGTAGGTGAATTTATGACAGTAACATTTTATTCATATCCAAAGTGTGGCACATGTCAAAAAGCAAAGAAATGGTTTGAGGCAAACGATGTAGCATATGAGATGATTCATATTGTTGAAAATCCACCGTCAAAAGAAGATTTACGTAATTTACATGCGAAAAGTGAATTGCCATTAAAAAAATTCTTTAATACAAGTGGAATGCGTTACCGCGAGCTTGGCTTAAAAGATAAGTTAAAGGATGCGAGTGAGGACGAAATGTTTGAGCTTTTAGCATCTGATGGCATGTTGATCAAACGTCCAATTGTAACAGCTGGAAATGATGTAACACTTGGTTTTAATGAAGAGCAATTTGAAAGCGTGTGGAAAAAGTACCAATAAGGTATTTTTACATAATTAATACATTCAGTGGAGGTACAGTCATGAGCATTCCAAATCATTTACGTTACTCTGAAGAACACGAATGGGTAAAAACTGAAGGCAACCAAGTTGTTATCGGTATTACTCATTTCGCACAAAGTGAGTTAGGCGATATCGTATTCGTAGAACTTCCTGAAGTTGGTGCAACAATTGAAGCTGACGAGCCATTCGGAAGTGTAGAATCTGTTAAAACAGTTTCTGAATTATACGCACCTGTAAGTGGTAAAGTTGTAGCAGTAAACGAAAATCTAAGCGACCAACCAGAGCTTGTTAACGAATCTCCATACGAAGGTGCATGGATGGTTAAAATTGAGCTTTCTGATGCAGGTCAAGTAGAAGAGTTATTAACTGCAGAACAATACGCAGAAATGACAAACCAAGACTAATTCTAGTCAAAATAAAAAGGACAGCCTATGCGCTGTCCTTTTTATTTTGTATGGAGAACGAGCAGCCGCTTCCACATTTCTTTGTCTTAGCCTCTCATGTCTAAGAACCTTCCGCACGAGAAGACAAAAAGCGCCTTCTGTGTGAAAGAACCTTAGCCAACGAGGCTGAACAGTCGGCTCCGCTTTTCTTTGATGTCCAGTTCCAGCGGCAAGAACAGTCGGTCGTTTCACTCCTTCCTGCGAGGCAAAGTGCGCCTCTATGTCAGGAGTTCCAACGCCCTCTTGTTCTAAACGAGCCGCTTCCGCATTTCTTCGCAAAAATAAACAGGAAACAACATGAAAAGAACGAATATACTATATACTAAGGTAAGGTTGTATTATAGTTTATGGTGATCGGGTGATGACAAATGGTCTATGTAGAAAAAGTCATTATTGTCGAAGGTAAGTCAGATAGAAGAAAGATTGAATCTATTATTCGTGAACCGGTGGAAATTGTTTGTACAAATGGTACAATTGGTTTGTCGAAAATGGATGAATTCATTGATCAGTTTTTTGATAAAGAAGTGTATGTTTTGGTTGATGCAGATGATGCTGGTGAAAAGCTTAGAAAGCAGTTTCGCCGAGAATTTCCGCAAGCAGAACATATATACATTGATCGTTCGTATCGTGAAGTAGCGACTGCTCCTTCTAATCATTTAGCGAACGTATTATGGGGCGCTGACATTGACGTTTACACAGAATATTTACGGTAAGGAATGATAGAAGTGATTGACTGGACAGGTGATGAAGCTGTAGCTCTAATAGCAGACCAAGAAAGAACAGTGTTGTATGTGTATACACCAATGTGTGGAACATGCCAATTAGCAAAAAAGATGTTAACAGTTGTAGAAGCTGCCATATCTGATTTGAAAATTGGAATGCTAGATTTAAATTATGCTCCATATTTGGCACGGGAATATGCAATAGAAAGTGTACCTTGCTTACTTGTATTTGAACAGGGGATACTGATAAAGAAAATATATGCGTTTCATTCGGTTGAATATTTATATACAGAATTACAATAGGCGGCAATAATATTGCCGCCTCGACATATTTCTGGGGAAATATAACTAGAGAAGTGGAAGTTATCCAATATTTGTCGAGAAAAAGTAACAGGATTGCTTTTGATCAGGGTGGAATGGTATTAGGTAGAAAGTGATGTGAAGGATGTGATTGGAATGAAATTATATTCGTTGCTTCAATCATTTGTAACATATGCTAATGCCCAGTATCATCTGGAGCCCCTGCTTCGACAAGGTGAAAAAACAATTAGTTTTACGCTTCATGATGAATGTTATTCGCTCCAAATTTCAAGAGAATACATACAAGTCTTGAAAGGGGCAATGGGAACAGAACAGGTCGTTTGTTTTTATGAAGAAGACTTACGACGGTTAGTGACTGGAAACGTAAGATTACAAACGCTGTTGCACAGCGGACGTGTTCAATATAATGGAACGTATCGCACAATGTTATTATTAGAATCCGTATTTCATATATGTAAGCCATTACGAGTAGGTGCTTAATATTCAGAAGTTTCATTTTTTCCAAAAATTCCTGTTGACATACAATTCGTATATTGATACAATTCATTTCATAAAATAAAGACAATTTCATAAATTACAAATCAGACGAAATTTGAATCTGATTTCTCTTATCAAGAGAGGTGGAGGGACTGAGCCCGATGAAACCCGGCAACCGTCAACTTATGTTGAAATGGTGCCAATTCCTGCAAAGCGAATGCTTTGAAAGATGAGAGGAAAGGATAATGGTATATATACATGTAAACCTTTCTGCTCATTCTAAAAGCAGAAAGGTTTTTTTGTTGTCTGAATGAGGAGGACATTCGGTAACAGAGAAAGCTTTTCAGAGACAGAAAGCCGCTTACGCTTTGTAAGGAATCCAGCTTTAGCAGCTAGAATGTTCGGTGGCTGCGCTTCTTCCTACGAGGCAAAAAGCGCCTCTACGTCAGAAGCTCCATCCCCCTCACATTCTGAACGAGTTGCTTACGCTTTTTAAACAAAAAGGGGTGAAACAACATGATTTTATTGGAGAACGTAAAGAAAATATATAAATCAAAAAGTGGTGATGTAACTGCTGTAGATGACGCCAATTTAAAAATAGAAAAAGGTGAAATTTTTGGTGTTATCGGATATAGTGGTGCCGGAAAAAGTTCTTTAATTCGATTGTTTAATCAATTAGAGAAACCAACTTCGGGTCAAATTACAATAGCTGACCGTGTTATTTCTGCTATTACAGGGAATGAGCTTCGAAAGGCTAGACAAGAAATCGGAATGATTTTTCAACACTTTAACTTACTTTGGTCACGGACTGTGCGCGAAAATATTGCTTTTCCACTTGAAATTGCAGGAGTGGAAAAAGAGAAGCGTAAAAAGCGTGTTGATGAGTTAATTGGTCTTGTCGGATTAGAAGGCAGGGAAGATGCTTATCCATCTCAATTAAGTGGTGGTCAAAAGCAGCGCGTGGGTATTGCCAGAGCATTAGCGAATGATCCAAAAGTACTGCTATGTGATGAAGCAACATCTGCACTTGATCCAGAAACAACAGATCAAATTCTAGACTTATTATTAGATATTAATAAACGCCTTGGCTTAACAATCGTATTGATTACACATGAAATGCATGTCATTCGAAAAATTTGTCATCGCGTTGCGGTAATGGAAAAAGGAAAAATTGTTGAAAGCGGTAGTGTACTTGAGGTATTCCGTGATCCAAAGCAAGAAATTACAAAGCGATTTGTAAAGCAATTAACGGATTCGGAAGACACAAATGAAACAATTGAAAGCTTATTGGACAAATATCCAGATGGAAAAGTCATTCGTTTACAGTTTATCGGTGAGTCAGTAGAACAACCTGTATTACAGCGATTAATGAGACATGAGGATATAGAAGTTAGCGTATTACAAGGGAATATTGCACAAACGACAAATGGATCGTATGGGAATTTAATCGTTCATTTGAATGGGGATGACGCAGCAGTTCAACAAGCAATCAAAGGGATTAGACAACAACACGTAGAGCTAGAGGTGATTGCACATGGATAAGTTCTTTCAAAATATTGATTGGGATGCAATGATTCAAGCGATTGGAGAAACTGTATACATGACGGCAATTGCCGCAATAGCAACATTTATATTTGGCCTCATTCTTGGGTTGTTGCTCTTTATGACATCCAAAGATAATTTATGGGAAAACAAAACAGTTAATTCTGTAATTGGAGCGTTTGTAAATATTTTTCGTTCTATCCCGTTTATCATTTTAATTATTTTACTTATTCCATTCACAAAGCTTATTCTTGGAACAATTCTTGGGGCGAGTGCAGCACTACCAGCCTTAATTATTGGGGCAGCACCGTTCTATGCAAGAATGGTTGAAATTGCCCTTCGTGAAATTGACAAAGGAGTTATTGAAGCTTCAAAAGCGATGGGAGCAAAAACGAGCACAATTATTTGGAAAGTATTTATACCAGAATCATTGCCAGCACTTGTTTCCGGTATTACCGTTACGACGATTGCTCTCGTTGGTTATACAGCAATGGCAGGCGTTGTTGGTGCCGGAGGGCTTGGTACACTTGCTTATTTAGAAGGATTCCAGCGCGGGAATAATGACGTGACAATCGTTGCGACAGTTTGTGTCCTACTAGTTGTTTTCCTTATTCAATGGATTGGTGATTCTATAACAAATCGAATTGATAAACGATAAAACATTTTTTATAAAAAAAGGAAAGGGTGTTTATAACATGAAAAAATTATTACTTACAGCACTTATTACAACGTCAATTTTTGGGTTAGCTGCTTGTGGAGGAAAAAGTGAAGATAAGCTTGTTGTCGGGGCTTCAAACGTGCCGCACGCTGTCATTTTAGAAAAGGCAAAACCGTTACTTGAGAAAAAAGGTGTAAAATTAGAAATTAAAAAATTCCAAGATTACGTATTACCGAATAAATCATTAGCGGATAAAGATATAGATGCAAACTATTTCCAACACATTCCGTACTTAGAGAAAGAAATGAAAGATAAAGGTTATAAGTTTGAAATAGCGAGTAAAGTTCATTTAGAACCAATCGGTGTGTATTCTCAAAAGTATAAAAGTTTAAAAGACCTTCCAGATGGAGCAACAATTATTATGAGTAACTCTATTACTGACCATGGACGTGGTTTAGCGATCTTACAAAAAGAAGGTATTTTGAAAATTAAAGATGGTGTAGAACCTGTAAAAGCAACTGTAAAAGATATCGCAGAAAACCCAAAAAATCTGAAATTCAAAACAGATATTGAGCCTGGTCTATTACCACAAGTGTATAACAACAAAGAAGGCGATGCTGTTTTAATTAACTCTAACTACGCAATTGATGCAAAATTAAATCCAGAAAAAGATGCAATCGCAATTGAAGGCAACGATTCTCCATATACAAACGTATTAGTAGTTCGTAAAGGTGATAAAGATAAGAAGGAAATTAAAGCACTTGTAGAAGTGTTGCATTCTAAAGAAATCGAAGACTTTATTAACAAAGAATATAAAGGGGCAGTTATTCCTGTAAAAGAATAATGTGTAAGGAAAGGGCTGGCAAATGCTAGCCCTTTTTTCTTTATATAAATAAGAAGAAAGGTGTATCATAATAGAATGTGAGAGAGAATGCTATATATATTTGTGAAAAAATGGTTACTTTTTCTTAGGGTTTGCGATATCATTTTATTTGATATAAAATTAGAATGAGAATAAAATGAGAATGTGAACGTTTTAGGAATTTTTAAAATGTATATAGAGGATTATTGGAGGTATTGAGATGGCTGGTTCTACATTAACGGTTAAAGACTTACATGTATCAATCGACGGTAAAGAAATTTTAAAGGGTGTAAACCTTGAAGTGAAAGGTGGAGAAATCCACGCAATCATGGGACCTAACGGAACAGGTAAATCAACTTTATCTTCTGCAATTATGGGTCACCCAAAATATGAAGTAACACAAGGTAGCATCATCATTGACGGTGAAGATGTATTAGAAATGGAAGTAGATGAGCGTGCACAAGCTGGTCTATTCCTAGCAATGCAATATCCAAGCGAAATTAGCGGAGTAACAAACGCTGACTTCTTACGTTCTGCGATTAATGCACGTCGCGAAGAAGGCGAAGAAATTTCTCTTATGAAATTTATCCGTACATTAGATAAAAACATGGAATTCCTAGAAATGGATCCAGAAATGGCACAACGTTACTTGAACGAAGGTTTCTCTGGCGGTGAGAAAAAACGTAACGAAATTCTTCAATTAATGATGATTGAGCCAAAAATTGCAATCTTAGATGAAATTGACTCTGGTCTTGATATTGATGCATTAAAAGTTGTATCTAAAGGTATCAATCAAATGCGCGGTGAAGATTTCGGTTGCTTAATGATCACGCATTACCAACGTTTATTAAACTACATCACGCCAGACCATGTTCACGTTATGATGAACGGCCGTGTTGTTAAATCTGGTGGCCCTGAGCTTGCACAACGTCTAGAAGCTGAAGGTTATGACTGGATTAAAAAAGAATTAGGTATTGAAGACGAAACAGAAGAGCAAGAAGCGTAAGAGAGGAGCATAAACATGACAATCGGTACATTACCTTTCGATCAAGAAACAATCCGTCAGCGCGCAAGCGAAGTAAACGAAGCTGCTTGGTTGACTGAGTTCCGCTTACAAGCTCTTGCACAAGCAACTGAACTTCCAATGCCAAAGCCTGATAAAACAAAAATTGATAAATGGGATTTTGTTGGAAAAGGCCACACTGCTAAGCAAGAGCCTGTAAGTTCTTTAGAGGAACTCCCAGAAGCAGTGAAAAAGTTAATTGATACAAATAATAGCGTACTTGTAGGGCGCACTGGTACAACTGCATTCGTTTCTTTAGCAGATGAAGCAAAAGAAAAAGGCGTTATTTTTACAGATATCGTAACAGCTGCAACTGAGCATGCTGAACTCTTACAAAAGTATTTAATGAAAGACGGCGTGAAAGTGGATGAGCATCGTTTAACAGCACTTCATGCTGCATTAATCAACGGCGGTGCATTCGTATATGTTCCGAAAAACGTTGTTCTTGAAACGCCACTTCAAGCCGTATTTTTAGTAGACGGCGAAGAAGCGAACGTATATAACCACGTATTATTCGTAGCGGATGCTAACAGTTCTGCAACATATGTAGAAAACTACGTAGCGAATGAAACTGTTACAGGTATTGCAAATATCGTGGCAGAAGTAATCGTAGAACAAGGTGCACAAGTGAAATTCGGTGCGGTTGATCTATTAGCGAAAGACGTAACAACTTACGTGAATCGTCGTGGTACAGTAGGACGCGACGGCCGTCTAGAATGGGCATTAGGCCTTATGAATGACGGAAATACAATTTCAGAGAACGTAACGAACTTAATGGGCGACGGATCATTTGCTGATACAAAAACAGTAACAATTGGCCGTGGTAACCAAACACAAAACTTTACAACAAAAGTTGTTCACTTCGGTAAAAGCTCTGAAGGCTTTATCTTAAAACATGGTGTACAAAAGGATAGTGCAACATCTATCTTTAACGGAATTGGTAAGATTGAACACGGTGCATCTAAATCAAATGCACAACAATCTTCTCGCGTTCTTATGTTAAATGAAAAAGCACGTGGGGATGCAAACCCAATTCTTTTAATCGATGAAGATGATGTAATGGCAGGGCACGCAGCTTCTGTAGGTCGCGTAGATCCATTGCAACTATACTACTTAATGAGCCGTGGTATTCCGAAACAAGAGGCAGAACGTTTAGTCATCCATGGATTTTTAGCACCTGTAGTAAATGAGCTTCCAATTGAAGGAGTAAAAGCACAGCTTGTTGAGGTAATTGAAAGGAAAGTTCGCTAATGAATATTCATGAAATACGCAAACAGTTTCCAATTCTTGATCAAAAGGTGAACGGTAAACAACTTGTATATTTCGATAGTGCAGCAACTTCTCAAAAACCAATTCAAGTTATTGAAACGTTAGAACGTTACTATAAAGAATATAACTCTAACGTACATCGTGGTGTTCATACGCTCGGTACGAAAGCGACCGATGCGTATGAAGGCGCACGCGAGAAAGTTCGCAAGTTTATTAATGCGAAATCTATGGAAGAGATTATTTTCACGCGCGGAACAACAACTGCATTAAATACAGTAGCAGCAAGCTATGGTATGGAAAATGTAAAAGAAGGCGATGAAATCGTTATCTCTTACATGGAGCATCATAGTAACATTATTCCGTGGCAACAAGTTGCGAAGAAAACAGGCGCAACATTAAAATATCTTCCGCTTCAACCGGACGGAACGATTTCATTAGAAGACGCCTATCAAACGATTACGCCAAATACAAAAATCGTTTCCATCATGTATGTTTCTAACGTACTTGGAACGATTAACCCTGTAAAAGAAATTACAGAAATCGCACATCAGAACGGTGCAATTATGATCGTTGATGGTGCACAAAGTACACCGCATATGAAAGTGGATGTACAAGATTTAAACTGTGATTTCTACGCATTATCCGCTCATAAAATGTGCGGGCCTACAGGTGTCGGCGTATTATATGGTAAGAAGGAATTGCTTGACAATATGGAGCCGATTGAATTTGGCGGTGAAATGATCGATTTCGTAGACTTGCAAGATTCTACATGGAAAGAGCTTCCGTGGAAGTTTGAAGCAGGTACACCGATTATCGGTAATGCAATCGGTCTTGGAGCGGCAATTGATTTCCTAGAAGAAATCGGTCTTGATAATATTGAAAAGCACGAACATGAATTAGCGCAGTACGCTTTAGAAAGACTATCAGAAGTAGATGGCGTTACAATTTATGGTCCAAAGCATCGTGCTGGTCTTGTTACATTTAATATTGACGAAGTACATCCGCATGATGTTGCAACAGTATTAGACGTAGAAGGTATCGCGGTTCGTGCCGGACATCACTGTGCACAGCCGTTAATGAAGTGGCTGAAAGCTTCTTCTACAGCGCGTGCAAGCTTCTACTTATATAATACAAAAGAAGAAATCGATACATTTGTTGAAGCGCTAATGAAAACGAAGGAGTATTTCACAAATGTCATTTAATAATTTAGATACGTTATATCGTCAAGTTATTATGGATCATTATAAAAATCCACGTAACAATGGCGTGTTAGAAGATAGTGTTACGGTTAACTTGAACAATCCAACTTGTGGTGATCGTATTCAACTTACGATGAAAGTAGAAGATGGTATTGTACAAGAGGCGAAGTTTGAAGGAGAAGGATGTTCCATCTCAATGTCTTCAGCTTCGATGATGACGCAAGCAGTAAAAGGAAAGAAAATTGAAGAAGCATTAAAGCTATCTAAAATTTTCTCTGATATGATGCTAGGAAAAGAGTATGATGACAGCGTAGATTTAGGAGATATTGAAGCATTACAAGGCGTATGCAAGTTTCCAGCACGTATCAAGTGTGCAACATTAGCTTGGAAAGCGTTAGAAAAAGGCTTAAACGAAGATAAGTAATGTTAAAGTAGATGAGTTCCTAAAAACGAGGTTATCTAAGGAGGGACATACCAACATGGCGAAGCAAATGCCAGATATCGGCGATTATAAATATGGTTTCAAAGATAAAGACGTTTCGATTTTCCGTTCGAAACGCGGTTTAACAAAAGAAATCGTAGAAGAGATTTCACGTATGAAAGAAGAACCACAGTGGATGTTAGACTTCCGTTTAAAATCACTGGATTACTTCTATGAAATGCCAATGCCACAATGGGGCGGCGACTTAAATGACTTAGATTTCGATGAAATTACGTACTACGTGAAACCATCTGAGAAATCTGAGAAATCTTGGGATGAAGTACCTGATGAAATTAAAGCAACATTTGATAAATTAGGTATTCCAGAAGCTGAGCAAAAATATTTAGCGGGTGTATCTGCACAGTACGAATCTGAAGTTGTATACCACAACATGAAGGAAGACCTAGAAGCTTTAGGAATCGTCTTCAAAGATACAGATAGCGCGTTAAAAGAGAACGAAGATATTTTCCGTGAGCATTTTGGAAAAACAATCCCACCAACGGATAATAAATTTGCAGCGTTAAACTCTGCAGTTTGGTCTGGTGGATCATTCATCTACGTTCCAAAAGGTGTAAAAGTTGATACACCACTTCAAGCGTATTTCCGTATTAACTCTGAAAATATGGGACAATTCGAGCGTACGCTTATTATCGTAGACGAAGGCGCACACGTACACTACGTAGAAGGTTGTACAGCACCTGTTTACACAACAAACTCACTGCATAGTGCGGTAGTAGAAATCATCATTAAGAAAGATGCATATTGCCGTTATACAACAATCCAAAACTGGGCGAACAACGTATTTAACCTAGTTACAAAACGTGCGGTTTGTGATGCAAACGCAACGATGGAATGGATTGACGGTAACATCGGATCTAAATTAACGATGAAATATCCAGCTGTTATTTTAAAAGGCGAAGGCGCTCGTGGTTTAACATTATCTATCGCGATTGCTGGTAAAGGCCAACACCAAGATGCTGGTGCGAAAATGATTCATTTAGCACCAAATACATCTTCAACAATCGTTTCTAAATCGATTGCAAAACATGGTGGTAAAGTAACATACCGTGGTATCGTACAATTCGGACCGAAAGCGACAAACTCTCGCTCTAACATCGAATGTGACACGTTAATTATGGATAACCAATCTACATCTGATACAATTCCTTACAACGAGATCAAAAACGATCACGTTTCACTTGAGCACGAAGCGAAAGTATCAAAAGTATCAGAAGAACAATTATTCTACCTAATGAGCCGCGGTATTTCTGAGCAAGAAGCTACAGAAATGATCGTAATGGGCTTCATCGAGCCATTCACTCGCGAACTTCCAATGGAATACGCAGTAGAAATGAACCGTCTAATCAAGTTTGAGATGGAAGGTTCTATCGGTTAAGACCTCAAAAAGCCCGTCACATTAACGTTTGTGACGGGCTTTATTTTAGGGACTTATTAGACAGCCCCATCATTTTTTATTGGATATTTTCTAAAATCATTGGATCTTTAATTCTCTCGTCTTCACTAAACAATAGAATTTTCGACATAATTTCTGCTGTACGTGGATCTTCGTCAGCAAATGGTAGGAAGATCCGTCCTCGATGTTGCGAAGGCACAGCAATGACTGGGATCATTTGTCCACCGATTTGATGAATGACACCACTCCCTAAGTGAATCGAATACTCTCCAAGTTTCCCTTGAATAATGGCATGATGGCCTTTCACCGAAACATTGTCGATTTTTAGAAGTTTCATTAATTCTTCTACGATTGCTGCACGCGTTTCGATTGTCGAATGACTTGCTTCTGGATCGACACCACCAACATGTGCAACACTCACAACTAGATCCACATCTCGCATAATTTCTGAATACACAATCGGTGGAATATCTTCTAAATGAAGTGTCTTATCTGTTCTACGATGATAGAAATAAACATATTCTAAAGTTGGACTTTCGATATCAGCAGGTGTAAACCAATCACACATCGCATAGAGCGTTGCAACAATATCCGCATCATAATGAATTTTTCGTAAGCCTGCATCGTACGTTACACGCCATTGTCGATTTTTTAATAAAGCCACCGTTTTTTGAGGTTGAATTTGATGCCCCGCATATCTTCTTGATTTTGTTGCTTCCCGTTCATCCGCATTCACTAAATACAACTCGCGGAATACTTGTTTAAATGGTTGTTTCATTTCTTTTTCAAAAAGATCATGTTGGAAAGCACGCCATTGCTTCGCTTCATAAAGATGATAAGGATGCGCTAAAATTGCTGTTTCGTCTGCATCAATTTGCAATAAACCACCTGTTAGTATAAGCAATCCATCTTCTTTAACATACCCTAGATGCTGGTCCACTTTTACAACTAATGTCTTTAATAGAGGTGCAATAACAGGATGTCGAAGCAATTCTTGAAGTTCGCCAAATTGAAAAGCTGTACTTGTTTCCATCGCCTCTTCCAATGATTTTTTGGAGCGTTTTTGTTGCTCACGCATTTCTTTTCGAATTTCTTGAAACTTCACGACATTCGCATTCTTTTTCAAACGAGTAGGCACAGACTTTAATGTTTTTCCTTCTTTTTGGACAATGAGTTGAGCGACTCCTAATGAATCAACCTCTAACCACATTTCGACATCTTCAATCTGCGTAGGTTTCATGTAAGCTGCACGCTCTTTTAAGCTAAACAACTCCATTTTCCAGATAAAGCGTGTCACATCATCAAACCCTGCGTTTCGTGCTAAATTTGCTAATGCTACTCGAACAGCCAAGCCTTCACTTTCACGCCGTTGTGCACCAAATTTTTTGCTCTCCTTCAAGAATTTTTGTAAAAATTTGTATCGTTTCCATGCATCTTTTTCAGGAATTCGTTTGCTTAACGGAATTAATCCAACACAGCGCAATTTATCTTTATTTCGCTTGTCTTCAATTTCTTCTAATAAAGGTTTTAGACGTAATTTCCCTAGTACCGCATCTGCAAACAATTGTGCTCGACGATGATTAGAACCTTCTGAAGCATATTTTGCACTTTCATATACTTGATTAAATCGTTTTTTACCGATCTCTTTGTATGCTTCTTTGAACCAATTCAAATCAAAAACACCATCATTAAAATCTTCTTTAGACAAGCTTGAATAATGACTAATGACATTCATTTCGTAAGAGTTTGTATCGTCTGATGCATGCGCTTTGAAATACCATGCGGTGCTCAATAATCCTTTCCACCCTACATATTCACTTACAAGTGGAACCCATTTTGGAGAATACATCATCGCATCCAATAATCGTTCATCTTCGATTTTATACGGTACAAGTGCAGCTTTTAAATCTTCAACCGTCTCCTCTTTTTTAGGCGAGCTTATCTTCATCAATTCGGAAAAAATCTCACGTTTCGTATATTCCGAACTCCATGTATAACCTCGAACATATTTTAAACCGTCCATCAAAACAAGGAGATTCACAAATGTTTTGACATCAACTACTTCGCGGAAATTTCTCGAAATAAAGCTACTCACTTCAGTTTCTGAATCGCCACGTGTCAATTCAATTTCTAATAGACGTGTCATGATTCGTTCATAGATTTCTTCAATGAAAGGATATTTTTTCTGTAACGCATCACGTTTCGAACGTTCAAAAATGACTTCTAACTCATTCACTGATTGGTTTTTTTGAAAAATTTTGGCAAAGAGTGCATCCTCTGTTAACAAGCCTAAATCAATAGCACGGCAGAATTCTTCAATTTCAAGGTTAATAATTGCTAATTTTTCTTCGTTTTCTTTTTCTTTTTGCATACGTTGAGTAAGTTCCCAATGAACTGCTAATCTTTTTTCAAAATCTACATCTGTTAATTCTGTAACTTTGAGCTGTCTAAAATAACTTTCAATCAAACGATGCTCATGAAACGGTTTAGGATCGCCCCATGATGAAATAATATTTTTCGTATGCCAGTCCTTCAAATCAACCTTTTGGAAAATCTCGATACAAGCCTGGTAGAAAAAGTGAAAAACATTTTCTTCTTTTTCAAATAGGAACTCTCGTTGCATTATAGAAAGTAACTGATTGATTGTCGGCGTATAAGGCAATTCGCTAAATAATTGATTTAACTTATCAGCTTTTTCTAAATCAAAAAGTTGCTCAAACAATGGAAAAGCTTCTGGATGAACCGTTTCTTTCCAAGAACGCTTACTATAATAACTTTTATACTTATAAAGCTGGATATATTGACAATCCCACCATGTTAATTTCACTTCTTCCATCCAAGTCTTCCACAAATCCGCGAGTGGATAGTGATGCAAATACGGCTCTTTTCTAAATTCTTCTGCATGATCATATAAAGGGGCAATTCGCTGATTCCCTAAAAGCAACTGAATTCTTGTCCCTTCCATGTTTGCCGTTTCATATGCATACATGCGATTCTCATGGATTAAATCTGATAATTTTTTCATTTTTTCCATTAAGATATCCACATCAAAGTCCATAAGAGCCTGTAGATAAATTGGTTCAACTTCTTGTAATCTCGGAATCTTTGATGTGTCATAATCAGGCTTATATAAGCCGAAGCCATTTTTTCTTGTGTATTGATGTGTATCTGCCTTTAATAAATCTTCTATTATCGTAACTTCTTTTGCTGTTGGTTTTGCTAATTTTTCTGTATAGACCGCTATATCTTCTTGCGTACAGCGCTCTTCTTTTAGTATCGTTGATAAGAGGCTTAAACCGCCAAGTCGCACATCCTGTTTGCGATCAGCTAAAAGTGTTGGAATCGTTTCTTCCAAAAACTCATCATCTTGTGCAATCAAAATCTTTAAAGCAAGTTGACGTAAGCTTCCTGTTTTCAGTGCCAAAATTTGTACGATTTGCTGACGTTCTTCTTCATCCGATGTTAGCGTTCTAATCTTTTGTAATGCTTCTTCACGATTAGATAGGCTTCGATCTTTTAATGTATTAAATAAAAATTGTCGCTCTGTAGGAGATTGAATTGTTTTTGGCAAAAAGCTTAATAAATTCGCGCGATTATCTGATGACATCTCATCTGCATGCTGTAAAATGTCCGTCATCCATTCTTGGTTCTGTTGAACATGAGCAATCAACATAGCGAGATGCCATAAAAACTCTTTTGATAATTCCGTATGAATCCATGGGAAAGGCTTTCCTTCTATCGTATGGCTCACATTTTTCAATTGTTCACGAGTGGTATGAATACGCTTATATAATTCTTCTGAAAAATGAAGCATGAAATGATAGCCTTCTTGAAGCTTTCCTTCATAAAATACATGATTATATGAAGGATAACGCATACTTGCATTTGTTGGAATTAAGAATGGTAATGCAAAAGCTAACACATCTAAATCCTCTGTTTGAAAAATTAAAGGCTCTACAAGAGGATAAGCAATCTCATGATCTTGCAACGTTTTTAAGAAATACAATGCAGATAATTGCTGATGTTTTTTCTTTCCTAATAACTTTTGTACTTCTTCTAAGACAAGTTCTTTTGATTGCGTTGCTTTTGACCAAAGTGCCGCATAATTTAAAATCAGATCCTCCGATTCGATGCATTCCTCATAGATCATATCGCCTTCAAATAATGCAAGTGCAGTCGTAAATGTTTTTTCAATAATTTTTTTATCTTCCACCTCATAGCCAAGTCCCATCCATGTACTGATTGCACGTTGTACAGAAGAAAAACGAATCAAATCATGTTCCTGAATCAAGCGCATAAAATAAATTAATGATGATAAGGTTCCGCGATCAACCGTTTCAAGTATGGCCTGACGAAGCCCCTCTTGGCGTTTTGCGGCAAGCAATAATTTTCCAAGCCCTTCAATCATGCGTTCATTATCACTTTGAACAATGGCTTGAATAATCGCATGCCGTAATGTTGCAACTTGATTTTCACCAAATAAAATTTCCTCAACTGCTTCTTCATAAGCACGATTCTTTTGACGCAATTCGTATGTAACTTTGGCAAGAAAATAAGCAGTCGTCACAACTTTCACATTTGTTTTTTTATGTGCATACCATGTAATCGCACCCGAATATTGATGTTGAAATTGAGATAAATTCATCAAGACATCTAGAACATCTACCTTATTATTATGTGGTAACGCAACTAAAAGAGCAGCAATCGTATGGGCATGATCGACGACAGGATTTTCTGACTTATAAGAACGTCGATAATATCCAACTTGATAAGAGATTGTCCTTAATTGTTCTAAAAAACCGTAAAATTCCTTTACCTGCTTCTCATCATCAATAATTGCTCCAACCGCTACCTCTAGTCCCTGCTCCCAAAGTGTTTCGATTTGTGTGGTATTTTCACTTTTTAATGTCAATGCAAAGTTTGAAATCTTATCGTATTGATAAATTTGATGATTTTTTTCGGCCACTTCCTCAATTTCCATAATGTTTTTTACAATCTCAAGACTTTTGCCCTCTAATTGTTGTAGCAATGTTTCATTCATAATCTTCTCTCCTTACCAAGCTCTCCCTGCAAGCATTGTTAATCGAATAAATGTCAAAACATCCTCTTCCTTTAAATCTAAAGGTGCATCCAAATCGCTTATTTCTTCATCACCTACGAGTACACAATAAAGCCCATCCTCAAAACTTTGAATCGCATTTTGAATCGCTTCATTCAAATCCTGTTGATTTTCATTTTTACGCTCACCAAAACCAACCTTGCCATTTCGTGCTGCTTCTTCTAAATCTTCATACACAAGATAAATCCAAAGCGCTTCTTCCAGCGGCTTTTCATTATAGACCTTTACTTGTTGTGTCACGATTTCGATAATTAATTCACGTAAATTCGTCACTTGCCCGATTTCTAATTCTTGCAATTGTAAAACGGGTCTGCGTTTCCCGATGGATTTTACACGTGTATAAATCTTCAAACGAATCCCCCATTGTTTTTTATTCTAATATACAAAAAATATGTATGTTAGGTCTATTCGTTTTTTAATAATTCTTAAAAAATGAACAATAGTTTTTTATAAACATTGATATATAAACATTTTGTTTTAATTCGATATGATTGGTGAAAATAAACAAATTCGAAATGGAAGGTTCTATTGGTTAATAATTAAAGTGGAAGCGGCTCATTTAGAGTGTGAGGGGGATGGAGGTTCTGACATAGGGGCGTTCTTTGCCTCGTAGGAAGAAGCGAAGCCACCGAGCATTCTAGCCGCTGGAACTGGATAATAAAAGAAAAGTGGAAGCGCCCTGTCAAACAGGGCGCTTTTTTAGTGTGTGGTAAATATATCGACCATTCTGCAATAAACGACAAATAGAAGTTTTAAATTATGATGTCTAGATGTATCTATCGAAATAGGGAGTCAACATACTATTTTAAACCAATAAAAAAACGCCTCAGCAAGGCGTTTTTATGGTTCCCTAAAGCCAAATGCTCCGATGAGAACAGGGATAAGTAATATGAAGATAACAGCTAGAAGTGGAACAAAAATACTTACAAACTTCCATTTGCTTGGTTCGTTTTTGTTTATGGCGATCATGCTGAATATGAGGCCGAGGATGATGCAAGCGATGCTAGTAAAAAAGAAAATGATTGGTAAAAAGTTTGAATTTGCCGCAAGAGCATAACTAAGCGAAAATAAACCAACTCCAGCTAATGTAATCCATAGAGAGAGAAAGCTATATTTGTTAGACAAATGAGTCACCTCCGTACATTTATCCCGCATTAACGGGCAGTAAGACCCCCACCTCAAGATTCAGAGAGAAACGAGGAAGATAGGTGGGGGACAACTGCCCGTAAAAGCCCGATTCGTTCAACTAACCATCAGTGGGGGATGAAGAAGACCCCTACTGATGGAAGTTTCACTTTATTTTAGTGTAAAAATTTTCTAATTGAAAGGTATCTTTTTGCTTTTTCATTCAATGAGAGTACAATGGATAAATGAGATGAAAATAGCAAGAAAAGGCGAAAAGTATTTACAGGATTCTTGCTTGTATATAGCGTAAAAAAGCAGTAAGGAATTGAGAGGAGGTTTTTTCTCTGAATATGGATAAAGAAACAATCATTCACCTTTATCATACAAACGATATACATAGTCATTTTGAAAATTGGCCACAAATTTCTCGGTTTGTGTTAGAAGAGAAAAAGCGTCGTCATGCGGCAGGGGAAACAGTGTTTACGTTAGATATTGGCGATCATGTTGATCGTTTTCATAACATAACAGAAGCGACAAATGGAAAAGGAAATACAAAATTATTAAATGAAGCGTTATATGATTATGTAACGATTGGAAATAACGAAGGTATTACGTTAGCAAAAGAGCAGTTAGATCACTTATATGATGAAGCTAATTTTGAAGTGCTAGTGGCTAACTTATTTGAAATAGATGGAACACGTCCAAGGTGGGCAAAACCATATATACTTCAAGAGCTAGAGAATGGGATGACAATTGCTTTTATAGGCTTAACAGTGGCTTATCCTGACTTTTATGCAGTGTTAGACTGGCATATTGAAGACCCGATTCTGCATTTAGAGTCAATTTTGGAAGAAGTGAAGGGAAAAGCAGATATTACAATTGTTCTCTCTCACCTTGGGAAGCATGCAGATGAACATATGGCCGAGAATTATGATATTGATATCATTTTGGGGGCACATACGCACCATTTGTTTGAGCGCGGTGTACTTGTCAATGGAACGCTTCTTTGCTGCGGAGAGAAGTGGGGACATTACGTAGGTCATGTGCAGCTTACAGTGGATCCAGTGACGAAACGAGTAATAAAAAAAGATGGAAGAGCGATTAGCGTAAAGCGTCTGAATGCATATGGGGCTGAGCTGCCATCTATTGAAGCATTGCAGAAAGAAAGCCAGCTGCTTATGGCAGAACCAATCGTTGATTTAAAAGAACCGTTGTCTATTGATTGGTTTCAGGAGACACAGTTTGCCCATATGTTAGCAAGCGCGCTAAGAAAATGGTGCAGTGCTGAAATTGGAATGGTCAACGCAGGTGTATTATTAGAGGGGTTAGATGAAGGGGTTGTAACACGCGGAGATATCCATCGTATTTGTCCACATCCCATTAACCCGTGCAGCCTTCAAATGAAAGGGAAGACATTGCGAGAGATTATTTTAAAGGCACGTCGTCCCAATATGGAACAACTCGAAGTAAAAGGATTAGGCTTTCGCGGAAAAGTCATGGGTAAAATGATTTATGATGGCGTAGAAGTGATACCGGATACGATTCCAGGAAATAAAATTTTATTAGAAGATGTATTGATTAACGGAGAGTCGTTGGATTTAGAGAGAGTATATACAGTCGGAACAATTGATATGTTTACGTTCGGTTATTTATACCCAGAACTAGCAATCCTCCCTGAAAAGCAATACTATATGCCAGAGTTATTACGTGATGTTTTAACAGAGACATTACTGACATATGCATCATCTATAAAATTATAGAGCATCTTTGTAATACAATATTTATCAATTTTCATAACCTGTCGAAAAGCAGCAAATCGACAGGTTATTCATTTGTCACACTCATTTTTCTCCTTTCATAAAGATAAAAGAAGAGAGGAGTGTGAGCGATGGTAAATGTTGAACCGATTATCATTGATAATCATACATTTATAGCAGTTAGCGTCAAGCTGCCAAAGACAAATTTGCTCGCCGTTATGAGCGATAAAGGATATATTATGTGCGGGGCTTTGGATGTTGGATTATTAAATGAGAAACTAGGTGACCGCGGGATTCTTGCTGGCCGTGCGGTTGGCGTTAGAACCATTGAACAGCTGTTAGAGGCACCGCTTGAATCTGTAACAATCGAAGCGGAAGTATTAGGAATTTCAGCTGGAACAATTGGAAAAGATGCGTTATTAAAAATGATATAAGTATATATCGTCCCTCTTTCTTGCATAGAAATAAAATAAGAAGGAGGGATTTGCTATGCGTGCATTTCGCCCAAAAGCTTCGCGATTTCGAAAGGGACCGCTTCCTTTTCAGTATGTGCTGCTTATTTCGTTTATCATTTTTTTGCTGCTGACTCTGCAAGGATTATGGCTTGTGAATAAAAGTATTCAGCCTACATTGATAAAATATGCGGAGATGCAGACGAAGAAAATGGCAACCGTTGTTATGACAAAAGCGGTGAAGGATCGGATTAATGAAGGATTTGATGTCGATTCATTAATGAAAGTTCAAAATGATAAGAATGGAAAAGTATCGACAATTGATTTAAATACAAAGCAAGTGAATGAGATTTTAACATCAACTACAACGTACATAGAGAAATATTTGCATCAAATGGAGAAAGGTGATGTGACAGCACTTGGTCTTCCAGAAGAAGGAGGAGCAACGATGTCGGTCCCTCTTGGACGAATAACAGATAATGCGTTGCTTGGTAACATAGGGCCGGATATTCCGATTGACTTTACAACAATCGGTCATGTAGGTACAGATATTAAACAGAAGATTGAACCGCATGGTATTAACAATACGGCTATTAAGATTGTGATGGAAGTAGATGTGACGCTACAGGTGATTATCCCATTTCGCACAAAGGAAATCACAGTGAAACAGCATATTCCAATTGCGACGCGAATCGTGCAAGGAGAAGTACCTGCATACTATGGAAGCGGGAGCGTTGTCGTACCGAATAATAAAGACAAAAAAGCGGATGAGTAAGCTATCCGCTTTTTAAATTTGCTCTTTCTTTTCGTTCCCATAAACTTAAATGCATATATGGATCAAAGGCCCACTCACTGTAGCCATTGTCTTTATATAGTCCGAAATGCAAATGGGGCGGGAATTTACCTGCTGTGCCAGGCGGGCCGTAGCCCGTGCTGCCAACAAAGCCAATCACGGTTCCAGGTTCTACAATTTGTCCAAGCTCTATCTGTTTGGAAAAACCACCTAAGTGTGCGTAATAGTGATAGTTATTATTTAAATCACGAATACCAATGCGCCAGCCACCGAGGCGGTTCCAACCTTTCGTTTCAATAATGCCGTAGCAAGTTGATCTAACAGGCACCCCATATCCTGCAAAAATATCGGTTCCTTCATGCATGCGCCTTCCGCCAAAGCTACGTCCAGCCCCAAATGTACTGCGGTAGCTATGATCACTACGAACGGGAAGAGGAAAAGCGTTTCCTTCTAGGTTAATACGACCGTAATGTTCATACATACGGGCATATCCCATAATTAATTCAACTGTTTTAGCGCGTTGATAATATTCCCAAAGCATAATTTTAATATGATCTTCTTTCGTCCCTTGTTTTCTTAAAATGGCAGCCATTGTATATAAAATATCCCGATCATGATTTGAATTTGCGAATCCATCATGATCGCCATCTAACCCAATTCCACCAAATAAAGAAATGGTATGGGGCAATGTATCATTGTACGTGGAATTGGCGGGTCCAGCCCATACTTCTGGTTTGAAATAAATAGAAATGATGGCATCGGTTTTTTTGGGAATATCACGACGTACGCTGCGAATATTCCGCTCATACTGATCAATTGCGGCAAAATAATACCAAGGAACGCCGGAAGTTTGTTCGGTTTCTTTATATAGTGTCATGCGTTTCTCATATATGTTTTGTTGATCGACTTCACCGTACACAACTCCTTGCTGAAGAAGAAAACAAATAGAAAGCAGTAGGAAAAGTTTTCGAAGCATGAAAATGGACTCCTTTCACAACATCACTCTCTTTAGTGTGGGATATACGAGATATTTCATTATAGGGAATCGTTGGGAAAACTTCCCCCGCTATTCGAGGGCAGCGATACACCACATCAAAATTCTATAAAAAGAAAAGAAGTTTGGTGGGGGGATAAACTGCACGTAAAAGTCCGATTGGTGAGGGCTGATGGAAGTTTCGCTTTATTATATAAATCCATTTTGATTTTTCGACATATAGCCGCGGCTATGGATAACAAAAGGGGACCCGCACTCGTTTTCTTTCTTTGTTTTCACTATGTCTGGGCAGGAAAAGGATCTGACCGCTTCTATGCATGGCCGGATGCTTTCTCCCACCTAAAAAGAAGGGTTTTATATCGGTTTTTTAATTTTTATTTATATAGAATCTTCATTTGAGCAAATCGCTTTCATACGATAGAATAGATATGTTACATTGAAAGAAGCGAACACGGTAAACTATTTCATATTGTGCGGAGTTGATAACATGACAAAACAAACAGAATACAAGCGCAAGCCCGAATGGTTGAAAATTAAGTTAAATACAAATGAAAACTATACAGGCTTAAAGAAAATGATGCGCTCTAAAAAGCTTCATACAGTTTGTGAAGAGGCAAAATGTCCCAACATTCATGAATGTTGGGCTGTTAGAAAAACAGCAACGTTTATGATTTTAGGTGCGGTTTGTACACGTGCTTGTCGTTTTTGTGCGGTTAAAACAGGCTTACCAACGGAGCTTGATTTACAAGAGCCAGAACGCGTTGCAGATTCTGTAGAACACATGGGCTTAAAACACGTTGTTATAACAGCAGTTGCACGTGATGATTTAAAAGATGGCGGAGCAGCAATATTTGCCGAAACAGTGCGTGCTATTCGTCGTAAAAGTCCGTTTACGTCTATTGAGGTTTTACCATCTGATATGGGCGGTGTAGAAGAAAACTTAAAAATGTTAATGGATGCACGTCCAGATATTTTAAACCATAACATTGAAACAGTAAGTCGATTATCTGACCGAGTTCGCGCTAGAGCAAAATATCCTCGTTCATTAGAGTTTTTACGTCGTGCAAAAGAACTGCAACCTGATATCCCAACGAAATCAAGTATTATGGTGGGATTAGGTGAAACAAGAGAAGATTTGATTGAAGCAATGGACGACTTACGTGCGAACAATGTGGATATCTTAACACTTGGTCAATATTTACAACCATCTAAAAAACATTTACCAGTTATTAAATACTACACGCCGGCTGAATTTGCAGAGTTAAAAGAAATTGCGCTTAGTAAAGGTTTTAGCCACTGTGAAGCTGGTCCGCTTGTTCGTTCTTCTTATCATGCAGATGAGCAAGTACGTTCTGCAAAAGAAAATATTGCACAAGCAAAATAATGAAAAAAGAGAGCTGAGGATTCAGCTCTCTTTTCTATATTCTAAAACTGCATTTTTACATGTGGATAAAATCTTTTTCAATTCTTCTGTGGATAATTCAATTGTAAACTCTGGGACACCTGGTGAAATTAAGATTTTGTCGTAAGCGTAAATGGAATGGTCCACAATAATTGTTACATTCTGTGAATAACCGAAAGGTGCAACACATCCAGGAATACATCCTGTTTGTTCTCTTAGTTCATCAGGTGAACAAAGAGACAGACGTTTCCCAGCAATTTCTTTTATATCGTTCATATTGAAACGTATACCTTCTAATGTCAATAGGACATAATAGAATCCGGATTTTGATTTTAAAAATAAGCTTTTACTTGGAGCACCATGTAAACCGAGACGTTCTCGAACGATCTGGTCCGTTTCGTAATCTAAAACCGGTTCATGTTCAAATTTCTCATAGGAAATATTTGTTTTATGTAATAAGGAGATCACTTCTTCGTACATATTACAGTTATACCCCTTCCTTATATTTGTTTCATGTTCATCATCATCTTTTCAAACTTTTTCGCAGTTAAAATTTCATGAGTTAAAAATTCTCCATTATAAAAAGCCCCGTACGTTGTAAAAGCACAAGGAGCATTTTGTGCATCTTCTCGTGATGTCAACTGAATGCATTCGAAAGCAATGTTATACTGCTTTGTAACGTCTCTTAATTCCTGATTAATGTAATAGTCGGTGAAGGGACATTGATTCGTATAATAGACAACTAAGCCGTTCTGATTTGTAATCTTCATTTCTTTTGCACCTGCTTTAAATTGCGGAGTAGGAGCATCTGGATTGAATTTATAAACAAGCAGTTCAAAATAAGGCGGTGCCGTATCACATACTTGAAACCCTTTTTTCTTTAAATAGTTACTATCTGATAAATATGGACGCTTTTTATTGCTTGAAATGACCACAATCCCGTGTTTTCCCTTTTCTTTTGAGTCTTGTATGCACGCGTCTAGCAACTGAGCGCCATAGCCTTGTCCTTTAAAACGTCCAGACACCCAAAAGCAGTTCACACATGTGTATCCGGCTGCAGAGATAGGTGCCCATGCATATTCAGCTGGAAGGTATTCAATAAAGACCTTTCCTTTTGCATCTAGCTTTTTGAAAATAAGTCCTTCTTCGAGACGATTTTTTAGCCAATCTTTTTTTAGCTCAACACCACGCTGTACTTTCTTGTCCGACATTGCACAGCAAATATGCTCAGTTCCTATGTTCTGAGCGTGTAGTGAAACGAGTTTCAATTGCATCCCCCCACAATCTGTGGATTGTCGTTTGTTCACCAACTGTAATTTCATACACATCTGGATTACTTAAGTTTTTCCATGTGGAAAAGCCGATTCGATTATCAAAGTGTTTTAAAAGCAATGTGAATAAATTTCCGTGTGTCATAAGTAAGGTTACAGTATGTTCTTGCTTTAAAATATCGTGGATGACCGATGCAACTCGGTCCATAGCTTGCCGCGTTGACTCTCCGCCTGAAAAGGCAATATCTATATTTGTAAAAGTATGTTCGAGTTTAGGTAGCCAATCTTCCATTTTGGTATCGCTTAGTATTCGTTCGGTTAGTCTTTCATCTTCTTTGATCGGTAGATTGGCTTGTGATGCAAATGGTGCAACGGATTGAATAGCTCGGGTAAAAGGGCTTGAAAGAATGGATTCTACTTGTAGGTTGCTCCTAATGAGAAAATGAGCAAGATTATTCGCTTCGTCATGTCCTCCAATTGTTAGTGTTGCATCCGGTTCTTGGTCAGTAGCTGAGCAGTGCCGTACAACAATAAGTTTTTTCAAAATTTATCCCTCACTTTTTCAAGTTGCTCCTACATACTTCGACAAGAGGAAAATAAAGTCCTTTATAAAATAAAAAAGCTAAGTCATATTGACTTAGCTTGTAATCGGTTCTGTTGTAAGTTTTTCTTTCATTTTACGAATCAAGATATAGGCACAGATTCCGAATACGACCATTAGACCCTCTGTGACAAACAAGTTGATTTTCCCTGCTTGATAGAGTGCTGCAAAGAAGTCTACAAATGCATGGAAGAGGACAGCGTATAAAACGAAAACATATTTCTTTTGTTTCACACCGTATAATACAAGCATTGTGAAGGCTATTTGTAAAATAAGTGCGATGATTCTTTCTAGACTACCAAACCAATATAAGTAGGCTGGAGTGTTGATTAAAGCATCCTGTACTTTACTGAGCTGGGGAGTTTGCTCAATGAACTTTGAGAAGGTGCCATTGTTAATAGAAAAGGCAAAGGACAGACTTTGAATACCAGCTAGCGCACCGATTAAAATGGATTCAATTCCGCCGTGCCCAAGTCCATAGGCTAGCCCATCTTTATAACCTTGATATTTCTTTAGTAAATAGAAGAAGGCAACAAAGCGTCCAAACTCTTCAAAAATGCCGGCAGCAAGGCCACCATAAGTTGCATAAATGAATGGGTTTTGTAATAGTTCATTTGTCACCGGATTTCCGAGAACAAACATGTGAAGCGTCTTCTCTAAAATTTGTGAAAATCCGATAAAAATAAGAATCCCAACACCAATCACTTTAAAGGAAATCTGATATTTTTTCCGAAAATAAACGAGAACGATAATGGGAACGAGAACAGAGATCACCATTTGGATAATCATACTGCTGATCACAGCATTTGAAACCATGTTTTTCACCACTTTCTAACGTATGTACTCCTATATTATGCATGAAAATTGGGGAAATGTGGAGGGAACCGCTTCTAGTTAAGGGGCAAGGAACAGAAAAAGGGCGGTAAATGCCGCCCGTAACGCAAGTTTTATTTTTTGATCATGTCACCCAGTGTATCCGTTTGACTATTATTCAAATGCGGATTTTTGCTCATTTCCCGTTTTAACATATCAAGGCTCTGTGTATATTCTTTATCATTTAACGTACCAGATTGTAGCCCTTGAATTTGGGAAATCAACTTTTGGTCTGTTGAAACATATGCTTTATAATAGCGAGGAACGATGGACAAAGCCGTTTTATATACTTGATCTGTTACAAGAGCAGGATCTGTTGTTTTGGCCCGGTATACAACGAATACTTCATCATCGGTAACGAGAGTAGCGGCATTTGTTACGTCAGGGAGTTTCACTGTCATATCCGTAATCATTTCGGCTACCTTTTCGCGGTTAATGGTACCTACTTGTCGGTTAGATACTTCATTTTTTTGTTTATGAGAGTAGCCAACCCTTGTTAGCCTAGTATTTGTTTGTTCCGTATGATACATGTCACCTTTATTAGAGACAAGAACACGACTGCCTTCTTCTCGTTGCATTTCCGCTTTATTTGCTGTTTGACACGCTGCAAATAAGGTAAGAGTGAGGAGAGAGAGAACGAGTTGCTTTTTCATTAAGAATCACCTCCTTCTCTATAGCATTTGCTACTTTTCATTTTTGTGCATTTGAAATTGTTGGTTTTTTCCCTTTGTGATACGATAAAAAGAAGAATGCTTAGAAAGGAAGTCAATTATGGAGCAAAAGCAGGAGATTCACACTACAGTTTCCATCAATAATGTTAATTATGAAGTAATCAAAGATTATCGTAATGGTTTTCGTGAAGAAGCATTTAAAGAACGCTATGCCGAAATTTTAAATAAATATGATTATATCGTAGGTGACTGGGGATATGATCAACTCAGGTTGCGTGGTTTTTTTGATGATAGTAGTCAACGTTCAACGTATGATACGAAAATTAGTACATTATCGGAGTATTTATACGAGTACTGTAATTTTGGGTGTGCACACTTTGTATTGAGAAAAGTAAAGAAATAAAGTGAAACCTTCATCAGTGGGAGCTTCATCCCCTACTGCTGATTAATTGAACGAATCAAGCTTTTACGGGCAGTTATCGTCCACCTAACTTTTACATCTTGAGGTGGGGGGACTGCCCGCTAATGCGGGATAAAAAAGAATTCCTCTTACACAATGTAAGAGGAATTCTTTTCTATTCTACTATTTTTTCGTAGCAGTTATACCAATTATAAGGTACGGGCTTACTTGCAAAGTAGACGGCTCCTCGGCACTTATAATCATTTGTTTCATATAGGCGTAATGAAACGGGATTACCTGTGAAGGCATCTAAGCGTATTCCTGTATATTTATTTTTCTTCGTATAGTCTTCCCAAAAGGATAATAGTATTTTACTGTATCCTTTTCCTTGGGCGATCGGATGGATGACAAAAGAGTGGACAATGAGAAAACGACCTTCCGTTTTTGTCCAATCAATGAGTGTATACTCTGGAGATTGCCATTCGTTCAAAATGACGGCGCCAACGAGAGCGGTATCTTTAAACAGACAATAGAGTTCGTTATTTTCTAAGTGATATGCGATTGATTCTCGCGTCGGGTAAGAGTCATCCCATTGGTAAATTTGTTTCTGTAATAGGTTTTCTTTACACTTTTGATACATAGCATCTAATTCATCTAACAAGTGAGGCTTACCTTTCTCTATCTTTAACATTTGTGTCTCCTTTACAAGCAAATTGAAATAGAATCACCTTTAGAAAGTGTTGTATTTGGTTTCATCGTCTGTCCGTTCAAATGAATGTGTCCGCTTTTTATTTTTTCGACAATTGCTGTGCGGCTCCAGTCTGAAATATATGCTGCCAGAGCTTTGTCGATGCGATGGGAGCCATAGACCATCTCTAACAGGATTATTATTTCAGTAATACCAGCATCCTTATATTGCATCAGCGAGATGGTATTTGCTGTTTCATTCCATTCTTCTTGAAACATATCTAGTGTTTCGACATGCTCTGAATACGTTTTATAAATTTGGAGTTTCTTATTCCACGTATGCCCTTTATGACATTTATAAATCGCAAAGCGGTAAATATTTTTGCCATTTGCGTTATGTCTACGAATGTTTGTATCAGTAAAAAGGGTGGTATGCCCGCAATTTTTACAATATTTTTCAACCGTTGTTTCTAATTCATTTTGATATAAATTCCAAGAAAGGTGTACTTTCTGCATTTTCCTTCACCTCGTTTTATGGTAAAGGAACGTAAGACAGCTATTTGGATGTCTTGCAGTATGAGAAGGAAGGAAATAGACAAAAATAAAAGGAGGTCCCCTTAGAGGAGCCCCCGTAAACATCATACTACAGATGTGCTACGCTCCTTTGTAATGGGTATGGGCAGACTACTCCCTTGAAAAAGCACGCTGCTTTTTTGAGAGTAATGCTATCCAGTTGCTGATCCATTACAAAGTAAATGTTGGCATACGTAGTAGACGTCCTTTCTTCCAAATAGATTTGCTCATAAGTATAGCACGAAAGATTGAAAATTCAAAACTTAATATGTGAAAAAACGCCAGCTATCGTAATAGCTGGCGCAAGAAATTATATAAGTTCAAATAAAAACGAGCGTAATTCTTCTGCATTTTCTTCAGACATAGAAAATGCATGCTCTAAGTAGCCTGGTTCGTTTAAATCGTCACTGCCAATGATCGCAAATTTATTGCGCTGAATATCCAGGACAATTGTTTTACCATAATGACGATCAGAGTATAGAAGCGCTAAATCGTGACGCTCATTTTCTCCCATAAAGCTAACGAAACGCGTTTTTGTGTCTACTGTGTCATCATAAAGAAAAAAACGTTCTCCCATACATTCGGCTCCTTTTAAATATCTAAATTTAAGTGAGGTTTATGGTCTAAATGGTGATGCGTTTTAATAAAGCGTACCGTTCTTGTTTTATAACGCATAACGATAGAATACGTTTCTGCTAAATCTCCGCCAAGGAATTTCACACCGTCTAATAACTCGCCAGCAGATACGCCTGTTGCTGAGAAGATTGCATCTTCGCCAGATACTAAGTCATCTAACATAAGAAGTTGACGAGGATCCTCTAATCCCATTTTACGGCAACGTGCTTCTTCTTCTTCATTCATTGGAACTAAGCGTGCTTGCATTTCACCGCCAAGACATTTCAGTGCTGCGGCAGAGATAACACCTTCTGGAGCACCGCCAACACCAACGAATAAATCGATACCTGTTCCTGGAAGAGCTGTTGCGATTGACGCACCAACATCGCCATCACCGAATAATTTTACACGTGCACCTTTTGCACGTACACGGTCAATGATGTCTTGATGACGTTCACGCTCTTGGATGATAACTGTTAGGTCACGAATTTTTTTATTATTTGCTTCTGCTACAATATCAATTGTTTTTTCAATTGGATCATCTAAGCTGATTTTACCAGCTGCTTTTGGACCAACCGCGATTTTTTCCATGTACATATCCGGAGCATGAAGAAGGTTCCCTTTATCTGCGATTGCAATAACTGCCATTGCGTTTGCATGGCCTTTTGCAACAATGTTTGTACCTTCTAATGGGTCAACGGCGATATCTACTTCTGGACCGTTGCCTGTCCCTAGTTTTTCACCAATATATAACATTGGTGCTTCATCAAGTTCTCCTTCACCAATTACAACAGTACCTGCCATACTTACCGAATCAAACATATCACGCATAGCAGTAGTTGCTGCGTCATCTGCTTCGTTTTTCTTTCCACGACCCATCCATTGTGCTGATGCAAGGGCTGCTGCTTCTGTTACACGGACAATTTCTAATGCGAGTTCACGTTCCAAGTTGACATTCCTCCAATTTCGAAAATCATACAGTTATAACTATAACAAAGAACTAGGAAAAG
Source organism: Bacillus sp. DX3.1 (assembly GCF_030292155.1). Lineage (NCBI taxonomy): Bacteria > Bacillati > Bacillota > Bacilli > Caryophanales > Bacillaceae > Bacillus > Bacillus sp. DX3.1. Next base: position 4,616,184 of record NZ_CP128153.1, on the reverse strand, counting down.
GTGAATTCGAAAAATTGTCGATTTTTTCAGATGAAACGGTTACAATTAAAATGTAAATGCTTTTATTTCCAGGTAGGTGACATTCATGTACTTTGTAGATCGAAAAAAAATAGAACAAATGTTAACATGTTTAGAACAAGTGGTAGATACATTGCAAGAGAAGCACCAATATAAGACTTCTTTTGAATATTATGCGTTAGAACGCATGTCGCATCTTATCATTGATTGCATATTAGATGTTGGAAATGCAATGATTGATGGGTTTATTATGCGCGACCCAGGAAGTTATGAAGATATTATTGATATTTTAATGGACGAGAAGGTAATACGTAATGAAGAGGGAGAAGGAATCAAAGAAGTGATTCTTCTTCGTAAAATGCTGATGCAAGATTATGTAGAAATGAACCATGAAGAGTTATATAGCACAGTACAAAAACAAATAGCTATAGTGCAGAACTATCCTGCGAATATTCGTCGTTATTTAGAACAGGAATTAGGACCCGTCTCCGCGTTTGTACCAGAATAAGGTCCCGCAGTATCCCCATCTATCTTTTTGTTCAGATGGGGATTTTGTACTGTTATTAGAGCAAGAGAAAAGGGAAGGAAAGAAGGGGAAAAAATGGGGGAAGCACGTACAACGAAAGAGGAGATTGTACAGCTTTTAAAAGTAAAAGGGGAACAAACTGTAGCAATGCTAGCTGAATCTTTACAAATCACCGAAATGGCTGTACGTCGTCATTTAAGCAAGTTAGAGAAAGAACAAGTGATTCATTCAAAAATGATGAGACAACACGTTGGACGACCTATATATGTATATGGTTTAAGTGAAAAAGGGGAAGATTTGTTTCCGAAAGAGTATAAACAGTTTGCGTTAGATATACTAGAGGAATTACAACGTATTGGCGATGAAACAATTGTGAAGGCGATTTTACAAGCAAGAACAGAGCGGATGGAAGAACAACTCCAAAAGCGAGTGAGTCGTCAAGATAAATTGATAAATAAATTAAAAGAAGTGGCTTTTTTACAAGAGAGAAATGGGTATATGGTACAGGTGAAACAAGAAGGCGAAAACTCTTTCATCTTACAAAAACAAAATTGTCCATTAATGACCGTTGCTGAGAAGTTTCCACAGCTTTGTGTAGACGAGAAAAATATGTATCAGCGGTTGTTTTCTTCCGCAAATGTGAAAGTGCTATCCAACATGTGCGACGGAGATTGTCACTGTTCATATCAAATACAAGAAAAAAAATGAACGTTATGAGACGCTTTTGGATAAAGCGTTTTTTTCTTGTATAAAAGGGGTTAATATAAGAAGGGTGTTACAGGTTAAATAAAACTTTCACAAGTGTCCGCTATTACGGGACAAAAAGGAGAGACATAGTAGATGTATAAAGGCTATTTAATCGATTTAGACGGTACAATGTATCGCGGAGAAGAACAAATTGAAGAAGCAAGCGATTTTGTAAAAGCATTGCAGGAGCGCAATCTTCCGTATTTATTTGTAACAAATAACTCAACGCGTAAACCAGAACAAGTGGCAGAAAAGCTTGTTCGTTTTGATATTCCAGCTAAGCCGGAACAAGTATTTACAACAAGTATGGCAACAGCGAATTTTATTTATGAGCGTAAACAAAATGCTTCAGTTTATATGATTGGTGAAGAAGGATTACATGATGCACTTGTGGAAAAAGGATTCGAGCTTGTGGATGAAAATCCCGATTTTGTTGTCGTTGGACTGGATCGTGAAATCAACTATGAAAAGCTAGCGAAAGCATGCTTGGCAGTACGCAGTGGCGCAACATTTATTTCAACAAATGGAGATATTGCCATTCCAACTGAGCGTGGTTTACTGCCAGGAAATGGATCATTAACATCTGTTGTCGCAGTATCCACAGGCGTAGATCCAATTTTTATCGGTAAACCAGAATCCATTATTATGGAGCAAGCGTTAAAAGTACTTGGCACATCAAAAGAAGAGGCATTAATGGTTGGGGATAATTATGATACTGACATTTTAGCGGGGATCAATGCTGGCATGCATACTTTACTTGTCCACACTGGAGTCACATCTGTGGAGAAATTAACAGAATATGATGTGCAACCAACACAGGTTGTGCATAACTTGACCGAGTGGATTGAGAAGATGTAAGAAAAACGAGATAACAGTTGTTATCTCGTTTTTTTATTAAAATACTCGGTTCACTAATTCTTTCACTTCTTCAAGATACTGCTTTCTCGCTGCATCATCTACAGAAGGGACGCTTGTATAAAATGTGTGTTCCAATGTTTCAATACCTGTAAATTCAAAAATACCCGCATCAGTTGTTTTCTTCATTGCTTCGAACATACCGTTTGCTGTATAAGCTTCTTTTGTATTTCCCATTGTGGATAATAGCAATCCTTTTTTACCACTTAATAACTTTTCAATGCCATTTTCACTGTAAGCATACGCAAAGCCATGGCTGAATACGCGATCAACGTATCCTTTTAAGATTGCAGGAAGGCCTGCCCACCAAACGGGATAAATGAATGTGATTACATCTGCCCAAGCAATATGTTTTTGTTCTTCTTCAATTTCGGCTGGCGTATTTCCTTGAGAAAATGAAATGAAATCATCAGTAGCTAATACAGGATTGAAGTTTAAGGCATATAAATCGCGAACGCGTACTTCATGACCTTTTTCTTCTAATTGTCCTTGTACAGTTTCTAAAATTGCATGGTTAAAGCTTTGTGGATATGTTGATAGTTTGCTCAAATGATAACGAACCTACATAAATACAAATTAAGAAACCGACATAAAACCCCTCTTTTTAGGTGGGAGAGAGCATCCAGCCATGCATAGAAGCGGTCAGATCCTTTTCCTGCCCAGACATAGTGAAAACAAAGAGAGAAAACGAGTGCAGGTCACCTTTTGTTATCCATAGCCGCGGCTTATATGTCGAAAAATTAAAATGGATTTATATAATGTAACAATTTTAGTTACGAATTACTTTTCAAGTCAAATAATGTGACGTTATCCCGCTATTCGGGGGCTGATAATCAGTGGAGGATGAAGAAAACCCCCACTGATTAAAGTTTTACTTTATCAACAGGGATGTGAAAGGCATGCTTAATATCCACAGCGCGTAATGGACCACCGTGACCAACAAATACCCGGTTCGGTTGATAACTCATGACTTTGTGGATACTATTGTGAACTTGTTGGATATCTTCAGCGAAATAATGAATGTTTGGTGTTCGAGGAGAAAGAAGCCCGCCTAAATGCCCACCCATTAATAAATCACCAATAATGACGTCATGATTCTCAAATACAATTGATAGTGAGCCAGGTGTATGACCAGGAGTATGGATCACCCTTCCCGCCACACCGTAATCATGAAGATCAAATTCTTTATGAATGATAATATCTGGTTCGAGGCCTTTCGTTTTTCCATGTAAGAAAAGCTTTAAGAGTTTTCCAGTAAACCTTGTTGGATGCAGTGCGGGATCTTTCCCGTTTTTTAATGCAACCTGGTCCAAATGATGAATGGCAACAGGGACGTTTAACTTTTGTTTTAAAGTCCTTACGCTTCCGAAGTGATCAAAATGTCCATGGGTTAATAAAATTAACGAAACATCTGCTGGTGAGATGTTTCGTTGTTCAAGTGCTTGTAAAATGCGAGTCTCATTGCCGGGTCTACCTGTATCCACAATAATGGTCTTATCACCACGAAGAAGGAACACGTTGGAAAAGCCTAATGATAATTGTTCAATCAAAATAACACCTTCTATACGTTATAGCAAAATTCGTTTCTCTTTCGCTTCCTTTATCCACAGCGGAAGTTCATTTAATAGCTGGTTATATAGTGTTTCATCTGTTGTTTTTTCAATATCTCGAATGTGAAAAAAGTTTGCGTTGTCGATGAAGCGTCCATCCATTTCATCGAGTTTTCGAAGGACATCAAATTTGCCGTTTCCAATCCCAACAAACTGCCAAAAAATTGGCTTGTTAGAGGAGGATACTACTGGCTTTTGAATGCCTTTTTTACAACCACCATCGTTAATAAAAATAACAAAGGCTGGTTCTTCACTTTTCTCTTCCATGGTATACTTTTGAATCACATCTTCCATCACTTGTGGCTCTTCATTTCGGCCGAATTTATGAATGGAATTGTTATTTAATATATGCTTTTCTACATAACCAGCAAAGTCTTTTTCAGTAACGGCTGGTAATCTAGAAAACTCATTATCATACACCCAAATATCTAGTGCACCATCATCATCAAATTGACTTGCAACAGCAAGGATGCGTTCCACAACTTCTTGGACAGTACCGTTTCTATATAAAGTTCGCATCGATCCAGAAATGTCTAAAACGAGTGCAACTTTTGCCACAACACCTGTTAATTTCTTTTTCTCTAATACAACACGTACAGCTTCTTTTCTTAATGTGATAGTACTCAATACAATCGCCCCTTTTTTGTAATGTAACAAGAATGTTGACTCTTGAAGTATGTATAGATTACGCAGTTGGAAGAGAAGTTTGGATAAGTTGAAGAGCTCTGTTTACAATTTCTTCAGCTGCGTATATACCAATTTCATTTGTTTTTGTAATGTGAGGTAGTAAACTACCTTGTTTTGTTTCTAGTTCACCATGTAGGGGAGCAAAAGCATGATTTGCCCCTTCTAGCATACATAAATCAAGTAAGGAATCTCCAGCTGTAATTACGGTTTTGGTCTCGGTGATTTGTTTTAAATAAGCGATGGCATCCCATTTGTTCACTGGCTTTGGAACAAGGTATAATTTTCTGCCTTGCAGTGAATGATTCCACCCTTGCGTGTCTAACCATGCTGTAAAGGAAGCGAGCTCTTCGTAGGGAATATTTTCTCGGTCAATTATGCAATAGTGAAATAAGTCATCTGCTGTTTTTTGTGATAGCACCCATTCTTCATGAGAAATATTTTGAAACTCCTTTAGAACGTCTTCTTTTGCCATACATTCTGTTATGAGCTTTGTTTGTATGTTCTTTTTCCAAGCAGTATCCTGTTTGCCGTTGTGAAGAATATTGCCGCCATTGCTTGTAACAGCATATTCTGGTACAACATCCTTTTGAAATAGTGTAATACGCTGGAACTGTTCCAGCGTTCGAGTTGTGACAGGGATAAAGTGTGCTTGTGATTGCAACCTTTGTAACAAGGAAATCGTTTTATGCGTAGTAAAAGAAATTTCTTTTCCATCTAACGTTTCAACTAATTGAATGTGTTTATCCTCTATCTGCATTCGAAATGATTTTCGAGAATAAATGAGAGTCTGATCAAGGTCGCTTGCAAAAATCATGATTGGTTCCTCCTTAGCGGTTGAATTAATCCGCAGCATGAGTACGTCATATGTTTATATATTTCAATTGGTACATTCAACTCTTGTGCAAGAAGCAAAATATGCTGTAAGTCAGGATTGTTTTCTTCGCGAATCAAAATTTTCCATGGTATCCGTCTTAGTAGAACACGTGTTGTTTCTCCGACGCCGGGTTTAATCAAATTGATATCCGCTATTTCAAATTGTTTTTGAATAGAAGTGATATTTTGTAACCCTTGCCATGATGGTTCTGTATATGTAGCGATGATATGCTCCAGTTGTGTTTTGATCTCATCACCAACATCAGGATATAAAGTTGTAATTTCTTCGATAAAGAAATTAGACAAATCTTCTTTTTCTAGTTCTTTATAATATTTGGCACCATGAAAATCATTAGGGCCAATATATGCCTCATTTAAGACTGTGCGGCTTACTAATCCTGAAACTGTTGCGTTCAAACAGGCGCTTGGAATGAGAAAATCTTCACGCGTCCCATAAATAGAAGTGCAATGACCAGGGTCCGCAAGCACAGCCATACAGTCTGAAATGTACTCATGATGCTTTTCGTTAAATCTATGCACAGATTGACGAAGCTCTTTTTTGATGGCACCTTTTCCGGTCCATCCATCAATAAACTGAATCGTTTGGTTCGGGTGTTTTTGCAAAATATACTGAAGGGCATTTTCATCAATGCCGCGTCCGCGAATAATAGACATACTATAATGTGGTAGGTCGAGATTATATTGATAACGTATGTATCGTTTTATTAAAACACCAATTGGCGTGCCAGCTCTTGCTAACGAAACGAGAACAAGATTCGTTCCTTTTGTCTTTACAATTTGTTCTGCAACTACACCGGCGGCAACTGCTAATTTGTGCTTATATTGCTGTAAGGAAGTGAAGAATAAGTCCATATACTCTTTGGATGGCTTGTATTCAATTGGAAGCATCTCAGAGTAGTGTGTCCCTGACTGAATGGCCATCTCTCTTTGGTTTGTTGAGCTTTCTACAATGATATTACTAATATCTTTTAATAAAAAGATAGCATCATCGTCAGCGTAACTACCAATGCGCTGCAAACTTTTTGATTGGGTCATATTTCTTCACCTTCGCTTTCTGCCAAGTTGCTAAATGAAACGATATGAATGAGTGGAATCATCTTTTGTAATTGCGCAAGGAGCGGCAGTAAGCACTCTTCTTGTAGATTTCGTTCGATAAAGAGAAAGACTTCATCATAATTACCGGGCTCAATGTTATAACAATAATTTGTCACCGCTTTATCTTCGGGACTTTCATAGGAAAAACGGTTGTGAATCGCATATTGTGCCTCGGCATAAGGGTGAATGGGACTGCGTGTCGTTGATTGGTAAGAAACATTTGCACCCATTTCAGCGGCGATTCGCATCGGTATATACATGAATTCGCCAGTTCCTAAGCATAACGTGTTTTTGCCTGTTCTTTTTTCTTTTAGTTGCTTGCCAACTTTCTTGGAAAATGAATGCAGACTTTCTTGCTCATCTGCCGAAATACCGAAACGACCTGTATACTTTGTATAAGTAATGTCATGTTCAGGAGATGTATACGGCAGGGAAGGACAAGAAATAGAATACCTTTTTATGTCCGTTTTAAGCTCTTGATGAGCTACTAGATCATTTGGCTTAGAAGTAGCAATTGGGCTGCCAATAACGTCGATAGATCCCCCTAATAGGGATATAACGTGAATTGTTATATTAAGCTGTTTCTCTAATTTTGCAAACTGTTCCCGATGCTCATTTGAGCGCCAATCTAATAAGGAAGCAACAACATATTCTTTTCTTGGAAACTTTTCTTGGATGGATTGAATGATATTTAACGCAGTCTTTCCCGTGGTCATTTCATCATCGACAAGAACGATTGGCTGTTCATTTTGAAAATATCCCTTTTCCACATAGCAACGATGCGATGTCGCATGAGAATGTTCTTCTTCAAATGTAATGATGGGATCGATTTGTGAGATAGTTTCCCTTGTTGTATGCACATATTTTGCATTTTGGAAGCATTGAAACATAGCGTGACCTAATGCGGTGGCCGTTTCTGCAAAACCGATAAATAGGACTTCTTTTTGCAGAGGGAATTGATATTGTAAAATAGCCTGCAACCCATAATCTGTACTTTTTTTCGTTGAGATGATTTTGAGAATCTCTTTTTGAAATGGATGGTTTGTATTGTGCATCATTTCCATATATCTTGCAGCAAGAGCACATCCTCCTGCTAAAGAGACAGCTGGTGAAATAGGAAGATGTTTTCCTAAAATGGTACTGACAAATAAAAAGCTACGTTTCTTATTGATTCTCGCTGCCATTTGAAACAAATGTTCTGGTGATAAAAAATATGGATTATCGCGCACCTCTATATGAACTGTTATTTTATTTAAAATGTGGTACGTGTATGTTTTGGTTTGATGTTTCGGTAAGGAGATCGATGAAAGTTTGTTGTTCATGTAGCACCCCGTAAATAGTAGATTTCAGTAGTGTTTTACGCGCCCAATTATAATGGGGCTTCACTTCATTCATTTTGTTGGAAAAACTACTTTTCATAACACCGTTATACGTGTGAGCGTTTTCGAAAATAGCCATTGCATCTACATAGTCTTCTAGTGTTACAACATGTAAAGCTTGTACGAGTTTAATGTGAGAAGGATGAATGACTGTTTTTCCGACCAAGCCATTTGCTTGATCAAGCAAGACTTCATGAATCAGACCATCCTCATAACGATGAAGCATTTCTGTTCGCATTTTTAGTCCATCATTGCCAAGTGATTCACGAAAGGGTGTTTGGCGAAGTTGTGGCTTTAAAACGCGTTGCTGATTTCCGAAATACTCCCACACTGGTCCCGATATGACATACTCATCTGTTGACCTAGAAAAGATATTGATAATGTCAGAGATACAATCACGAATAACAGAAATATCATAGATTGTCGTAGCACTGTTTCGGCGAATGCCAAATAGGCCCGAAAAATCGGTAGCACCAATTCTTACATTTAGAATGTAATCTCGGTAAGAATCGAGTATTGCTTTGATTGCTAGCAATGCATCGATGCGCATTTCTTTATAAATAATTTCAGGGGATTCTAAAATAGGCATCCCATAGAGTGAAAGCGAATAGCGTTCATTTATATGTCTCAGTTCCTGAATGTAAGACATGCCGTTAGCAGGAGTGAATTTAGGAAAGACAAATCCACTTATGCAATGAACAGCACTGCCTATTTCATGAACGAGTGAACGCATCTGTTTTGGCTCGCGAATACGGATGAAGAGAAGCGGTACGTCTGCTGAATGAAGCTTATTTGCATCAATCATATGCGCGAGTGTTTGCATTTGTATAACGATATTTTGCTCCGCACGTTCCACATCTCCATCGCTAATGGAATCTTCTAAACAGAATACGATAGATGTGGTACCTTCGTGTTTTTTTGTTGCGATTTCCTGAGCGATTTTTTCCTTTGTTCCAGGTGTATATAGCGTAGCGCCTAATGCGTAAGCTAATTGTTCTTTTTCGATGTTCTTTGAAAATTCAATCGGTTCTTGATAGAAAAGCTTTTGCCTTTCCTCAGGAGACAAATATGCAAAATGCTTCAAATTCTCACCACCTTATTTTGAGCTCACCTCATTTACAATGATTAATACAATCGTAACATGCCAAGAGAAGTTTTCCAATTTCATCTATTAAAAATTTACAAAATTTTTAAAAATAAAAGATGAATTGCACGATAAATGTAGAAATTTGTTAGTGGATTTTGTTAAAGAATGAAGGGAAGAAGAAATATGAATGTGCATAAACTTACAGAAAAAGAAGCGAAAGTAATCAATACATGGAAGTACGAAGAACGGTATTCGTTATATAACTTTTCAGGTAGTGAGGAAACGCTAAATGAACTGTTAGATGGTACATATTATGGCTGCTGTAATGAGCAAGAGGAATTGATTGGGTATTTTTGCTGTGGAGAAAATGCACGAGTTCCAGGAGGAAGGGAAGCGAAGTTATACACAGGAGAGCGTATTGTGGATATCGGACTTGGAATGAAGCCTGCGTTAACAGGAAAAGGGATGGGGATATCTTTTTTACAAACTGGATTACAGTTTGTAAAAGAAGAATTCCAGCCGAAAGTGATTCGCTTAAGCGTCGCAACCTTTAACAAACGAGCAGTTACATTATATAAAAAAGCCGGTTTTAAAACGGGACCAACTTTTGTAAGTCGAAAAAGAGAGTTTATGTTAATGACATATGATGTAGAGTAGGAAAAACCAACTTTTTTTCATGGAAGTTGGTTTTGTTTTTTTATCCCGCTATTCGCGGGCAGTAGGACCCCCACCTCAAGATTCAAAGAGAAACAAAGAAGATAGGTGGGGGATAACTGCCCGTAAAAGCCTAATGGGTGAGGGCCAATGATCAGTAGTGGTGGATGAAGAAAACCCCCACTGATAAAAGTTTCACTTTATTCTGCATGCTCCGCCCGGTGTGCTAAACGACTTGATGCAGCAGCGGCAATTGCTCCTACGATATCATCAAGGAATGTGTGAACTTTTCCAGATGATTTATCATTTAAAGCTTCTAAAATTCCTGGTTTTAATTTATCGATATATCCAAAGTTTGTGAAACCAATGGAGCCGTACACGTTTACAATAGAAAGGGCAATTACTTCATCGACTCCATATAAGCCTTCGTCTCGTTTTACGATATCTTGTAAAGGCTCGCTTAACAGTCCTTTTTCGGCAAGGACATCTAATTCAATACCTGTGATCAATGCATTTTGTACTTCACGTTTGGATAAGACACGTTCTACATTATAGCGACATTCTTCCATCGCTAAATTGGGATGATATTTTTTTTGAAGAAAATGAACCAGTTCCGCAATATCATCAATTTTTACTCCGCGCTCTTGTAGTAATTGTAATGCTCTTTCTTGTAGTTGATTGGATTCTTTCATGTTATCACCTTTTTTTCTTTTTAATATTGTATACGCTTTGTTGCTTTATCATGTGCATAGGAATGAAAGTCGAGCACAAGCTCATATATATAAAGAAAAACCATAGGTGGCGACTGTGATGATTCAGCATATTTATGAGCATTATCAAATGCATGTCAAAGAATTGATCCCCCTGGGCCCCTATAAAAGCTTTTGGATTCGTAATAAAATTTATGTACTTCTTCCGATTGGAAATATGGAGGAAGAAGGACTTGTTGAAATGAAAAAATTAAGCGATTATATGAACCAGCAGGGGGATATTACCGTTGCGACTTTCGTTCCGACTATACACGGTTACTATGTAAGTGAGATAGAAGAGAACAATTATTGCTTATTAAAAGGCATGCGCATGTTAGATCGGCATGCAACTTCGTTAGGAAGCGAACTTTCAATATTTCATAAACGAGGAGCCTTTTTTCCGGAAGAAGTAGAACATTTAAGTCGTATTGGTGAATGGAAGGCATTATGGGAAAAAAGGCTCGATCAGTTAGAACGGTTTTGGCAATCGCAAATTTCCAATCATCCATCAGATGTATTTGATCAACTATTTATTGAATCATTCCCTTATTATTTAGGCGTTGCTGAAAATGCCATTCAATATGTTATTGACACAGAAATAGATGATACACCGCAACTTGCAGATGCAGCAACTATTTGCCAAGAACGATTGACACCTTTATTATGGCAGCAAACGAATAAATTAAAAATCCCCATTGATTGGGTATACGATCATCCGAGTCGTGATTTGGCAGAATGGATTCGATATGTGTCGATGGAAAAAAAGGAAAACTGGGAGCAAACTATTTTTCAGTTTATAACAGACTATGAACGAAATTATCCGCTCTCTTCTTTTGGTTGGCGTCTGTTATTTGCACGTCTTCTTTTCCCCCTTCGCTACTTTGAAACAGTAGAAGGGTATTATTTAACAGGGAACGAGGACCAAAAAAGTTTATATCGCGATCGTTTAGAAGCTATTTTACATGATGTGAATCGCTCTGAAAAATTTATGAGGCACTTTTATGAATCACTTCGCTTGCCTGTTGATAAGTTAGGGATTCGTAAATTAGATTGGTTATCCTAACAGGTGTTGATCCGGCAGTAATACCTCCCTGATCAAAGTTGAACTTTATAAAAAAGAGACCAGTAGTGGTCTCTTTTTTATGCTTCGCGTCTCTAAACGAGCCACCTCCGCTTTAAAATTATCCAGCTCCAGCGGCTAGAATAGTCGGTGGCTTCGCTTCTTCCGACGAGGTAAAAAGCACCTCTATGTCAGAAGCTCCATCCTCCTCCTATTCTGAGTGAGCCGCTTCCGCTTTTAAATTAAAATACTTGTTCTACTTCAATAACGCCTGGTACTTCTTCAAGTAGAGCGCGTTCGATACCAGCTTTTAATGTGATTGTAGAACTTGGGCAGCTGCCGCATGCACCCATAAGGCGTAATTTTACAATACCTTCTTCAATATCTACTAATTCAACGTCACCGCCATCACGAAGTAAGAACGGACGTAATTTATCTAATACTTCTAGTACTTGTTCTTGCATATTTGGGTTTTCCATTTTTATCGACTCCTTTCATCAGTTTTATTATAATCAAGATACAGAGGAAAATCTATTTTTTCTGTTCTTGTTTTATTGTCGAAATATTGTATCATGTTTACAGCGTGTTTTTTCAGTATAGGGGACAAGAATTGAACTTGTAAAGAGATGTGCTTATAAAGTAAGGCATCTAAGCATACTATTAGAGCAGAGAAGTGGGGGAGAAGTAATGGTAAATGTTCAAGTATATGGGGCAAAAGTAATTTGTGCGAGCTGTGTTGGGATGCCGTCTTCAACAGAAACATTTGAATGGCTACAAGCAGCGATTGGTCGTAAGTATGAAGGACAGGAAGATAAATTTCAGTTTGAATACATTGATATTCAGGAGCAGCAAGAAGATGAGGAGAAACAAGCTTTTGCTGAGCGTGTAATTGAAGAGGATTTATTTTACCCGGTTGTTCTCGTAAATGGAGAAATTGTTGGAGAAGGAAATCCTCGTTTGAAGGACGTATACGAAGAAATCGAGAAGTATTTATAATATAAAAAGCCTTTGCAACCTACAGGATGAATTGCAAAGGCTTTTCTATTAAGCACCGATAAAGAAATACTAGTAGGTGGAAGTGTCATCTTGTTATAGAAAGGATGATAGATGTGAAAAAAGGTCTTGCTCTAGGAAGTTTGGGTCTCATCATTGTTCTTGTTGTTTCTTATTGGAAAGCAGACTTGAGTATTGTGTATTGGTTAGCTGGATGCTTTAGTTTGTTTTTAATAGCCAATGCGGTAGCTCTTTTAGTAGATGGATTTATTTTAGGAGCACGCGGTACATTTTTTTCGGAAAAACCAAAGCGCAAAGTGTCGCGTTTTCAAGCTGCAGAAACGTTTGTGTTTGCGGCAATTCCCAATATCGTAACCGCTTTAGGGGTGTATGTATGGCTATTGTAAAGGAATATTCAATACCAGAAGAAGTGAAGAGTCTATTAGATCAATATGTGAAAGGGCTTCAAGACATTTTTGCTAATGAAAAGTTAGTTGGCGTGTATGTATACGGTTCAATTGCGCTAGGGGCGTTTCACCCAGAAACGAGTGATGTTGACTTTGTAACAGTGATAGCAGAACAAGTAAGTGATGCAGAGAAGTTGAAAATAAGTGAGCTACATAAGAATCTGTATAAACACGATCTTGGTAAACGAATGGACGGTATGTATATTCCACTTGCTGATTTAGGAAAGTACAATGAGGAAATGCCGCAGTATGTCTATTGTGCTGATGGAAAGATTAACGTAGGTCATTGGGATGTGAATGCTGTTACATGGTGGATGGTAAAAAATCGTGGTATTACGATCATGGGAAAAGAAGCAAAGGAACTTCCGTTTACAGTTATATGGAATGATGTGATAGAAACAATGAAATATAATGTGGAACAGTACTGGAGTCAAAAAGCATCGCGTCCATACCTATTTTTAATTGAAGAGTGGGTGGAATCCGCCGTTGTAACGATGGGACGTATTTTATATACGTTAGAACATGAAACAATTGTTTCAAAAGATAAAGGATTACAGTATATAATGCAATCATCTTCAGAGGAATGGGAACCGTTGTTACAAGAAGTGCATCGTATACGCCATAATCAAAGAGCGAAACGAAATATTTCGAGATGGAAGCGAGCGAACATGACGAAGGTGTACTTGCTCAGTGGGATAGAGGAATGTAAGAAGAAGTGGGAAAGATAAAAAGAGTTCACAATAGGATGTGAACTCTTTTTGTATTAAATATTTTTCCAACGCTCTAATTTATGAATGTTTCGTGTGAACAATTTAGATAAAAATCTAGGGAAACCAAATGAAACAATCTTATTTTCAACAAGCTGTTTCATTTCATCTACTGTGATATGAGGTAGAGTGAATTCGCCACTTTCATAGCAATGGCTACAATATGTTGTGCTTTTTTCACCGTTTTTTTCTGTGCCGCCACCTTTTTCGTCTTTTGAAAATGGCATACCACAACTTTGACAATTTTTATGTTTTTTCATGATAACCGCCTCTAAATATATGTAGTCCAAATGATTATAGTATGATTCCTTTAGAGATACAACTTACCTTTAGGGTTCCATTTGTTTCAATTGGCACCGTCTATTAAAGAATGTTTTATATCCAAGTTGTAAAAAGATAATAACGGAGAAGGCAGTACTTCCAGAAATACCAAGTGTAATCGCAATTTGATATTGAATGGCGGTAAGTGGTGAAATACCTGATAAAATTTGTCCTGTCATCATACCTGGTAGGGTGATAATTCCCATTCCAACCATGGAGTTAATCGTTGGAAGAATTGCTGAATCGAAAGCATCTCGAACAAGTGGAGCAGCTGCTTGTTTTGGAGTTGCGCCAAGCATAAGTGCACCTTCAATTTGCGCGTGCATTGATTTCACATTGTTTAAAAATGAATTTGCTCCAAGGGATATGCCTGTCATTGCATTACCAATTAGCATTCCTGCAATAGGGACAATATATTGAGGGGCATACCAAGGATCATGTCCGATAATAACAAAAATAAATAATAAAAGCGGCCCGAGTGATCCGGCAATCATCGAAAGGGCGGCAACTTGTTTTAATTCTTTTGACATCGGTATATTCACACGCTTATAGATGTTGAATATAGCAAAAGTTGTAATAGAAGTAATAATAGCAATTGTATAGAATGGATTACTATTTTCAAATATGTACGTGAGTATGTATGCAACAAGTACAAGTTGAATTGTCATGCGTAATGTAGCGATCGTAATTTGTTTTTCACGTGGTATACCTTTTAATTTTACAAGGCCAATTAAAATAATAATAAAAATATATGCAGCAGCAAGCTGCCAAATTTGTAGCTCAATAACGCCCTTCAAGTGCGTGCACTTCCCTTCTGATAGCACCTTTTGTTTTACTTATTTCGATAATATCGTCTGCAATTTCGTCTGGGAGTTGTTGTGAGTGGGTAATCATGACAACCGTTTTCTTTTTTTGTTGGGCAATTGCAGCAAATTGTTTCATTACGCGTTTTTCTGTATCAGCATCTAATGCAGAAGTCGGTTCATCTAATAAATAAACCGGAGGATCCATAAGTAAAACACGTGCTAAAGAGAGCCGTTGTTTTTCACCACCGGATAAAGAAGACGCATTATCCTCTAAGTCCTTTTCCAAACTTACAGTCGCTAGAGCTTGTTGTAATTGCTCATCAGAAGGAAAAGGCTTTTCTGAAAAACGAAGTCCGATTAACAAATTATCTTTTACCGTCTTTTCAAATATAGGTGGTGTTTGTCCAAGCATAACCACTTCACGGCGTAAGTGAATGGGCGGATAAGAAGAAATAGGTGCTCCCTTATAATGAATAGAACCGCTTGTGGGTGACTGCAGATCATTTAACATACGGAGCAACGTGCTTTTACCGCTTCCACTTTCGCCGATGATGCAGGTGATCTTTTCTTTGTGAATCTCTAAGTAAGGAATTTGTAGAATGTCTTTATATGTGACGTCCTTTAGTATAAACATAATCTTCCCCTTTCTAATTCTATTAATATCCTATCAAAAAAGGAGGGAAATATATAAATTCATTTTGATTTTTCGACATATAGCCGCGGCTATGGATAACAAAAGGTGACCTGCAATCGTTTTCTCTCTTTGTTTTTACTATGTCTGGGCAGGAAAAGGATCTGACCGCTTCTATGCATGGCCGGATGCTCTTTCCCACCTAAAAAGAAGGGTTTTATGTCGGTTTTTTAATTTGTAGTTAAAAAGAAAAAACAAGAGCAATTGCTCTTGTTTTTCTTTTTAACCATTATGGTATTTGTACATCCAAAGAATCCCTGATTTTAAAAGACGAGGTACACGTCCCATTAAGGGTTGATTTGCTAATAATCCGAAACCATGTTTTTTACCGAGAGAACCGAGAACCCCTTTTAATTTAATAACAGGTAGTTCATCTGGAAGTGGTTCATTATTCCATCGTTTTAATAATATTTGGACAATTTGCTCACCTTGTCCCTCGGCAAGTTGAGCAGAAGGTGCATGTGGTAAGGCTGCACAATCGCCTAGAACATATACATGTTCATTTTTCGGAATATTATGATATTTTGTTAATATAACCCGTCCACTACTATCGTGCTCAACCGGAAGGTTTCGAACGACTTCATTTGCTTGAATACCAGCTGTCCATACAATTGCATCACATTCAAGTGGTTCACCGTGATTGTATACAACATTTGGTTCTACTTTCGTAATGTTAGAGTTTCGAATAATAGTAACATTATGTTTAACGAACCATTCTTCTACGTATCTACTTAATTTCTCAGGGAATGGGAATAAAATGCGATCCTTTCGATCGAATAAGTAGATCTTTAAATCTGAACGACTTTCGCGAAGTTCACTTGCAACTTCGACACCGCTTAAACCAGCACCGACAACAGCAACTGTTGCATTTGGTTCTAAGCCATTTAATTGTTGGTATGTTTTACGAACTTGCTCAATGGATTGAAGACTATGCGTATATTCTTTTGCCCCAGGAACATTATGATATTTATCTTCACAGCCAAGCCCGATAATTAAGTCATCATACTGGACAACTTCACCGCCATCAAGATGAACGGCTTTGTTTTCGAGGTCAACATTCGTTATTGTGCCGTACTGAATGTTGAGACGCGGATGTTCTGGAAAAGGAATACGAATATGTGTTTCCGAGATCGTACCCGCAACTAATGCATAATATTCTGTTTTAAAACAGTGATACGGTACTTTGTCGATTAATGTTACTTGAACATCATCTGGAAGTTGATTGTTTGGAAGAAGCCGCTGCAGAATTCTCATTCCACCGTAGCCACCACCGAGTAGTACGAGGTGCTTCATGATGGATTACCCCTTTTCTGTTGAAATATCCCCTAATCATACAATTATATATTAAAAAAATATTTTGACTTTACTCATTCAAATTATATCGAATTTGTGAACAAATAACAATGCATGAATGCATACTCTGTTGTACAATAAGAAGAAAAGTGGAAGCGGCTCGTTCAGAATGGGAGGGGGATGGAGCTTCTGAGATAGAGGTGCTTTTTACCTCGCCGGAAGAAGCGAAGCCACTGAACATTCTAGGTGCTGGAACTGGATCATAAGAAAAGTAGAAGCGGCTCGTTCAGAATGTAAGGAAGAAGCGAAGCCACGAATATTCTAAACGCTATAGTTACTACATCAACAAGAAATAGCCTTAGGCTTACTATTATAGAACATTTTTTTATAGAGACAGGGGGGAGAGGTTTGATTAAGCCATTAATCGAATTTTGTGTGGGGAACCTCGCGAGTGGTTCGCAAGCGGCATTAGAAAAATTAGAAAAAGATCCGAATTTAGATGTCATGGAGTATGGTTGTCTAGGGTATTGTGGTATTTGTTTTGAAGGGCCATTTGCCCTTGTAAACGGAGAAGTAGTACAAGGTGCAACAGTAGAAGAGCTTGTAAAAAACGTATATGACTACTTAGATGAAAATCCCATGTTTTAAGGCGTTGCAATTGAGCAATGTCTTTTTTTATCCCGCATTAACGGGCAGTAATATCCCCATCTCAAAATTCTAAGGAAACCAAAGAAGATAGGTAGGGGATAAACTGTCCGTAAAAGCCCGATTGGTGAGGGCTGATAATCAGTGGGGGATGAAGAAATCCCCCACTGATTAAAGTTTCACTTTATCCCGCCGAAACTTGTGTCTCTAATGATTGTTCCCTCAGAGTAGAATTCTCCTTGGAGGAAATGCTAACACAGAATTTGAATCTTTGAGGCGAGTGGGGGTTACTGTCCATTAGTGCGGAGTAAAATAAAAAAGGCCCTTTTTTATAGAAGGGCTTTTTTCTTACACAAATTGTGCAAGGACGGCGAATAGTTAGAAGCCGTCAAATATGGGAATCAGGGGACATTCTTATTGTGTTCCAAAAGCATGCATTTTATACTTAGAACAACAAATTTTTTTTGGAGTGAGCCAAGATGAAACAATTTTCTTTTACAAAAATGCATGGCCTTGGGAATAATTATATATATGTAAATATGTTTGAGGAACAAATTGCAGAGGAAGAACTATCTCGCGTTGCTGAAAATGTTTCGAATATCAATACAGGGATTGGGTCAGATGGCATGATTTTAATTTGTCCATCAGAAGTAGCACCTGTGAAAATGCGTATGTTTAATAAAGATGGTTCAGAAGGAAAAAGTTGCGGGAATGGACTGCGCTGCGTTGCCAAATATGCTTATGAACATAAGTTAGTAGAAGAGACTGTTTTTACAATTGAAACATTAGCTGGCATTGTAACAGCAGAGGTGACAGTGGAAGGTGATGTTGTTACTTTAGTTACAATTGATATGGGAGCACCACGTTTAACGCGTGCGGATCTACCGATGCTTGGAAAAGGAGAGACGCCATTTATTCGTGAAGACTTCCTATATAGTAATCATCGCTATATATTTACAGCTGTTTCAATGGGAAATCCACATGCAGTTATTTTTGTTGATGATATTGAAGAAGCACCGCTTACAACGTTAGGACCGGTACTAGAGACACATGAAATGTTCCCAGAAAGCGTAAATGTAGAATTCATTGAGATTGTAAACAATTATGAAATGAATTTTCGTGTATGGGAACGCGGATCAGGTATTACACAAGCTTGCGGAACTGGAGCATGTGCGGCAGTTGTAGCAACAGTTTTAAATGGGAAAATGAAACGCGGAGAAGAAATTACGGTTCATTTAGCAGGTGGGGATCTAATGATCACGTGGGCGGAAGAAGGATCGGTTATGATGAAAGGTCCAGCGGAAGTCATTTGCCACGGAGTATATCAGTACAAGATAGAAGAGTAAAGATGTATAATAGAACGAAAGAAGAAAGGAAGGTGAATTCTATGATTAATGTAACAGAACAAGCGGCATATCAAATTAAAGATATGTTAAAAGATGCCGAAGATGGAGAGAAATACGTTCGCCTTGCTGTACATGGCGGTGGATGTAGCGGTCTTTCTTACGGTTTAGGATTTGAAAGAGAACCAAATGAAGACGATACAGTTCTTGAGTTTTTCGGTGTTGAATTTGTTATTGATAAAGAAAGTGCTCCAATTGTAAAAGGAGTCAACATTGATTATAAGCAGTCAATGCTTGGCGGCGGGTTTACGATTGATAACCCGAACGCTATCGCATCATGCGGTTGCGGATCATCTTTCCGTACAGCATCAAATGCTGGTAAGCCAGAAGATTGCTAAAAAATAGCCTTCTCACAATAAAGTGAGGAGGCTATTTTTTTCTTACAAAAGTGTAATGTTCATGTCACGTTTTTGAATTTCTCCTCAAATGAAAAGGGATTATGATAACAACATAATAAAAAACATATGAGGTGAATGAAGTGAAAAGATATATTGCACTTTTTAGTATTTTAGTGGTATTTGCTACGATGTTAGTTGGCTGTGACTTGAATCGTATGGGAAAAGATGAGTACTATGTTCAAATTACAGTTGATGGAAAAGAGGAAAAAGGAAAAGCTGACAATGGTACACCTTATACAAATTACGAATATAAATTAGCTGGATTTGATGAAGATGGTAAAGAAAAAACAATGGAATTTAATGCGAATAAGAATCTTCGTAAAGAAGCATTTTTACGTGTATTCCACTCTGATAAAAAAGGTGTAACAGCTTGGGAAGAGGTAAAGAAAGAGGATATCCCAGCAAAAGCGAAAGAAAAATTAGGTGTGAAATAGAAAAAAATAAGCTTGCTCTATAAGTAGAGCAAGCTTATTTTTTTGCAAAATCTTCTTCTGAAATAACTGTAAAACCATGGCGCTTAAATAAGGCAGTTGTAACGCCGTATCCGACTTGCTTCTGTCCATTAAATTCTCCTGTATAAATTGTAGAACTACCACATGATGGACTGCGTTCTTTTAAAATAATATATTCGGGATTTAAATGTTTAATTTGTTTTAATGCTTCATAAGCCCCTTGTACGAAGGCTTCTGTTACATCATTGCCGTTTTTATCTATTACTTTTGCTTTTCCATCTAATACACCATCACCGTTACCGCCAACAATTTCTGCTGATGGACGTGGTGTAGGCAATCCGCCTAACACTTCTGGACAGATGAGAACTGTTTCTTCTTTCTGTAATAGTTCTTCAATTTTGGAAATAAGGTTATCATTTCCGTCGTATCGACATGCAATGCCGGCTAAACAGGCACTAACTACAATCATATATTCTCCTCCTAGTAGAAAAGCACTCATATAGAGTGCTTTTAATCAAACTTCCGTACAACCGGAATACGAATTGCAATAAATAATACGAATAGAATTACGGCAATGGCTCCGCTTTTCATAATCGTAACAATGGGAACGCCTGCTGCTAGTGTAAGTGATGTCATAGCGTAAGATAGTGGGATAAAGCCCATCGATGATAGCATGAGTAAGCTCATGACACGTCCCATCATTTCTTCTTTTACAGTAGATTGAATCATTGCCATTAATGGAACGATTGCCATAGCAATTGTAATGCCATAGAAGCAACCTGCAAGAAGTGCTTGCCAAAGTGTTGTGCTGAAGTTGATGGTTAGGAAGAAGACACCTGATAATAGCATCATGATAATGCAAAATAAACCGCGTCTTCGATTAATATTTCGGAGTCCCACAATTATGGCTCCAATCGCCATTCCTCCTCCAACAGCTGCTTCTAAGTAGCTAAATTGTAGAGAATCGCCGTGCAATACGTTTTTCACAAACAGTGGAAAACCAACTTGCATCGGACCGATTAAAAATAGATTTAAAAATGCACTGCAAATAAGAAACGTTGATAAGAATGGAGATTCTTTTACATAAACGATACCTTCTTTAATAGAGGTAAACATCCCTTTGTTTTCGTTCGTTTCTTCTTGTTGTACACTCGCATGGATCTTTTGGACGAGTATGGCGGCGATCAGTAATAGAAGAATTGTAATTGTAAAGATCGTCTCATAGTTACTAAATTTGATAAGAATCCCACCAAGTACAGGGCCTAGAATAACAGATGCTTGGTTTGTCATTTGCGTGAGTGAATTTGCTTGTGTCAGGCGATGCTTATCAACAAGCTCTGGTAAAATGGATCCGTCTGCTGACCAGAAAAAGGCATCGGCTAATCCGAAAAATAAAGCAAATAGAGCAAATGTGTATAACGTAACGTGACCGACAATGAACCAAATAAGGATGACGGTTACTAGAAGGGCACGTACAATATTAGAGTAAAACATAATATTTTTTTTCGGGAATTTGTCTGCCACAGCACCTCCAATAATCATAAAGACGAGGCGTGGAACGCTAAGTGCGACAAAGACAATGCCGAGTGAAGCTTCTAAATTTAATGTTTTCGCTATGTACCATGTTTGGGAAAATGTAAAAAAGGCTAAAGCAAAACTAGAAAATAGTGTAGCTGCCCAAAGAAAAAGGAAATTTGTATTTTTTAATAACGGTGTTCCTAATTCTTTTAGAGCAGGTTTATTTTGTTGTAGTCCCTCCATATTGCTTCCTTTCTATGTAACAATTTTGAATGGATTTAAAATCCTCTTAACACTCGTTTTATACAGTTTCTAATATTTCTATACTGCACTTTTTCATTGTAGACAATAATAGCAGATTTGCCCAGTGGATTTTTAAGAACAAAAAATAAGAAGGTGCGGAAAGCACCTTCTTATTTTATGAATTAAGCCAATGCAATATAGATGTCAACTTGTGCATCATTTGGATCCATAGCTCGCTCATCATACAGCTCAAAGTCAGTTGTGAAAGCACGTTTGTTTTCTCTTGACCAGTTCCAAATGTCTTGCCATGCTTCTATGATGACTTCTGATACTGGACCTTTGCGCGTTGTAAATACCGCATATGTACTAGCTGATATTGTAAGAGGTGTCATATTTTCAGGGAGTACGTCGAACGATGAAACGGACGTACCAATTGTGTACATATATGTTCCTGTTTCATCCGACTCATAATTTGAATACAATGCTAGTGTTTCGTTTTGTTTACTTTTGTTAGGAATTTGATTCGTTATTTGGTCTTGGCAGTAGTGGGTCCATAGTTGAGGAATCTTTCCTTCATTGGACATTTCAATGTCATTTTTTGTTGTAGCGGAGATGCCGATGGCTTGGAAAGCTTCTTTTTTTACAATCTTTGGTTGAATCATGTATCATAACCCCCTTATCGAATAGAACAAACGTTCTTTTCTCATTGTACCATAATTATACAAATGAAGGGAGTATTTTTATTAAAAAGAAATCCTTTCATAATGAAAGGATTTCTGTATGTTATTCTTATGAATTAAAACATGCTAGAACTATGCATTGGTTGAAGTCTCGCACTTGGATCAAAGTAAGCTTTTGCATTGTTTACTGCTGTTGGCGCTTCGCCAAAGCCGCATGCGATAAGTTTTACTTTTCCATCGTATGTACAAATATCACCAGCTGCGTAAATACCAGGGATGTTTGTTTCCATTTTAGAATTTACAACGATGCTGTTCTTTTGAATGTCTAAGCCCCAGTTTTTAATTGGACCAAGAGAAGAAACGAAGCCGTAGTTTACGATGACATCATCAACGTCAATAACAACTTTTTCTTCTGTTTTCACATGTTGCAGAACAACTTGTTCGATTTTGTCTTCACCAATTAGTTCAACTGGAACGTAAGGTGTTTTTACTTCTGCACGAGAGTTCATTAAGTTTTCTACACTATGCTCATGTGCACGGAATTTATCACGTCGATGAACGATTGTTACTTGTTCAGCGATTGGCTCTAACATCATTGTCCAGTCCACTGCAGAATCGCCGCCACCAAATACAACGACGCGTTTGCCAGCAAATTTGTTCATATCTTCAACAAAGTAGTGTAGATTTTTCTTTTCAAACTTCTCTGTGTCGTCTAATTCTAAACGGCGTGGCTGGAATGCACCGTTACCAGCTGTAATAATGACGGACTTAGAATAGTGTGTATCTTTATTTGTTACAAGTTTAAATACGCCATCAGCTTGCTTTTCAAGTGTATCAACTGCTTCTTCTAAGCAAACTGTTGGTTCAAACTTTTTCATTTGTTCTTTCAAATTATCAACAAGCTCTTGCGCACGTACTTTCGGGAATCCTGCAACGTCATAAATATATTTTTCAGGGTATAGTGCGGACAATTGTCCTCCCAGCTGTGGTAAGCTTTCGATAATTTTTACACTTGCCTGTCTCATTCCGCCATAAAATGCTGTGAATAGTCCCGTTGGACCGCCACCGATAATCGTGATGTCATACACTTTTTGATTTTCTGCCACTATTTATGCCCCCTATAGATGGAATTTTGATATTGATTCCACATATTTTTTATATGTATACGGAAATCCTGCAAATGAGATTGCACTTTAAAATAAATGATATCATATTTCAATTGAGAATACCTCAGAAAACGACTGAATTGTGTGTAAGCTTTTGCATAGATAGATTAGAAATGTATAAAATATAACAATAGGAAAATACATGAAAAAAAGGCTTAAAAATCCTTGAAAACGCTATGTTATTTTAAAATATCGATAATTCTCTAGGTGCTTGAATTATGAAATGAAACCGACTAATATAGGAAAGTATTATGTTAATTTTTTGTGACAAATTTCGTACGATTTTTTGAATGCGTTTTGTTATTGTTAAGAATGTGAGGAATTCCACATTCTTGACAATTTAAGTGTTTAGCACTTTGTTCTTATTTTTAGTTACTATTATATAAAGAAAAGGGTTGTGATTTGGTGAAGACTCCAAAAATCGTAGTTTTAGGTGCAGGTTATGGCGGAATGATTACGACTGTTCGTCTGCAAAAAACATTATCTGTAAGTGAGGCTGAAATTACGTTAGTAAACAATAACAGCTACCACTACCAAGCAACTTGGTTACATGAAAGTGCAGCTGGCACATTACATCATGATAAAATCCGTCTAGATATTCAAGACGTTATTGATACTAATAAAGTAAACTTTGTACAAGATACAGTTGTAGAAATTAAAGCAGCTGAAAAACGTATTATCTTAAACAATGGTGAGTTAGAGTATGATTACTTAGTAATCGGTCTTGGTTTCGAATCTGAAACATTTGGTATTAAAGGATTGAAAGAGCATGCATTCTCTATCACTAACATTAATGCAACACGTCAAATTCGTGATCATATGGAATACAAGTTTTCTCAATATGCGACTGAAAAACGTGATGAATTAGTTACAATTATTGTTGGTGGCGCAGGCTTTACAGGTATTGAGTATGTAGGTGAGCTTGCAAACCGTATTCCTGAACTTTGTAAAGAGTATGATGTTCCACGTGAAAAAGCACGTATCATTTGTGTAGAAGCTGCTCCAACAGCACTTCCTGGTTTCGATCCAGAATTAGTTGAGTACGCTGTAAAACAGTTAGAGAAAAAAGGTGTAGAATTCCGCATCGGTACAGCAATTAAAGAAGCAACTGAAGAAGGTATCATGGTTGCGAATGGTGACGATGTTGAATTACTTAAATCTGAAACTGTTGTTTGGGCGGCAGGTGTTCGTGGTAATGGTATTGTGGAAGAGTCCGGTTTTGAAGCAATGCGCGGACGTATTAAAGTTGATGAGTTCATGCGTGCTCCAGGTCATGAAGATGTATTCATGGTTGGTGATGCTGCATTAATCATTAACGAAGAAACTAATCGTCCATACCCACCAACAGCACAAATTGCAATTCAAGAAGGTTACAACATTGCACATAACCTAGCTGTTTTAATTCGTGATAAAGGCGAAATGCAAAAATTTGCATTCGACAACAAAGGTTCTGTATGTTCATTAGGGCATGACGATGCAATGGGCGTTGTTATGGGGAAAAAGTTAACGGGTTGGAAAGCTTCTTTCATGAAGAAAGTAATTGATAACCGTTACCTATTCTTACTTGGTGGACCTTTATTAGTTATTAAAAAAGGTAAATTGAAATTCTTTTAATATATAAATATAAATGAAAAAATCTTTCTTTTTTGATGGAAGAGAGCATCCAGCCATGTGTAGAAGCGGTCAGGGCCTTTTCCTACCCCATGCCATGTTAAAACAAAGGGAGTAAACGAGTGGAGATCCACTTTTGTTTTCACAGCCGTGTTTTATATGTTGGAAAATCAAAAGAGGTATATAGTAGAAAAAAGCAGAAACGGCTATGAGTCGTTTCTGCTTTTTTCGTGTAGTACAAGTTTTTCTTAAACTTCTATTTCATCGTACATTTAGTGTATAAGTAGAAGTTCTTTTTGAGCGAAAAGCAACAAAAAACCAAATTACATTTGTGATGGATACTGCTGCGCAAAGAATGATGACTCCTAAGAAAGAGGAGGCGTTATAGTCACTTACGCGTATTACAATAAATACGACTGCAAGTATCACGAGATGTATGAATAGCCCCATACAGCAAAGAAAAGCCATGATGAATCGCATTGCCTTTATTCCTCCTATATAAAGAAGTAGAGGTACGATATAAAATAGTAAAATCATGCCGATTGATTTCCACATGCCTAAAGAGTTAAATTTATTTGCATTAGGTCCTAAATCAGCAAGTGGTGAAAGTGAAGTGGCAATTAAGAAAGAGCAGAAGAGTAATGCGGAAACTAATGTTATAAATACAATACTGGATTTTTTTGATTGATTTCTCATTTTACTTTTTACTCCTTTCGCAATAAATAGGTATGATGTAATATTCAAGGAAGAATTTTGAAGTAATTCGAGACCTTTCTACAGATAATTAATACCCTATATTCACATTATATCAAATATATGGAAATTTATAAATGAGGTAGAAGAGTAGAAAAAAATGTAGTAACTAAGGAACAAGGAAGATTATATTATTCTTGCCTAAAAATATAGTATAATATATAAAAAAGAATGAATATTCTGTTCGTTTGTTCGGAAGGGGTTGCAGCATGGGGAAGCGTGGGAATGTTTGGTTAGCTGTAAGTGGGCTTGTAGCCACGAAAGATGGCAGATGGCTTTTTGTAAAGAAAAAATACGGTGGGTTAAAAGGGAAGTGGTCATTGCCAGCCGGTTTTGTGAATGAAGGCGAAACGATTGATGAAGCCATCAAACGTGAAATTTTAGAAGAGACAGGCGTTGTGACGAATGTAAAAGGTGTTATAGGCATTCGGTCGGGTGTCATTCGAGATGAAATTAGTGATAACATGATCATCTTTTTACTGGAGCCTGAAGGAGAAGAAATTATTGTTCAGGAGAAAGAACTATCTGAAGTGGCATTTTTATTCCCGAAGGATATCGCATATGATGAAAGCGCTTCAGTGTTAATTCGTTATTTATTAGAAGATGTGTCAGCGGCTCCTCTCACAATGGACACAACATTAAATCCAGGAGAACAATTTGGATATACAGCGTATCATGTGTTTACGGCAGGAGCGAAGGAATAGAAGGTGGGGAAAAAGGTGAGCATACCGGTACTACTTATTTCAATGATGTTGTTTTTTATCCTTTTTTTTGGAATTGGTTTTTTGCTTAATATGATTTTACGTGCTACGTGGGTGATGGTCGTCATTTATCCGATTGTTTGTATGCTTATTATTAATAAAGTGAGTGTTTGGGATTATTTTTCAAACCCGAAAGAAACGTTTTCTTCATTTGGGACAAATATATCGCATCTTGGACAAGCAGATCTTTTTATTCTATCGACAGGATTAATCGGAGCAATTCTGTCTGGCATCATAATAAAGAAGCTGCGCCAAAGCGGCTATCAAATGTTTTAATCTCCAGTTTACTGGGGATTTTTTTTGCATATTTCCGCATCGTATGGGGAATGAATAACGATGAAGGAGTGTGGAATGTTAAAATGTTAAAACGATATGGTATCCGCATTATGATGACTTGTTTACTTGTAGCAGCATTATGTGTGACATGGCAAACGCTGACAGGAATCTCTCTTTTGGAGGCTGTACGAACTTACCAAGAAAATAAGGTTAAAGAAGTACACGCCGCAGAAATCGAGAAGAAAGCTGTTCCAAGTAAAGAAGTGATAAGTGCTTTAGAAGAGTCGAATGACTGGTCTAAATATCGTGCCATGGAAGTCACAGCAACTGGTTATACATCAGGTGTAGAATCAACTGGTAAAAGGCCGGGGCATCCAGGGTATGGCATTACATATTCTGGTGTAAAGGCAAAACGGGATATATATTCTACAATTGCAGCTGAT
Organism: Bacillus sp. DX3.1; assembly: GCF_030292155.1. Classification (NCBI taxonomy): domain Bacteria; kingdom Bacillati; phylum Bacillota; class Bacilli; order Caryophanales; family Bacillaceae; genus Bacillus; species Bacillus sp. DX3.1. Next base: position 4,589,076 of record NZ_CP128153.1, on the reverse strand, counting down.
TTGCGTGTATTTCCACTGGGAACGATTCTCTTTATACCTGGTTACGGGTACGGTGTTGTAGCAGATAAAGGTGGCGCAATAAAAGGAAACCGACTTGATTTATATTATGAAAGGGTTCGGGATGTATATAGTCAATGGGGCAAGAAAAAAGTAAATGTATATGTTGTGAAGATGGGGAACGGAAAGTTAACGGAGGAACAGTTGACGATGCTCAATCAAGATGAAACCATGCAGGTGTTCCGTGGACAATATTTAAAACAGAGATAGTCTAGTGAGATTAACACTAGACTTTTTTATTTTTCATGGACACAATATATATAAATACAAATTTAAAAACTGACATAAAACCCTTCTTTTTAGGTGGAAGAGAGCATCCGGCCATGCAGCGGTCAGATCTTTTTCCTGCCCCATACCAAGTGAAAACAAAGAGAGAAAACGAGTGCAGGTCACCTTTTGTTATCCATAGCCGCGGCTATATGTCGAAAAATCAAAATAGATTTATATAGTAAAGTGAAAGGAAAGAATCTCAAAGTGAATGTGATGAAAAGGAGGGGGAAATGGAGGACTATCCTTTAGCATATTATGAGTTTTTCGTGAAGTATAACGAAGGTGACTATTACACTTGCCATGATTTATTAGAAGAAATGTGGCTGGAAGACCGAAGTAACTTATTTTTAAAAGGTTTATTGCAAATGGCAGTGGCTCAGTATCATTACAGTTATGGAAATGTAAAGGGAGCACGGATAATGATGGAGGTGGCGGAGCATTATTTGATACCGTCCTGCCCTGTATATTGGAATTTAGATGTAGGGCAAGTCATTACTTTTATTCAACATTGCAGGGCAAGGATTCCAAAAGAAGTGGAGCGAGTCCCATATGAACAAGTTCAGAACTTACCACAATTACCAGAACTTATTTTATATATGAGATAAAGTAAAACTTTCATCAGTTTTTTTTTATCCCACACGGATGATTAGTTTTCACCAATCGGGGATATTATTACCCGTAAACGCAAGAAAAATTTGAATTATCGCATTTTCGAGAAAATACAGTTATAATAGAACGAGAGAAATCTAGGGGAGGGCTGAACATGTTTCAAGTACAAAAAGAATTAGCAAGCCATGAAGCAGTAATCGTTGCTTTATTTGAAGGAGAAAAAGCGAGCAATTTTGTAAAAGAATTGGACGAAGCATTTGATGGACAATTACAAGTTTTATTAGAAGAAAAAGAACTTTCAGCGAAGAAGAAAGCCATTTCAAAAGTACATAGCTTAGGAAAAACAAATGTAAAACGTTATTATTTTGTTGGCCTTGGCAAAAAAGAAGCATATACAACTGAAACATTACGCACAGCGCTTGGTAAAGTATTTAAAACATTAAAAGCTGCAAAAGTACAAGATGCTGCCTTTTTACTTGATTCCTTTGTAACGGATAAAATGGAAGCAATTGATGTTGCACATATTGCAGCTGAATCATACTGTCTTGGTACATATGAATTACAAACATATAAAACAAATAAAAAAGAGATAGCACAGTTAGAAAGTTTCGCAGTCATTACAGCGGAAGAGCCAAAAGAGATCGAAGCTGCATTAACAGTAGGATATGTTCATGGACGTGCTACAAACTCAGCTCGTACACTTGTGAATATGCCGCCCAATGTATTAACAGCAACAACACTCGCGGAGTATGCTGTTGAATTAGCTGAAAAATATGATATGGATTATAAAGTTCTTGAAAAAGAAGAAATGGAAGAACTAGGTATGGGTGCACTGCTTGCGGTAAACCAAGGGTCTACAGAGCCACCTAAAATGATTGTTCTTATTTATAAAGGAAAAGAAGAGTGGACGGATGTCGTTGGCTTCGTCGGAAAAGGGATTACATACGATACAGGTGGTTATTCTCTGAAACCACGTGAAGGTATGGTTGGGATGAAAACAGATATGGGCGGTGCTGCAGCTGTACTTGGTGCCATGGAAATTATCGGTGAACTGCGCCCTGAACAAAACGTAGTGGCTGTCATTCCATCGACTGATAATGTAGTGAGCGGCACTGCTTTTAAACCAGATGACGTTATTACAGCTATGAGCGGTAAAACAATTGAAGTATTAAATACGGATGCGGAAGGACGCTTAGCGTTAGCTGATGGTCTTACGTATGCGAAGAAACTTGGTGCAAACTATCTTGTTGATATTGCAACATTAACAGGCGGTGTGATTGTTGCGCTTGGAAACCATACAACAGGTGCGATGACAAACGATGAAGCGTTGTTTGAACAAGTATTAGAAGCATCAATGGAAACAGATGAACCAGTTTGGCAATTGCCGATTTTTGAACGTGATAAAGAGCGTGTTCGTAACAGTAAATTTGCAGATCTAAACAATTCACCAGGTCGTGATGGTCATGCGGTAATGGCTGGAACATTCCTTGGTGAGTTTGCAGAAGAAACACCTTGGGTACATTTAGATATCGCTGGAACAGCTGATACAAAGAGTGCACATGATTTAGGTCCAGCAGGAGCAACAGGTGCGATGGTTCGTACACTTGCAACGCTTGTTGAGCGTTTTAATAGCGAAGAATAGAAAAGGAGCAGGTCCACACCGGATATATATCTTGTGGGCTGCTCCTTTTAAATTTATAAAAGTATTTGCTAACTAAAGAAAAAACATATGATGATGTTGTAACTAGATTACAGGTTCCATATGTGATGAGTGAAATTCCATGCACTCATAAACGATACAATAGCAAATAAAATAATTAAGACACCCCGAAGTGGTTTAGGTAAAACGATTGCCATAACAGCATAGAGTGGAAATAAAACACTCAAATATCTCAGTGTACTATGCATTGGCATACCACGGGTACCAAAACTGAATGTGAAAATAATAGTGATAACAACAAATAGAATTGCACCGAGGCTTTCCCATTTTACATTGGATCTTAAACGCCAAATGCTTACTGTTCCAAAAAAAGCAAATAATACTGCTAATGTCCATAATCCTTGTCGAATTTCTACTATGTCGATTGCGAAATCAGCGTGAAATCCTTCAATAATTTGAACCCATGGTAAAACGGAATAGTGATCCCAGTGTTTTTCTTGCGTTGTTGAGAAAATCATTGGATCTCCAAAAGTATAGTATAGATATATCATGTAGCATAATAAACCGATTGTACAGCTCATTCCCCACAGTAAAGAGTTTCTCACCATTTTCCAATCTTTTTTCCATAATGACATAAGGAAAAGGACAAGCGGGAAAATACCAAATATTAAAGCAGTTGCCCGAGTTGATGTTAAAATTGCAGCGAATAGACAAGCGTAAAACCATTTCCCTTTTACTGCCATATGAAGTGAGGCAAGAGAAAAAAGCACCGTCCATACTTCTGTATAAATTGTCGCATAATAGATTGCACAAGGATTTACAGCAAAGAACCAAATCCCTGCTTTCATTTGAGAATCAGTCATGTTAAAACGCTTAAAGAACTCTCGTAATAAACATAAGCAAATGAAAAATGCAATTTGTGTTATTCCAATGACAATATAAGGACTCCCAAAGATTTTAAGTAAGATTGGTACAAATGGAAAGAATGCTGCGGCTTTTTCGGATTCATATCCCCTTTCAGCAATACCGATGTACCAGTGACTATCCCAATTGATTAAGGCATGCTTTATGTGTTCTAATGTCATTCCTTCTTGCACATTGTTATAGTATGGCAATAGAATTGCGATAATTAATAGAAGATAATGTACGAGAATTGGCCTAAACCACCAAGCTTCTCTAATCGATTTTTTTTGATGTAAATCCGTCCTCTGTCGTGCGGTATTTTCCATAATATTTCACTCCTTGTCTCATAGAAAACAAATATAATGCTAGTTTTTTAATTTATCCTATATTAATCAGTGGGGATGAAGACTCCCCCACTGATTAAAGTTTCACTTTATTAATTCCAAGTATTCTTTTGGATATAAATAATTATCCTTATTTCGAAAAATAAGGATAGTTATTTTCTTTGCGTTAAATTGTTGTAGTCAGTACTTTTTGATTATCCTGTTTCTGTGTCTCTTTTGGAGCAGAATATAAATCTACTTCAACGATATATTTTGGACGAGCTTTTGTTTCTTTGTATATTTTTCCAATATACTCACCAACTAACCCGATGCCCATTAGTTGCACTCCACCGATGAACCAGATAGATAGCATTAATGACGTCCAACCTGAAACAGTTTCTCCTGATATTTTTTGAACCAATGTGTAAATACTAATAATAATACTAAGAACTAAGAAGCTTATGCCTATAGAAGTAATCATTCGTATTGGAGCAACACTGAAAGATGTAATTCCTTCAAATGCAAAAGTAAGCATTTTTTTCAAAGGGTATTTTGATTCACCTGCAAATCTTTCATGTCTATCGTAATAAACTTCTGTTGATTTAAAACCAACTAAAGGTACAATTCCACGTAAGAACAAATTCGTTTCTTTAAATTCTTTTAAGTGCATTAATACTTTGTGGCTTAGTAAACGATAATCTGCATGGTTATATACAATGTTAACACCCATCTTATCCATTAAGCGATAGAAAAGTAATGCTGTGTTTCTTTTGAAGAATGTATCAGTTTTTCTTTCCTGTCTTACTCCATAAACAACTTCATATCCTTCATGGAATTTTTCTATAAAGCCTTTAATGGCGTCTACATCATCTTGTAAGTCAGCATCAATAGAAATAACACAATCTGAATATTCTGCTGCAGTGTTTAAACCAGCTAATAATGCATTTTGATGTCCTACATTACGCGCTAATTTTAGCCCTTTTACAAATGGAGATTTGTAATAAAGTTCTTCTATAATCTCCCATGTTGTATCTTTACTTCCATCATCAACATAAAGAATTTTACTTACAGATGAAATTAACTGATTACTGATTAATTCTTCTAAAACCTCACTAAGTCTCTTTGTTGTTTCATGCAATACTAGTTCTTCGTTATAGCAAGGGACTACAATCGTTAAGATTGGTTCGTTTCCACCAAATTGATACATGCGAAACCTCCTATTTTATGTATTTATTCAATAAACGTATTATTATATTATTATCATTTACAATTTTTTTAAGAGTATCGTATGGTTCTTTACTAATAGAAAGTAAAGAATCATATTATGGTTATCTTGCATTTTTTTGGAAATGTATCACAATTAATAATGATATCAAAAAAACGGATGAATAGCACATTAATTTTTCGGAATGCTCAGCCCCTAGCTGTTTGTAAAATGAACAAAAAGAGGCTGATCTATAAAAAAATTATAGAGCAGCCTCTTTCTTATTCTGTTTTACTATAACCGACAATTTCATTTGTATCTATATCAACATATACTTCAACATTTTTTGGTGCATTTGTATCAGAAGGGAAATGAACGAGATAGACTGTTTTTCCCTCATAAGCCTCATTCGTTTGATGACTATTATGTTTATGCAAAATAGTTTTCGTCATAGTGGCATTTTCCCAATCTCCAATAATATTTTGCTTTTCTTGATTTGATAATTGATTCCATACTTCTTTTTTGACACTTTTTTCTTCTTCATGCGTTTGAGATGAAGAGTTTTTCGATAAGTTTGGATCGATACAGCCTGTAAATATAAACAAAGTAAAGAGTATCGTAATGAATAGATAGAATATGTTTTTCAATATATATCGCCCCTCTATCTCCAATAATGTACAATATTCGATTTTAAAATTAGGAATACCTGTTTTATTTATAAAGGACTACAAAAGTGATGATTGATATGTTTTTGGATTATGCTATAGCATAAAGGTATACAATGTTCCAGCTAGCGCAAAAGATGTTTTTCCAGTTTCTTCAGATACGATAAGGACGAGAGCATCGCTTACTTCAGATAGTCCGATTGCTGCACGGTGACGTGTTCCTAGTTTTCTGTCAGTTACTGAAGCTTGTTGTGATAAGGGCAGAATGTTCGCTGCTGATATAATATGGTTATCTTTCACAAGAACAGCTCCATCATGGAGAGGGTTTCCAGGATAAAAAATAGATTCTAGCAAAGGAACGGTTAAATGAGCGCTGAGCTGTATCCCTGATTGAATAAATGGTTTGAGTGATTGTTCTCTTTCCACGGCAATTAGTGCACCGTGTCTTTTCTTCGATAAATGCTGAATTGCTGTTAGTAAATGAATGTAACAGTTTGTATAGGGAGATAAGTATGTTTTGACATAGTAAGAAGCGGTTGTTGCTTGAATATGGAGTAACATTTTTTGGATATCTTCAACTTTACATAAAATACATTCATCATTGTGATCTAATGCAATTTTCATACTTTGAAGAGCATGTGCAATGTCTTCAATTGTTTCTTGTATATGCTGCTTCATTGTTGTTGTTAGCGCCCATTCTTGCATTGTATTCACCCTGTTTAAAAATATATTTGTTACGTATAGTTTTTCGTTTCATGTAGAAAGTATGCGTAAAGGAAGAGATACGTTTATAAAAAAGAGCAGTAAAGTATTGCCAAATGAAAAAGTAATCTTTTGTGAAAATATAAAAGGGTATTGAGGAAAGCGCTATTTTTTTCATATAATGAGATTATGTTTGACCGAGAGGAGAGTTTTAAATGGAATGGAAAACAGAATATGAACGTTGGAACAACTTTGCTGATTTAGATGCGGAGTTAAAGCAACAACTAGAAGAAATGAAGACGGATCAAAAGAAAATTGAGGATAGCTTTTATAAAAATTTAGAGTTTGGTACAGGTGGTATGCGTGGTGAGCTTGGTGCAGGAACGAACCGTTTAAATTTATATACGGTACGTAAAGCAACAGAAGGTTTAGCACAGTTTATTGAAAAACAAGGTGAAGAAGCAAAAGCACGTGGTGTTGTAGTTGCATATGATTCTCGTCATAAATCGCCAGAATTTGCGATGGAGGTAGCAGCGACACTTGGTGCTCACGGTATTAAAACATATGTATTTGAAAGTTTACGTCCAACACCAGTGCTTTCATTTGCAGTTCGTTATTTACATACATATAGTGGAATCGTTCTTACAGCGAGCCATAATCCGCCAGAATATAATGGTTATAAAGTGTATGGAGAAGATGGCGGACAGCTCCCACCAAAAGAAGCAGATGAATTAATTTCTTATGTAAACGCTGTAAGTGATGAATTAGTAGTAGAAGTTGCTGATATTGAGCAATTAAAGCAAAATGGTTTACTACAAATTATCGGACAAGATGTAGATGATGCATACTTAGAACAATTAAAAACAGTTATCATCGATCAAGAATTAGTGCAAGAGGTAGGGGGAGATTTGAAAATTGTCTTTACACCTCTACACGGAACATCTAACATTCCAGCTCGTCGCGGCTTAGAAACAGTTGGATTCACAAATGTAACGGTTGTACAAGAACAAGAAAAGCCAGATCCAAACTTTTCTACTGTGAAATCACCAAATCCAGAAGAGCATGCTGCTTTTGAATTAGCAATTCGTTACGGTGAAGAAATTAATGCGGATGTTCTAATTGCAACAGATCCAGATGCAGATCGTCTTGGTGTTGCAGTACGAAATCATGCTGGTGAATATCAAGTATTAACAGGAAATCAAACAGGTGCTTTAATGCTGGATTACTTATTGTCTCAAAAGAAAGAAATAGGTATTTTACCAGCAAACGGTGTTGTGTTAAAAACAATCGTTACTTCAGAATTAGGACGTACAATTGCAAAAACTTACGGGTTAGATACAATTGATACATTAACTGGATTTAAGTTTATCGGTGAAAAGATTAAACAATATGAAGAAAGTGGCGAATACGCATTCCAATTCGGCTATGAAGAAAGCTATGGTTATTTAATTCGCTCGTTCTGCCGTGATAAAGATGCTATTCAATCTGTATTGTTTGCATGTGAAGTAGCAGCATATTACAAATCACAAGGTAAAACATTATATGATGGATTAATTGAAGTATTTGAGAAGTATGGATATTTCCGTGAAGGACTTGTTTCATTAACATTAAAAGGAAAAGATGGTGCAGAGCAAATTCAAAATATGATGACATCTTTCCGCGAAGAACGACCAGTTGAAGTAGCTGGTTTAAAAGTTACAATTGCAGAAGATTATAAAGCGAGCGTTAGAACAAAAGTAGCAGAAGCAACAACCGAAGAAATCTACTTACCAAAATCAAACGTATTAAAATATTATCTTGAGGATGGATCTTGGTTCTGCCTACGTCCATCTGGTACAGAACCAAAAATTAAATTTTACTTTGGTGTACAAGGAAACTCTTTACAACATAGTGAAGAAAAACTTGAAAACATTAAAAATAACGTGATGGATCGCGTTCAATAAGAACGAAGAAGGTGTCTCAAAAGTAGTTAAATTACTACTTTGGGACACCTTTATTAATAATAGGAAAAGAAAATGCTTCTTAATATAATGTAATTATAAAAAACAAACAGGTTATTTTTTAATGAATAATCATATAATTATTTTTGTTAATTAATCTTTTTATTATGGTTAAAGTAACCAGTACTATATAAATACAAATTAAAAACCGACATAAAACCCTTCTTTTTAGGTGGGAGAGAGCATTCGGCCATGCATAAAAGCGGTCAGATCCTTTTCCTGCCCCATGCCAAGTAAAAACAAAGAGAGAAAACGAGTGCAGGTCACCTTTTGTTATCCATAGCCGTGGCTATATGTCGAAAAATCAAAATGGATTTATATATTCTAATCGATAGGTTTAAGCCTAAACGAAAAGAGAATATTTTATGACAATTCGTCTTCAAAATTTAATTGTTTTAGGTGTATTAATTGGTATTTTAAACGTTTTCGTACTTAAGTAATTGAAGCAATTAAGAGATGGATGTACAAAGAAGGAAACGTACAATGGCTATAAATAAGAGCCCTTGACGAATAAAGAGGCAATCATGTAGAATTTGTAGGAAGTATCATTCGTAGTAAGTGAAGAGAGTAACATGTTAATAAATAAGATGATACTTAGATTAATAGATGTATAATATAAGAAGTTGTGTTTTTTCGTAAGGGAATGTCTTGTATGAAGAATAAAAAGAATCCAATAAATATGGATGAGCAGGGCAAATTAAAAAATAATATTTGATAAGTGCACATATACGCCAATAAAGAAAGAGGTAATAAGCATGAAAAAAGTTAGAAAAGCCATTATTCCAGCTGCTGGTCTTGGAACGCGTTTTTTACCGGCAACGAAAGCAATGCCTAAAGAAATGTTACCAATTGTTGATAAGCCAACAATTCAATATATCGTTGAAGAAGCTGTAGCTGCTGGTATTGAGGATATCATTATTGTTACAGGAAAAGGAAAGCGTGCAATTGAAGATCATTTTGATAACGCTTTTGAATTAGAGCAAAACTTATTAGAGAAGAAAAAGTATGAGTTACTTGAAAAAGTACAAGCTTCTTCTAAAATGGTTGATATTCACTACATTCGTCAAAAAGAACCAAAAGGTTTAGGACATGCAGTATGGTGTGCTCGTAAGTTCATTGGTGATGAGCCATTTGCTGTGCTACTTGGAGATGACATCGTGCAAGCGGAAAAACCTTGTTTAAAGCAGCTTATTGATGAGTATGAACATACACTTTCATCTGTAATTGGTGTTCAAACGGTTCCTGAAGATGAAACACACCGCTATGGTATTATCGATCCATTAGAAAAAGATGGACGTCGTTATCAAGTAAAACAATTTGTTGAAAAACCAGTTCAAGGGACAGCACCTTCAAACTTAGCAATTATGGGACGTTACGTATTAACACCAGAAATCTTCCGCTTTTTAGAAGAACAACACATTGGTGCTGGCGGTGAAATTCAATTAACAGATGCAATTCAACAGTTAAATGAAATTCAACGTGTATTCGCTTATGACTTTGAAGGAAAACGTTATGATGTTGGTGAGAAACTTGGTTTCATTCAAACAACAATTGAAATGGCGTTACAACATAAAGAGTTAAAAGATGATTTATTAACAATTATGCAAAACCTTGTGAAAGAACAAGCAGAAGCAATTAAAAATTAATCTTTTATATATGTAAGATTAGACATAGTGCATTGGAGAAAGAGGTATTCTAAGAAAAGCATCCAATTTACTATGTCTAATCTGTGCTTGTGAATTGTTCTTTGCATAGTAGTTTTAATAAGAAAGGAGTACCTTCTTTGAAGACCATTACAATTTTAGTACCGGCATATAATGAGGAAGAAGTATTAGAGCAATTATATAGTCGGTTAACAGGAGTATTTCAGGGAATTTCAAATTATAACTTTGAAATTTTGTTTGTCAACGATGGAAGTAAAGATCGTACATTAGATATAATTAAAGAGTTTAGAGCAAATGATAATCGTATTTCTTATGTCGATTTATCTCGAAATTTTGGGAAAGAGACAGCGATGATTGCAGGACTCGATCATGCGATAGGGGATGCAGTAATTATCATTGATGCTGACTTACAAGATCCGCCAGAATTAATCCCTGAGATGATTAAGTACTGGGAGCAAGGCTATGATGATATTTACGCAAAAAGGCGTTCTCGTGCGGGGGAATCTTGGGCGAAAAAATGGACGGCTGGTAAATTCTACGGCTTATTAAAGAAAACAACAAGAATTCCAATTCAAGAAAATACAGGTGATTTTCGTTTACTAGACCGCCGTTGCGTGGAAGCGTTAAGAAAAATTCGTGAAACGCAGCGTTATACAAAAGGAATGTTTAGCTGGATTGGTTATAATAAAAAGGAAATTTTATTTGATCGTGATCCACGTGCAGCAGGTGAGACAAAATGGAATTACTTTAAATTAATTGATCTTGCGATTGAAGGAATTACCTCCTTCACTACAGCTCCGTTACGTCTTGCATCATTTGTAGGATTTACCGTATCCTTTGGTGCATTTTGCTTTATGATTTGGATTATCGTTAAGACGCTTATGTATGGTGAATCAGTAAGTGGATATCCATCTATGATGACAGCGATTCTATTCCTAGGTGGCGTACAGCTAATTTCCATCGGGATTATTGGTGAATATTTAGGACGAATCTTTAACGAAACAAAGCAGCGTCCACTATACTTTGTAGATGAGTATAATGACGATAAAGTAACAAATTTAGATGACGATAAAAAAATAGCAAAATTATATAGCGTAGAAGATCATAAAGTAAAATCAAATCACTAGGGGAGTAGAAACGTGAATAATAAAGCGAAGGAACTCTTTAACTATTTACTTTTCGGTGGTTTAACAACACTGGTCAACATTGTAACGTATTTCGTTTGTACAACGTTAGCTGGAATGGATTACAAAATTGCAACGACAATTGCATGGATTGTATCTGTTTTGTTTGCGTATATTACAAATAAAAAGTATGTATTTAACAGTCAACAAACAAGTTTTGCTCATATGATGAAAGAAATGTTCTATTTTATGGGCTTCCGCGTCTTATCTTATTTTATTGATATTTTCTCTATGATAGCACTAGTTGAATGGTTAAGTGTTAATGATTTAGTATCTAAGATAATTGCAAATGTTATCGTTGTGGTTGTTAACTACTTTGCAAGTAAGTATATAATTTTCAAAAAGAAGCCTGATGTAAAAGAAGGCCAAAATGTATAAAAAACAAATGGCTGGGCTTCGTGCCGGCTTTTGTTTTTTATATATCAATTTTTTATACCTAAAAATGAAATAGGAATGATTTGGAGGATTAGAATGCAACAGCTGTTAGACCTATTTAAAAAGAAAAAATTTTTGTATGCAGTAGCCTTTTTCCTTCCTTTTTCCATTTATGGTGTAATTCTTGCATTGCTTGGTGTTGCTCCGTTTGGACAAAAGTCAATTTTAGTGACTGACTTACACTCGCAATATGTACAGTTTTACACATACTTATATGATGTTTTAAAAAATGGAAAAAGCATATTATATAGTTGGGAAGGTGGAATGGGACTAAACTTCATTGGTGTATTTGCTTACTATTTAGCTAGTCCTTTTTCAATTATAATTCTCTTGTTTGACCGTGCTCATATTCCAGAAGCAATTGTACTTATGACATTGCTAAAAGTAGGATTAGCTGGTTTAACAATGACATATTACTTAAGTAGTATGATGAAGCGTCGTGACGTAACCATCGTACTATTTTCAACATTTTATGCATTAATGTCATTTGTAACAGTATATTCTTTCTGTGTAATGTGGTTAGATGGCATTTACTTATTACCGCTTATTATGCTTGGTATTGAGAGGTTATTAACTTCTAGAAAGTATGGATTATTTATTTTTAGCTTAGCTCTTACGTTTATCTCCAACTTCTATATTTCATATATGGTTGGAATTTTTACGTTTATTTATTTTGTAGCACGTTATTGTGTACTATATGATGTTCGTAATGTAAAGCTACTGCTTCAGAAGTTTATGTGGTTTTGCATTGGGACAGGTTTAGCAGTTTCGATGTCCGCGTTCATAACGCTACCAACGTATATGGATTTAAAGAGTAATTTTGTAGAGCGTGCGAAAATACCATTTTCTACAGCATTTAATTTTGATCCAGTTGATTTTTATAGTCGCTTCTTCAATGGGATTATTGATACAACGGTAAATGGAATGCCAAATGTTTATGCTGGTGTGTTGACGGTTTTACTTGTTCCATTGTTCTTTATAACAAAGAAAATTTCATTAAAAGAAAAAATTGTATATGGAGCAATACTGTTGTTCCTAGTTCTTTCTTTTGAAATACCATTTTTAAATATTGCATGGCATGGTTTTGAGCCACCAACAAATTTCCCATATCGTTATTCGTTTGTATTCTCTTTTGTACTTATTTATGTAGCCGCTCGAACATTCTACATCTTCGAGGAAGAGTTATTGCCGACATTAAAAAAAGTTGTATTCTTTAATTTATTCATGATTATTTTACTCGGGAAAGTAGCACCATCATATATGCAATCCAATAAGATGATGGTAAATATCTTTTTCGTTGTTGTTTATGCGCTATTATTATATGCAAAGGTTAGAGTAAAGAAGAACAAGGCTTTAGTATCCTTTGCTTTAATCGCTGTAGTAAGCTTAGATGTTGCGCTTAACACAGTATATATGGTAAAGCTAATGGGCTATGAATACGGTTATATTAATCGCCAAGAATATGCATCTCCATATCCAAAGTATGAAGAAACGATTCAGAAAGTAGCAGAAAAAGATAAAGGTCTCTATCGTATGGAAACGACAAGAGGTGTTACATGGAATGATGCCTTGCGCTTTGGATATAAAGGTGTGACGCATTTTAATTCCGTAGCAAACGGACACTTAAACTTATATATGCAAGATTTAGGATACGGTTATTTAGAAGCATTAATTTTACAAAATGGTAAAGGGATTGTTTCAACTGATGCCTTGCTTGGCATGAAATATATGATTTCAGATCAGCCATTAAACAAATACGGATGGTCAGAAATAGATCGTGTTGGAAGTAATTATGTGTATGAGAATAAAAATGCTCTGCCATTTGGATATATGGTAAATAAAAATGAATTTGATACAAAAGGAAAAGATAAGTTGAAAGTTCAGAAAATCAACTATACAAATTCTTTTGAAGAACAAAATAAATTCATTGGCAAATTAGAAGGAACAGATGTTGACTATTATAAGCCACTTGAACCAAGCTCTCTAGAGTATAATAACTTGACTGTTGTAGAGAGTGAAAAAACGAAGAAAGAATTAGCTGCCGAAAAGAAAAAAATGGCTCGTACAAACCAAAAGCCAATTGAATTGATAAAACAACAAGAGGGAAAAACAGCTAGCATTAAATATGTATTTGATGTAAAAGGAAAGCAGCAGCTGTATACGAAGTTACGTGTAGAACCTACTGATGTTACAAAAGTATACGTAAATGGACAATCACTTGGTAAGAAATTTACTGAATATCCTCGTTACTATTGGAACAACGGTATTTTGGATCTAGGTTATTTTGAAAATGAAAAAGTAGAAGTAGAAATAAAGGTAGATCGTCAGTCGGTGGAGATAGAACAACAATTATTCTATGGGCTTGATGTAGAATTATTTGACCAACGAGTGAATGAATTAAAACAACAACCATTTGACGTAACGAACTACACAAGTCGCAGTGTAGCAGGAAAAATTGATGTAAAAGAAAATGATTTTCTTTTCTTATCTATCCCATATGATAAAGGGTGGAAAGCAACAGTTGATGGAAAAGATGCAAAGCTACTGAAATTAAATGATGCATTCCTTGGGTTAGAATTATCAAAAGGAACACATACAATTGAATTGAAGTATACATCTCCAGGATTTATAGTAGGATCCATCATTTCTGTTATTAGCTTCCTTGCAACGATGATGTTTGGGTTTATCATGCGGAAGAAGAGGAAGTAATGTTGTAAGAAAATCCTCTCTAAGTAGGAATAACAGAACCTACTTTGAGAGGATTTTTATATATTCGTTTGCGCGAATTAATAGTAGTATATATGAATAAATTAAAGTGGGGGCGTAAGATGATGAAAATATTAAGGGGTTTATATGGTATTCTTTTCTTCTTAGTTCCATTTGGAATATTGCTTACCAGTTATGCTTTGTTTGGTGTGTATCCATTTGGAGAATATTCAGTGCTAATTAGCGATTTGAATACACAGTATGTTCAATTTTATACTTATTTGCACAGCGTATTTACAGAAGGAAGGAGTTTACAGTACACAATTGAATTAGGTGGAGGTAGTAACTTTATTGGAACGTTCGCCTATTACTTATCAAGTCCATTCTCTGTTCTTCTGTATTTCTTTAATAAGGAGAGTATTCCAGAATTTATTTTTCTGATTACACTTTTAAAAGTAGGGTTTGCAGGTGTAACGTGTGGTTGGCTTTTACGTTATTTAGTAGGGAAAGAGCACAAAGGTTTATTATTGTTTTCTACAGCTTATGCATTGTCTGGTTACGTGATGGCATATTCGTTTCATGTAATGTGGCTAGATGGTATTGTACTATTACCTGTGATTTTAGTAGGTGTTGAAAAACTCCTACAAAATCGAAATATTATTTTCTTTACCATCTCCTTAGCAATTATGTTTATTGCCAACTTCTATATTTCGTTTATGCTAGGAATTTTTACATTCCTTTATTTTATGATTCGTCTTTTCTCAAACTATGATATGAAAAATATTAAAGAATGGGGTAAATATTTTATCTTATTCTGCATTGGAACAGGGCTAGCAGCAGGAATGGGAGCTTGCATTATCCTTCCGACTTATGAGGCTTTAAAAAATAGTCCGTATAGTGTTAATTCAATGCCTTTTACATTCGAATGGAACTTAGATTTATTCGTTTTTTATTGGAAATTGTTATCTGGAGGATATGATTCAAGTTTATTTGGTGCCCCTAATGTATATGTATCGACACTCGTATTGGTGTTATTACCTCTCTATTTTGTAAATCAAGAAATTAAGAAAAAAGAAAAGTTTCTATTTCTATTTATATTTCTATTTTTAATTTGCAGTTTTGCAATTCCATTTTTAAATCTAGCGTGGCATGGAAATAAACCACCAAATGCATATCCACATCGTTTTGCATTTGCTTTTGTTATGTTAGTTATTGTAATGGCAGCACGTGTGTTTCAACAGATGAATCGCAAGTATATTATGCCGTTATGGATTTTTTATGTAATACACCTTATTTTATTGTATAGCTTGTCTGTGAAAGATTATGAAGCAATTCATAATGATATTTTAATTATAAATGCTTTGTTTATCACGATTATTACTGTTGTGCTACATATTAGAATGATAAAGCCGACATTGTCTAAATTAACAACAGGTGTGTTATTGGTTTGTTTAATATTTGATATTGGTTTAAATACAAGTACTTATATTCGTGGGCTACATAAAGAAATGAAATATGCCAAACGTGAAGAGTATCAAATAAACAAAGAAACTAAAAAGGCAATTCAATATGTAAATAGAGTCAATACAGAGAACATGCGTGTAAGTTCTAAATATTTCCGAACGTTAAATGATTCGCTACAATATAATTATCCATCTTTCCAGACTTTCAATTCAATGGCAAATGGTGGTTTCCATCGTTTCTTAAAGAAAACTGGATATTCCACATCTCCAGACTTTTTAGTAGCAAATAATCATGGTGATACATTATTATTGGATGCTATTTTGAAGATTGGTTATAAGCTTGAAGATGGAAGTGTCCCGAAATATGGATATGAGAAAATCAAACAATTTAATTTTGTGAATGTATTCCAAAATAAAAATACTGTTCCATTTGGCTATGCAATTGAACAGCCACCTTCTGAGGATGAAGAAAATCCTTTCATTTTACAAGAGAAATTAATTGGTGTAAAAGAAGGAACGCTATTTAAAGAATTAGCTGAGCCAAAGATTACCTTGAAAAATATGGTTGTTGCTTCACAAGCAGAGGGGAAATATGAAAGAGTAAATAAATCAGCCCCTGGGTATATTACCATTCAAGTAAATGTTCCAAAAGAATTGCAATTATATGGATTAGCTGAAGGAATTCAAGACTGGAAAGAGATATCAGTAAATGATCACTATACTTCTTATTTGCCGCCAAAATCAGAAAAAACATTAATTGATTTTGGATATTTTCCTTCAAAAGGTTTAGTAACAATGAAGATACAGGTTGAAAATGAAGATGTCTTTACATTGAAAAAGTTAAGATTATATGGATTAGATATTGAAGAATTCAATCAGACAATAGCTGATCTGCAAAAAACTACAATGAAGGTTACTGAAAATACAGGGACAATGATTAAGGGAAGTATTCAATTAAAGAAAGATGCAACATTTGTATTTCCAATTCCTTATGATCAGGGATGGAAAGTTACCGTTGATGGGAAAGAAAAAACAATGGAGAAAGTTGCTGATGGGCTGTTAGGTGTTAAAGCCGCAGAAGGGAAGCATGAAATTGTGCTCACATTCGAGTCGTCAGGTTTAAAAATAGGTACGATTATTTCAATCATAAGTGTTATTCTTACAGGATTACTTATGGTTTGGCAAATTAAAGTATTTAGAAAGAAAGCGAAATAAAACGCAAAAAAGCTACTGAAAATATCAGTAGCTTTTTTGCATTCTCGGACATAAATATCCAACTGTCAAAAAGAAATACATCATAAACGGAGCAATTTCTAAAATGTTATAAAATGCACTACCAACAATGGCTCCAACCATTAAATAGAGTAGTAAGGGAGAAAGTTCATGCCCGTTACGATATTTCCACAGAATTGATAATACTCCAAAGACGAAGGTGAAGATAAGAATTGTTCCGACTATACCTGTTTCAGCAAGAATTTGAATGTACTGGTTATCGGAATAAAAATTCCATGTAATTTTATATTGTTCATAAATTGGTGATGAATATGTTTGAGTTGCTGCATCCCCAAATGTTCCAAAGCCATATCCAGTAATCGGTTTATCTTGGAAAATTTCCAGTGCTTTTTTTACATAATAAATACGTCCATCTTCCTTACTTAGTTCAACAGTTTCCTTTGATAATGCTTCTGAAAAGCGCTTAGATCCGATAGATTCTCCTTCTAAATAGTTTGTCATTTTAGATATACCAGTGGCGCATAGAAAGGAAATAAGAACGATAGTGAGTAACGATTTCCAATGCGATATGCCTCGATGTATAACGATATAGAGAATTAAAAAAATGATAATTATTAAAAATGCCCCGCGTGAATATGTTAACCATAAAGTTGTTGCTATAAGTGTAAGGCCTGTATAGATCAAATATTTCATTTGTTTTGAGGTATTTCGCAACAAATATAGCGAAACTAAAAAAGCTAACGTCAAGTAAAGCGCTAATTCATTTGGACCGCCTATCATCCCATATATACGGATTTTATTGGTTGGAGCTAGTACAAGCTCTTTCCATGCTTCTGGAAGCCCTATACTTCGTAATGATAGCTTTTCAACTAAACCATGTATTGAAATGATAGTGGAAGTGATAAAAGTAATTTGTGCAAAAAATAATAAATCGTCATTATGAAAAGAAATACGGGTCGCAATATAGAATACAAAATAAAATAATAGAAGGGTATGCAATTGCATCATAATTGCCATAAGTGAAACATCATTAACAAAGCCGAGAATCGCACCAAATAAGCAAAATAAAAAATAGGCGATTTCAAAGTAATGAAATGAGAATAATTTTGAAATACTATGGCGATATTGTAAAAATAATTTGCATAATAAAGAAATAATAATGAGAAGACCAATAAATTTTAGTCCAGCATTATAGACAACAAGAAAGGGACGCATCGGAATAAATAATAGTAAATAAGCAATACCGAGCTTTTCATCTCGAAAAGCAGAAACTGCTAATACAACTGAAATGAATAGCCCGGTATAAGGTGATGAAAAGAATAATCCTAATGTAACGAAGAAAACGCTTAGTGCTATATAATGAAATCGAGTTAGATGTGTCATATCGAATCTCCTTTAACATGATGATGGTATGCGATAAATGTTTGTTACTTCTCTCACCATTTTAGGGAAGGTGAAGTTTTGTAAGTAATACTCGCGTCCGCATTCTGCTAAGGAATGATAAAGTTGTTCGTCTTGTAACAACTTTGCTAATGCTGTTGCTAATTGTTCCTCGTCTCCATATGGTATGGAGATACCGGATTGATTCGGGACAATGACTTCAGGTAAACCACCAACGTTTGTCGCAATAACAGGTTTTTTCATTGCGATCGCCTCAATCGCAACATAAGATAGTCCTTCATTTTCAGAAGGAATTACGACTATATCATGTTCTTCATATTCTTTTATGATGTTATCTTGAAAGCCCTGTAATGAAACACAATCGTCTAATTGTAATGTCGTAATTAAATTGTGTAATTCACTTTTTAAGGGACCGTCTCCAATTATGTTACATTGCCATTGTAAAGATGGATGTAGCTCTCTTAATTTTTGCAAGCCTCTTAATAAGAAGGGTTGTCCTTTTTCTTTACTCAATCTTCCGATTACAGCGATTTTCATTGGTTTATGGCAGACTGGTAGGGCATTTGTATATGGATCATGTAAACCATTATAAATAATTTTTATCTTTTCTTTTGGGACGCCTTTTTGAGTAAGCTGTTGTTTCATAAATTTCGAAATACAAATAATAGTATCGTTATAACGAGTGAAAAAAGTATTGCTCCATCTTAAATGACGTGCCATTTGAACATCCACATGATATGTCCAAATGACACGCACGGGAGCACCAAACATTTTTGCTAAAATCGCAATGTAATTTTCACGCAAAAATTGTGTATGAACAATGCTTACCTGTTCTTTTTGTATAACCTTTTTTAATTTCCTTGCAGCTTGTATATCAAAAGGATGGTGCATCTCTATACGGTATATTGGTATGTTTAGTTTTTCAAACTTATGTAAGAAAGGACCGGGAGTAGAATATACAAGAATACAACGTTTTGGATCAACAGCTTGAATTAAATCTAGGACGTATTTTTCTGATCCGCCATCCCCGACGTAATTCAAAAGGTACATAATTTTATTCATTTATATCCTTCCTTTTACCTAAAAATAGCGATAGCAATTGTTGTAGCTCCTTTACCTTTAATATGTAAGTAATGAGTAAGTAAACGATAGCACCAACTGTTATTGCTAATAAGATAAGAAACTTTGTGTCATGTGAGAAATGAAGCAGCAGTTTGGAAGCATACAAACTTACAAAAGATGCAACGGTACATTTTAATAAGAAGCTAGTGTAATGCAAATTTATCTGTTCTTTCTCTTTCATGCACTTTTGAAGCATCCATAATAGCATAAATACTGTGCTAGCCGATGCGATGGAAGTAGAAAGGGCTGCACCAGCTAAACCTATATAAGGAACAAGTATAATACATAATATAACATTAATAATCATAGAAACAATAGATGCGTACATAATATATCTATTGAGCTTCAGAGAAAATAGTAAGCGATCGAGTAAATCTTTTAACGGTTGCATAAGAGCGGCTAATGCATAAAACTGTAAGGCAGTTGCCGTCAGTATAATGGAATCTTTTTCAAAAGCACCGTAGTTATAGATAACTTTCACAATTTCTTCAGTGAAAAAGGTAAAGTAAATAAAAACTGGGATAAATAAAAACAACAACACTTTAAGGTTTGTTTCCATTAGGCGAATAAAATCTTTCCAGTTTTCTTGATTTACATATTCAACAAATTTAGGGTACATAACTGTTAAAACTGGTGCAGCAATTAATCCGAGTGGAATAAAATATAACTTTTGAGAATAGTTGAGAGCTGCAATAGAACCTTCTTTTAATCCAGAAACTAATGTACGGTCTACAAGTAGGTTAATTTGAACAGATGTACTTGTAATAAAAGCAGGAATGCTTAAAGTCATCATTGTTTTTAGAGAAGGATCTTTCCAATCAATTAAAAATCGATAGCGATACCCTTCATGCTTGGAAGCAAAATAAACAAGCATAGTTTGCACAATATTTCCGATAATAACTCCTAATGCAAGTGCATAAATTCCAATCCATTGTACGAGTAGAACGAAAACAAGAAGAGTAATACCGTTTAGTACAACCCATTGCATACTTGTAATCCGAAATTTATGTAAACTGTTTAAATAAGCATTAAAGATATCAATAAAAAATGTACAAAATACAGTTGGAAAAATAATTTGCAGCAGATAAGCTGATAATAGTGCTGTTTGCTCAGGGAGACCATGTGCAAACATCTTAATGAAAAAATGTGGTTGCAGTTCAATGAGCAAAAGCGGAATAAAGAATATAAGAAGAACTATATTTAAAAAGTTATTCATAAATCGATACGCTTTAAGAGGGTCTTTACCTTTTAATTCCATAAAAATTGGAATAAATGAAAAAGCAAAAGCACCGGTTATACCAGTAAAGACAATCGTTGGTATGTTTAAAGCAACAACGTATGCATCTACAGCATAGTTTGTACCGAAATAAGCTCCAAGTGTGACTTCTTTTGCAAACCCAAGTAGTTTTCCTAAAGCTGTCCCAAGTGTGAAAAATAGCGTTACAATGAGAAATCTTTTTGTCTTATCTTGAGAGGCTTCCCTAATCATTTATAATCAATTCCTTATTCTATTTTAAGTCTTTTTCAAGCATAATTTATTTATATGTAAAAATCAAATATATGTAGGGATAATAGGAGATGTTTCGTACAAAAAGGATACCACCCAATAGGATGATATCCTTTTTAGATTTCGCTAACATCCCCACTTGAAAGAAGTTAGGAAAGAAGAATCTGATTCGTTCAAAACAATAGCAGTATCGCTAATGAAAGTGTCATTTTATAAAGTGACACTTTCATCAGTGGGAGTTTTCTGTATCGCCCACTGATTATTAGCTCTGACCAATCGGGATTTTACTGCCCGCGCGAATAGCGAGATAAAGCAGAGTGACTATGCTGATAGGCAGAACGGCGAACAGCGTAGTATATACGAGGTGCAATGACTGCACCGATGATTGTAAAGATGATATCTTTGATAGCAAACCACATCATAATAATCCAAGCTGCTTTATAGCTCATGTTTCCCCCGCCCCAGCCATTTACAGCTGCGTACATATATGTAGTTCCAATCACATACGTTAAAATGATGCCAGCAGCAGAAGCAATTGCAAATGTGCTAAACCGTGGTTTTTCTTTTTGCTCAACAAGTTTTCCTGATACATAAGCTACAATAATAAAGGCGATAATGAAACCGCCAGTAGGACTTAATAGTGCTCCAAATCCAGCTTCAAATTTTGCGAAGATTGGTGCTCCTGAAATGCCAACTAACATATAAACAATCATAGATAGGGCACCAAGCCTGCTTCCGAGAAGAAGGCCTGCTAAAATGGCGAAAAATGGTTGCATGGAAAGCGGTACTCCTGCTACTTGTAAGAATGGTGCCCAAGATGTGATGTTAGCACCAATTGCCATGAGGGCAACAAATATTGCAGCTAATGCTAAATCTAAAGTACGTAATTGTTTCATAATGTTAACCTCCTGTTGTTTATTGGTTAACATTATCGTAGCTAATCTATTTATCTATTGTCAATTAAAATGTTTTGATAATTTGGTTTTAGTACGTCCCGTAGTAATGTGTATGGAATGCGAAATTGTGGAATACCGCTTGAGTAAGGAGCAATTTCATACAGTGGGAAATAGATGACAAGATTTTCGGGTTCCAAAAAATAGTTGAAAGTCTTTGCACTCATTACTTTTTCAGCTGCATCTGGAAAATAGATGTTTTCATTTTGTTTTATTTGTTTTATAATTTCTGTGCGAATGACATCCTTATACGCACTGTCTTTTTGAAATAAATCAACTAAGCGTAAAACTTTTTTTGCTTCCAAATCAAACGTATTTGCCTTCCATGTATAGATGCCATGTGCGCCGCCCGTGTACTGATAATAATTTACATATAAGCTTAATAAGGGTGATTGCTGCAATGTTACTTTATAATCAACGTTCGCAATATATGGATGAAAGGTTGCATTCGTTTCTTTTGCTTCTTTGTAATACTTTTTAGCTTCTTTTTCTAAGTTTGTTTTAAACCGATTTGTAGTTGTCTTATAGTAGGTATTTAATTTTTTTTGAAATTGTTGATCATAAAAATTGCTAAAATACGGCCTGCTTATTTGGTATTCTAAATAAGGTTTCTTACCTTTTTGGGTGACAGTACGGATGTCAATTGTCAAGTTAGATGGTTGGGCTGCATTTGTACAATTTGGTACAATAATGAACGAGGAGAACAATAGAAATAGAATAAAGAAACTTTTTTTCATCTAGCTGTAACCTCCTTATATTGCTGCTATATATAGTTTGAAAATAAATAGGAAAAATTATGCACTTTTTGATAAGTGAAAGGAGAGAGTCGTATGCCAAAAACATTAATGGAAGTGCTTGGGATTGAACTTTTAGAAATGACGGAGGAGAAAGTTGTAGCAACAATGCCAGTAGATGGGCGTACACATCAGCCGTTTGGCTTTTTACATGGCGGTGCATCTGTTGCTTTAGCAGAAACTGTTGCGAGTGTTGGATCATATAATTTGATTGATCAAGAAAAGTGTATTTGTTTTGGGCTTGAAATCAACGCCAATCATCTTCGTTCTAAACGTGAAGGGTTAGTAACTGCAATTGGAACACCGATTCACAAAGGGCAAACAACGATGGTTTGGGATGTTCGGATTATTGATGAAGAGGATCAGCTGTTGTGCATTTCAAGGTGTACTGTTGCTATTAAGGAAAAAAGAAGCCAATAGAGAAAAAACATTGTAATATATAAATACAAATTAAAAAACCGACATAAAACTCTTCTTTTTAGGTGGGAGAGAGCATCCGGCCATGCATAGCCGCGGCTATATGTCGAAAAATCAAAATGGATTTATATAGCATTCCTAACCGAAATGTTAGTTCATATAACATGTCGTTATAATTATATAAATAAAAATTAAAAAAACGACATAAAACCCTTTTTTTTAGGTGGGAGAGAGCATCCGCCATGCATAGAAGCGGTCAGATCCTTTTCTTGCCCCATGCCAAGTGAAAACAAAGAGAGAAAACGAGTGCAGGTGATCTTTTGTTATCCATAGCCGCGGCTATATGTTGAAAAATCAAAATGGACTTATATAGATATGGTAATTTCTCTATTGGAGAGTTATCAAAAGTATTTTGAACAGAGTTTATATATGAAAAAGAGGCATCCCACTGGTGGGTGCCTCTTTTCTTATTTTTTTACCTTTGGAATTAAATTCCCTTCTAAAAATAAGTCAGAAGTTGTTAACCTGAAATTCGCATTATTAAAATCTTCTTTTGATAATCCGTTTTCTTGTAGTTCCGTTTTAAAGTTCCATACATTCTCTTCATTAAAGGAGCCAGCTGTGTTTAAGAAGATATAGTCTCCCTTTGCAAAGGAACCGTCTCGAAATGGGACGTAGTGATTTTTGCTATTTTGATCAAACAAAGGTTGACCTAAAAAGTATTTATCGTTCTGTGAAACTCCTAATAAATATAGAAGTGTCGGTGAAATGTCTAAATGTCCACTTGCTTGTTCATCAACTACGCCTTTCGGACTTGTAAGAGATGAGCTATGAACTAGGAATGGTACTTTATCAAATTGACGATCAAATTGTTGTTTCAATCCGATTTTTTCTAATTCCTCTGGCGGTATCCCAGCATCATGGTCTCCATATATGGCTAATAGGGAAGAATCGTATAGTCCTTTTTCTTTTAGATCATCAATGAAAGCACCAAGCGCTTTATCGAAATAATAAACAGAGTGAAGGTAATTCCCTATTAATGAGCCCTCTAAATCCCCAAGCTGCAATTCGCGATGCTCTTGTGGTAATTCATAAGGATGGTGATTGCTTAACGAAATTAAAAAGCTGAAAAATGGTTGTTTTAAATTTGGTAACGTATCTCCCATCTGATCAAAAAAGTCTATATCAGATAATCCCCAGCCAAGATGTTCACCAGGCTTAAGATCTTTTACAAACATAGATTGTTCAAATCCTAAGTTACGATGCATAAACGACCTATTCCAAAAGTTCCCATCATAACCGTGTGCTGACATTGTTGAGTATCCGTGTTCACTTAAAATAGATGGTAACCCGTCAAATGTATTATCGGAAAAGTTAAAGTAAATACTGCCGCTAAATCGCGATGGATGCATCGACACTAAAGTTGTAAATTCTCCATCGGATGTTCTTCCTTGATCTGTTTGATCAAAGAAATTTGGGTAGTACACACTTTCCTTTTTCAAACGGTTTAAGTTTGGTGTAATTTCTTGACCATCAATGCTTAAATCAACGACAAAACTTTGGAGAGATTCAGCTTGAATAAGAATGAGATTTTGCCCTTTTGCTTTTTCAAAATGCTCGCCTTCACGAATTTCTTTATTTTGAGCATCATACCATTTCTGTAGTTCATTTATTTTTTCCGGAGAGACTTCTTCTTTTAAGAGCATGTTATTAATGTACTTGTAAATATCAAATATGTGGTAGTTTATAATTCCTAAATGATCTGTAACCCATATATTTGAAAAGCGAGCATCGGCTATTCCTGCTGCTACTACATACTTATACTTTTCGCGAAGTGGAATACATACAAGTAGTACAATTACTAAAAATGCAATCACGTGATTGATAAAGTGTTTAGAGTGTGAAAACCAATTTTTCCTAGACATAATGATATAAACAATTATTAACAGAGGGATATCAATAAAATAGATAATATCTTTCCATTCAAATAATGTCCAAATACTCTCTGTTAAACTAGATACTTGTCCAAATTGTTTGATTAGGCTGATAGAAAGTAAATCGTTAAAATAACGATAATAAATGATATTAGATAATAGTAATAAGCTAAGTGAAAAATCTAATGAAAAGGTAGAAATAATCCGCCATTTTTTCGAAAAAAGGTGAATGATTGGTAATAAGATGATTATCCCAAAAAAGGTTAATCGAATTACAATTTCTTGTGGGTCAGCAAAAAGCGAACTAAAAAATAAATTTAGCTTCCATAAAAGAAAAATCATAAAAATAATAAAATCTAATTTTGTTACTGTAAATCTTTTTAAACATGATAATAATGTAGACATAAAAAAACTCCTTTTTCTATGAATCCCTAGTTGCAATAAAAAAAAAGCTTATAATGAACTGCTTTCATTATAAGCTTTTTTTTTATTGTAACATGAAATGATGAGCATTCTCTAGGAAGTAAGAAACTGAACAGTATAACGTCTGTTCAGTTTCTTAATAGAAGTGGTTGCTCCTATATTTATAATATTAAAATTGAATTTTCTTCTCTAAGAAGCCTTTTAATTCACTAATTGGCATACGAACTTGCTCCATTGTGTCACGGTCACGTACTGTAACAGCTTTGTCTTCAACTGAGTCGAAGTCATATGTAATACAGAATGGTGTACCGATTTCGTCTTGACGACGGTAACGTTTACCGATAGAACCAGTTTCGTCGTAGTCAACTACAAAATCTTTTGCAAGTTCTGCGAACACTTCTTGAGCACCTTCAGATAACTTTTTAGATAATGGTAAGATTGCTGCTTTATATGGTGCTAAAGCAGGGTGGAAACGAAGAACTGTACGAGAATCGTTCTCTAATTGTTCTTCTTCGTATGCATCACATAAGAACGCTAATGTTACGCGGTCTGCGCCAAGAGATGGCTCGATGCAGTATGGTACGTAACGTTCATTCGTTTGCGGATCTACATAGTTAAAGTCTTCGTTAGAATGTTCCATATGACGTTTTAAGTCGAAGTCTGTACGAGATGCAACACCCCAAAGCTCGCCCCAGCCGAATGGGAATTTAAATTCAATATCAGTTGTTGCGTTACTGTAGTGAGATAATTCTTCTTCACCATGGTCACGAAGGCGCATGCTTTCTTCGTTCATACCAAGTGTAAGTAGCCAGTTTTTACAAGTATTACGCCAGAATGTGAACCATTCTAACTCTTCACCAGGTTTACAGAAGAATTCAAGTTCCATTTGCTCAAACTCACGCGTACGGAAAGTGAAGTTACCAGGTGTAATCTCGTTACGGAAGCTTTTACCGACTTGGCCAATACCAAATGGAAGCTTTTTACGCATAGAGCGTTGTACGTTTTTGAAGTTTACGAAAATACCTTGTGCTGTTTCAGGGCGAAGGAAGATTTCGTTTGTGCTAGATTCTGTAACACCTTGGAAGGTTTTAAACATTAAGTTGAATTGACGGATTTCTGTGAAGTCTTCGCTGCCGCAATCTGGACACTTTACTTCGTGTTCTTTCATTAATCCAGCCATTTGATCGAAAGTAAGACCATCAACGATCATTTCAATACCTTTTGTATCTAAAGCGTCTTCGATTAATTTATCAGCGCGATGACGTGCTTTACATTTTTTACAGTCGATCATTGGATCGTTAAAGTTACCAACGTGACCAGATGCAATCCAAGTTTTTGGATTCATTAAAATTGCTGCGTCTAAACCAACGTTGTATGGAGATTCTTGAATGAATTTTTTCCACCAAGCTTTTTTAACGTTATTTTTTAATTCGATACCAAGTGGACCATAGTCCCAAGTGTTTGCAAGACCACCATAAATTTCAGAACCAGGGAAAACAAAACCACGATGTTTCGCTAGGTTTACAACTTGTTCCATTGAATACATAATAAAATCCTCCTTTTGTAAGTTAACGTATTGACGATGACAGGGTGTACTTGTCAAACGGATGATTCTGAGCAAGCCGCTTCCGCTTTTCGTGTCTAGCTCCAGCGGCTAGAATATTCGGTGGCTTCGCTTCTTCCGCCGAGGCAAAGAGCGCCTCTATATCAGAAGCTCCATCCCCCTCACATTCTGAGCGAGCCGCTTCCGCTTTTAAATACAAAAAAGCTCGTCTCTAGGCATATTTGCCTAGGGACGAGCTTGTATACCCGCGGTTCCACCCTAGTTGATGTGTGAATGACACAACCACTTTATCACGTATTGCTCAAGACTGCCGTTTCCTTGCTGTTTCAGGCTTTCACTGTCCCTGAATCGCTTCGGTGCAAGTACTTATAAGTCTGTCATCGCTACCATATTTAAATAATAGATGTCCATATTCTATCATGTTCCTTTTTAAATCACAATAGAGGAACATATGTAATCCAGCATATATCTATTATGGAGTTTTACCAGAATTTCGTTTCTTTATTCTTGTACTGCGCTCATAGTTGGACCGATATGTTTTAATGCTTCTCGTTTACTTAATGGGGCAAGTTCATTGTGTTGGACAAATTCCCAAACGACACCTGGGCTTGTTTTTGCATATTCACGAAGTACCCAGCCGATTGCTTTTTGAATGAAAAATTCTTTTGAATGGCTGAGCTGCTCAATGATTGAGAAGAGAAGTTTTGTATCGGTCTGTTCTTTATATTTTAGCTGAAATAAGATTGCTGAACGCTGTAACCATATGTTCTTTGAGGCAACCCATTTCGGGATATATGTTTGAATGGCATCAGGGTGCTTTAAAAAGATTGATCCAAGGAATTGAGGAACAAGTCCATCTACGGAATCCCACCATGATTTCGTTGTAATGAGTTCCTCTAAGAACGGGATATGGGTATCATCGAGATGTTTTTTATATTTTTGTAATACGTCGAGAGCAACAGCTTGAAATTCACGTTCAGGTAAAGACCAAAGTTCACGAATGACTGCCGGAAAGTCTGCTTTGTCCGGAAGGGTATGTAATTGTATAACTTCACGTAATAGTTGTCTTCTTTCCGGTGTTTGAATACCGAGAAATGGGAAGTGATTTTTCATATAACGAGCCATTGGTTCTGCTTTTTCTAGGTTCTGATGTGTAATGAAATGTTGTTGTAAGGCTTCTACAAATGGGTGCATAAAATTGTTCTCCTTTCTTGCTCCTTTTTCATATTATACAAAGAAGTGATATGAATTTAAAAACATAAACAATGGATATGAGAAATATGATGGGAATAGAGAGGGGGGGCGTATTATGGAAGAGCAAGGTGTATTAGCAGGTCTATTCGCAGGTCTATTCGCACTTGGTGTTTTTGTTATTTTTATCATTTTTATATGGGGAATTCTTTCTTATTTATTAACTGCATTTGCATTGTATACGATGGCGAAAAATGAAGAAGCTGACGATGCTGTTTTTGCTTTTATTCCATTTTTAAATAGTAAAGTATTGGGCGATTTAGTAAGAGAGAAGTTACCTGCTTCTTTGAAAGCAGATGCAGGTTGGAAAGTGTTTGGCGTATATATCGCATGTTTTATTTTGAGTTTTGTCCCGATTATACACATTTTAGCAAGTGTTGTAATGATTGCTCTTTCGATTTATTTGATCTATGCCGTTTTAGACCGATATGGTACGAACGCGGTGTTATTTACGATTTTACACGTGATAACATGCTGTATTTTTCTTCCAATCCATCTATTTGTAATTCGAAAAGAGACACCGAGGTATTAGAAAAAGTGGAGGCGAAATTGGATTAAAAAAAGCGGAAGGGCTACCCTTCCGCTTTTTTAGTCTAGCTTCAGTGGCTAGAATCTCCGGTCGTTTCGCTCCCTCGAACGAAGTAAAAGCACTTCTCTGTCGGGTGCTCCAACGTCCTGCGATTCTGAACAAGCCACTTTCGCTTTTTTTACATTAAATAACGTAAGTAAATATAAATATGAGAAATAATTAATGACACAATCATAATTGGGAAACCAACTTTTAAGAATTCCATATAGCTAAATTTGTGTCCTTCACGGCTTGCGATTCCAGCTACGATTACGTTAGCGGAAGCTCCGATTAATGTTCCGTTTCCACCTAGACATGCTCCTAATGCTAATGACCACCATAATACATCGATTTGTGCATCAGAAGGCGATAAACCAAGTCCGACTGCCATATCGTTAATAAGTGGAATCATCGTTGCAACGAACGGAATGTTATCAATTGTTGCTGATGCAATGCCGGATACCCATAAAATAAGAATGGATGCATAGGAAACATCTCCACCTGTTAAACTAATTACTTTTTGAGCTAGCATTTTGATGAGTCCGATATCAATAAGTCCACCAACCAGTACGAATAGACCGGCAAAGAAGAAAATAGTAATCCACTCTACGTGAGCAAATACTTCTTCAATTTCATGCTCTTTTACACCAATTAACATTAAAACAGTAGCGCCTGTTAAAGCGATTACAGCTGCATCAACGTGAAAAATGGAATGAGTCATGAAACCAAGGATTGTAAGTCCAAGTACAATTAATGATTTTTTCATGAGTACAGCATCTTTAATGTATTGTTTTTCATCTAAGCTCATTAATTTTTTAATTTGTACAGGATCAGCGATGAGTTGTTTACGATACATAAAGTAAATCATCATTGCGATAACAGCAATAATAATGATTACGATTGGTGCTAAGTTGAATAAGAAAGCGTTAAAGTCTAAATGCTTATTTGCAGAACCAATCATAATGTTTGGTGGGTCACCAATTAATGTTGCAGTTCCCCCAATATTTGAGAAAATAATTTCAGATAGCAAATATGGAACAGGATTTACTTGTAAAATGCGCGTAATAGATAAAGTAACTGGAACAACAAGTAGTACCGTTGTTACGTTATCTAAAAATGCCGAGCCGATCGCGGTAAGCAAGGAAAGGGAAATTAAAATACGAATTGGACTTCCTTTTGCTTGTTTAGCAGCTTTAATAGCAACATATTGGAATACGCCGGATTTACTCGTGATGTTTACTAAAATCATCATACCGATCAGTAGCGTAATTGTTCCCCATTCAATATGTTTTGTGAAAGCATTATGCAGATCAACAATTCCAAAGATTACCATAAGCGCTGCACCAAGAAGTGCGATAACAGCACGATTGATTTTTTCTGAAATGATAATGGCATATGTAATTAGAAAGACTGCAATAGCAAAATAATATTGCCAGTTTGCGATTTCTTGCGTTGTTTCGTGCAAAAATTCCATCTCCTTTCGGGTAACTTTTCTTAATGTGTCATAAAAGTATGTATGACACACACTTAAAGCCATTATAAAGTAGAAAAATGTCAGATGTAAATGAGAGGATTTGTTTTGTCGTATTTTCTGTACAAATGATTTTTTCTTATTTTTAAAAATATTTGCGGTTATTTGACATATACATAAGATACATCCTACCTGAATGTATAAAGGGGTTTTCAGAATAAGAGCTATGCATTCGAGCCTGTTCGTGTTTAATCATTAAGTTTGAAAGGGATGCAAGTAGACGAAATGATAAGGAAGGGATTGTATGGATAAACAACAATTTTTATTTTTGGATTTTGAGTTCACGATGCCTCAAAATAGAAAAAAACCAAAGGGTTTTTTTCAAGAAATTATTGAAGTTGGACTTGTATCAGTTGTTGATTGTGTAGTGAAAGATACGTATTCATCATATGTGCAGCCACAAACTTTTCCTTCTTTAACAGAACGGTGTAAAAAATTTTTAGGAATTAACCAAGAAGCAGTGAACGGGGGAATCTCATTTGCACAGCTTGTCGAGAAACTGGCTCAATATGAAAAACGTTGTCAAACAACAGTTGTAACTTGGGGAAATATGGATATGAAAGTGTTGAAACGTAATTGTGCAGCGGCGGGTGTACAATTTCCTTTTTCAGGGCAGTGCCGAGACTTATCGCTCGAGTATAAACGTTTCTTTGGAGAACGAAACCAAACTGGGTTATGGAAAGCAATTGAAGCGTATGGAAAAGTAGGGACTGGGAAGCATCATTGTGCGCTAGATGATGCGATGACAACATACAATATCTTTAAACTTGTGGAAAAGGACAAAGAATATTTAGTTAAGCCAGCTCCGCCGACTCTTGGTGAACTCGTAGATTTTTCAAAAGTATTAAAGAAAGTCAGTACACAGTAACGACCAAATTACAACATATGTAATTTGGTCGTTTTGTTTTTTTCGCTATTCGCAGGCAGTACCCTCCGCCTCAAAATTCTGCAAAAAGGATAAACTGCCCCTAAAAGTCCGATTGGTTGAACTAATGATCAATGGGGATGAAGAAAATCCCCACTGATCAAAGTTTCATTTTACAGTTTGTAATCTTGTTTTAATTGCTGAAGCGTTTGTAAACTCCGCTGTGCAAAAGGAGAATCGACTTCTTGGAATGTAGCCATTTGTGTTTCCAATGCTGTTTGCAAAGATTCTTTATAATCCGGTACGTTACCTTCATACTTTTTCACCATTTGCTGCGGAATATTTGTTTGCTCTCGAAATGCTAGAGCACGTCTTTCATGGAAAAACGGTACATCAGCTTGCTTCACATTATGTAAGTCACCTTGCGTTGGATGCTTTAAAACGGCTAATACTTTGACAACGTATTGTGCAGGACGGATATTTGTAATTTCACCAATATATTTTCCTGTTTTATAGATGCCGGTAACAATTTCACCAATTTGCAATGTTTCGTTCATATTTTTCACCTCAAGTTTATAGTAAGAAATGTGAAAAAGAGAGTCAAATGAAATATTTATCTGAATTTTATGTATAATAGATTGTAGAAAGTAAAAGACAAGGGAGTGTCCTTTATGATGCCTTTATATTTTCCGGAAGATAAAACAGAGTATATTATACCGGCAATTGTTTGTTTTTTATTTATAATCGGTGCGATTGCAACATGGCGTATGTTTATTCGCGTATCGAAGCGAGAAGCGGAACGCATGCAGAAGCTGGAACAGACGTTATTAGCCGAAAAGAAACGCTGATTTGTTTTTGTATGTTTCCCTTTAAGCTCGGACAATCTAAGGGCAGAATGTATCTTGGAGGGAATTGTTATGAAAAAACAGCTTTTATTCGGTTGTTGTATGCTGTTTCTTGCAACAGGTTGTGCAAAGGGAAATCCAAAAGAAATTGATGTGAAGTTATATAATGCCTCTGGTGATAAAGTAGGCACAGCGAAAGTAGCGCAACAAACAAGTGGCGTGAAAGTATCGATTAAGGCAGAAGGATTCACACCGGGACCTCATGGGTTACATATTCATGAAATTGGGGAATGTAAAGCGCCACGTTTTATTTCATCTGGTAATCATTTTAATCCAAGTAAAAAGAAGCATGGACTCATGAATCCAAAAGGTGCAGAAAATGGAGATTTGCCTAATGTAATTGCAGATGATAAAGGTATGATAAAAGCAGAGATTGAAGTGCCGCAAGTATCGCTTGAAGAAGGAAAAACGACGATTCATCGGAAAGATGGTGCATCCATTATTATTACTGAAAATCCTGATGATGGTATGACGCAGCCTGTTGGGAATTCAGGAAACAGAATTGCTTGTGGTGTAATTGTAGAAAAGGCATCTGATACTAAGAAAAAATAGAAGCTACCGTTGTAGAGGTAGCTTTTTCTGTTTCTATCCCGCTATTCGCGGGCGGTAATTCTCTATTAATCAAAGTTTCAATTTATCATGAAAATGTATATTGGAGTCTGTGAAGTATTTCTTCTAAGGTTGCTCTTGGACAGCCAATATTTATACGAATATGATGTTCTCCACCAGTACCATATTTTTCTCCAGGATCGACGATAATTTTTCCCTTTTCTTCTAGTTTTTTTGTTCGTTCTTTTTGAGAAAGATTTAGGCGTGAGCAGTCGATCCACAGTAAAAAGGTACCTTCTGATTGAATGACAGAAAGTGCAGGGATATGCTGTTCAATAAACTCACGAGCGAAACGAGCATTCTCTTCTATATATATAAGTACTTGTGTTAACCAGTCGTTACATTCTGTATAGGCACTTTGCATAGCTGTGTAAGCGAACGTATTTAATCCGTGAAATCCTTGTCGTTGTTGTACCGCTGTAAAAGCATGGCGAAGTTTTTTATCTGGAATAATAATAACAGATGCTTGTAACCCTGCGATATTAAATGTTTTGCTTGGAGCGATGCAGGTAATGGTACGCAAGGCTAATTGTTCTGATAGAGAAGCGAATGGTGTATGTGTATGATTAGAAAAAATAATATCTGCATGAATTTCATCTGCTATAACTGTTACATTATATTGGTTGCATAGTGCCCCGAGTTTTGTGAGTTCGTTTCTTGTCCAGACGCGTCCAACTGGGTTATGGGGACTGCAAAGTAGCATAAATGTAACGCCTTGCTGAAACTGTGCTTCTAAATGCTCAAAATCCATTACATATGTACCGTTGTGAAAACGTAAAGGGCTTTCGCATACATGTCGTTGATTCTTTGTGACCATGTCAAAAAACGGCGGATAGATAGGCGGTTGCACGAGAACAGTATCGTTCTCGTTTGTCAAAGCTTGCACAGCCACGCTGAGGGCTGGAACAATGCCAGCACTAAATACAATCCATTCTTTATTTATATCCCAATTGTATTTTGTTTTTGTCCAATGACAAATGGTATCTGTCATCTCCTTAGGCGGCAGTGTATATCCGAAAATAGGATGCTGGAGTCGTTTTTGCAATGCAGTTTGAATTGGTTTTGGAATCTGAAAATCCATATCTGCAATCCAAGCGTGAAGAAATTCTTCGTTTTGATAGGTATCCCATTTTGTACTATGAGTACCACGACGATTTAGCGTCTTGTGAAACTGTTCCATATTTCTTGCTCCCTTCTTCTTCAGTGTAGGGTCTTGTGAAAGTTCCCTTATTTCTTCTAGCATAGCTGATATGATACGATAAAGAAAAGAGTGAAAAACAAGAAAAGGTGGGAAGTAAATGGGGACATACGAAAAAATGGTAGAACTGGTGAAGAATTGGGATCCCTTTCAAATGGGACCTGAATTTTATGAAACGGAAGCAAGCGATGTTGTGTACGTGGTAAGTGCATTTGATGATCCAAAATACATTGCAAAAAAAATACAGCATATTTACTTTATGTCATTTGAAGAAATCCCATCCATTGAGAAATGTGAGAAATTAACGAATGAGCTCTTAATATTAAAAGAAGGTGGAAGCTGTTCATTGTAATAAGTAGGAGTTTACTCCTGCTTATTTTTTTTATCCCGCTATTTGCGGGCAGTAAAACCCCCACCTCAAGATTCAGAGAGAAACAAAGAAGATAGGTGGGGGATGAAGAAAACCCCCACTGAAAAAATTTTCACTTTATAAAGATGTAATGTAAATAGTGAATACAATATATGTATCAGACTCTAATAGCCTGTTAGAGCCTGAATGAAGTAACCGTTTACTGTGCTGAAAATGTGATGATTTCTTCAAATACATGCTGCGGCTTTTCCTCGGGTAGTAAATGTCCGGTATTTTCGTATGAAATGAAATGGGAATTTGGCAAGTCTTCGTGTAAGCGCCGACCGACGTGAACCGGAACAACGCGATCTTTTTCGCCCCAGATAAGTAGAGTTGGGGTTTCGATTTCACGTAATTCAGCTGATGATAAATCTCCCTCACGATCTCGAATCATTCGAGTTAAAGCAGGGAAAATTCGATTATCATAAAAGGGAGCGGCGTAACCTTCCATCATTTCATCGTCAATTAAAGAATGGTCATGAACAACATTCATTAAGTTATAAACAATGCCTCGTCTTATAATCCAATTTTTCACGTATAGATGAAAAAAAGGCAAATAGGAAGAGTAAATGAGCGGTAAATTCGCACGTGTTAAATAACTGGAGCTACATAGTAATATGGTTTTTGTAATTAAATCGGGGCGTAACCGGTTTACATATAGTGAGATTTGTCCACCCATTGAATGACCAACTAAAACAATATTCTGCAATTGTAAGTGTTCGATTAGGTCGATGATAATGGTAGCTAAATTATGATAAGAATACGTGAAATGATTCGATTTATCACTTTTTCCAAACGGTGGCAAATCAAGAGCAATAACGGTTCCTTCTTTCGTAAGGAGCGGAATTAGATGTCGGTAGCTAAACGAGGACGAGAGAAAACCGTGAATGAGTACGAAAGTTGGTCGTTCTTTTTTATTGCCGTGTTCATATAACTCGTAATGAACGGTAGTGCCACCAGTGGGAAAAGTGAAATAAGGAAGCTCTGTCTCGTGTTTCATTTTTGTCACTCCATTGATTTTTGTTCATATCATCTCCAACTTAAAAAATTTTATGAAATCAGTTATCAGATTGTCCATCTCGCGATTCGAAATGAGATCTCTATGATTGCGATTGGTAAAAAATACTTCATAATAAGCAATTCAGTATAAGTTTGCTGTATTTTGTCCAATGAACAAAAATGCAGAGAGCTAGTAAGCCCTCTGCATTTTTTGGAGAAATTCACCTTTAATCCTTATCCACGTACAACATTAGGTGGCGTTTGTCCTTGTAATCCTGCCACTAAATTTTTTGCTGCTGTCATCGCCATGTTTTGTCTTGTTTTTAATGTAGCTGATCCAATGTGCGGCAGAGTAACAACATTCGGTAAAGATAAGAGTGGATTTTTTATTGCAACTGGTTCTTGTGTAAATGTATCAATGCCTGCGGCAAAGATTTTCTTTTGCTGTAAGGCATCAATTAATGCAGCTTCATCCACTGTTTTACCACGAGAAGCATTAATAAAGATTGCCGTTTCTTTCATTATTGAAAATTCTTTTTCGCCAATGAGATGATAGGTTTCTTCTGTTAAAGGAGTAAGAAGAATGATAAAGTCAGATTGCTGCAGCAGTGTATGTAAATCGCAATATGTCGCATCAAATTTTTCCTCTGCATCTTCTTTACGGCGCCGGTTGTAATAAAGAACATCCATATCAAATCCGAATTTTGCTCGCTTTGCAACAGCTTCTCCAATTCGGCCCATTCCAATAATGCCAATGGTTGCATGGTGTACATCTAATCCGAAATGTTCTTGTTTAATTTCAGCATTCCAGTTTCCATTTTTTACGTAAGAATCGAGCTCGCATATGCGGCGGCCAGCCGATAGCATAAGAGCAAAAACAAGGTCGGCAACTGTATCGTCTAATACGTAAGGTGTATTTGTTCCGATGACATTTCTGCTTTTCATTGCTTGTAAATCGAAGTTATCATATCCAACAGAAATGTTGCTAACCACTTTGAGGTGGGGAGCTGCCTGTAATAATTCTTCGTTAATTTTTGATCCGAAATTGAGTAACCCATGTTTATCCTTTATTTTTTCTAATAGAATATCATGCGGTATTTTTTCACTATTATCCCACTTTTCATATTCGCAATGCTCAGAGATATATGTTTCTACAAATTCTGGAACACGTTCAGCAATAAATACTTTTGGTTTCACAGTTTCATCCCCTTTCTTTTTTATCCCGCTATTCGCGGGCAGTAATGCCCCACCTCAAAATTCGGCAGGGAGTCAAGAAGTTAGGTGGGGGATGAAGAAAACCCCCACTAATCAAAGTTTCACTTTATTTTTACATAATTCTCTAAAAAAATCTTCTTTTCAAACATAAAAGGGTATCTGTATAATTTAGAAACAAACGAAAGGAAGGGTGAAGAGTACGATGACTGAAAAAGAATTAGAACTGTTAGCTTGTCTTGAGAAAAATAGCCGTTTATCGGTGGAAACGTTAGCGAAAATGTTAAATATAGAACTAGAAGAAGTAAAAATGATGGTCGAGAAATTAGAAAGAGAAGAAATCATCGTTGATTATGTTACACATATCGATTGGACAAAGGTGAAGGAACATACAGGATTAACAGCAATGATTGATGTAAAAGTTACACCAAAGCATGGGGTAGGTTTCGATTCTGTTGCAGAGCAAATTTATCGCTACTCAGAAGTGAAATCCGTTTATTTAATGTCAGGGACATATGATCTTTCTATTACATTAGAAGGAAAAAGTATGAGTGAAGTTGCGACATTTGTTTCAGAAAAGTTAGCAACAATTGAATCGGTTGTTTCAACAACTACACATTTTATTTTGAAAAAGTATAAACATGAGGGAATTATTTATGACAAAACTGATGATGATAAACGAATTGTGGTGACACCATGAATCAGTTTGAACTATCAAGAACAGCACAGTCTTTACAACCATCCGGCATTCGCAAGTTTTTTGATTTAGCAGCTGGTATGAAAGGTGTTATTTCACTTGGAGTTGGAGAGCCTGATTTTGTTACACCGTGGAATGTAAGGCAAGCGTGTATTCGCTCATTAGAAGAGGGATATACATCATATACTGCAAATGCAGGATTACTTGAACTACGTCAAGAAATATCAAAGTATCTTCAAAAGCAATTTCATGTTTCATATGATCCAAATGAAGAAATTATTGTCACAGTTGGAGCGAGCCAAGCGTTAGATGTTGCAATGCGAGCGATTGTAAATCCTGGTGATGAAGTCATCATTATTGAACCAAGCTTCGTATCGTATGCACCGCTTGTTACATTAGCTGGCGGAGTGCCAGTAGCGGTTGCAACTTCTTTAGAAAATGCATTTAAAGTGCAGCCAGAACAAATTGAAGCTGCGATTACAACGAAAACAAAGGCAATTCTACTTTGTTCCCCAAACAATCCGACAGGAGCACTTTTAAATCCATTAGAATTAGAGAAGTTAGCAAAGATTGTAAAAAAATATAATCTTATTGTACTATCTGATGAGATTTATGCAGAACTTGTTTACGATGAGGCTTATACGAGTTTCGCTAGCGTTGCCAATATGCGGAATCATACTATTTTAATTTCCGGTTTTTCAAAAGGGTTTGCTATGACGGGATGGCGCCTTGGTATGATTGCTGCTCCTGTTCATTTTACGGAATTGATGCTGAAAATTCATCAGTATTCAATGATGTGTGCACCAACGATGTCTCAATTCGCAGCGTTAGAAGCACTTCGCTTTGGGAACGATGAAGTGATTCGCATGAGACAAAGTTATAAAAAACGACGTAACTTTATGACGACTTCTTTTAATGAGATGGGTCTAACATGTCATGTACCAGGTGGAGCATTTTATGTATTTCCGTCTATTTCTTCAACGGGTCTGTCCTCAGCGGAATTTGCGGAACAGTTGCTTTTAGAAGAAAAAGTAGCCGTTGTACCTGGAAGTGTATTTGGTGAGAGTGGAGAAGGGTTTATACGTTGTTCCTATGCGACTTCACTTGAGCAACTTATGGAAGCGATGAAGCGAATGAAACGATTTGTAGAAAATAAAAAAAGGACAAAACAGAATACGTTTTGTCCATAAAAGGGGGGGAATACTAGAAAGCCATGTGTTAGTATTCTATCCCAATATTTAAAAATTATACGTAGTAAGGAAAATTTTTTCGTGACTTTTGAATGAAACGGCGGCTAGTGGTATAATTTACTAATATAAAGTGAAACTTTTCTCAGTGGGGGGATTCATCCCCTCCACTGAGAATTAGTTGAACCAATCGGGCTTTTACGGGCAGTTGCGCCCACCTATCTTCTTTGCATTCTTCATAATCTTGAGGTGGGTGTCTTATTGCTCGTTAAAGCGGGGTAAACTGGTAAATGTATAGGAGTGTTTCTTATGTCAGAACAATACACAACAGGAGTGGTTGTGAAAGGGAAAGTGACTGGAATTCAAGATTACGGTGCATTTGTAGCGTTGGATGCAGGAACGCAAGGTCTTGTGCATATATCCGAAATTACAAATGGGTATGTAAAAGATATTCATGACTTTTTAAAGGTCGGGGATGCAGTAGAAGTAAAGGTACTTTCAATTGATAAAGAGCACGGAAAAATGAGTTTGTCACTAAAAGCAGCTAAGCGAAAGCAAGGAAAGATACTTGTACCAAATCCATCTGATAAAGGATTCAATACATTACGTGAAAAATTAACAGAGTGGATTGAAGAATCGCAGCTCACAAAGTAAAAGAGGATAGCTAAGCTATCCTCTTTTACTATAGTTATGATATATATTGGCAAATATGATTGCATGCAATCATATTTGTATGTCGGATGGAAAGGGAGAGTCGTTGATATAGTGTGTTTTCTTAAAACAATATTGGGTTAGGATTATCGGACTTCACGTGTTTCTGGACGTGTTTCAAATGCTTCAGATGGTTTAAATAATAAACCAAGGTTAATTAACCCGGAAATACCAACGATACCATAAATAATTCGCGCAAGGGCTGAACTTTGCCCGCCGAAGATTGCTGCTACTAAATCAAATTGAAAGAATCCGATAAGTCCCCAGTTAACGGCGCCGATTATAGTAAATACTAATGCAATACGTTGTAAAGTACTCATCTTGAGTAGTACCTCCTTAAATTTGAAGCATGGATAAATGAAAGCTTCTTTGTATCCAACTCTCTCTCATGGGCGGTAAAAATTTACCATAAGTTTCGAAATTAGGCGGGAGAAAGAAAACCCCACTAATGGAAGGTTCACTTTATGTGAATTGCTTCTCTTATAGAATGCATAGATTTTTCGGTTCTTATGCAAAAAGAATTTTTATCCTGCTATTCGCGGGCAATAATACCCCGATTTGTTCAACTAATGATTAGTAGGAGATGAAGAAAACCCCACTGACTAAAGTTTCACTTTATTATAAATTGTATATACATCTATACTGAAAATGACGTATTTTTATACGAAAAATGAACTTTTTTCAAAAAATAAATATTGGATACGTTTACAATTCTCCAATCGCTTGATTTACAACTGCAGTTTCGCTAAAGTGAATACAGAAATACATATACATAATTGGAGGGAAAAAGATGGGCACACACGTAACGTTCGACTATTCTAAAGCGTTATCGTTCATCAGTGAACAAGAACTAACTTATTTACGTGATGCAGTAAAAGTATCACATCATGCAATCCATGAAAAAACTGGAGCTGGAAACGATTTTTTAGGTTGGGTAGAACTTCCGCTACAATATGATCGAGAAGAATTTGCTCGTATTCAAAAAAGTGCTGAGAAAATTAAAAATGACACGGACATTTTACTTGTTGTTGGTATTGGTGGTTCTTACCTAGGAGCACGTGCAGCAATTGAAATGTTAAACCATTCTTTCTACAATACGCTTTCTAAAGAACAACGCAAAACTCCACAAGTGCTATTTGTTGGACAAAACATTAGCTCCACTTACATGAAAGATTTAATGGATGTATTAGAAGGTAAAGATTTCTCCGTTAACGTCATTTCCAAATCAGGTACAACAACAGAACCTGCTCTTGCATTCCGCATTTTCCGTAAATTATTAGAAGAGAAATATGGAAAAGAAGAAGCACGCAAACGTATTTATGCAACAACTGATAAAGCGCGTGGTGCTTTAAAAACATTAGCTAATGAAGAAGGATACGAAACATTCGTAATTCCAGATGATGTTGGTGGCCGTTTCTCTGTATTAACACCAGTTGGTTTATTACCAATTGCAGTAAGTGGTTTAAATATTGAAGAGATGATGCAAGGTGCGGCTGTGGCTCACGATGATTTTGCAAAGTCTGAGCTTGAAGAAAACCCAGCTTACCAATATGCAGTTGTACGTAATGCTCTATATAATAAAGGGAAAACAATTGAAATGCTTGTAAACTATGAGCCGGCGCTTCATTACTTTGCTGAATGGTGGAAACAATTATTTGGTGAAAGTGAAGGAAAAGATCAAAAAGGAATTTTCCCATCTTCAGCAAACTTCTCAACTGACTTACATTCATTAGGTCAGTACATTCAAGAAGGACGCCGTGACCTATTTGAAACAGTTCTAAAAGTAGGAAAATCTACACATGAACTAAAAATCGAATTAGATGAGAGCGATTTAGATGGACTAAATTATCTTGCTGGTGAAACGGTAGAATTCGTTAACACGAAAGCATACGAAGGTACATTACTTGCACATAGCGATGGCGGTGTACCAAACTTAATCGTAAACATTCCAGAATTGAATGAGTATACATTTGGTTACCTTGTATACTTCTTCGAAAAAGCATGTGCGATGAGCGGCTATTTACTAGGCGTAAATCCATTTGACCAACCAGGTGTAGAAGCATACAAAAAAAATATGTTTGCTCTTCTTGGAAAACCAGGATTTGAAGAATTAAAAGCACAGCTAGAAGAACGTTTGAAATAAGAAAAGCAGAAATGGCTCGTTCAGAATGGAAGGAAGAAGCGAAGCCACCGACCATTCTAGCCATTGGAGCTGGACAAAAGAAAAGCGGAGCCGACTGTTTAGGCCTAAGAGGTGTAGCTAGACAGTTGAAAAGTGAAAGCTGCTTATATGAAAAGAGGTGTTAGGAAAATCCTAACACCTCTTTTGTTATTTCAATATTTTATAGGGCATGCTAGGAAAAAATATTGCGGAAAGGATGAGAGATTTGTTTCCAATTCAATCGGATTTAGAGGGACATACATATGCTCTCTTTAAATTGGAACAAGTATTAAAACCGCTTGGTTATACAATCGGCGGAAATTGGGATTACGATAAAGGCTGTTTCGATTATAAAATAGATGAGGAAGAGGGGTATCAATTTTTACGGGTACCTTTCACAGCGGTAGAAGGAGAGCTTGATGTGGAAGGGGTAGTTGTTCGTCTTGATCAACCATATCTTCTTTCCCATATATATCAAGACGAACTAGATGATCAGGTTAATACGTTCGCAGCAGGGGTAACAGCATTAGACCAATTTGCAGAGCCGAAAGATTCTGATGGTGATATAAAGGAAAAGTACATTGAGATTGGAAAAGCATTGGTACGAGAAGTGGAAAAGCACCTTTTTAATGTTTAATGACGATGAATATATCCCTTTCAATAATTACAAATGAATGGACAGGATTAATATGATATTGTCCATCACGCTGTATACCTAGTAATAGAATGTCTTGTTTTAAAAATGAATTACTGCAGAACTCAAATGTTTTCTCAAAGTATGTTGAAGTAGTGTTTAGAAGTTGTAATTTATTTTCTGTAATTTCATTGTAAAGTGTAAAGAGCATACCAGAAATTGAAGGAAATAAAAGAGAAGCGGTAAAGACATAACTTGTTAATTTATTTCCTTCAATAATTTCTGTTGCTCCTGCCCTTGTGGCATTTTGAATTTGATTAGAAGTAAGTAATTCAACAATACAGTAAATAGTAGGATTTAATCCTTTCGCGGTTAAAATATTTAAAATGGACTGTGTATCAGCTAAGCTTTCACTTTTTTCTTTGTCTGCTGTGATTAAGATTGTATGGGCTGTACGGATATTTGCTTTTAGTAGAGTATGATCATGGTGCGGGCAACCTTTAATAAATTGAAGATGCTGAAATGATTTTGGGAGCATCGGGAGCGTTTCATCTACGAGTACAATATCGAGATTTGGTTGTAAAGCATGCATTTGACTAACAACATGTTTTGCCCGTTCATTCCAGCCGACAACAATCATATGTCCATGACAAGAAGCTGCCTCTTCGCCTTTTATTTTCATATATTGTTTGCTAACCATCTCGGTAGCGAATGATACCATATAGTAAGAACCAAATCCGGTTCCTAATAAAATGAGAAGCATTGCGACAAGTTTCCCTAGAGGTGTGTGTGGAACGTAATCTCCGTATCCGACAGTAAATGTTGTGACAAGTGCCCACCATATGCCATCAAACCATGTGGAAAAGTGTTTTGGTTCTAACTGATACATGAGAAAACCAAAAAAGATAATAAGTATAATAATTAAGGTAACTAAGCGGACGATAATCGAGTTTCGAAATGCGTCTAAAATGCTGCTTCGTGAGTTCAAAATTGTATTCCTCCTCATTCCATATAGCTACATTGTTGCCATTATGAAAAAAAGAAAAACTCTCCTTCGTATAAGAGAGTTTTTATCCGCATGGATGTGTGAAGGGGCAGGAGCACATGTTATATGCTCTCCACTTCAGTTTGTTGTACACTTTCGAGGCGCTGAATCGCATAATACACATCTGCTGTATGCTTTTTTTGATCAACAGACAGTTTTAATTGTAAGAAGTGAGAGCCGTTTTCTAATGCTTTCAATTTTATGTTCTTAACTTTAATATCCATCTCTTTTATTTCGTCAATAACTATAGGGATTTTGTCCATTCTACTCACAACAAGTTTTACAGCAATTTCTCTCTGCCGAAATGATTTGGGTCCTAAAAATTTCATTGTTAATGGAATAAGCTCGACACTAATCATAAGAAAGCACATTCCGAAAATTGCTTCTAGATAAAAACCAGCTCCTACAGCAATACCAATACCAGAGGCTCCCCAAATCATAGCGGCTGTAGTCAGACCTGCAATACTGTCGTTTCCTCTTCTTAAAATAACACCGGCACCTAAAAAACCGATTCCGGATACAATTTGAGCAGCTAGGCGAAGTGGATCCATGGTGATACGACTGGAATGAGGTAAATTATAAGCAGCCTTAATAGAAACAATAGTAAGGAGACAACTAATAATAGAAATAACTAAGCAAGTTTTTAAACCAAGGGGTTTTCGTTTTAACTCCCTTTCTAAGCCGATGGCAAATCCCAAAATAGCAGAGAGGCCTAGCTTGATTAATAAATCGGCATAGTCCATGTTTTTACCTCCCTCTTAAATCTATTCTGTTATAAAGGTAGCAAAACTACATAAATACAAATTAAAAAACCGACATAAAACCCTTCCTTTTAGGTGGGAGAGAGCATCCGGCCATACATAGAAGCGGTCAGATCCTTTTCCTGCCCAGACATAGTGAA